>CANCXX010000017.1 GCA_947381965.1 uncultured bacterium
TAGTGGAAGCACCCCCTCTGATACCCCGCAGCTCTGCTGCGGGGTAGTTCATTATAAAGAGTCATGGAGAGATGAATATCTAAAATGGATCTGTGGCTTTGCGAATGCGCAGGGAGGAAGTATTTATATTGGAATTAATGATGACGGTGAGGCTGTTGGAGTGACTGATTGTAAGAAACTTCTTGAAGATATTCCGAATAAAATTAAGGACACTATGGGAATTATTGCTGATGTAAATTGTCTGGATAAAAATGGAAAACAATATATTCAGATTATAGTAAATCCCAGTTCATACCCAGTCAGTTATCGTGGCGAGTATCATTATCGGAGTGGAAGTACAAAACAGCAGCTTCGAGGCTCCGCATTGACGGAATTTCTTGTCAGAAAGACAGGATATCGTTGGGATGCAGTTCCAATTGATAATGTTTCCGTTGCAGACTTAGATATAGAGAGTTTTGAAATCTTTCGTCGAGAGGCTGTTCGAACAGAACGAATGACACGTAAAGATTTAGAATGTACAAATGAGGAATTGCTTAATAAGTTGGGACTGATTATTGACGGAAAACTGAAGCGGGCAGCAGTTTTGTTGTTTTATCGTAATCCACAGCGTTTTTTACGGGGTGTTATGTGAAAATCGGAAAGTTTGGGATAGGTTCTGATCTTCAATATCAGGATGTGGTTGAGGGATCGCTTATTTTAATTGCAGATAGAGTTGTGGAACTGATTTATTTGAAATATTTAAAAGCATCTATTTCCTATGACAAAGAGGTACGGGTAGAGACATACCCTTATGCAAGGGAAGCAGTAAGAGAGGCGGTATACAATGCGTTGATTCATTGTAAATGGGAAGACGGCATTCCGATTCAAGTCCGGATAGAAGATGAGGCTATGTATATCAGCAATGCATGCGTATTTCCAAGTGACTGGACATTGGAAAGTCTTATGAAAACCCATAATTCCAGGCCATATAACCCGGATTTGGCGAATACCTTTTTCAGGGCGGGGTATATAGAATCATGGGGACGGGGGATTCAAAAAATTTGTGAAGAATGTGATTTGATTGGTGCGAAGATTCCTGAATATAGTATTCTTGGAGATGACATTACAGTCAAATTTACCGCGGTTGCGACTAGCAAAGCGTTTAAAAGGACAAATGATGTCCGAAAAGAAAATACCATGAATATGAATGTTTTAGAACTTATAACAGTTCAAACGGACATTTCATTGTCCGAAATAGCTGACCGTTTAGGAGTGTCATATAAAACGGTGCAAAGGGCAGTGGCAGACTTAAAAAGGATTGGTGTTATCGAAAGAGTTGGAGGAAGAAGAAAAGGGTATTGGAGAATAAAAGAAAAATGAGCAGATTGAATATTTGGAATGAAAAAGATATAATCAATAAAATATCCATATGTATTAAAGAGAACGACTTTGGTAGTTTTGCGAAGGAATTTTTTGTATTTCCTTTATCTGATATATTGTTTTCATTCTATGAAAATGCAAGTATTATAGAAGATTTTTATTCAATTGAATTCTTTGAGGAATTGCTTACCAAATATAAAACAGAACATAAAGAGTTAACAGAAAGTACAAAAGATTTAGTTGAGAAAGGTTGGATATCATTCTCTTTTGGGCGTTGGAAATGTGCATTAGGTAATTTATATACATGGGAAAGAGTTGAAAGAGAAGGTGATTGGGAATTTAAGGATTCAGATATTATTCGTTTTCTCATTTGGCTAAAACGTCAAGAAAGAGAAAAGCAATTTAATATTGAGATTATAAATCCAGAGGAAATATTAAAATGTTGGAAAGCTGCAAGTGATACAACACCTGACTTAGATTGGTTTATAAATAAACACTATTTAGAATATTTAAATGGTAAATATTATGCCGGACCTGGTAGGTACTGGGGGAGCGAAGCAATTAATCAAGCATTGGCAAAATTATGGTTGAAATGGGGGACGAACCAAGGAGACGACTGGATTGTTATGGTATTGTCTTTAAAAGGAACATATAAAATTGGTGAATATTTAGATGGGGATGATCAAAGAGAACTCATTTATTTTCTACTGGATAATTATATTTATCAATATTCAATTCCTTCTTGGGAAGATGAAAAAAGATTTTACAGTAAACTTCGTATGGCAGAAGTGCCAGCATACTGTAAAGAACCCAATAAATATGGGGAAGCTGAATTATGGACAGGAAATTGGGTGATTGATCTGTTGGACTATGGTCAGTATGGATTTGAACGTTATAGGTGGGATAACGTTAGGGAATGGGAATACACATTTTTGGTTGCATTCTGTGTAGTATATTCCAGATGGCGTAAAGATGGGCAGAACAAAAAATTTGCAGATTGCCTGAATGGATATGACAAAATTTCGGCATTATATTATATTCCGAAATTGAACGTGGATGTTATATATGAACTACTTTCAGAAAGCGGGACTTTTTTTGTGGGATTTCGTTATTTGATTCATGACATTAGAGATACTATCCTTGATTCAGATGTATATGTGAATTATATTTGCGGTATTGTGGACACGATTTTTGAACAAGGCATCAGAAAAACAAATTTTTTTAAGAGTGAAGATATTGGAAGCTGTTTATTTTATCTGATAATGAACTGTCGTTCTCATCAAAATATATGGAGAAAATTACTTAAAGCTATTGTTTTGGTAGTTGGAAAAGAAAGATATCTGGATGTTATTGCGGAGGAATTATGTGATTATTTTAGAAAATTATTGGAGATACAGCGTGATGTAGACTGGGTGAGGGGATACCATCTGATTCTTTTTTGTGTGAATCAATGGTTTTTTGAAAATTCAGGGTTACAAGAAAAAAAGTATTATAGAAATTTTATGGATATTGTATGGAAGGGATATCAGATTGCGTTTGATGGAAAAAGTAATTATATTACCTTTCTTGATGAAGAATATTTTTCAGTGCAGTTATGCTCAGAACTATATGGGCTTTATATGAAGGAAGAGGCTACTGCAAAAAAAAGAGAGTTGTTGTTGCCGGTAAGCAATATGCAGTATGGTAAAAAGAGCAGTGAGATTTATCACTTTTATAAATTGTTATTGATAATTATTTACCATATATACGAAAACGGTAGTGATGAATTTGTTAAAAGTGTAATGTTTGAGGCGTTGGAACAGGTTTTAATTGGAGAAAACAATAAAGAAAAAGGTGCAGTATTTAGCTATTCTTATATGCAGATATTTTCAACAGAATCTGTTATTTGTAAATGTATTGGGCTATTAAGATATGAACAAAACGATTCAAAATATCTTCTGAAGAATTTATTAAAGGCAGATGTTCCGGAATTGCTTATTTTTTATGAGGCAGCACAGGATCAAAAACTCAAAGAGGAGATACTAAAAAAGATTAATGAAAAGGCAACGGAGACATCGCTGGAAGTGTTTGAGGATAGCCATGCATTGGATTTAGTTATGGATTTTAAAATTGAGAGTTTGTATCCGGCCGTAGATTATATACTTAAGAGAAAATTCGAGAGTTGGGGGAATGGGAAATTTGTTAAGAAAGAACACTATTATCAACAGGCATTACATCAGCAGTGCAGACTAAAATATTGTAAGCGAGAATATAAGGATATTTTAGAAGGAGATAATGTTTTCTTTAAAGCAATTGTATATATGGAGGTAGATGAATATAGGGATTATGAAAAAGCAGATAAGCTGTGGAAAGACATGATTTTGGATAGGAAAAATCACGATTATGCAGGCGCTGTATTTCTGAATTATTTTTATCTTTTGAATCGTGAATTAAATAAGGCAATACAGAATCAGACAGCTGATCAGGAAAAGATTTTGGAAAATATAAACTGGCTGATTGAGATTGTGGAAAAAGAGCAGATTCAAAAGTGGGCAATAGGTGATAAAGAAGCGTTCGGCTGGTTTGTTGTTCAAAGTAAAAAAATTCATGGTGATGATTATGTGCGTGACTTCTATATCTATAAAGAGAGATATCATTTGTCAATGAGTATAGAGGAATTTAATGATGAAGCAAAGCATGAAACAGAATTACTTCAGCAAAAAGTATATGGTAACGTAAGCGCTGCTGACAATATAGTTGAAGCTTTGAGAGTATTTAAGGCATTTGATAGAATGCCTAAAGCAAAAATATACTATCAGGTGCAAGGATATCAGAAGCCAACAGAGAAAGATTGGGGAACGGTAATGCTGACAGAACAAGTGCTTAGAACATGTTCCGCCCTGCAAAATTATGGATCACAATTGATATATGAGGACAAGCAAATAATTATTAAAAAAAATGAGAAGAAAGATTTTGAGGTAACAACGGTTGAAAAGTTATATGAAGATGGTGTTACCATGCTTTTCAGGGAGTTATTTAATCTGGCGTTTGGAGAACTTTATAGTTATACTGTTCATGATCAGGAGAAACGGGCAAGTACAGGACATTGTTTTGGAGGACACAAATCGCCTGCAGAAATCGACTTAAGTGTATATTATAATGGCAAGTGCTGTGAAATTATGGAAGCATTTGTACTTAAGGACGATACTTCAAAGAAAATATTTAAAGATCATATAGAAAAGGCAATTGGAAATAATATTGCAAATCAACCGCTTACTTATATTTTGATTTATGGTAATGCGAAAGACAGTGCGGGTGCATGGTCAAAATATAAGAATTACATACTTAATGAATTGTGTCATGATTTTAATGGGGGAGTTCTTGATAAAACATCAATTCTTGAACTTGAAGAAGCTCCTTATTTTCTCAAAAAATTTAATAGCGAGTATCCTGGACTTAAGCTTTTACGTCAATGCATTATACTAAAATCTGGCGAAATACAGGAAATTTTGCATATTTATATAGATATAGCTAAAAATTTGGAAGGAGAAATTCGCAAGGGATATAGACAAGTTTGAGCTAGGAGTAAAGAAGAACTTATTTGTTTTATGCGTGTCATATAAAACGATATAGGGGGGCAGTGGCAGATTTAAATATGTTGGATTCATATGAAATAATAGTAAGATATAGCAAATCAAATGTAGATATTGTTTTGGTACGCTAAGGAGTAAAATTTTTTATTCCTTAATTGACACAGGCAGATCCGGTCTTTTATAATCGCCTATTACGTTGTTATGTTTTGATTGATATAAAAGCAGACAAGCAGACGCATCAGGACATCGGACAGATGCAGATGTATGTGAATTACTATGACCGGTATGAAAAACTTGATGAAGAAAATCCGACAATTGGCATTCTGATGTGTAGGGAAGCGAATGATGCACTGGTAGAGATTACTTTGCCCAAAGATGCCAATATTTATGCTTCTCAATATAAACTTTATTTACCGGATAAAAAGTTATTACAGGATAAGATCAGACAATGGATTGCGGAGGAAGAATCATGAGCATAACAGTTACCACAGAAAAGCAGTTTGAATCGGATATTGAGGCTTTTCTCATATCAGCCGAAGGTGGATATACAAAGGGAAATGGAATATACAATCCCAAGCTGGGTTTATATCCGGATAAATTGATTTCTTTTATTCAGCGTACCCAACCAAGAGAGTGGGCGGTGTTTGAACGGCAAAATGACATAGACCCTATACGTAAATTCTGTGTTGCTTTTAATAATGCCTGTGATATGGACGGAGTGCTGCATGTCTTGCGAAATGGATTTAAGCATAGAGGCACTACATTTAAAGTCTGCTATTTTAAGCCGGAGTCTGCATTGAATAATACGGCAGGGATTCAATATGCGGAAAATGAAGTTGAGTGTTATCGGCAATGGTATTATTCCGCAGACACGAAAAAGTCGGTGGACATGGTGCTTGTGGTAAATGGGATTCCGGTATTTGCTTTTGAACTAAAAAACCAGTACACAGGGCAGAATGCAGATAATGCCAAAACCCAATGGATGTTTGACAGAGATCCAAGGGAGTTGTGTTTTCAATTTAATAAGAGAATCCTGGCGTATTTTTGCGTAGATCATACAGAAGTCTGGATGACAACGAGACTGGCAGGAAAAGACACCTGTTTCTTGCCTTTTAACCAAGGCTCTAATGGGGCTGGTGTTTATGGCGGAGCGGGTAATCCGCCTAATCCGGAGGGGTATCCTACGGCATATCTTTGGGAAAATGTATTCCCAAAAGACAGTATGTTGGATATTATTCAGAAATTTATTAATTTACAGAAAAGGAAAACATTGATATTCCCACGTTACCATCAGTTAGATGTCGTTCGGAAGCTTGTGGCGGATGTACGGGAAAATGGTGCAGGCAAGAACTATCTGATTCAGCATAGCGCAGGCTCCGGTAAATCCAATTCGATTGCGTGGACAGCATATCGTCTTGCATCGCTTTTTGATGGAAATAGCAAACCGATATTTTCCAGTGTGATTGTCGTGACAGACCGAACGGTATTAGACGCACAGCTTCAGGAGACAATTTCAGGATTTGACCATAAATTGGGTGCAATAGAAACCATAGGAGAAGATAAAAATTCCCAGGATTTGAAAAACGCAATCAATGACGGCGTGCGCATGATTGTCACAACTTTGCAAAAATTTCCGGTAATTTATACGGAAGTGGATAAGGCAAATGGCAGATGCTTTGCTGTGATTGTGGATGAGGCACATTCTTCTCAGACAGGCAGTTCGGCGCTTAAGTTAAAGACTGCGCTGGCAGATACGGAAGAGGCATTGCGGGAGTATGCGGAGCGTGAAGGTTTGGCGGAGGAAGAGGTTGATCCGGAGAACAGGCTTGTAAAAGAAATGATTGCCCAGGGCAAACATAAGAATTTGTCCTTTTTTGCCTTTACTGCTACGCCAAAGGCAACCACGCTGGAAATGTTTGGGCAGGAACAGGAGGACGGCTCTTTTCATCCGTTCCATGTATATAGTATGCGGCAGGCGATTGAGGAGAAATTTATCCTTGATGTTCTCCAGAATTACATGACCTACAATACCTGTTTTAGAATTGCAAAGACTATGGTGGATAATCCTGATGTTCCGTCCAGCAGGGCGGCAAAGGTCATCCGTAAATATCAGGAATTACATCCTTATAATATCAGTCAGAAATCGCAGATTATTGTAGAGACATTCCGAGATACCACAAGGCATAAGATTGATGGCAAAGGAAAGATGATGGTAATTACATCGTCAAGATTGGCTGCTGTCCGCTATTACCACGAAATCAAACGATATATTGAAGAAAAGAAATACGATGATGTGGATATTTTGGTGGCTTTTTCCGGTGCGATTGACGATCAGGGCGAGGAATATACGGAGTCAAAGCTGAATGTACGCAAAGATGGTTCTCACATTTCGGAGAATCAGACGAAAGCGGAGTTCCATGACAATTTTAATGTGCTGATTGTGGCGGAAAAGTATCAGACAGGGTTTGATGAGCCGCTTTTACATACGATGATTGTGGACAAGAAGTTAAAGAATGTGAAAGCGGTACAGACTTTATCCCGGCTGAACCGCACTTGCGAGGGAAAGACAGATACGTTTATATTAGATTTTGTAAATAAGGCGGAGGATATCAAGGAGGCATTTCAGCCGTTCTATCAGGAAACAATTCTGCAGGAAGAAGTAAACACAGACTTATTGTATCAGACACAGCGGGAATTGCGGGCATATGGTATTTACTCGGATGAGGATATTAAAGCTTTTACAGACGAGTATTACAGAAAAGGCAGACAGGATGACAGGGCAATGGGGAGAATGAGCAGTATTTTACTTCCTGTTTCCAATCGTTATAATAAAAAGACGCAGAACGAAAAATATCAATTTCGCAGACAGGTACGGAATCTGATTAAATGGTATAGTTACATATCACAGATATTGAGAATGTTTGATAAAGAGCTGCAGAAGGAATATGTATTTTGTTCATACTTAATCGGTTTATTGCCGAAAGACCCTGTGGAATTGATTGACTTGGAGGGGAAGCTGAAGCTGGAATATTATAAGCTGCAAAAGACATTTCAAGGCGAAATTGCCTTGGACGAAGTAAAAAGTGTATATGTTCCGGCGAAGCACAAAGGCGTCAAGGGGATGGACGAAAAAATGCCTTTGGATGAGGTGATTGCAAAAATTAATGAGAAATTTAAGGGCAATTTTACGGAGGGGGATAAGGTTATTCTGTCAGCACTCCGGGATAAATTGCTTTCTGATAAGAAGCTGAAAAAAATGGCACAGGCCTCTGATCCGCAGATATTTGTTGAAAGTATCTTTCCTAAAGCGTTTGGTACGGCAGCACAGGATGGATATATGGAGGCGCAGGAGTCGTATCAGAGTTTGTTTGAGGATACGGCTAAGTATAATGCGATTATGAGTGCGTTGGCGGGGGTTGTGTATCGGGAGATGAGGAAAAAGGATATAAAGGCTTTGGATGAGTCTGACGCTTATACATATGAGACATCGCAGAGGTTGTCTATGGTGGCGGAAGCCCAGGCACAGTATGGAGAAGGTAGAGAAGGTAATAAAGAGCATTTAAGTCTCGTTTGATGAAAATAATCAGACCTTAGCGATCCTGTGTTGACATATGCAAAATTATAAGTTCCACAACTACGCATGTATAATTTTTTGAGAGATTAAAGAAAGAGTATCGGTTTAGAATGCGTAAATAAGTGATTAGGAAAAACATAAAGTGGAAGATATAAATGTGCTAGAGCGTGTTTGAAAAGTCATTTTCAACATCTGCACGCGGAAAACCGCGTCCCCACATTTGCTGGGAAGCATTTTTCAAACACGCTCTAGAGAGATATACAATTTTAAGTTTAAAATTAATTTCTGGGTTTTTTACAGAGAAAGACTTTTGAAAGCGCCTTATATTTTTATAGTAAGCCAAGTTTGGATGTGGTACAATAAATTGGTATTTCGAATAGGTAATTGCGAAACTCGTAAACTTGCTGAATATTCTGCCAATCTATTCTGCGAAAAGCCTTATGCACCATGGAATCAAGACCGTAGAAGGCAGGAGGGACGCTACCCGACTGTCTTCTGTCCTGCTGGGCTTGATGGAATGCACGGTGCAACAGGATTTGAGTGGAATAGATTGTCAGAATATTTCTACAACTTTAAGTTTCGCAATTACCTAGGTATTTCGAAATTTGTGAGGTGATAAAGTGGAAAAAGGACGTATAATATTTTTGAATGGAGTAACAAGTGCAGGGAAAACATCAATTGTCGAAGCGATTCAAGAGCGTGATGACATATTCTTTTATGTAGTTGCTAATGACTTGTTTCAAGAGATGGTGGGAGATAAATATTTGCGTGAAAATTATTGGAAATATCTTAGTGAAGTAATTATTATGATGTACCACACTGCGAAACTCTATTCAGATATGGGGAAAAATGTTCTTATTGATGGAATATTAGTTGAAAGAGATGAAATAACTCCTCATTATCAGCAAATGATAGAAATACTGAAAAACAATCCACTTGATTTGGTTGAAGTATACTGTCCGTTGGATATATGTAGAAAAAGAAATATTATTCGTGGAGATAGATATGAGAGTCAATCGGATGAACAAAATGAACTGATGGCAAAAAATATAGAGTATAGGCTGAAGGTAGATACGAGTTTGTGTAGCGCAGCCGAATGTGCCGATATAATTATTAAGGAGTGCGAGCTGGGAAATCAGCGTAGCTGAACAATCATTCCAGCCATCTGCACGTGGAAAACCGCGTCCCCGCATTTGCGTAATATTTGTACCAAATTCATGTTACATAACCCGCTATGCGCCCTGTATTTGGCACAAATCTCCCATAAATTGTGTTGCACATCTGACAGAAAGTATTTTTTAAACACGCTGTAGCAGAGGTGGGTATTAGAGGAAACGAAAATAATTTGCCTGTGATGGCAGAGGATTCAGCGCCATATGGCGACGGGGGAAATAGGATGTATTTAAAAGAAAGAAACCAAAAAATAATAGATGCAGTTATAAAAAAAGCAAATATTGTGTGTCCAGGTGGGTTGGCATTAATTGGAATAAACGGTTCATTTATGACGGGAGACTTTTATGAAAAATCAGATTTGGATTTGCTTATTCTAATCAATGATGACAGAGGATGGCAATTGGGATGTGCCTTTATACAAGATGATTTACAAGTCGGACATGACATCTACTGTACCACGTGGGAACATTTACAGGAAGATGCACGGTATGAGCACCCCAATATTTCCAAGCTTATGGATAGTAAAATCGTATATTGTGCAGATGAGAAATATAGAGAACAATTAAATAAATTACGTCAAATGGCAAAAGATATTTTATCCGCGCCCTTTTCAGAGGAAGACTATACAAAGGCAGAAAAGTTATTAAAAGAGGCGGAACATTATTACACGTTGTCTATGATTTCAGAACATAAATCGGATGTGTTAAGTGGGGCAGGCAAGGCCATTTATTATGTAGAGAATGCAATAGCAATGTTAAATAAGCAGTATTTTCATTATGGAGTAAAACGTGCTTATGAAGAGTTGAACGCAATGAAGTATAGACCGCAAAAACTATGTGATATGATAGACGATGTAGTGTCAGCGGATTCAGAAATGTCCGTTAAAAATAATCTGTCCACACTTATGAAGGAAACAATAGCCGTGTTCCGTAATGTGAAAGAATCCATTGCCATACAGAAGAAGGCGGTAACTGGAGATGTGCTTACCGGTACCTGGGAGGAGATGTATTCTAACTGGCGAAACAAGATGTATCTGGCAGCGGAAACAGGAAACAAACATCTGGCATTTATGAGCCTAATCAGTTCAAATGAGATGTTTTCGGAAATTAGCAATGAAGTGGATATTAACAGCTATGATGTGTTGGAAGCATATGATTCGCAGGATTCATATAAGACAGCAAAGGCGTATGACAATATTTTGAGTGAATATCAAAAAGAGTATCAAAAAGCAGACATACCAGTAAAACATTATTCGGATATAGAGGCGTTTTTGCTTGATTACCAAATAATAAATGAGGCTGATTAATGGATGAAAATGATATAAGTTTTAAGTATGAAGTCCTTGGTATCGGCAAGGACCATGTGGCATCCCACAAGAAGTAACTATTATAAGAGCGATGAGCAAAAAATCAGCAGACATTTTGCAGAAGATGCCGGATGCGCTGTCACAGGAATGGACTGTTACGGCAGGCTGCGTGCGATGTATGGGAAGGCAAGAGATGAAAAACAATGATAAAACCAATGTAATGCGGGCGCTGGATGCAAAAAAGATATCTTATATAAGTCACACCTATGAACCGGATGGGTCTATCAGCGGGGAAGAGATTGCTGCAATTCTTGGTGAAGATGCGGATAAGGTATTTAAAACGCTTGTGACGCAGGGAAAGTCCGGGCAGTACTATGTATTTGTTGTTCCGGTAAAAAAAGAGCTGGATTTAAAGAAAGCTGCTAAGGCAGCTGGGGAGAAAGCAGTTGCCATGATAAAACAGAAGGAGCTTTTGCCGCTTACCGGTTATGTTCACGGTGGCTGTTCGCCTGTTGGGATGAAGAAACAGTTCCCAACCTTTATTCATGAAACGGCGAAGCAGTATGAAAAGCTGTTTGTCAGTGCGGGAAAGGTTGGATTCCAGATAGAATTATCACCGGACGATTTGGCCAGGACCGTAGGATGCGGATTTGCGGACATTGTATCGGAGAACGTATAATTAAAGCTGTAAAGAGACAGATCCCTTCTCTTAAAGGAGCAGGGGATTTCCTTTTTTATCTGCCAGATGGTGGATAAAAGACCTATAAGGGAGGTAATTGTAAAATGCAGGATTACACAAAGATTAATTCCCGTACATGGGATTTATGGGCGGAAAACGGATGTGAATGGTCTGTGCCTATCTCGCACGATGGGTTTTTAAAAACGGACAAATTTAATTTTGGCGTTTATCTGACGCCCTGTATTACGGTTCCCCATAAGTGGTTTGACGGTCTGGAGGGGAAAAGGCTGCTTGGGCTTGCCAGCGGGGGAGGACAGCAAATGCCTGTATTTTCAAAGCTTGGAGCGGTATGCACCGTTTTTGATTATTCTGACAGCCAGCTTGAGGCGGAAAGGATGGTTTCAGAGCGTGAAGGATATTCCATAGAAATAATAAAAGGGGATATGACAAAGCCTCTGCCCTTTGAGGATGAATCCTTTGACCTGATTTTTCATCCGGTTTCTAATTGTTATGTGGAAGATGTGTATCATATCTGGAATGAATGCTTCCGTATTTTGAAAAAGGGCGGGCGGCTGCTTGCGGGTTTTGACAATGGACTGAATTTTCTCTTTGAAGACGATCATCCCTTGACAGTAGTAAACCATTTACCTTTTAATCCTTTGAAAATGTCAAAGGAACGTTTTGAGGCTATGGCTAGAAATGGGGAAGGCATACAGTTTAGCCATACCATGGAAGAGCAGATTGGCGGGCAGCTTAAGGCTGGTTTTACGCTGAAAGCGTTGTATGAAGACCGGGACAGGGAAGGGGGTTCGAAAATCCGGGAATATGCTCCACAATATATGGCAACTCTTGCAGTGAAACCGTAGAGGGTTTCTGGGTTTGCTTTCGTTGTTGTCTTTTTACAAAAATCATATAAAAGTCTGTAAAATCGCTGTTGACTGTAACACGATGTCGTGCTTTATACTCAAGTGCATGGAGGATAACCTATTATTAAATCAGTATCGCAGGGGACGCTTGCGATATGCAGGGGGAGAAATATGGATAATATGACAATCGGAGAAGTTTCTTCCAGTTTTCAGGTGTCTACCCGAATGCTGCGGTATTATGAAAAAGCAGGTCTGGTTGAAAGTACGCGAAAGGAAGGGTATGCTTACCGTATTTATGATGCAGATGCGGTTAAAAGAATACGGCAGATTATTATACTGCGAAAGCTGCAAATACCATTAAAACAAATTCAGCGTATGATAGACGGAAACAGAGAAGAAGCCATTTGTATCCTGGAAGCAAGAATTCACGCTATGGACGAAAATGCAATGTCAATTTGTACAATGAAAAGGGTGATGGAGAAATTACTAAAATTACTGCGGGATAATGCTTCGGAAACGAATTATATGGATTTGATACAGGAAAATGCGATTGTGGAATTAACAAAATTTCTACCTCTGGAAAAACATCATTTAAAGGAGGAATATCAAATGAGTATTGCAAAAGAAATGGCGGAAAAGGGAAAAAGTGTTCGAATCATGCTGCTGCCTCCCTGTACGGTAGCATCGTATCAGTTTACAGGAGACGACCCGGAGGAAGCTGTTGGAGAAGTTATGAATACGTTTATCCGTACCAACAATTTGTATGGAAGAAAGCCGGATGCCCGTTTGTTTGGATTTAATAATCCTGATCCGGAACCGGATAGTAGTTATCATGGCTATGAAGAGTGGTTAACGATTCCTGATGATATGGAAGTGGAGGCACCTTTGGTAAAAAAACAGTTTTCCGGCGGACTTTATGCGGCATATACCATCAGCTTTCCGGATTTTCATGAATGGAATTTTCTTGTGGAATGGGCAAAAAATAATGAAACTTATCAGGCGGATTTCTATGGCAGGGACAGGAAAGATATGAGCGGATGTATGGAGGAATATCTAAACAGCGTGTATTCATCTCATATAGGATGGCCGGAAAATGGGATTGATGGTCAGGTTGACCTGCTTTTGCCCATAAAGAAGAGGTGAACAAAATTAGAGCGTGTTTGAAAGTAAATGTTACTTTTCACAGGTCAGGAATGCGCATTCCGTGAGAATATGATTTTAGGTAATTGCGAAACTTAAAGTTGTGGAAATATTCTGACAATATATTCCACTCAAATCCTGTTGCACCGTGCATTCCATCAAGCCCAGCAGGACAGAAGACAGTCGGGTAGCGTCCCTCCTGCCTTCTATGGTCTTGATTCCATGGTGCATAAGGCTTTTCGCAGAATATATTGTCAGAATATTCAGCAAGTTTACGAGTTTCGCAATTACCCAAATATGATTTAGGTGTGAGGTTAATTCTCCGGACAAAAAAAGATTGACAATATAAGGTTCACCCTGCTAAAATAAATCAACTGTTATGAAAGGAAATAGTAATCATTGGAAGCGCTTCAGAGAGAAGACGGCAGGTGCGAGTCTTTGGCGGAGAATGATGAACCGGCCCTGGAGCAGCATACCGAATGGGATATTCATTAGGCTATGCCGGGTTCTCCCGTTACAGAGATAAGGTATAGGGTGAGAGCTTTGTACCGGAGTGCAGGAAGTTCCTGAATTTAGGTGGTACCGCGGATTAAGTTTGATTCGTCCTAAGCTGCATATGCGGCTTGGGACTTTTATTATGCGCGGATTTATGCGAAGTTTGAAAGAAGGCATGGGATAGAAGTTTGTATAAAGCGTTGGGATTGTTTGCTGGTGCTATGCCCCAGGCGCAGCCTGTGATATATGGAGGTATGTAAATGAAGATTGAGAAAATGGCCGGGGAGCGGTTTAAAGAAAAACCGGCGGACTGTGTAATTGACAGTCATGCACTGATGATAAGGGGAGGGTATATGAAGTATGTGGCAGGCGGCATTTATTCGTCTTATCTGCCCTTAAAAAGAATTACCAGAAAAATTGAGCGGATTATACGGGAGGAAATGGACGGCATTGATGGGCAGGAGGTACAATTTCCGGTAGTTATGCCTGCATCTTTATGGGAAGAATCCGGCAGGTATGACAGCATTGGAGAGGAGCTTCTCCGCTTTACAGACAGAAATAATACAAATATGGTTCTTGGAATGACTCACGAAGAGGCGGCCGTGCAGATGGTGCGGGAATGCGCCCAAAGCTATACAAAGTATCCGTTTATGATTTATCAGATTCAGACGAAATTCCGGGATGAAGCCAGACCAAGAGCAGGACTGATCCGTGTGCGTGAATTTACGATGAAGGATGGGTACTCTTTCCATACCAGTCAGGAGGATTTGGAGCAGTATTACGAAAGATGCCATAAAGCATATGAGCGAATTTTTGCACGGACGGGTATCCCGGAGGTCATTTCGGTGGCTTCGGATTCCGGCATGATGGGAGGAAATCTTTCACATGAATTTATGCTGCTTACACCTGTAGGCGAGGATTCAATTGTTTTATGTAACGAGTGTGAATTCAGGGCCAATATGGATGCGGCGGAACACATTTCAGATATCGAAAGAAATGTCGTTTCCGCACCTCTTGAGAAAGTTTATACACCTGACATTCATACCATTGAGGATATCTGTGAATTTCTGGAGGACAAAACCTGTAATTCCTGTAAGGCAGTAGTTTACCAGAAAAACGCAGACGATACGTATGTGGTTGTTTTTATCCGGGGGGATTTGGAAATTAATGAGACAAAGCTTGTAAATTATCTGAAGGACCAGGTGCATCCGGCAGTGATAACAGAAGAGTGCGGACTGCATGCTGGGTATATAGGTCCTGTGAATCTTTCTGTCAATGGAGATTTCATTATTTTATATGATAAATCCCTGGAAAACAGAAATAATCTGTCCTGTGGGGCAAATGAGGAGAAATATCATTTTAAGGGACTGGATATGCAAAGAGATGTACCTGAGGCGTGTTTTTATGACCTGGCAAAGGCTTATGAAGGCGGAATTTGTCCCAGGTGTGGGAAAAAGTCCATACGTATATCCAGAGGAATTGAAGTGGGAAATATTTTTCAGCTTGGAGCCAAATATACAAAGGCCATGAAAATGACTTATACAGATAAAAACGGAGAAAAGCGGACACCGGTGATGGGATGTTATGGTATTGGTATCGGACGGCTTGCGGCGGCTGTGTGTGAAGCGCATCATGACGGAAACGGACCAATATGGCCTAAGGCAATTGCGCCATGGCAGCTGCACTTATGCGCTGTGAGAGCCGACAATGAAGAGGTGAGGCTTCTGGCAGACGGATTGTATGATGAATTGCAGAAAGCGGGTGTTGAGGTGATTTATGATGACCGAAATGTAAGCACCGGGGTTATGTTTGCGGAGGCGGATCTGCTTGGGGTTCCTCTGCGCGTTATTGTAAGCCCAAGAAATATCAAACAGGGAATTGTGGAAGTGGTTTCTCGTGACAGAACGCTGAGCCTGCAGATCGGTATTGAAAATGCTGTAGAGAATATAAAAAAATTGCTGGCATAATAGTCCATTTATTCCCGTAAGCAAACTGACGGGGCAGGCAGGCGGACATGCAGGCAGATAGTAAAAAGAAAGGATGGACAGGAAACAATGAGAGACAGGATAAAAGCTCAAAAAAGGGCAAAAGAATTAGTGGCACAGATGACTTTGGAAGAGAGGGCCTCCCAGCTGCGTTATGATTCCCCGGCAATTCCCCGGCTGAATGTGCCTGCCTATAACTGGTGGAATGAAGCCCTGCATGGAGTGGCAAGGGCGGGAGTAGCTACCAGCTTTCCACAGGCAATCGGTATGGCGGCCGCTTTTGACAGGGAATTGATGGAAGAAGCAGGGAAAGTTATTGCGGAGGAAGGCCGGGCAAAGTACAATGCGTTCAGTACAAAGGGAGACAGGGATATTTATAAAGGTTTAACCTTCTGGTCCCCTAATGTGAACATTTTCAGAGATCCAAGATGGGGAAGAGGTCATGAAACATATGGAGAGGATCCCTATCTTACAGGAGAACTTGGCGCGGCTTTTGTGGAAGGAATTCAGGGGGACGGAGAAGTTATGAAGGCGGCGGCATGTGCCAAACATTTTGCCGTTCATTCCGGGCCGGAAGCAAAACGCCACAGTTTTGACGCAAAAGCTTCAAAAAAAGATATGTGGGAGACTTATCTTCCGGCATTTGAAAAACTGGTAAAGGAAGCCGGAGTGGAAGCGGTTATGGGTGCTTACAACAGAACCAATGGGGAGCCCTGCTGCGGCAGCAAAACGCTGATACAGGATATTCTTAGAGGAAAGTGGGGGTTCGAGGGGCATTTTGTGTCAGACTGCTGGGCAATTGCGGATTTTCATGAACATCATCTGGTAACTGCCACTGCAAAGGAATCGGCGGCTATGGCCATAAAAGCCGGATGCGACGTAAATTGCGGCAACACCTACCTGCATATTTTGAAGGCATATCAGGACGGGCTTGTTAGTGAGGAAGAAATTACCCAGGCAGCGGAGCGGCTTTTTACCACCCGTTTTCTGCTGGGGCTGTTTGATGAGACGGAATTTGATAAAATCGGTTATGAAAGAATTGAATGCAAAGAGCATTTGCAGACAGCAGATAGGGCCACGGCGGAAGGTGTGGTACTGTTAAAAAATAATGGTATTTTGCCGCTCAAAAAAGAAAATTTAAAGACCGTTGGCGTCATTGGCCCTAATGCCAACAGCCGTGGGGCTTTAGTGGGCAATTATTATGGAACTTCTTCCAGATATATTACGGTGCTTGAGGGGATTCAGGATATGGTGGGAGAGGAGATAAGGGTGTACTATTCCGAAGGATGTCACTTAGCCGGAGAGAAGGTGGAGAGTCTTTCCTGGGGACAGGACCGTATTTCGGAAGCGGTCAGCGTGGCGGAAAACAGCGATGTGGTTATTCTCTGCGTGGGGCTGGACGAGACACTGGAAGGGGAGGAAGGAGACACTGGCAACAGCAGCGCATCTGGCGATAAGACAGATCTTTTATTGCCAAAGTCGCAAAGAATGCTGCTGGAGGCGGTTATAAAAACAGAAAAGCCATTGATTGTCCTTAACATGACAGGAAGCGCCATGGATCTTTGCAGGGCACAGGAAAAGGCGGATGCCATTATGCAGGTATGGTATCCGGGCGCCAGAGGCGGACGCGTCATTGCAAGGCTTTTATTTGGCGAAATATCCCCTTCCGGAAAGCTGCCAGTTACTTTTTACAGAAGCAGCAGTGAATTGCCTGATTTTGAGGATTATTCCATGAAAGGCCGGACTTACCGATATTTTGAGGGAACGCCTTTGTATCCCTTTGGCTATGGACTTACCTATGGGGACGTGGAAGTGGTGTCAGTCTCCTGTGGCGGAAAAAGTTTCATGGCAGGAAAAGATGAAAGGGCTGAAAAGCTATGGGAAAATGGGGCACAGACAAAGGTGGAGCATATGGCATCAGGGGCAGGACCGGATGAAATAACGTTGGGAAAAGAAACGTTAACTGTAAGGGTCAATGTCAAAAATAACAGCAGTGAGGCCACAGGAGAAGTGATTCAGGTATACGTTAAAAATGTGGATTCCTCCATGGCAGTGCCAAATGGACAGCTATGGGGCTTCCAAAGAGTATTTCTGGAGGGCGGTGAAAGCAGGGAAGTGAGCCTTGAAATTGGCAGGGATGCGTTTACTGTGGTAAATGAAGAGGGTGAAAGGGTGATGGATGGCAGTCACTTTCTGGTAAGCGCAGGGCTGGGACAGGCAGATGAGAGAACAAGAGAGCTGACCAGCAAAGCAAGTATTGTTTTTCATGTGTATGTAGTATAAAAGAAGCTTTGGATGCACCAGTTGAAAGGGCAGAGCCGGATTTAAAATCCGGCTCTTTGTATTTTGAGGACCGTGATAATTTTAGGACACACGATTTTCACAATCTGTACATGAATCAGACAATTTTTTACGGTAAGCTTGCTATAGCAAATGTAGACAGAATCCGCAGGGCAGGTAAGCGGCAGAAAAAGGCGGAAACAGAACAGGAGGGATAAAGTGGCAGGTTTGCGGCATGAATGGAAGCATGAAATCAGTAATTGGGATGCAATGGCCTTAAGGCATCGTCTGAAGGCTGTGGCAGAGCTGGATTTTCACGCAGTAGGAGGCAGCTATGAAATCAGAAGTCTGTATTTTGACAATCTGCAGGATATGGCGCTTCGGGAAAAGCTGGATGGGGTAAACCGGCGGGAGAAGTTTCGAATCCGGTATTACAATAAGGACACTTCTCTGATTCATCTGGAAAAAAAGACAAAATACAATCATCTTACAGGAAAAGAGAGCGCAGAGCTTACAGAGTCGGAGGTGCAGCGTATCCTTGATGGGGATTATGACTGGCTGGGACAGGATGACAGGCCGCTGGCAGGGGAATTATACCATAAGATTGGGACCCAGGGGCTTTTGCCCAAAACCATAGTGGACTATACAAGGGAACCTTTTGTATATGGTCCGGGAAATGTGCGGGTGACACTGGATTATAATATCCGAACAGGAATAGGCGGTACAGACTTTTTGAATCCGGACTGTGTAACTGTTCCGGCCGGAGATACGCCTGTGATTCTTGAGGTTAAATGGGACGCCTATCTTCCTGACATTATCAGGGATGCGGTACAGGTGCCATTTTGCAGGACTCATGCTTATTCCAAGTATGCCGCCTGCAGGATTTATGGGTAGTAGTCATTGAAAACCCTATGGAGAAATGAAAAAACAGCATTTTTTTGTTTACATTCCGTATGTAATAGAACGGCCCGCGGCGACGTGTGCGGATGAGGATGCTTTAAAAGAAAAGGAGACAGGTGATGACATTTAATGACATTTTCAAATCGGGATTTTTGGAGAACATTGGCAGTGTAAGTGTTTTGGACATGGCGATGGCGTTAATTCTTGCCTTGGGGCTGGGAGTGTTTATTTTTTATGTTTATAAAAAGACATTTTCCGGCGTTATGTATTCATCCAGCTTTGGGGTGACGCTGATTGCCCTTACAATGATTACAACAGTGGTGATTCTGGCAGTAACTTCCAATGTGGTGCTTTCTCTTGGCATGGTAGGCGCTTTATCCATTGTGCGGTTTCGTACTGCGATTAAAGAACCGCTGGATATTGCCTTTTTATTCTGGTCCATTGCGGCAGGTATTGTGCTGGCAGCGGGCCTGATTCCCCTTGCCCTTGTGGGAAGCCTTGCTATTGGAGTTGTTCTTTTGGTTTTTGTCAACAGAAAACCGTATTTAAATCCATATATTGTGGTTATAAAGTGTGAAAATCATGACAGTGAGCAGCAGGCGGTGGAATTTTTAAAGAGCAAAGTGCAACGCTGTGTGGTAAAGAGCAAAATGGCACAGAAGGGAAATATTGAGCTTAATATAGAGGTCCGTATGAGGGAGGACAACACGGATTTTATCAACACCCTGGCAGAAATGACGGGAATTTCCAGCGCAGTGCTGGTCAGCTACAACGGTGAATACATGGGGTAGAACCGGACGAATACGGAACTTATAACGGTAGAAGTCCATGGGATGTCCCTTGGCTGGGGCATTAGAGGGACAAATACGGCGCTTTTAATAGGAGGCTTAAGATGTCTACGCATAAAAACATAGATAAAATCTGCTGCGGGATACTTGCACTGACCATATTGTTAACACTGGCTTTTGTAAATGTGGGAAAGCTGGGAGTCGTTTCGGCAATGGCTGAGGCAAGCTACGGGTCAATGCTTTTTGACACCTCCAAAGTACATACCATTGATATTGTAATGGAAGACTGGGACAGTTTTCTGGAAACCTGTGAGAATGAAGAATATGCGGCATGTTCAGTAATTATTGACAATGAAACATTTAAAAATGTGGGAATCCGGGCCAAGGGAAACACATCGCTAAGCTCTGTTGCCGCTTACGGAAACAACCGCTACAGCTTTAAGGTTGAGTTTGACTGCTATGAAAAAGGGAAAAACTATCATGGTCTGGATAAGCTAAGCCTGAATAATATTATTCAGGATAATACATATATGAAAGATTATCTTGCATACCGGATGATGGGAGATTTTGGCGTGGCGGCGCCTCTTTGCAGCTATACCTATATCACTGTAAACGGTCAGGATTGGGGGCTGTATCTGGCAGTGGAGGGCGTGGAAGAGAGCTTTCTTGCACGAAATTATGGAAAAAACTATGGAAATCTTTATAAACCGGACAGTATGGATATGGGCGGCGGACGTGGAAACGGCAAGGGGTTTGAACAGAAAGATATGGAAGAGTTTTTGGAAAATCAAGATCCCCATGAAAATTGGCAGGAAATGGGCACACCGCCGGAGTTTTATAAGGAAGGCGGTCCGGGCGGGCAGCCTGAGAGTTTGACGGCACCGGAAACAGAGTTTATGGACAATGGAAAGCAGGGGGAATTTCCATTTCCGGGCAGGATGCCGGGGAAGGAGGGCGGACCGGATTTTGACGGGCCTGGGGGAGGGCCTATGGGAAGTGATGACGTAGCGCTGATCTATTCGGATGATGAATATGACAGTTACCGGAACATTTTTGAGAATGCCAAAACAGACATTACAAAGGCGGATAAAAACCGACTGATTGCTTCCCTAAAGACATTGGGACAGGGGGAAGATATAGAAAGCGTTGTGGATGTGGACGCGGTAGTACGTTATTTTGTGGTGCATAATTTTGTCTGCAATTTTGACAGCTATACAGGCTCCATGATTCATAATTATTATTTATATGAAAAAGAAGGAATTCTATCTATGATACCCTGGGATTACAATTTAGCTTTTGGCGGCTTTGAGGCTCAGATGGATGCGGAGGATATGGTGAACTACCCCATTGATTCTCCGGTGTCAGCAGGAGAACTGGCATCAAGACCAATGATTGCCTGGATTTTTGCCAATGAAGAATACATGGAAATGTATCACCAGTATTTTCAGGAATTTATTGACAGCTATTTTGCCAGCGGGTATTTTGAAGAAATGATAGCCTCTGTTAGAGAAATGATTGGACCATATGTGGAAAAGGACCCTACCAGATTTTGCACTTATGAAGACTTTGAGACAGGGACAGACACATTGGAAAGATTCTGTCTGCTGCGGGCCGAAAGCATTGTCGGGCAGCTGAATGGCACAATTCCCTCTACATCGGAGGAGCAGGCAAAGGATAAGAGATCTTTTGTGGACGCTTCCGGAATTTTGCTTTCCGAAATGGGAAGCATGGGGCGCGGAATGATGGGGAAAAGGAAAGGCGGTTAATTGTTTTGGACGGGGGATTTTCCCTGTATGGACCAAAAGTTGCGGTTGTATCTGGCACCCTTTTGTGTTAAAATATTAACAATAAAGAACAAATGGGGTGAAGGTATGGGACAATTAAATAAAGGGTTGGTTTACACTGACGAAAAGTGTGCCGGATGTAACAGGTGTATTTCTGTTTGCCCGGTTGTGCAGGCAAACAGAGCGGTAACGGAAAATAATGAAAACAAAGTGCTGGTTGATGGGGAAGCATGTGTGCAGTGCGGCGCCTGTATGGATGTATGCCACCATAAGGCAAGATGTTACAGAGACGATACGGATCGGTTTTTTGACGACCTGAAAAGGGGGGAGAAAATCAGCCTTTTGGTTGCGCCTGCCTTTATTGCCAATTATCCGGGCCAGTATAAGCAGGTTTTGGGATATCTGAAAAGCCTGGGGGTTCGCCATATTATCAGCGTCAGCTTTGGAGCCGATATTACCACCTGGGGATATTTGAATTATATTACAGAGCATCATTTTCAGGGAGGAATTTCCCAGCCCTGTCCGGCGATTGTGGACTACATAGAAAAATACATACCGGAGCTGGTTCCCAAGCTGGTGCCGGTTCACAGTCCTTTAATGTGCGGGGCAATATATGTAAAAAAATATATGAATCTTACAGACAAGCTTGCATTTATCAGCCCTTGTATCGCCAAGAAATCTGAAATAGAACGGCCCCAGAACAAGGGATATGTTTCTTATAATGTAACTTTTGATCATTTGATGCAAAAACTAAAAGGGGTAAATCTGTCCGGGTATCATGCCGCAGATGAGATTGAATATGGGCTTGGCAGCCTGTATCCCCAGCCGGGAGGCCTTCGGGAAAATGTGGAGCATTTTCTTGGAAAAGAGGTTATGGTGCGGCAGATAGAAGGGGAAGCGCATGCTTATGCGTTTTTAAAGGCATATGCGGAACGGGTAAAAAGAGGAAAATCTCTTCCGTTTATGGTAGATGCTCTAAACTGCGGAGGCGGCTGTATTTACGGAACTGCCACAGACCCGGCCAATGAATATAATGAGGATATTCTTTTTGAAATACATAAACAGCGCACTGCCCAGCGGAAGGGAAAAAATAAAAAGAAAAATCCATGGGACCGGAGTGCCAACTATGCCGCGCGGCTGAAACGCTTTAACGAGCAGTTTAAGGATTTGAAACTGGAAGACTTTATCTGTACCTATACAGCAAAAGACAACAGGGTAAAACCGGTTCCGGCCAGCAAAATTGAAGAAGTGTTCCGCTCCATGGATAAAAGGACTGAGGAAGAAAAAAATATTAACTGTGGAGCCTGCGGCTATGGCACCTGTCGGGAAATGGCGGAGGCAATTGCGGGAGGATACAATAAAGTGGAAAATTGTATCCATCATGTAAAGAAACAGCTGGAAATTGAAAAAGAATCTATAAATGAGATGACAAGACAGCTCCGTGAAAGACAGGAGGCCAAGGAAATAAAGTATCAGGAAATTCTTACGGAATTTGAACAGATACAAATAGCCATAAGCGAACTGGCAAAGGGCAATCAGGAATGTGCGAAGGATTCTACGGAGATGGCAGGCGCAGTAGCGGGGATGGCGGATTTCAGCAGTCTGCTGAAGGAGTCAGTGGAGAATGTGACAGGATCGGTGCAGGGATATGACGAAATCAACGAGGATATCATAAAGATTTCCAACCAGACAGGTATGCTGGCCCTGAATGCAGGAATTGAGGCAGCGCGGACAGGAGAGGCGGGCAGAGGTTTTATTGTAATTGCCAATCAGATACGCAATTTATCGGAGCAGACCAAGGGAACCATTGCGGACGGCAAGAGGCAGAGCGACAGCATTATCCCTGCCATGGAAGAGCTGAATAAGGAGACAGAGCGTTTCCTTGAAAATGTGGAAAATATCAATGACAGAATTACCAATCTGGCGGCAGGCAGTGAGGAGATAGCGGCTAAGGCGGGAGAAATAGAAGTTCTGGTAGACAAGATACTTGAACAGATGGAGGATGTAATAAAAGAATAAAACTGTTTTCAGGATGCGGCGCCCTTATCTGCTTTGGCACCGCATCTTTTTTTCAAACACGCCCTAAAGTCTTTACAAAAATATCCGATACATTTAGTGAAGTGAAATGCAGATATAAATATATGGATATAATAATGAGGAAGATCCACGGAAGGAGGAATCCCAATGCGTATAGAGGCTTATTCACAGGTACAAAAGGTTTATGAGGCAAAGAAAGCAGTAAAGACACAGGCGAGAGGAAATGCAGGCGCTTCCGACAAGCTGCTGATTTCGGGCATCGGCAGGGACATTCAGGTTGCAAAGCAGGCATTAGCAGGCGCCGGTGACATCAGGGAGGATGTGACCGCTTCCATCAAATCAAGGATTCAGTCCGGGACTTATGATGTAAGCGCAGAAAGCTTTGCCGATAAATTATTACAAAAATTTGAAGAAATGAGGTAATCCCAGTGGCAAGTTTAATGGAAAACCTGATTGAAGTACTAGACTTGGAAAGCCAGGAATACGAGAACTTGCTGGGATTATCAATGGAGAAAACGCCGGTTATCGTATCCGGCGATTTGGATCAATTAGCAAAAATCACGGATGAAGAACAAATCGTTGTCGGTAAAATCAACCGTCTGGAACAAAGAAGACAGGAAGTATTTAAAGATGTCGCCAACGTAATCAACAAGGATGTTAACACGCTGATGATCACCGACCTGGTGGATATGTTAAGCACCAGGCCTCAGGAGCAGCAGAAACTGGCCAGAGTGCATGATATGCTTGGAACTGTCGTGCGCAAAGTAATGAGAGTAAACGAGCAGAACCGGCTTTTGATACAAAATGCACTGGAAATGGTAGAGTTTGATATGAATGTGCTGCAGTCCATGAAAACCGCTCCTGAAACAGCAAATTACAACAAAGGGGCATACACCGCCGGAACTTCCATGGGAGTAGACCAGAGCGGGTTTGATGCAAAACAGTAATCCTTGGAAAGATTGAGGTGACATTATGTCTTTATTTGGTAGTTTATATTTAGGTGTCAGTGGTCTTCAGACCAGCCAGAACGCACTGAATACCACGGCGCATAACATGTCTAACATTGACACAATCGGATATACCAGGCAGCAGGTACAGCAGGGTACCCGTGTATACAATACATTGTCTACCAGTGCGGCTGCCAATGCGTATATACAGACCGGACTTGGTGTCAGCTATATTCAGGTGAAACATATCAGAGATTATTTCCTTGATAAAAATTACCGCCGGGAGGCAGGCCGGAGTGCATTTTACGGAGTGTCTGCAACAGCGCTTGAAGAAGTGCAGGACCTGTATCAGGAGCTTGAGGGCAAGTCTTTTTCCAAGTCAATTGAAAATCTCTGGACTGCGGTGCAGGAGCTTGCAAAAGACCCAGGAGGTGCGGTAAACCAGGGGGTATTTGTACAGCGCTGTAATGAATTCTTAACCCGCGGGCAGGCAATATATGCAGGACTTTGCGATTATCAGGATAATTTAAATTATCAGATTAAACAGCAGGTAGACACCATGAACGCTTACGGAAAGCGGATTATGGAGCTGAATCAGGAAATTATGAAAATAGAGGGCGGCGGTATTGAGAAGGCCAACGATCTAAGGGATGAAAGAGATCTTCTGGTAGATGAACTGGCATCAATGGCGTCTCTGGAGTTAAAAACAGATGTAAACGGCAATTATCTGATTTATTTGGAAGGCACAGACTTTGTCAAAGCACAGTCTTTCAATAAAATTGGACTGGATGCGGATGTAAAGACAGGATTCTTTACTCCCTACTGGGAACAGCTTGAAAAGCGTGATGCGGACGGAAACTTAAATCAGGGCGCCAAGCTCTACAAGATGAATCAGATTATCTCCACAGACAGAAATACAGATATTGGCTCCTTAAAATCCATGCTCTATGCAAGAGGGGATAAAAGAGCCACTTATGAAGACCTTGCACTGGAACCGCCTACCCATCCGGGAGCAGGCGCTACACAGGATGAATTAGACGAATACAATGCCAAATTGCAAGAGTACAACACCAAAGAGCATTATAATAAAGTGGTTTCCCAGTCGGTTATCATGCACCAGCAGGCCCAGTTTGACCAGCTGATACATGGTATAGTGATGGCAGTCAACAAGGTACTGGCTGATGCGGCAAACAACGCCACAGCGCTTGACCCCAATTCAACTTATATGAGAGATCCGGCCACTGGAAACCCTTATACCATATTTAACACACAGACAGGGGACACCAAACCGGAAGCGTTTACAGTTGAGAATCTTATTATCAATGGGAAAATTAAGGAAGCGCCCACCCTTCTTGGCTTTAAAAAGGACGATGACAAGATTGACCAGGAAACAGCAGACGCCCTTAAAAAGATTTTTGAAGACGAAAGCCTTCAGTTAAATCCGAATGTGAAAACCAAAACAACATTCATAGATTATTACAGCGATCTGGTATCTCAGGTGGCTAACAGCGGTTCGGTTATGAGGACTATCAGCGAAAATCAGGAAATGACCGTGGATAATATAGCGGCGGCAAGGGAACAGATTATCGGCGTTTCTTCAGACGAGGAACTTAGCAATATGATTATGTTCCAGAATGCTTATAATGCGTCCAGCCGTTACATTAATGTAATCAGTGAACTGATGGAACATGTTATCAATACATTGGGAAGATAAGAAAGGACTGAAAACAGATGCCGTCACAATTTTTTGGATTATATATTGCGGGTTCGGGGCTTCGGGCTTCCAATGCCGCTTTAAATACAACAGCAAACAATATATCAAATGCCCAGACCATCGGTTACAGCCGTCAGCAGGTGACCCAGCAGGCCAATCCAGCTCTGCGTACCTTCACAACTTACGGGTGTGCCGGCGCCGGTGTGGATACCATTGCCATTGAGCGTATCAGAGACAGCTTTTATGACAGAAAGTACTGGGACAATAACACCAGGTATGGTGAGTTTACCGTTAAGCAGTATTATACACAGACCTTGGAAGACTATTTTGACGATGACACTACCAGCGGATTTAATGCGATTTTTAATAAATTCAGCGCTGCGCTGCAGTCAGTGACCACCAATTCCAGCAGTACGGAAACCAAGGCCCAGTTTATTGCATCCGCCAAGTCAATGACAGATTATTTTAACAATATGTATGGAAATCTTCAGGAGCTGCAAAAGGATATTAACCTGGAAATCAAACAGTGTGTGGATCAGATTAATTCCATAGCCCAGAAAATAGCAACCCTGGATAAGCAGATTAATGTAATTGAATTATCCGGCGCCAAGGCAAATGAGCTTCGCGACCAGAGGGATCTTCTGATTGATGAACTGTCAGAGGTGGTGGATGTGGAAGTAACGGAAATGCCCATCCGCGATAAGCTTTATCCGGATATGGAAACCGGAGCGCACCGATATCTGGTCCGCATTGCAGGGGGACAGGTGCTGGTAGACGGAAACGAATATAAAACTCTGGAGTGCACTGCCAGAGATAAAAGCGAAAAAGTAAACCAGTCAGATGCCGACGGTCTTTATCAGGTGAAATGGAATAATGGAAACGAATTCAGCCTGATTAACGCTTCCCTGGGCGGCAAACTGAAAGGCCTGATGAATCTTCGGGACGGTAATAACGGCGCAAACTTTACCGGTGAAATTATTGGCGTTGACACTGCAACAGGCCAGGTAACGATTAAAGTTACGGAAGAATATCTGAAGGAAATGGCTCAGTGTACTCTTTCGGCATCGGGAGGAACCATCAGCCTTGGAAACAGAACTTTTTATTATAAAGGTCTGGATAATAACGGATGGCAGTTTACCCCGCCGGACACATACACCTTTGCAATTGACACCAGTCGTCCCGGAGCCACCCTTGACGCAAGCCTGATGGGTAAAAGCGCTAAAACAGAGGCGGCCATTAAGTATCAGGGAATTCCTTATTATATGGAGCAGATGAACGAATGGATTCGCGGCTTTTCCCAGAAAGTGAATGAGATATTCACAAATGGAATCGACGCCAACGGCGATGCAGGGTGTATCTTTTTTACCGGATTTAGGGGCGATGGCACGGAGCTTACGGAAAATGACTTGAATGGAACCAAAGGATACTATGAGATAACAGCGGGGAACTTTGCCATCAATACAGAGCTGCTGCTTAATGCAGACCGGTTAGGCACCCGGACAAATGTGGATCCTCCCCTTGATGATGAACAGGTGGGTGTGGAAGAGTGCGGACAGATTAAGGAGCTGATAAAGCTTCTCACGGATAAAGAAATGTTCAGCTTCCGTAATGGAACTGCCGGACAGCTGCTTGATATGATTTTGTCGGATACTGCTTTAAATGCCAGCGATGCCAATACTTTTTGTGACACCTACAGTGCGCTGCAGGTCAGCATTGACAACCAGAGAAGCTCCATATCAGGGGTGGACGAGGACGAGGAAGCGGTAAGTCTTGTGAAGTTTCAAAATTCCTATACACTGGCATCCAAGATGATACAAACACTAACAGAAGTTTATGACCAGCTGATACTCCGTACAGGCGTCTAAATTTTAAAAGATACGGCCGTCTGACAGAATACGGGTTTTAAAATACAGATAAAAAAATTTGGAATAAAACAATTATCCGCTTTGGATGTGAAAATTTTTGATACGATATTGCATACAGGTCTTTGACAGGCAGGAGGTAAAGACATGAGAATGACCAACAAGATTATGCAGAATAATTCTCTGTATAATATAAATAATAATAAGATAATGCAGGATAAATTAAGCACCCAGATGTCCACCCAAAAGAAAATTACAAGGCCATCGGATGACCCGGTTATTGCTATCCGCGCCCTGCGTCTTAGAACCAGTGTTTCGGAGTTGGTGCAGTACCATGAAAAGAATGCCAAGGATGCGGAAAGCTGGCTGAACGTAACAGACAAATCACTGGATACAGTAGCAGCAGTTCTTACCGATTTAAGTAAAAAGGCAAATACAGGAGCCAATAAGGAATATGGCGTTGATAATCTGAAAATTATATTAGAGCAGATGAAGTCCCTGCGGGATGAATTCTACGCTACCGGAAACGTTGACTATGCGGGAAGATATATTTTTACCGGCTTCCGAACAGACACCCCTTTATCCTTTAATGAAAAGGTGGAAGAAAAGGTAGGATTCCCCAATTATAAAATTACGGAACAAAAAACACTTCAGGATTTTGATTCTATTAATTATACGAATATTGGGGGATTAGCCGGACTGAACAAGGATAATTATAACGATCCCAATTATGACCTTACAAATGTAAATGAGCAGAATATAAAAAACGGGGACATTCACAGACTGCGCCTGTCCTATGATAATCTGTCCGACGCGGCAAACCTGAAGATGGAAGTAAATGGAACCCAGATTCCTGTCACAACAGCAAAGCTGTCAGACATTCCGGATCCCTATACCCAGATGATTAACGGAGGGACCACAGCCCTTTATCTTCCTGAAACAGGAGAAGTGCTGATACCGGATGGGGTATACCAGAATCTGGAAGCCCAGGAGGCGGCCAATCCGGGGATGGAAATCCGTTTCACCTACGAAAAGAACCAGTGGAAAAACGGGGATCTCAGGCCAGAGCATTATTTTGCATGTACCGCTACGGATGCAGATGGAAATAAAGTGAATTACAATCAGGAATATTTGAATGGACAGGGAAATTCCCAGAACATAGAGTATGATGTGGGATATAACCAGAAAATTCAGGTCAATACCAAGGCGGACGAAGTATTTACCCATGGTCTTGACAGAGATATAGAAGATTTGGAGCGTGCCATCAGCGACCTGGAAAGAATTGACGCAGTCAAAACGGATATGGATAATGTTTTAAAAGGGCTGCAGGAAGGCACGAAAGAATACGAGAGAGTGCAGAAGCAGTACGAGGCGGCGGAAAAGGCATACAGCTATATCAGGGAAAATGTGCATGATATGTTTCAGGCAACCATTAGTAAGTCCCAGGGCTATCTGGATGACACAAACAAGGCCGTTACTGACAACGGAACCAGAGGCCAGCGTCTTGACCTTGTCACCAACCGTCTGTCAGAACAGAAAACAACCTTTAAGACCCTGCAGTCAGAAAATGAAGATGCAGACATTGCAGAGGTGGCAATTCAGCTTACAGCCTCAGAGCTTACCTATAATGCGGCTCTTATGGCCACAAGCAAAATTATGCAGACATCTTTGATGAATTATATTTAAAAATATACAACAGGAAGTTTGAAAAATAACGGTTTTCAAACTTCCTATTGGCGCATATAACGGGGGAATAAAAATGAGAATGACAAATAAAATTATGCAGAACAATTCTCTGTATAATATTAATAATAATAAAGTGATGCAGGATAAACTCAGCACTCAGATGTCTACTCAGAAAAAAATTACAAGGCCGTCTGACGACCCGGTTATTGCTATCCGCGCCCTACGTCTTAGAACCAGTGTGTCCGAACTGGTACAGTACCATGAAAAGAATGCGAAAGATGCGGAGAGCTGGCTGAATGTAACAGATAAATCTATGGATACGGTAACAGCGGTTCTTACGGATTTTATCAAAAAGGCAAATACAGGAGCCAATAAAGAATACGGTGTTGACAATTTAAAAATTATCCTGGAGCAGATGAAATCTTTGCGGGATGAATTTTATGCCACCGGAAATGTGGATTATGCAGGAAGATATATTTTTACAGGTTATCGAACAGACACCCCCTTATCCTTTAATGAAAAGGTGGAGGAACAGCCTGCCGGATATCCAAAGTATGAGATTACGGAACAGAACACCCTAGCGGATTTTGATACCATTAATTATACCAATACCGGCGGCCTGCCGGGACTGAATAAAGATAATTACGATGATCCCAAGTATGATCCTTACGATACATCCAAAAACATGACGGAGCAGGATGTGACCAATGGGGATATCTATAGGATGCGGCTGGCATATGACAATTTGATGGGATCTTATTCTTTGCAGGATATCACAAATGCTCTGCCTGGTGAGGTGATAATGACATCAAGCGGATATTTGTCAGAACTATACACAGACGATAATGGCAATACCCATGCCGGGGCGGAACTTGACTTCAGAGCTTTGGATAATCCCCCTAATAGTATACAGGATTTAGACGGAACCGGATTTTTTACTACATGCTGTACTTGTAATATGTATTACAGCATCCGCTTTACTTCTGATTCAGCGTCAGCAGGACTGGAGGTAAATGGAAACAGCTTTACCTATAATATAGATATTAGTGGCGCATCTGATTCCACGGAGCTTATGAACCGCATTATTAATGCAACAAATAACGGACATCCCAACAACCATTATACACAGCTTCAGATAAAAGACGGGAAATTGCAGGTATATGACAACAGGAATTATGATCCCACAGCTGCCAGCAATCCAATTAACCCTCATGACGGAGATTTTGGATCCGGCCCGGTTCCAGTTCCGGCGCCATCGGCATCTTTATCTATTAAGCTTCCGGATGGCACAAAATTATCAACCGCATCAACTGTTTCACTGGCAGACGATCCTTATGGCCGGGCGCTTGCAGCAGAAAATCTAAGCCTTACAGACCCTGGAGCCATAATATTTGTCCCGGAAACAGGAGAGGTATTGTTTGGAAAGAACGCTTATCAGGAATTAGAGAAGCAGGCAGGCACAGGAGGGGGAGAAATTCAGTTTTCCTATGCAAAGAATCAGTGGAGCAACAGCGACCTTCGTCCCGAACATTATTTTGCATGTAAAGCCACCACATCAGATGAGGCAGGCAATGAAAAAACAGTCAATTATAATCAGGAGTATCTTAGAACCGGAAAGCAGAACAACCAGAAAATAGAATATGATGTGGGATACAACCAGAAAATTCAGGTAAATACCAATGCGGATGAAGTCTTTACTCATGGGCTTGACAGGGATGTGGAGGATTTGGAGCGCGCTATCAGCGATCTGGAAAGAATAGATGCCACCAAAACCGATTTGGAAACGGTTTTAAAGGGACTTCAGGAAGGCACTGCGGAATATGCCAAGGTACAAAAACAGTATGAAACAGCAGAAAAAGCATACAGCTATATCAGGGAAAATGTACATAAGATGTTTGAACAGGCAATTTCCAGAAGTCAGAAATATTTGGACGATTCCAATGAGGCAATTACCGATAATGGAACCAGAGGCCAGCGCCTTGATCTTGTAAGCAACCGTCTGGCGGAGCAGAAAACCACTTTTAAAACCCTGCAGTCAGAAAATGAAGACGCGGACATTGCGGAAGTTGCCATTCAGCTCACTGCATCGGAGCTTACCTACAATGCAGCGCTTATGGCCACAAGCAAAATTATGCAGACTTCCCTGATGAACTATATTTAACAAATGTGCAGCGGCAATGCACAGATAGGAGCATATATGAAAATTAATACTAAAATTTTTGGAGAAATAGAAATTATAGACGATAAAATCATACATTTTCCATCCGGGATTATAGGGTTTCCGGAATTAACGGATTTTGCCCTTGTACATGACGAGGAAAAAGGGATTGACTCCATTCACTGGCTGCAGTCCATACAGGAACCTGCTTTTGCAATGCCGGTTATGAACCCATTGCTGGTAAAGCCGGATTACAACCCGGAAGTAGAGGACGAACTGTTAAAACCCATAGGGAAACTGGACCCTGAAGAAGTACTGGTAATGGTGACAGTTACGATTCCAGGGGATATAAAGAAAATGAGCGTGAATCTGAAAGGTCCTATCATAATTAATGGAGCAGAAAAGAAAGCTTGTCAGGTGATTGTGGATGGGGAAGGATATGCGGTTAAGTTTCCGATATATGATATTTTAAATGCAAAGAAAGCAGGTGAGTAAATGTTAGCTTTATCCAGAAAGAAAAATGAGGCCCTTATAATAAATAATAATATTGAAATTACGGTACTGGAGATTAAGGGAGAACAGGTAAAGCTGGGCATCAGCGCACCAAAGGAAGTTCCTGTATACCGGAAGGAAGTTTATGAACAGATACAGGAGGTAAATAAGGAAGCCGCCAATATGGACGGACTGGAAGCGTTAAAGCATCTGCTGGGATAAATGAAGAGAAAATGAATTAAAAAGACTGTGTCAGGCGCACAGTCTTTTGCTGGTAAATAGGATAAAATACAATCTTTCAGTATCAGCATATTTTTCTATTTTCCTATAAATTTTTGAAATCTTTTTCCGATATATATTTAGAAGACAGGAAAACTCTAAAGTTTTTTATTTTGTACCAAATAAAAATACATCACACGGAGGTGATTAAAATGGCAATCGAACCATTAAGCAGCGCTATGACTTATCAGGTACAGAATACCCCACAGGCGAAACCTGTGCCGAAACAGTCGGTAGAGAACATGGATGTTGCTACGCCGGAGCAGAACAACGTATACGACGCCACAACTGTGAAAGTCGCAGAAACAGAGCACAAGGACGAGAATGGAGGAAGTCAGGGGAATGCTGATAAAAACACGGCAAAAGAACAGCAGACCCAGCAGGCCAGCAACGATCAGGTTAAAAAGGCCGTGGAAACCCTGAACAAAAATCTGACTCATTCTGAAGCGATATTCGGAATCCATGAAGCTACCAACCGGGTTACAATCAAAATTGTTGATAAGGAAACCAAGGAAGTACTAAAAGAGATTCCGCCTGAAAAGACCCTTGATATGATTGCAAAAGCATGGGAGCTTGCAGGTATCTTGGTGGATGAGAAAAGATAGGAGGTAGAATTATGCCAATGCGTGTAACCGGAATGTTTTCCGGACTTGATACGGAAAGTATTATCCAGGAATTGGTATCTGCAAAGCAGCAAAAAGTGGATAATGCGAAAAAAGACCAGACAAAATTACAATGGAAACAGGATGCCTGGAAGAGCCTTAATACAAAACTTAAAAATTTCCAGAGCAAATATGTTAACAACATGCGCTGGTCCAGCGCTTATACCAAAAAGACAACAAAGGTATCCAACAGCAGCGCTGTAAGCGTGATTACTGGTGAAAAGGCAGTAAACGGCGTTCAGTCTTTAAAAATCAAACAGCTTGCAAAGAGAGGATATCTGACTGGGACAGAGGTAAAGAAGGCGGACGGTAAAACCGGAAACGTGGATGCCCTTACCAAAATGGAAGACCTTGTTTCCGATGCGGATTTGCAGAGCATGATTGGTGAAAAGATAACCTTTACATCAGGTTCAAAGACAGCAGAAGTTGAAATCAAGGCCGATACAACAATTTCTGATGTTTTGAATGCAGCAAAAAAGGTAGGGTTAAATGCCAATTTTGATGAAAAGCAGAAGAGACTTTTTATCAGCTCTCCGGAGTCCGGAACAGCAAATGATTTTAAGATAACTTCAACTGATACAGTGAATGCTGGTACAGCCAGTCAAAGTTCCAAGGCGCTTGCGGCCTTTGGAATTGATGCTGTTGATTTAAAGGACGGACAGACGCCGCCTGAGGGAAAAGCTACCAAGGTAGTAGCGCAGGATGCCGAAATTGAATTAAATGGCGCCAAGTTTACCAGCGACACCAATGTTTTTGAAATAAACGGACTTACCTTTACGGCGCTTGCTCCTACAGGGAACGAGGAAGTTACGGTATCCACCGAGACAGATACAGATGGCATCTATGATATGATTAAGGGATTCCTGAAGGAATACAATGAGCTGATCATTGAAATGGATACATTGTATAATGCAGATTCTTCCAAGGGCTATGAGCCTCTTACCAGCGAAGAAAAGCAGGCAATGGCTGAAAGCGAGATAGAAGAGTGGGAGAAGAAAATAAAAGATTCCCTTCTTCGGAAAGACGAAAATCTTTCTTCCATAAGGTCTTCGCTTAGAGGAGTTATGGCGGACGGCATTGAAATCGGCGGTAAGACCATGTACCTGTTTGATTTTGGTATTAACAACCCAGGCTATTTCAATGCGGATGAAAATGAAAGAAATGCTTTTCATATTGACGGTGATCCGGATGATGCAACAACTTCAGGAAATGCGGATAAGCTCCGCTCTCTGATAGCAAGTGAACCGGATACGGTTATCAGCTTCTTTTCACAGCTGTCCCAGAAGCTTTATACCAAGATGAACGATATGTCCAAGTCGGTTGATGGATACCGCAGTTTTGGCAGCTTCTACGATGACAAGAAGATGAAGACCGATTATGACGGTTATGAGAGCAAGATTAAGGATTTGGAAAAGAAACTGCAGGAATACGAAGATAAATGGTATAAGAAGTTCAGCGCAATGGAAACTGCAATGGCTAAGATGCAGTCCAACGCCAATGCGATTACCGGTTTACTAGGAGGAGGAGGAACTACGTAATATGGCTTTACCCAATGCTTTTGCCCAGTATAATAACAGTAAAATTCTGACGGCGACACCCGCCGAGTTAACGCTTATGCTCTATGAAGGCGCAATCAAATTCTGCAATATTGCAATAGTGGCGATTGAACATAAAGAGATTGCCAAGGCGCATACCAATATCATCAAGACAGAACGTATTATTGACCAGTTCCGGGCTACGCTGGATATGAAATATCCGGTAGCCAAGGACTTTGACAGGGTGTACGAATATTTGCAGGGCAGGCTTCTGCAGGCAAATCTGAAAAAGGATGCTGAAATTCTGAAGGAAGTCTGTGGACATATCAGATCTATGCGTGACACCTGGAAGGAAGTTATGCGAATTAATAAAGTAGGCGGCAGCAATATGTAAGCCTGAAAATGGCGGAAAGGCATGGTATATTTATGATGAGCGGTTACCTCAGTATATTGGAGGACAGCCTGAAAAAGAAAAGGGAAATTCTGTGCCGAATACAGGACATTAATCAGTCCCAGTGTGCTCTTTTTAAGGATGGCGGTCTGGATATGGAGCAATATGACAGTTACGTGGACGAAAAGGATGTCTGTATAAAACAACTGGATGACCTTGATGAAGGCTTTGAAGCTTTATATGAAAAAATCAGGCAGGAACTGCTTCAAAATAAGGAGTTGTATGCAGACCAGATTAGAAGCATCCAGAAACTGATTGAAGAAATCACAGATAAGAGTGTTTCTATTCAGGCCCAGGAAAGCCGGAACAGGGATATGATTACTGCTTATTTTAGTAAGGAAAGGCAGACATTGGGAGAGAGACGTAAATCCTCCAAGGCGGTTTACGGCTATTACCAGAGTATTGGAAAGGCCGTGGAAGAAGAAGTACGTATTATGGACTTAAAAAAATAAATAATAAACAGGACCCCGTCAGCTTGCTGCGGGGTCTTTTAAATCACAGGGCGTATAAGGTAATTAGCGGCGCTGCTTCTATACCCTGTGCGGCACAGAGAGGAAGCGTTTTTCCTTATTTGACTTCAGGAAATAAGAGCTGCATCATCTGGCAGATGCGGTGTACATAAGTGTGCTGTGCTTTTACCTTTTGAAATCCATTATTGGCAATTTCGCACCTGATATCCTCATGGGAAAGATAATAGGAAATCTTCTCCTTAAGCTCGCCTATGGACTCATAACAGTCTAATTCTTGTCCGATTGTAAAATATTCGGGTATTTCACTTTGGTAGTTGGATAATAGAAAGCCTCCACAGCCAAGCACATCCCAAATGCGCTGGGACAGGCCGCTTTGAATGGGACGCATGGTAATATTCAGATTAATTTTACTATAGTAAAAGACCTTTGGCATTTCCACATGAGTGGACACACCTCCCCTGTACCGGATACCTGGGACATTGTTCAGGTCTGAAGTATCAGTCCGTGTATACAGATTTACCGGAAAATATTCGCCCAATTCTTTAAGGGTGCGGATTCGTTCCAGATAGGAAGCCTGCATCCCAAGATAATAATTGGCTGTGGTGTAAGCAGCAGTATCGGAAAAACTGTCTTCCAGCTGGTAAAAGTCAGGATCAGCGCCGCGGATTGCATTAATTAAAGAATCAGGCACAGCCTCTTCCAGAAAAAAGAATCCGGGAACCTTCAACTGTGCTTCAACCATTCCGCTAATAAGCCCCATGTGGTAAGAATCCAGTGTCAGATGAGCAAGTGGGGACTTTTCTTTATATAAGGAACCAACAAAAGAAATATCACAGGAAAACCGTTGTCTGTCCTCCTGGGAGGGGTGGGAAAGGGTCTGTTCCCATCTTTCCGTATTGACAGCCAGGGGAAGATAAAAGATGTTGTCAGGGTTTTCCGGGTAAAATCTTTGAAACTGCATATAATCAAACAGAAAAATACGGTTATATTTATTTCTTATAGATACAGAAAACAACTCCAAAACAGGGCAGTCCACGCTTAAGGATACATACAGAATATGCAGCCTTTCGCAGATTTCGGATATATAAGGGAAAAAATTAACGCTGAATACAAAAGCAGTCTGGTGAGTCAAAATAAGTTCGCTTAAATGCCTGATACGGTCTTTCGGGGCAATGGACTTTGTCCGGATTTCTGAGGTATCCTCAATGACATTGATGCCGCAGAAGCGGAAAGCCTCCAAAATATCAGGTTCACAGATGCTCCCATAGCGGTGAAAAATAATTTCCATAAACAGAACCTCCTGTATTAAATATGACCTTATCAGCATATCACAGACAGAAAAAAAACCAAAGAAAAAAACAAAAAAATTTCAAATCAGGTATAAAGTATTGTAAAAAGCCTCCGATATATTATACAAGTAAAGGGAAGAGAAATTATTACTCTTCATAAATTACTTAAAAAGAAAATTCGCAGTTGTTTTTGGGTGCGTACGAACTCAAAAATAAAATTGCACAAAAACCAAAACGTGCGCAGGGAAGCGGCGTTAAATTCAAGGAGGAATATATTATGGTAGTACAACACAATCTTACAGCAATGAACTCTAACAGAATGTTAGGCGTAAACACAAGCTCACAGGCAAAGACAACAGAGAAGTTATCCTCTGGCTACAAGATCAACCGTGCAGCTGACGATGCGGCAGGTCTTTCCATTTCAGAAAAAATGAGAAGACAGATTAGAGGTCTTACACAGGCTTCTGCAAATGCACAGGATGGTATCTCCTGCGTACAGACAGCTGAAGGCGCTCTCAATGAAGTTCATGATATGTTACAGCGTATGAATGAACTGGCAGTTAAGGGTGAAACCGGAACACTGGCATCTGTTGACCGTTCTTACATCCAGGCTGAAATTAAACAGCTGATGACAGAAATCGACCGTGTAGCTTCTACAACTACATTTAATGAGCAGAACCTGTTAGATGGTACCTTCACAGGAAAAGGTCTTCAGGTTGGCGCAGAAGCAGGTCAGCACATTAACGTTACTATTGAAGCTATGAGCATGACAGGACTGGTTGCAAAAGCTGATAAGGCAAATGGTGGAAAAGGCGCTATTTCCGGTTCTACTACAGTTAAAGACAATCAGGCAGTTGTTGATAAGTTCAAAGGCTATAAGGCTGATACTGAATCAACCTATGCTAAATCTACAGATTTCGCAAGCTTGAATGCTTTCGTTAAGAGCGCATTACAGACAGTTTCCCAGCAGCGTTCCGACCTTGGTGCTGTTCAGAACCGTCTTGAGCACACAATTGCTAACTTGGATAACGTAGTTGAGAACACCACAGCAGCTGAATCCAGAATCCGTGATACAGATATGGCTACAACAATGGTTAAGTATGCTAACAATAACATTCTTGCTCAGGCAGGTCAGGCTATGTTGGCACAGGCTAACCAGGTTAACCAGGGTGTACTTTCCTTACTTGGCTAATTGGCGTAAGGCATTGCATAATAAGAAAACTACCGAAAAGGGATTGGTTTACCAATCCCTTTTTACTTTGGTAATAAGCTTTCAGAGAAAAACTAAAAAAGGAAGGTTATCACATGGAATAACCTTCCTTTCAGACAGGTTTTAAATAGGCTCACCTAAAGCGTCCAGCTCCTTCAGTGCAGGAGCATAGTTTCCACAAAGCCGGAAGTATTTTACAGCCATTTCATTTTCTCCGGCCTGTTTTAGAATGCATCCGATTTTGTAATTAGGAAGAAAGCTATTTGCGCCAGGGAGACGTGAGGTGTCAAAGGCCGCAGCCTTCAAGAACTCGTCCAGCGCATCTTCATACAATCCATTTTCCAGATAAATCAATCCCATGACATACACAAAGTCAGCAGTAGTGGCAAATACATCATATTTATCACGCAGAGCAAGCGCTTTTTCCTTCTGACGTGTTTCAATCAGGGAATATGCGTATTCCACTGCCATAACGTTTATATAATTAAGTTGAGGATTTAAATCAAATTCAAATACCCTTTCATAAAAGAAGCATGCCTTTGGATAATCATTTATATTGTAATAAGTTCTCCCAATCTGAAAATAAACATATGGATTGTCAGGCTCCTTTTCCAGCTGTGAAAACAACATTTTCAGATTACGCTGTACCTTTTCATAACGCTCCCTGTCGGACATGCAGTATCCATCATGACCGATAACCGTCTTGAGAAGAAAGCTTTCAAACTCAAATGCGTGTTTCGGAGTCAGCTGCTCATGAATCATGCCTGTATAATGGTACATTTTGCGGGAAAAGAACCTTTCTGTACGGTCGGTATACATAACGGGGTCTTCGGGCGTATTGGTAATGTTTTGTCTCTTTACGGTTCCCACAGCGTTGGAAAGATTTTTGCGGAAGTAATCCAATTCTTCCAAATCAATTGACTCAATCCATTCATCACAGTCTATCATAAAAATCCAGTTATTGGAGGCCATCCGCAGAGAGTAATTTCTTGCTGCACTAAAGTCATTTGTCCATGCAAAATCATATATGCAGTCAGTATACTTTGATGCAATCACCTTTGTCATATCTGTGGAACCGGTATCTACCACTACAATTTCAAATCCATAGGGGGCAAGGGAAGACAGGCAGCGGTCAATGCGGCTTTCCTCATCTTTAGCAATAATACACACGGAAATTGGTATTTTGGACATGGGACTCTCCTCTAAAAAAGTATTTATATGGTTAACTATAATATGGAAATTTTCGAAACGGTCATTTGCGTAATTTGGCAAGACGGTCCAACGCCGGTTTAAAATTTCCACATTTTCGGTAAAGGGTAACGGCAGTGTCAATATCACCTAACACCTCATTAATACATCCCATATTAAAGGTGGGAATGAAAGTATTGGCGCCGGCCACATGAGCTTCTTCAAAGGTGGTTGCCTTTAAAAATTCTTTCATTGCCTGTACAACCTGTCCGTTTCTTAAATAAATAAGTCCCATCAGACAGACAAAATCAGCGGAAAAAGAAAATTCATCATATATATTTTGAAACTGCAGGGCCTCGTCATACCGTTCCAGATGCAGGAGTGCATAACCGTAGCCAATTACCATCATCTGTACATACTCTGCACGGGGGTCAACATCATATTCCAGACCTTTTCCATAATAATAGCAGGCTTTATTATCATCATGAAGCATATTGTAAGATTGACCTATCTGAAAATACAGATAAGGGTCATCAGGATTTTCCTCCAGCATCTTAAAAAGAAGCTCATTATTGCGTTCTGCTTTTTGAGCAAGCTGTTCTGCAGTGCCCGTATAGCCACAATGCTCTGCGGTAATGGAAAGCTCCACTCGCATAAAGGGCTGCCCGTTTAAGGCCCTCACATGTTCGTGGATAATCGCCTCATAATGATAAAGCTTCCGGTTAAAGAAACGTTCTACCTGGTCAGTATATATACTGTCAGTACCATTCATCTCATAATGGTTCCGGCGGTTAATCATACCAACACAGTTGGGATATTGGGACATCATCCGGGAAAAAGTTTTTATATCTATATCTGTTATGTATTCGTCACAGTCAAGAACCAAAATCCAGTCATAGGAAGCACAGTTTAAAGAATAGTTTCTTGCTGCACTAAAGTCGTTTACCCACTTAAAATGAAATATTTTGTCCGTGTATTTCCGGGCAATGGCAACTGTCTGATCTACAGAACCGGTATCTACAATTACGATCTCATATGGATAGTTTTGCATGTGCTTTTTGATAGATGAAAGAAAAGTATCCATATGCTTTTCTTCATTTTTGGCTATAATGCAGATGGAAATGGGGGTCATGAATTGTTCTTTCATTGTTTGCTTTGCCTCTCTGCCTGTTTTGACTAAAAAATTGTATTTAATAATTACAGACCTGATATGGATTAAGTATAGCATATTCTATGGCGGATTGCTATGTATAAATAAAATTGATAAGCCACAAGATTTAATTTTCATTGACTTTAAAATTCAAAAAATTATGGTTTTGATCAAAAGAATGTAAAATACAATATTATTTGCCAATGATACAAATTTTTTGAAGAGGCATATTAAGAATATAAATACAGAGAGCTTGTATAAAGGTATAAGTACCGAAAATTTTTAACCTATATACTCTACTAATTGACTTTTGATGATAGATATTCTATGATATGAAAAAGATATTTACGAAAACCAGATGGGCGTTCAATTTAAAACCCTAAAAGATGAGATTAGACGCACAGAGGAAGTCATAAGGGGAGAAATTCAAGAAAACGATACGGCAATAAGAAATGAGCTCAGCAGCTTACGAGAAGAAGTTGAAAAGTGATTGACAATAAGTTAAATAAATTATGTTTTATAAGTAGAGGTGATCGTGAAAAATTTATGGAATATATAAAGTTAAGGATAGGATATCGTACTGCACTTTATGATGGAACATTAGTACCAGAGTCTCCAAGGCATATGGCAACAGAAAAATTTTATCATGCGATGGCAGGAAGTTGGTTGCATTTGTGCGAAAAGGAATATTTGTTTGCTCCAGCAATTTTTAGTCTGGAAAGGAATCCTGAGTATATCTATACTTACAGCTATGCAAAGGAGGAAAACTGGTCAACATATACACAGAATTTGACACCAGACTCTTATCAGTTGGAGGACTATATTTTTGAGAAAGAGTGTTATTTCAGAGTATGTGTGCGAAGGAGAGATGGCAATGAGTTGGGAGAAGATGATTCCATAAAATCTTCAAGGCTTGTGCAATTCTATCATGAAGAGCCTGAATATCATGAAAAGACATATTTTCAGAGAGAAGTAGATAGAACGATAGAATCAATCCACAGCTATACAACATCTAATATGATGAAATTATGTATTCTTGCAGATACTCATGTAACTATAAATGGAACCTGGCTAGATACAGTTTCAAATATTCAAAAAGTTGCAGGTAGAGTTGGATATAATGGAATTATTCATTTAGGAGATTTGACAGATGGGATGGTATCTAAAGAATTAACCACAGAATATGTAAATAACATTATTAATGATCTGGAAAAATGTGGTGTGCCTGTATACATCACACCAGGCAACCATGATTGGAATTACTTCTACAATAATGATACATTTAGTTGGGAAGAAATGAATAATCTATATCATATGCGGGGAGAGGGATTAGATTATTATGTGGACTTGCCATCTTATTTTGTGAGAATGATATTTCTCTCATCTTTTGAGGATAGCAGGCCAATTCGATATGGGTATACAAGAGAACAGATTACATGGTTAAAGGAAACTTTAAATTGTGCACCGGCTGGAACAAAGTTTTTAGTTTTTTCTCATGATGCACCGTTAGCAAAGCTTGACTACTGGAGCTTTCTGATACAGAATGGAGAAGAACTGCTTGATGTATTAGAAACATATAATGCAAAGGAAGAGTACCAGATTATAGGTCTTTTTTATGGGCATACACATGCTGATTATATGTTTGAAGAGTGCAGCTTTCCTGTTGTGTCAGTGGGATGTGCCAAGCTGGAATATTTTATAGATAAGAAACCGGAAAATGCAGTCATATATGAGAGAAAAGCGGGAACAGCAAGTCAGGATTTATGGGACAGCCTTCTTATTGATTTCAATAAACAAAAGTTGAAGTTAGTACGGTTTGGTGCAGGTAAGGACAGAGAAGTCTCTTTTGCTAAAAAGAAAAGCACATATAAGAAAATTATTCGACAGAAGAGAATGGGCAGGAAAACAAAAATATGGGCACACAGGGGAGCAAGTGGTCGTGCACCGGAAAATACCCTGCCTGCTTTTGAACTGGCCTGGCAGCTTGGAGCAGATGGGATTGAGCTTGACGTACAATTGACTAGGGATGGGGTACCTGTTGTAATTCATGATGAGACAGTGAATCGGGTTAGCGACAGGACAGGATGGGTGAAAGATTATGATTTTGATGAAATCAGGAAGCTGAACGTAAATAAGAATTTTTCGGCCTATGGAAAAGTAGTAATTCCTTCTCTGGAAGAAGTTTATGATTTCCTGAGAACAACAGATTTGACAGTAAATTTGGAGCTAAAAAATAGTGTTGTATTTTATGAGCAGCTGGAAGAAAAGGTTTTACAGCTGGCTAAGGAAAAAGGCATTGCTGATAGGATAATATATTCTTCTTTTAACCATTATTCTATGCAAAGAGTAAAAGAGTTAGAGCCAGAAGCGAAAATTGCTTTTCTTTATTCAAACGGGATATTAGATATTGCAGAGTATGCGGAAAAATATAACGCTTTTGCAGTGCATCCTTCTATAAAAAATACTGAATATCCTGATATGCTTAGTGAATGTCAAAAAAGAGGTATTCGAGTGCATGTGTGGACGGTAAATGAGAGAAAAGACATTGACAGAATGCAGAAACTTGGGGTGGACGCAGTTATTACAAACTATGTAGAGAGATGTGTGTAAAAATTGATATTTTATTTCAGCTCCAAAAAGAAGAGAAGCAATAATCTTTTAGGAAAAATAAGTGATGGTAATCTTTTCATAATAAAAATAGAGGAAGATAGGGTAAATTAATTATAAAATATGCCGATACTATAAAATAAGTGAATTGGTTTCAGGGAAGAATCAAGGAAAGTTTCAGAATGATATTCTGGCTGAAATTTATATATTGCATGGATGCAGAAATAGAGAAGAAAATGTTTGTGGTCCATTGCAGAAAAATTGCAGTGGACTTTTTATTTGATAGAAAATATGTTATTAGGGAATTACACGGTAAGTAGGGGAAAATTATTTTCTTGGCAAAGAAGAAAAGGTAGTGTATGGATTAAAAGTGTATATATCTTATTATATAATTCGCGTATTTGTGAGAAGAGGGCAGGCAAATGAAAAAAGTAATTACTTATGGTACATTTGATTTGTTCCATGAAGGGCATTATAATCTGCTAAAACGAGCAAAGGAACTGGGGGATTACCTTATCGTTGGAGTTACCACAGAACACTATGATTTACAACGTGGTAAGCTGAATGTAATTGATCCTTTGCTAAAAAGAATAGATAACGTAAAAAATTCTGGACTGGCGGATGAAATTATAATTGAAGACCATGAAGGACAGAAACAGGAAGACATTCAGAAAATGGGTGTAAGTATCTTTGTAGAAGGCTCTGACTGGGTAGGAATATTTGATTATCTAAAAGAATATTGTGAGGTAGTATATTTGGAAAGAACTCCTGATATTTCTTCTTCCATTTTACGAGCAAGCCAGTACCCGATTTTACAGTTAGGAATTATTGGAACAGGACGAATTGCGCCAAGGTTTCTAGCTGAAGCGAAATATGTCAGCGGAATTAATGCACGCGCAGTATATAATCCGCATGAGATAAGTGCTCGTAAGTTTGGAGAAAAGTATGAATTAGAATATTTTTTTGGTGACTTTGAAGAGTTTTTGCAGCATGTAGATGTTGTTTACATTGCATCGCCACATCAGACTCATTATGAATATGCCCGGAGGTGTCTGGAAAGAGGAAGACATGTGCTTTGTGAAAAACCGCTTACTTTTACTGTAAAGGAAGCAGAGGAACTTTATGTTCTTGCAGAGGCTAAAAAAACAATTCTGATGGAAGGCATTAAAACGGCATATTGTCCTGGTTTTATGCAGATGATGAATATTGCAAAGAATGGAACAATAGGAGAGATTAAAGATGTAGAGGCTTGCTTTTCAAGAATTACTAACCCTAGATTAAGGGAGATGGTGGATGAAGAATATGGTGGCGCATTTCTGGAATTTGGAAGTTACACACTTCTTCCGATATTTAAGCTTTTAGGATGCCACTATGAAAGTGTTGAATTTACCGGCATATCTGCTAGAAATGGAATAGATTTATACTCCAAGATACATTTTCGGTTTAAAAATGCGTTAGCATTGTCAAAAACAGGAATTGGTGTAAAATCAGAAGGGCAGCTTGTTATTGCTGGAACAAAGGGATATATTCTTGCGGAGTCTCCATGGTGGCTGACTAAATCCTTTGTAGTACGTTTTGAAGATCCTGCTAAAGTTGAACAATATTCTCCTAAATTTTTAGGGGATGGGTTAAGATATGAAATTGCTGATTTTGTATCCAGAATAAACGGAAATGAAAAGAACTCATATTTTTTAACAAAAGAAGAATCCATTGCTATGGCAGGTGTGGTGGAAAGATTTATGGAGAGCAGGAAAGAAAAAGTATTTTGTTGGGGTAATATGTGATGAAAAAAAAAGATAAAGAGCAGATATTGGAACTATTGGACACGTTAGAAGAGGCTGGAAAAGTATTAGCTTCTATGATGCTTGATACCATAGATAACGAACTAGAAGAGATCCTGTCTCAAATGCAGACAGCAGCTATTTCTATTGGCAGCAGAATTGAAGAGGTGGAGGGAGAAGGCACAGCGGCTGTTAAGTTTTTAGAAGAATATTGTGAGATACTCTGGCAGATTACACAGGAGAGCGAATGGAATATAAAAGTTCAAAAAGTAAATCAACTATCTGGACTAATTACTTTGGAGAAAAAGGCAGTTACTGATACTCATCAAACTTACGATGTGGTGTTTCTTCCATACAAAGTAAGTATGTGGGACTGCATGGAAACCGTATGGAAGGCAGCGCAAGACGACCCGGATTGTAATGTATATGTAATTCCAATTCCTTACTTTGATTTAAATCAGGACGGAACAAGAAGAGAAATACATTATGAGGCTGATTTAATGCCAGAATATGTGCCTGTTACATCCTTTCAAGAATATAATCTTAAACAGCAACACCCGGATATTATATATATACATAATCCATATGATGAATATAACAAAGTTACCAGTGTACATCCTGATTTTTATAGTTCTGCAATTAAAGAGTATACGGAAAAACTAGTTTATATACCTTATTTTATTACAAGCGGTAGAATGCCTGAAACACATAGTTATTTGCCTGCTTATGTTTATGCAGATAAAATTATTCTGCAAAATAAGAATATGATTATGGATATTGATGAATCAATTCCAAAAGAAAAGTTTTTACCAATCGGCTCGCCCAAAACAGAACGTCTCATATGGATGGAGCTGAATAAAGAGCAAGTCAAAATTCCAGTTGAATGGAAGAAAAGCGCAAAGGGGAAAAAGGTAGTTTTATATAATATTAGCATAAGCGGACTTTTAAAGGATAAGGAAAAAGTACTGGATAAAATGGAAGAAGTATTTTTTCAGGCTTCCTTACAAAATGATATTGTACTTTTATTTCGTCCACATCCATTACTGGAAGCAACCTTGGATTCTATGTGTAAGGAGCAGGCAGGGCGTTACAAGAAACTGGTGAAATATTTTAAAAAACATAATATAGGGATACTTGATAAAACACCGGATCCTGATATGGCAGTAGTTTTTTCAGATGCTTATATAGGAGAAATCAGTTCTTCTCTTGCGGACATGTTTGGAGTGCTTAATAAGCCGAGACTTTTTTTAAATAGTGGAAAGTATTATCAGTTAACATCGGATGAATTAAGGTCAGAAAGAATATATGATTTATACAGAGACGGCGATGATTTATGGTTTGTTACGAATAATTATCAACTTTTATGTAAGATGAATTTAAAAGATGAAAAGGTTTATGTGGTGGCAGAAGTACCAGAGATTCATATAGGAGAAAACTGCAGATATATAAGTGTTGTCAAATATGAAAATAAGTTAATTTTAACACCATATCGTGCAGAAGCATTGTGCATTTTTGATATGACCACGGAGTGCTTTGAAAAACAATATTTTAAAGATGAGTATGCGGACATAAATTTTGGAAGGGCATTTTTGTGGAAACATTATTTGTTTCTTATACCCATGTGTTATTCTGCAATAGTAAGATATGATATTAAAGAACGTACGTTCGAATATTATTATCAATGTGTTAAAGATGTGTTTGAACAGAGCAAAAAAGGACAACAGGATACGGCTGATTTTTGGGCGGCATGTAATTATGGGGAGGAAATATATATTGGCACTAAAAACACAAATGTAGTACTCCGGTTTAATATGGACACATGTCATCACTCTATTTATAAAGTTGGAAAAGAAACAAATTCATATAGAGGTATAACAGTGGATAAGGAATACTGCTGGCTGATATTATGTGACCGTCCCAATGTAGTAAGGTGGAGCCGGACAACCGGAGAAGTAAAGGAGTTTACCAATTTTCCTAAAGGATTTAAAGCAGGTATCGTCCCCTTTAGAGATATTGTAGATTTTCAAGATGAGCTTTATTTAATTCCGATTTACGCCAGTCATATTTGTAAATTGGATAAGGCAACGGGCGAAATTTCTTTTGCAGATTTTCCGTTGTCATATATTGAAGAAACATATTTATCTGAGTTTTATGAACGAAAAAAAGAAAAATATGATTTTGCAAAAAGAATATCTGACAGGGAGATGGTGGTATTGTCTCTTTATGACGACAGCTTGCTTATACTGGATGTGGATAAGAAATTTTGTCGGAAAATCCCGGTGCGAATCGAGGGACTTTTAGCATGGGTGGAACGAAAGAGATTTCGGAATTTAGGAATAATTAATGAGAGCTCAAATTGGCCTATTTCAAAATACCTGGAATATGTGGCAAACAATTTATTTAACCAAAAGAAAAGGCGTGGAACAATGGAATTTGTTTTAGAAAAGAATTTACACACTGGAAGAAAAGTACACTTAGAAATTAAAAAATTGGTATCGTCTTAAAAATGGAGTGATAAATGTTTTGGAAAAGCAGATATATAGAAAATTAAAAGGATAAGGGAATAACAGTGAAAACTGAGTATAATCGCTATTATTTATCAGATGAAGAGTTAAGACAGGTACAGGAAATCCAAAAAGAGCTGATTCAGGAGGTAAAACGAATTTGCAGGAAACACAGTATTCATTTTTGTATGGTAGGGGGAACAATGTTGGGAGCGGTTCGCCACAAAGGATATATACCTTGGGATGACGATGCGGATATTGGCTTTTTGAGGACTGAATATGAGAAATTTCGAAAGGTATGTAAAACGGAGTTAAATCATGAAAAGTACTATATGCAGGATTTACGGGATACAGAAGGATATCGTTGGGGATATGGAAAACTTCGAAGAAAAAACACTGAATTTATAAGATTAAACCAGGAGTTTATGCCATATGAGCAGGGAATATCCATTGACCTTATGCCCTTTGATAATGTCCCTGGCCACTGGCTGTTAAAAAGGATTCATTTTGTACGCTGTTTTTTGTTTCGTAAGTTATTTTGGTCAGAAGTGGGAAGCAGAGTTGAAAAAAATATATGGATGCGGAGCATCTATAAAATAATGAGGCTGGTACCAATGAAAACGGTAATAAAAAAGTATCAGAAATTTATTGATTATGGGTGCGGAAAGAAAACCCAACTGGTTCGTATTCTGACATTTCCAACGCCAAAAGGAGTATATGGGTATGAAAGGAAATGGTATACCCGTTTGAAAAAATATCAGTTTGAGGACATTGAACTTCCAGGGGCAAAGGATTATGATGGTTATCTTCAAGTAAAGTATGGAAACTACATGGAACTTCCGCCGGAAGAAAAGCGTAAGGTACATCCTATTTCTAAATTGAAATTGCCTAAGGGGTGAGAACGTGGAAACAAAAAAGAAGTATAAAATTGGTTACACAGATGGAGTATATGATTTATTTCATGTTGGACATTTAAACATGATTCAGGAAGCAAAACGGAATTGCGAATACTTAATAGTAGGGGTACACGGAGATGCTGTAGTGGAAAAGTATAAACAACACAGGCCAATTATCAATGAGAATGACAGAAAGAAAATTATTGAATCCATTAAGGGAGTCGATCGTGCAGAAATCAACAGGTATAGAGATAAACTGAAGTTATGGAAATTGTATCATTTTGATGTCATTTTTATTGGTGATGACTGGAAGGGAACAGATCGGTGGAATCAGTTTGAGAAAATGCTGGCCCCAATAAATGTGGATGTTGTGTATATACCATATACAAAAGGAATATCTACAACGGAAATTCGCGAGAAAATCATGGACGGAGACTATAAATGAAGCAAAGAATGAGAATTGCAATTACAATGGGAGATCCGGCTGGCGTTGGACCTGAAGTTATTGTAAAGGCATTAAGTCATGCGGAAATATACCAAAAATGTATTCCGGTAGTAATAGGAGATTTGGCAGTTATGGAGGATGCTGTCCGCTTCTGTAATCTGCCAGTTGCATTGTGTCAATTATCAGACGTGAGAGAAGCAAAAGGGGAATTTGGAAGTATAGATTTGATTAATATGAATCAAATTCACCCTGATGGATGGGAGTATAAAAAAAGTTGTGCAGAATGTGGAGAGGCATCCTTTCAATATGTCATATATGGGATTAAAGAGGCTATAAAAGGAAAAGTACAGGCTGTGGTAACGGCTCCCATTAATAAAGAATCAATAAACATGGCGGGACATAATTACAGTGGACATACGGAAATTTTTGCAGAGTATACAGGGACAAAGAATTTTGCCATGTTGCTTGCCAGTAAGACATTGCATGTTATTCATGTAACCACTCATTGTTCATTAAGGGAAGCATGTGATAGGATAAAAAAAGACAGGGTCTTAAATGTTATCAGGCTTGCCCAGAAGGGGATGTCTCAGCTGGGATACAAGAACCCTAAGATTGGAGTTGCAGGCTTAAATCCTCATTGTTCTGAAAATGGCCTTTTTGGGACAGAAGAAGAGAGGGAAATATTACCGGCAATAGAGGAAGCAAAAAAAGAGGGAATCAATGTCGTAGGGCCAGAATCACCAGACACTGTTTTTGTAAAATGCCAGGCTGGGCAATATGATATTGTGGTAGCCATGTATCATGATCAGGGACATATTCCGTTAAAGCTTAGTGGTTTTAAGTATGATTTACAAAAAGACAGATATGAATCTGTAAGTGGCATTAATTGTACAATAGGGTTGCCAATTGTCAGAACGTCAGTGGATCATGGCACTGCTTTTGGCAAGGCAGGAGAAGGCAGGGCAAATGAAGAAAGTATGATGGATGCAATTTTTGCGGGAGTAGAGATGGCGGAAAACAGGAGTAAAGAAGAATGAGTCATACGATTAGTTTCAGTAATCAAACATACATAAAAAATGAACCAATCATTATTTATGGTGCAAGTGTATATGGTGAACTGGCTTATGTATCATTAAAACAAATGGGATGGATTCCTGATTTTTATTGTGACAAATCCCGAAAAAGAAAAGAGTATTTTGGAACAAAGGTAATCAGTCCGGAAGAACTTGAAGGCTTTAAGGAATCAAATATTATTATAGCTTCTGCGGATTTTTTTTATGAAATAAAAAAAGAACTGGAAGAAAGAGGCTGCAGTAATTTATTTGATATGACAGAAATGCTGAAGATGGATATTCACAAGGAACAGCTTTCAAATCGTGCACGTGAAATGTACGATAATAAACAAAATTATATGAATATTGTTCAAAACCAATTAGAAGACAGACTGATTTTTAACAGGATACAGTATGTTGTTTCAGAACGGTGTACCCTAAAATGTAAGGACTGTTCTCACCTGATGCAGTATTATCAAAGGCCGGAAGATATAGACTTATGTGGGTACAAACCAGCTTTTGACCGATTACTGGACCAAGTAGATTGTATTGCAGAATTAAGAATTTTGGGCGGTGAGCCATTTATGAATAAAAACATGGATCAGTTGATTTGCTGGTATCATGAAAGCAGTAAAATTCAAAATATTTCAGTTTATACAAATGGAACAATTATACCTTGTGAAGCTATTTTAATGTCTCTTCAAAAAGACAAGGTAAAAGTGCATATTTCCAATTATAAGATTAACGAAGATAAAATAAAAAAGCTTATAGAGGTATTTGAAGGATATCAGATCCGGTATTTTCTTAGAGAATATGATTCATGGCAGGATGCTGGTGGGGTAGAGCTTCGGAATTATTCAGTGGAACAGAAAAAGGAGGTTTTTTCGTCCTGTTTTGAGAGGAATGGATTCACTTTTTTAAAAGGAAGACTCTATAGGTGCCCAAGGGAAGCCCATGCAATGAATTTAAAGGCTATGCCTGATGTACGAGAAGACTATGTGGACTTTATGTATGAGGATGCAATAAAAGAAGATTGGAAACAGCAGTTGAAAAAACTGCAGAATCGTTCCTGGCTGGAAGGATGTAATTATTGTGGGGGACCGGACAACCATGTACAAAGTATTCCAGCAGCGAGGCAGATTTCACAACCAGTCGAATATAGGCCACTATATTAAGAAATACAGGCGGAAACGAGGACGAAATGGAATATCGGTTTAGAAGTGAAGTTCGTAATGCTAAGAAAGCAGCGATGGGAGAAATGTATAATTTGGCAAAAGAAAATTTAAAGTCGGGAGATAAGCTGATCAATTTTGCCAGTGGTCATCCTTCTACAGAAGTGTTTCAGGACAAAATGATAAAAAAATATATGAATTTAGCCATGGAGGAAGCGGATAAGGAGCTATTCCAGTATGGGGCACATGCAGGATATGCACCGCTTAGAAAATCCTTTACCGAGTTTATAAACCGGAAAGGAAATGTTGTAAAGCAGAAGGATGATTTAATTATCACTTATGGCGCTGTTGAAGCAATTTTTCTTACTGCTTCCGCTTTATTAGCAGCTGGAGATAAAGTGATAGTGGAAATACCATCATATGTAAATGCAATTAAGTCGTTCAAGATTTTGGGCGGAGATGTTATAGGCGTAAATATGGACAGTGATGGTGTGAATCTGGATGAACTGGAAAAAGCAATGAGACATGGGGCAAAACTTTATTATACAATTCCGAATTTTGGTAATCCGTCGGGAGTTACAATGTCATATCAAAAACGCAGGGAGGTATATGATTTGGCAGTAAAGCATCAGGTGTTGATTCTTGAGGATAATTCTTATGGCGATTTGCGTTACCGTAATCAGCGTATTCCAAATATAAAGGAATTTGATACTGAAGGGGTGGTTGTATATGTAGGGTCTATGTCCAAGCTTATTGCTCCGGCAATGAGAGTAGGATTCATGGCGGCAGACAAAGAATTTATTAATCGGATTATACCTATTAAAGCAGTAAGTACAAACGGTGTAACGAGTATTATACAATATGCGATATGGAAAATGTTTGAAGAAAATGATATGTATGTCCAGATACAAAAAATATGTGATGTATATGCAAAAAAGTTGTTTTTAATGGAAGAAAGCATGAAACAATATTTTCCCAAATCTGTAAAATTTTCATCACCTGATGGTGGAATGTATATCTGGGCTACATTGCCGAAAGGTTCTGATGTTCAAAAGTTCTGCAGGGAATCAGCAACTAGACTTCATATACCAATTACGCCAGGAAATGGATTTTGTGTTAAAGAGGATGAAAAATGTACAAGTATGCGGTTTAATTTTGTAAAAGAAAGTATGGAGGATATTGCGTATGGAATAGAGAAAGTAGGAGATTTGATGAAAGAGCATTTAACTAATTAGTTTGTCTGTATGGAACCAAAAGTATCAGGTTATTTTTGAAGGGAGATATGGTATATGTTGTCAATATTAAACGAGTTCCGCGAGAGTCTGGACAATATTATGAATCAGGCAATACATAACAGAGTTGTTTTATATGGGTATGAGAGCTACACAGGTAGATTTATTAAGTGGTATGCAGAATACTATCATAGTATAAAAATTGACTATCTTGTGTCAACGGATGTGAGCAGAAGTGGGAAATATGATTTGGAGGTTTTTCGTCCTTCTTTATTTAATTTTAATTATAAAGATGTAAGTCAGGCAATTGTATGGGTTGCAGAGCCAATGACGCAGGCTTTGTGCAGCAAGCTGGAAGCCAAAGGGTATATTAAAGAAAAAACATACTTTGATTTATATGAGGTAATATATGGTTCTGATACTTATGGAGTAAACGAGGGGCATATGGATATATTCAGGAAGAGAAAGGAAGGCAAAAGGGATATTCAGTTTCTTGAGTGGCTGGAGTGGAAGTATGGTTGTAATTTTGTGACGCATATTCCACCTAATCAGTTAGAGGTTGTAAAAGGTGGGGGAGGATATACTGTTTCCACACAAAAAGAGATTTTTCCAATTCTGGACCATTGTCACTGTATTCCACAGGAGGAGGATGCAATATTTGATTATGGGTGTGGGAAAGGAGGTACAATTGTTTCCTTTTTAGATTACGGCTTTAAAAAAGCCGGTGGAATAGAGTATGAACCAAAGATATATGAAGTTTTGAGAGAAAATATAGGTAAGCTGGGATTAGAAAAGCAGACGGAGCTATTGTATGGTGATGCAGGGGAACTGACAGAACAGATTGACGGATATAACTGGTTTTTCTTTTTTACATTATTTGATGCTCATATTTTTGAAACATGTATTAAGGCTATATGTGACAGTTATCATAGAAATAATAGAAAAATCCATATCATTAGTATTGCAGTAGTATCTGAATATAAATATATAGAGCAGACAGGTTTGTTTCGTTTGACAAATCAGTTTACAGTGGATACACGGTCAAGAGTTGTTAATATATATGAAAGTTATATATGCAAATAACTTTGCGGAGCAGTGTCTGTAATCTATAAACAGATACCGGGTACAGATTTGGAGGTTTTATGGATGATTTAATTAGTGTGATTGTTCCCATATATCATGTGGAACAATATTTAGAGCAATGTATTCAAAGTATACGCAATCAGACCTACAAAAATTTGGAAATTATATTGGTTGATGACGGCTCAGATGACCAATGCCCTCAAATATGTGATAAACATGCAAGAGAAGATAAGCGTATTAAAGTAATCCATAAGAAAAATGCAGGACAGGATTCGGCCAGAAAAATGGGAATGTCAATTGCATCCGGGAATTATATAGGGTATGTGGATGGAGATGACTGGATAGAACCTGTTATGTATGAAAAGCTATTGGACTATGCTCACCAATATGAGGTGGATGTTGTAGAATCAGGGGCCATAGAGTTTTGGGGGAAAATAGAAAAAAACCGGACTTCATACTTACCGGAGGGGTGTTATAAGGGAAGGAACTTTATAGAGAAGGTGGAACCTCAAATTTTATATGCAGGTGTATTTTTCCAGCATGGAGTCTCTCCGTATCTATGGTCTAAACTTTTTTTAAAAGAAAGAATAATGAAATATCAGATGATAGAGGATTTAACCAATATTGTTCATAATGATACCATGGTAACAATTCCCTGTATAGCTGAATCCAAAAGTATATATATATCATATGACTGCTATTACCATTACAGGGTGAGAATAAATTCTTCAAAAAGAAAATGCAGGTCAAATGAAGTGGGAAATTTGATGGAATGTTATCCACAGTTTTATGAAAGATTCCGTAAAACAATATTATGCTTAGAAAACGATAAACAAATAAAATATTATACAATGTACTGGCTGCTTTATCGGGCTCCTGAAATATTTGACGACCCTTGTAAGGAAGATATTTTAATGCCTTTTGGCGGGGTTAGTAAAAATGCAAAAATTATTTTGTATGGGGCGGGGTCGGCAGGTATTCACCTTGGAAATTATATTCGGAGTATAGAAGGAAGCAATATTGTATGTTGGGTGGATCATAATTATAATGATTTGCAAAAAAATTTGGAGGTAAAAAATCCCAGGGAAATTATTAATTATGAGTATGATTATATTATTATTTCTATTCTAAGGGAAAGTGCTGTTAAGGGGGCCAGGAGCAATCTGACAGATTTAGGAGTACCGGAAGAAAAAATCCGCTGGATTGAACAAAGGTACATAGATAATCCGGAATTATTATTAAGTAAGATAGTTAATGTTTAAAAGTTAGGAAAGCAATGAGGGTAATGTATTGATAAAAGTATCAGTTATAGTTCCTGTGTATAATATAAAAGACTGCCTGGAAAAGTGTATACAGAGTATTCAGAGACAGACATATGGAAATATAGAAATATTGTTAGTTAACGATGGGTCTACAGACGGGTCTGATATTATATGCAGAAAGTATGCCCGGATTGACAGAAGAGTAGAAGTAATTGATAAAGAAAATGGAGGACTGGTATCGGCGAGAAAAGCTGGTATTTCCCGTGCAGAAGGGGATTATATTTTAAATGTTGACGGAGATGACTGGATAGAAGACATAATGATAGAATCATTAGTTTTAAAAGCAGAACAGACGAACGCAGACATAGTAACTTCTGGATATTATCAGGAATCTTTAAAAAACATTGCTAAAGTAACAGATTCCATAGAGGAGGGTATTTATTATACAGATGAGGAAAAAAATTATTTTTATCAGCGCATGATTTTTAACGGAAAAGTTGAAAGAAAAGGGATAATGCAGTCTATTTGTACTAAGTTAATAAGGGCCAGTCTGTTCAGAGAAGTATATTTGCGTGAAAGTGAATATATTGTTCTTGGCGAAGACACAGCATCGTTGTATAGCTGCTGTGTTCAGGCTGATAAAATTATGGTTACACATGATGCCTATTACCATTATGTGAAACGCTTAAGCTCTATTACCCATACAAAGGATAAATTTTTTTTGCGGAATGTAAATGAAGTGTATTTATTCATGAGCTATTTTTTTGAGAAAAGTAAATATAAAAAAGTGCTGTGTGAACAGCTTGATTTACTGATCATGCAGTACTGTTTGTGGGGAATTAATTATATGTTTGATATGACCCCCAAAATATTAATGCCATATTATAATTTTCCGGCGGAAGGATTTTTAAATGGAAAAAAAATAATTATATATGGAGCGGGAAAAGTTGGGCAGTCATATTATAAGCAATTTCAGGCAGATACAAGCTGTAAAGTTGCAGGGTGGGTGGATCAGAGGTTTGAGCATTATAGAGAGAAAGGATATCCGGTAAACTCCATAGAGATAGTAGGCAAATTGGAGTATGATTACATAATTTTGGCATTTAAATATAAAGATATGGCAGAACAGGTAAAGGAATTACTGATATCAGAGTATGGGATATATGAATCAAAGTTTATCTGGAAGGAGCCGTTTAGTGTTTTAGACAAATACTGGATGGAATAGCCGGAGAAGAATGAGACAGAAGGAGATATTAAATTAATGGGAAAAATTAATTTGCTGGATTGTACATTGAGAGATGGCGGTTATTGCAACCAGTGGAAGTTTGGATGGAAGAATATAAGGAAAATTATTATGGGGTTAGAGGAGTCTGGGGCAGAGATAATAGAATGTGGATTTTTAAATGAAAAAGTCCAATATGATGCAGACAGTACCAGATTTCCCAAACTGGAACAGGCAGAAAAGTTTATTACCCAGCATAAAAGAAATACAAAGTATGTATGTATGGTGAATTACGGTGACCTTGATATTGACACGCTGCCTGTATATGAAAACGGAATAATTGATGGAATCAGGGTTGCGTTCCATAAAGAAAACGTAAACGAGGCGCTGAAACTTTGCAGACAGATTAACGAGAGGGGGTATAAGGTATATATTCAGCCAATGGTGGTGCTTGATTATACAGATGAGGAGTTTTTATCATTGTTACATAGGGCGAATGAGATTCATCCATATGCCTTTTACATTGTTGATAGCTTTGGCATTATGAAGAAAAAGGAACTAATCCGAATTTACTATATGACAGAACACAATTTGGATAATGATATTTGTATTGGATTTCATTCTCATAACAACACCCAGCTTAGTTATTCAAATGCACAAGAACTTTTAGAACTTCGTGGAAACAGGGACATTATCATAGACTGTAGTATTTTTGGGATGGGAAGAGGTGCAGGAAATCTTAATACAGAATTATTTGCGCAGTATTTAAATGATAATTATAACAAGAACTATGCAATTAATCCGCTTTTGATTATATATGATGAAATACTTTCAATGTTTTACAATAAGAAAAGCTGGGGATATTCTCTGGATAATTATCTCTCAGCTACTTATAACTGTCATCCAAATTATGCAGCATTTCTTGATGAAAAGAATACACTATCAATTGGTGATATGGATAAAATATTCCAGATGCTGGATAACAGCAGAAAAAATACATTTGACAGGAATTATATTGAGCAGCTATATCAGCAGTATATGGGGCAAAACAGAGTATGGCAGGAGAGTATAGAGGAATTTAAAAAAATTTTACAAAAACGAAGAATTTTAATTATAGCTCCTGGTAAAAGCAGCAGCCTGGAAAAGGAGAAAATTAAAGATTACATACAGGCGAATAATTGTATTGTCATCAGTATCAATGCCGAATATCCGTATTATGATGCTGACTATGTATTTGTGAGCAACATAAGAAGATATAAGCAAATAGATAAGAAACTTTTGCCCAAAATGATAGTGACTTCAAATATATTGTCGGACAAATCATATTTAGTAATTGATTATGACAGATATGTGAATTCGTATGAGGCTGTGAAAGATAATGCCATTCTTATGCTCCTTAAGTATCTGGAGAGTGAAGGGGTGAAGTCAGTGGCTATTGCAGGGCTTGATGGATATTCTCACGACTTAAACGATAACTATGCAGATGAAGGTATGATAATTAAAACCAGCAGCGAGATTTTTGATAAGAGAAATTGCGGAATTAATGATTTTATAAAAGAAATATCCAGTAAAATACAGCTTCAATTTGTTACAAGTACAAAGTATATAAAGTTATAAAAAGGTAAAGAGGAAGCCATGAGTGACGCTATAAAAATTTCAGTAATAATTCCAGTATATAATGTTGAGGAATATTTAGAAGCCTGTTTAGACAGCGTTATCTGCCAAACATTTACCGATATTGAAGTAATATGTGTGGATGATAAGTCTACAGATACTTCACTTGATATTATTAATAAGTACAGTCAAAGAGACAAAAGAGTAAAATGTATACAAAATAAACAAAATCATGGGCTTTCCTTTACAAGAAATGTTGGGATAAAAGCTGCAAAAGGAGAATATATTTTCTTTTTAGATTCTGATGATGAGATAGTAAAAGATGCGCTGGAAAAACTATATAAAATAGCAAATGCAAAAAACTATCAGATGGTGTTTTTTGATTTTGTAAATTTGTATGAATCTGAACAACTGGAAAATAGTTTATCATATCGGGATAAGGACAGGAGGGGATTGGAGGGGGAGAGCTCAGGAAGGGAATTATTTATTAAATGCGTTGAAAATAGCGATATGCAGCCACAAGCATGGTTAAAGCTGTACAACCGTGATTTTATTATTAAAAAGGGATTGTTTTTTCATGAAGGAATATTGCATGAAGATATACCTTATGCTGTAAAATCAATGTTTCAGGCAGATAATGTTTTTTTTACGGGGGATAAATTATATAAATGGTACCATAGAGAGAAATCCATTACAACAGCGAAAACATCAATTGCTCATATTCAGGGAAGAATAAAAGGGATTGTTGAAATAATAGAATTTATGGATGAAATTAAAATATCTAAAAGAGAACAACTGGCAGTCGAAAAATATTTGAAGCTTATCGTATCTTCTGCAAAAGAAAAAATAAAGGAGTTAGAAAGCCTTGACTCTTTATTTGAAAATGAAATGAAGTATAAGCTATTTTCAAATTTATTTGTGAACCAAAGAAGAGAGATGAAAATAAGCGATACCCAAAGAGAACGCATCGTTAATAGCAAGCAAATTTTTATCTATGGAGCAGGCAGGATAGCTCAGAGATTTATGGAAGAGGTCAGGTCCTGGGACTTGGAAATATGCGGAGTTATTGTGTCGCAGAGGCATGGGCAATCATTTTTTTATGGATATAAGGTAAATGAAGTAGACGAAGTTCCTGATGATGTGAAAAAGCATATGGTTGTAGTTGCAGTATCAACGATGTATCACAATGAAATTGATGGTACTTTAAAAAAATTAGGATTTACCAATATTGAATATATTGAGATGGGAGCATAGAAAAGGCATGAAGTATATTATATGGGGTTCGGGAATAAGAGGGCAGCGTGTACTGCATTTACTGGGGAGGGAAAGAGTAGATGCCTTTATAGATTTGGATGGTGACAAAGCAGGAAAACAATGTGAAGGAGTGATGATATATGATGCAGAAATAGTGGGGGAAAAATTTAAGGATTGTATATATGTTATTACTCCATGGGGGTATGAAGAAGAAATCATAAAATTTTTAAGAAACCGGGGCATAAACAGATATATTAAAATGGGGGACTTGCAGGGAAATATTACAAAAGATAATTTTTTGAAGGGATACACATGGGATATACCCAGAGATAAATGTGCGTTATATGGTATTGATTTGTATAATATTTTACTCTATGAATACTTGAAAAAAAATGTTGTCAAGGATGTTTTTTTGATTCCAGGTGAGGAGGCAATGGTGGAATTAATAGAAATAATTTCAGAGGAATATTCTGTTATATCCAAAGAAAATGTGCCTTCTGGAATTAAAATAATCGTACCGTCTGTACAATATAAGAAATTGTCAGGAGATTTTGACAATGTAGAATGTCTTACATCCATTTTGAAAAGAGGTATGCCTGTATACAATGAAGAGCTTTCTAAGTTTAAAGATATACATAGGGGTAAAAGATGTTTTATTGTGGCGACAGGACCAAGTTTAAGGATTGAAGATCTTGAAAAACTAGAGGAAAATAAAGAAATTACATTTAGTATGAACAGGATATACAATTTGTTTGTAAAAACTAAATGGAGACCAGATTATTATGTGATTCAGGATTATAAGGCAATAGAAGATTTATCAGATGAAATTGCAAATTTAAATCTTCCATATAAGTTTGTATCTTACAGACCTGAGTCATATTGGAATAACCCAATAGCAAAAGAAAGTTCTATTAGGTTTAAACTGATTTCAGAAAAATATAAGGAAGAAATGCCTAATTTTTCCAGTAATATTGCAAGAGGGATTTTTGAAGGCTATACAGTAACATATGCTTGTCTGCAAATTGCAGTATATATGGGATTTAAAGAAATATATTTAATTGGAGTGGATTTTAATTATAGTGCCGATGTGTATTCAGACCAAAATCACTTTCCAGGTTATCAGAGCAAAAACAAGCCTGTACGATTAAATGAAGTCCGGCCGGATCTGGTAGCGCTTGCATACCAAAAAGCCAGATTATATGGAGAAAAGCATGGAACAAAAATATATAATGCAACAAGAGGCGGAAAACTGGAGATATTCCCAAGGGCAGAGTTTGACAGTTTGTTCTGATGGTTTGATATATACGCATAAGGGGGGATAAATGTGACAAAATTTTCGATTATAGTTCCGGTATATAATGTTGAAAATTATTTGGAAGAGTGTCTGAACAGTATAATTAGTCAGACATACAGAAACATTGAAATTATATGTATAGATGATGGAGCTACAGATAATTCAGGAAATATTTTGGATAAATACGCTTTAGCTGATAATCGTATTAGTGTTTTTCATGAAAGAAATGGCGGATATGGACATGCTGTAAATAAGGGACTGGAGAAAGCAACAGGTGAGTACATTGGTATTGTGGAAAGCGATGATTATATTGCGCCTGATATGTTTCATAAATTTGCCAGGGATATAGAAACATTTAATAATGAAGTGGATGTGGTAAAGTATTCATATACACGTCTTAGCAAAGATGAAAAGAATCATAGGAAGTTATTTGAAGAATGTATGTGCGAAAAAGTCATTTCTCCCAAGGAATATATGGATTTATTTCGGGTTCAGTGTTCGGTATGGTCTGCAGTATATAGAAAACAATTTTTAACAGATAATCATATAATTTTTTTGGAAACGCCAGGGGCATCCTTTCAGGATATGGCTTTTTCATTTAAAGTTTTCTGCAGGGCTAAAAATATAGTTTTAAGTAATGACAGTATATATTTTTATCGTACAAATAATGTTGAATCGTCTGTCCATTCCAGTCAGAAGGCGTTATGCGTATGTGATGAAATTAGGGAAATAGATGCTTATATATCAAGGTTAAATGTAGCTTCCTCCTTTGTAATCAATGCAAGATATATATTTATGTATCAATCCTATTGGTGGAATTATTATAGAATTTATGGTGGTATGCGTTATGTTTTTTGGCTGGAAATGGTAAAGGAAATGAAGGCAATGGTATCCGATCCTTATTTGGATAATAAATACTTTACGACAAAAGAGTGGGATAGAATTCAAAGAATTTTATCAGATCCAGAGAAATACTATAATAAAGAAAATCCTTACTTTAAAACATTTTTTAATGAAGAGCCATTGAATGAATATACAATAAAAGAACACATTTATAAAGAGGGGTTGATACAGTACTTTAACGCGAACCATCGGTTTATGATTTATGGTGCAGGAGTGTATGGCAAAAAGGTTTTAGAGTTTATGAAGAAAAATAATTGTGAAGAAAAGCTGACAGGTTTTATTGTCACAGATAGAACAAATTTGCCAGGGGCTATTGAAGGGATACCTTTATACGAAATTTGCGAACTGCCGGATTCTGCTTTAGATATTACCATTATTGTAGCAGTAAAATCAGAAAATCAGTTAGAGATATTACGTATATTAAAAAAGAGCGGGATTAAAAAAGTAATCAGAGTTGATACTGTTTTTATCAGTATGATGAAAGAAATTAACCGGATGTGAAAGCTTGAGGGAAAGTTTCTGGGTTATAAATAGATACAGTTTTGCAGAATGGGAACAGTGTATTTTTGAGATAGAATAAAGCAATATGGAGAGATGAAATAATGGATAAAGGTAATGATAAGATAAAGATATCTATTATTATTCCTGTATATAATGTAGAAAATTACCTTGACCAGTGTCTAAGCAGTATATGCAGTCAGTATAAAGAAGGTGTACAGATTATTTGTATTGATGATTGTTCAATGGATAAATCATCAGATATATTATTGAAATGGAAAAACAAGTGTTCAGGAATTGAAATACACCGTAATAGTAAAAACAGTGGACTTGCATATACGAGAAATATTGGAATATCCCACGCACAAGGGGAATATTTAATGTTTGTTGATTCTGATGATTATGTTGCTGAAAATGCAATAGAACTTTTGTATAGAAAGGCAAAGGAGAGCAATTCTGACATTCTGGTTTTTAGTGTAAAAATGTTTGCAGATAAAAATTATGATGAAAGTTTTAAGGCGGATTTAAGAATTAGAAAATCAGAATATGATTGCCAAAAGGGAATTTATGTAATGTCGGAAATGATTCGGACAGGGAGGATGTTTGGCGCTGTTTGGACCGCATTATACCGCCTGGAATATATTAAAGATAATCATATTAAATTTATTCCAGGAATAATACATGAAGATATTCCATTTTTTTTTAAATCTATGTTAGAGGCAGACCGAGTCCGTGGAATAGTTGATACAGGCTATTATTATCGTCAGCGAAAATCCTCTATTTTACATAAAGTCAATAATAATAAACTTTTGGAGGGTCTTTTTGCCGGATATACAGATATGATAAACAACTGGTTTCTTTTTAATCAAACAAGAAATATAGATTCGGCTATTGTTGAAAATGTAAATGAATATTTGGATAAAATGCTGATGCTTATAAAACGCAGATTTTTATATTCACATCTTTTGGGGGAAGAAATAAATCCGGTGGTCAGTAATTTTGTTTATAATGTATTGAAAGGAAAAGGGGAAAAAGATAGTTTCCCGGCAACAATCTTTAATAATATGAAGATAGCAGTTTATGGAGCCGGAAAACATGCGAGAGAGGCAATTATCTTCTTAAAAAAAGATGGCGCATTAATAGAAAAAATATATGTAACTGATAAAACAGACAATCCGGATAGCATTATGGACATAGAAGTATGCGAGTTTTCTAAAGACAATATAACAGAGGATTTATTAATTGTAATTGCAGTTAAAAATTTTAATGATATTGTCAAACTATTGAAAGCGAATGGAATAAATTATTATGTAGAGTACAGAAAAAGTGTAATCAATTACCGTGAATTTATATATCACTGTGAAGATAATTAAAGGACGGTTCAGAAGAACGTTATAAGGAGTTAATATGAAGATAGTTGCCGTAGTGCCAATGAAACTGAACAACAAAAGACTGCCAAATAAGAATATTAAAAAGTTTACAAAGGGAAACCCTTTGTGCTGGTATATTCTTTCCACGCTATTAAAGGTAAAGTATATTGATGAAGTATATGTTTATTGCAGTAATGAGATGATTTGCCAGTATATTCCAAATGAAGTGAAGTATTTGAAAAGAAGCGAAAACTTAGATCTGGATGAGACATCTATGAATGAAGTATTGGAAGCGTTTGCAAATGAGATATATGCGGATGTATATGTTATGACCCATACAACTGCACCATTTGTAAAGGCGGGATCTATACAAAAAGGAATAGAAGCCGTTTTGTATAATGGCTATGATTCTGCGTTTGCAGCAAAGAAATTGCAGGATTTTATGTGGAAAGACGGAGTACCTTTAAATTATGACTTAAATAATATTCCACGTACACAGGATCTTCCTGTGCTATATCAGGAAACAAGTGGGTTCTATATATATGGCATTGATACTATCAGGGAACAAAAAAGGAGGATAGGAAATAATCCATATATTGTTGAAGTGGGAGAAATAGAGAGCTGTGATATAGATGAGGGCGAAGATTTTATTATAGCAGATGCTGTCTATAATTTTTTATTCAGAGAGGGAAGTGTAGAATGAGCAGGGAAAAGATAGTGGTATATGGAACAGGTATAGATGGAGAAAGGTTTTATTATAAATACAGGGAAACTTATGAAATTGTATTTTATGTTGATAAAACAGGCAACAGAAAGTTTCATGGACTGCAGGTGTACGCGCTAAGTGAGGTGATGGAAAAAATAAAAAAATATTTCATAGTAGTTGCAACTGACAGAACAGAATATAACGAGCTCAAAAAGCAATGGAGTGGAGAAACTTTTTCTGAATTTAAAAACTATGTGTGGATGCAGGATTTAGGTAAGAAAATTGCCATACTTTATGGAAACTGTCATATGGATGTGCTGGAAAAATATCTTATAAATAATCCGTATTTTTATTCTGAATATATAATAAAAAGGAAGCTTGTAAATTATACGTTAGTAAATGAACCTTCTGACGAAGAAATGTCAGTATGCGACTTGTTATTGTGTCAGGACATACGTGAAGGGAATGAACTTGGCGTCCTTTCTGCCGATGAACTGATCAAAAAAACTTCTCCTAAATGTATTAGCATAAAAATTGTAAACTTGCATGGATATAATTTATTTTTTCCCCAAATGGACAGAAAATTAAATAATATAACAGGTAAGAGGAATTATCTGGTACATAAACATATGAACCATAATGCTATAAACATTTCTGCTGACAGTGATAAATATAAGCAAATATCACTTTTAGTCAAACAGATTTGTACTTTGGATTATAGAATAGAAAACTTATCGCAACAGGGTGCTTCTGTGGAAGATATAGTGGATGAAATTCAAAATGGCGCTCCTTACAGTAAAGAAGATATTTTACATATTTTTAATAGTGGGATGGAAAGAATAAAGGAACGGGAGAAGCGCTGTGATATTAAAATTTCTGATTATATTGAAAATAATTATAGAAGTAAGCAGCTTTTTTACGATCCTAATCATCCAACAGAAGAGCTTTTGGCGGAAGTTGGGCGTAGAGTTTTGCTGTTGCTTCATATGGAATGTTATGAAATAAATCCTCTTCCCAAAATGATAAATGCAAGGGAAAATTTTATTTATGGATGTGTGAAAAAGGCATTGGGAATTGAATATGATATGAAATTTATAAGATTTGGATGTGTAAACAGTTCTTTGTCAAATAAGGCGATTGAACTGGAGACATTTGTCAGTGATTATATTACTTGGTTTACAGGAGGAAAAGATAAGGTACATTTGGAGTATGATAATATAATAGGATATGGTGTTGGACAATATTATGAGGAAATTAAGAGCGTTTTTAGGGAAAAGGTAAAAATAAATTATTTGTGTGATGCGAGATGGAGAGAAGGCGGTGGGGAGTATGATGGAATAGAGATTATTCCGACTGAAAAAATAAGAGATTTATCAAATGCTCTGGTAATAATTTTTTCGGGAAATCCCCAGAATTTTGCGTCCATATGCAGTATATGTAACGATTTGCAAGTGGACTATGTACATGCAGATATGCTTTTGGAGTCGGTAGTTCTGCCGCAGGGGTAACGCTTGTACACTTAAAATGAGGAATGGTATGGTAAGTTTTGATATTTTTGATACTTTGATTACAAGAACGACTGCTAATCCGTGCGGAATATTTGCAATTATGCAGCATGTATTGAATACGGATGAATCATATAGAGATATTTCAGCCCACATACGTGCAAATTTTTATACACTTCGAATTCATGCTGAAGAGCTTGCACGCTACAATAATATGGCAAAGGGAGAAGAAGAAGTAACCTTAAAAGAGATATATAAGGCGCTTGCCATGTCAGGAGGGCTTACAGCAGAAGTAACTGAAAGACTGTTGTTGTTGGAGTGTAGAATAGAACAGGAAAATATCCTTCCAATTAAAAGAAATATAGATCTGCTTAAAGAAAAAATTAAATCAAAGGAACGGGTAGTGTTGATTTCGGATATGTACCTGCCATTAAATGTGATAACTGGTATACTGGAAAGTATTGATGATATATTTAAAAATATTACTGTCTATGTTTCATCTGAATTGAGGGTAAGAAAAACATCTGGAGAAATTTACAAAAAGATTAAAGAAATTGAAAACATCGAATATTTTCAATGGACACACTATGGTAATGACTTGCAACAGGATGTTATAAAAGCAGAAATGCTTGGAATTCGTGCAATTCATTTGAAATGGCAGGGGCTGACCTGCTATGAGGAGAAGTTTACAGAAGTTTTTTCTTCAAATGTAAGCTTTCAATTAATGGCTGGATTAGCCAGATATGCAAGGGAGGCAGCAGGGAATGAAGTCTCATACCAGATTGGAGCATCAATCTGTGGTCCATTATTATATGAATATGCAGACTGGATAATAAGGGAAAGTGTAAGAAAAGGAATAAAACGTTTATATTTTATTGCACGTGATGGGTATTTAGTAAAAGTGGCTGCTGATAAAATAATTACGGCTGGAAGAATGGATATTGAGACAAAGTATATTTATGGGTCCCGAAAAGCATGGAGAATGTGTTCTTTGACTTTTGAGGATTTTAATCTTGTTCAGATGCTGCGGTGGTCGTATGTTCATAAAATTCAAACGCCAAAAGATCTGGCTGATGTTCTTGAAATAGATTATGGGAAGATTTTGCCATTTTTGCCCCATGCCTGTAAGAATGAAAATACAGAATTATCGCAGCAGGCTCTGCATATACTTGCGCAAAGGCTGGAGCAGAATTTGGAGTTTAGAAAGATATTTCTGCAAAATCAAAAGGAAAAGAGAAAGCTTGCATGTAAGTATATTCAACAGGAAGTAGATATTTCTGATGAAAATTTTGCGTTTGTTGATGTGTCGGGAGGTGGCTTGACGCAGGGGTGCTTAAGAAGAATTATGTCTGATTTTTATAAAAAACCTATTCAGACATTTTTCTTTAAACTGGATAGAGTTGATCTTGTCAAAAATTGTATTTTCTATGTATTTTTTCCAAGTGCAATAAAAAATAATCTGGTGATAGAAATGATATGCAGAGCGCCTCATGGACAGACGATAGGATATACAAGTGAGAATGGAAGGATTATACCATCCCTGGATTACTTTGAAAACAAAAAGCTGATGGAGCAGGGATTTGTTCAGATGCAGTTGGGAATGGAAAAATATGTAGAGTACATGCTTATGGCTGGCAGTTACAGGAATTTACAGGATTCGCTTGGCATAGTAGAAAAATATTTGATTTATGTTGCCGAAACGCCAGATAAGGATGTTTTAGAGTATTTTGCCAGCTTTCCTAATAATGAAAGCGGAAGAGAGCATGAGGTAACAGAATATGCTCCTAAGCTAAGTAAAGAAGATATTTTAAACATATTTGTAAGAAGAATGCCAGGAGAACACATAAGCAGCTGCTACACAGGTACAGACATTGAGTACTCTGTTTTAAGATGTAGTGAAGAAGAAAGAACGCTTATTGACAGGTGTAAAAGAGAATTTAATGCTGGATGGGCAAAGCATGAGCGTGCGGAAAAAATTCGAACGGAAAATATTGAAATACAAAAATATGGAAAGGCAGCATATTATCCATGTGAATTGCTGGAGAAGGACATTATTTTGTATGGAGCAGGTAAGTTGGGAAAGCGTTTGTATAAAAAAATACTGGACACAGGAAAAAGTAGCATTGTCAGATGGGTTGATAAAAATGCAGGGAACGCTTCCTGTCCTGATAATGTGGAGACACCAGATTTGCTTATGGAAACCCAATATGATCAAATAGTAATTGCAGTAATAAATCTTGATATGGCGGAACAGATAAGACAAGAACTGGTAAAATTGGGAATATCAGAAGAAGTGATATTCTGGGTACAGGCGTATGGAAAAAAATATGTAAAAATAAAGTGGGAGTGAGACGAGATAAGTTGGAAAACTCACTATTGATGCAGTACCGCAAGCCTTGCTTGCGATATGTGGGGTATAAGTATGGCAGTTTTACATAAAGAATATTTTGATGGAAAATCATTATCTCCATCTGCAATAGATCAGACAATTTTGGACTACATGGAAACTTCCTGTAAGGAATATTATGATGAAGAGATTTCTGATGACGGACGCTTTCAAGTGTGGATGCAGCTATCCAGTTTAAGGACAGGATTATTTAGCTGGTATGATTTTAGGAAGAATGCAGAGGTACTGGAAATTGGCGCTGGCTTTGGTGCGCTGACAGGAATTTTGTGCGAAAAATGTGGTCATGTGTGGGCTACGGAGAAGCTATGGCATCGGGCAGCGGCAATTGCGAGCCGTTGGGAAAAGAAAAAAAATTTGGATGTTTATGCTGGAGAATGGTCAAAGATGAACTTCGGAAGAAAGTTTGATTATGTCATTTTGACAGGCATTCTGGAAAAGGCCTGTAATGGTGTGGCAGATAGGAGACAATATATAGATTATATAAAGAATGTATTAAAGTTATTAAAGAAAGATGGTATTTTGCTTGTTGCAGTGGAAAACCGTCTGGGACTTAAATATTTTTGCGGAGCGAAAGGAACTTATAGCAGGAAAGCCTTTGAAGGAATCAATGGCTATCCGAATGGGGGACGGGGATATACCTTTAGCAGACAAGAGCTTAACAATATTATAAAAGAAGCCGGATTTTCCCAACTTAAATTTTATTATCCCCTGCCGGATTATAAACTGCCACAGATGATTTATACAGATGAATATTTGCCGGAAAGGAATTTAAAGGAACGTCTGATCCCCTATTATACAGATAAAAACTCTCTGATTGTTATGGAAATTGATTTGTATGATGATGTAATAGAAAATGGTGCATTTCCTTTTTTTGCTAATTCATTTTTGGCGGAATGCGGAAAAGAGGAAGACATGAACACAGCAGTATATGCCGCGGTGTCAACTGACAGAGGAATGGAAAGAGGGTGTGCGACAGTCATCTATCAGGAAAATAAGGTTTGTAAGAGGGCGTTATTTAGGGAAGGAATTAAAAATCTTAAATTAATGTGCCATAATCTGGAGGACTTAAAAACACACAAAATACCAGTGGTAGATTATCAGTGGAATGGAACAGATATATCTATGCCGTATGTGCCTTATCCTATGTTGTCAAATTATTTAAAATTGCTTATAGCAGCAGATACAGAACGATTTATAAAAATTCTGGACCAGCTCTATGCACTTATTCTGCATTCATCAAATCAGATACATGGCAGAAATAAATTGGCAGAGTGGTTGTGTGAACAGTCAGAAAATGAAGAAGAAAAGGAAATTATCAGAATGCTGGATTGGGGACCTGTTTTGGAGAAGGTTTATATTGAGCTGATTCCGTTAAATTGTTTTTATGATCCGGAAAAGGGAGCATTTCTATTTTTTGACCAGGAGTTTGTTAGGGAAGAATATCCAGCCAAGTACACGTTATTCCGTGCAATTCACTATATTTACTGCTTTACCCCTAACGCGGGAAAATATCTTTCTCAGAAGAAGCTTTATGAGAGATATGGGATGGAGAGACTGTGGAATTATTTTGTAAAGGAAGAACATCGGTTTCTGGACGAGATTAGAAATCATAGAAAGTATGGTCAGTTTTACCTATGGGCAGGGATAGATAAAAAAGCCGTTTATAAAAACGCAGATAAGCTACAGTCAGAAGAGGAGAGGATTGCTGAATATAAGATTTCTGACAAGATGAAGAGAACTTGGAAGGTAGAGCTGGCTATGTTGGATGAAGTGGAGAGAATCTGCCGAAAATATAAGCTTACTTATTTTCTTGTCCATGGAAGTCTTTTGGGGGCACTGCGTCATAAAGGCTTTATTCCCTGGGATGATGATTTGGATATTGCTATGCCGAGAAAGGATTATGACCAGTTTCTTCAGATTGCAGAGAGTGAATTAAAAGAGCCATTATCGCTGCATACTCCCAAAACAGAAGAGGATATGTTCTGGGGGGGATATGCGAGGATGCGCAATGGCATTACCACAGGGATGGAAGTCAGGTTTTTGGGACGTAAAGGAAATCTGGGAATCTGGATTGATATTCTGCCATTGGATATTTGCCCAATGGATGAGAGCAAATTTGAAAAGAAACAGAGGAGAATCCGTCATTGCCATCGGTTGATTAATGCAAAAATTAATAAAAAGACCCCTGTAAAAATTGGAGATATAAAAAAGATTAATTGGAACTGCTATAAGCTGATGGCGAAGTTTTATAGTCATGAAAAAATTTGTCACATGCTGGATGATGCAATGCAGATGTATGATGGGGAAGATTCTGAAGACGTAGCTTTTTTTACCAGTTCTTATGGACATAGAAGGTTGTCTGCCAAGGACTTTATGGGAACAAAGCTGCTGGAATTTGAGCATCGAAAGGTGCCTGTACCTGCAGGATATGAAAACTATTTATTTATGACAATGGGAAAAGATTATTTAAAATATCCACCGGAGGAAGAACGAAAACCAAAGCATAAGGGAATTTTTGACCCGGAGAGAACATATAAGGAGTATACAGACATCTTATGTGGAAAGTTTGATAATGTGAAAGGAAAACAAATTATACTTTTTGGCTCTGGAAAAATGTTTGAAGACTATATGCAGAAATTTGGCAGAAAATACCGTCCTTCGTTTCTGGTTGATAATGATGAAACTAAATGGGGAAGACAAAGGATGGGAATTGATATCAAAAAACCGGAAGCCATTTTTGATGTTTCAGAAGATAATCGGAGATTGATTATCTGTAGCTTCTATTATAGGGAGATTATTCAACAGCTTGAGCAGCTGGGAATACATGAATATAAAGTTTATGTCCAGAGGATTGATTGGATTCTCAAAACGGAAGAAGAGAGAAAATAAATTATAAGTGGTTACTTTCAGAAAAAATTATCTGGAGGCAGGAAAGGTGAAGAAAAATGGAGTTATCCAGGTATCAATACATAGTAGGATATGGAATCGGACAATATTATGATTATATAAAAACAAAAATTTCATCAGAAATTCATTTGGATTATCTGTGTGATATGAAATGGAAGCAGATAGGAAGGGAGTATGATGGCGTAGAGGTGATATCACCAGATAAATTGAGGACACTGGAAAATGTATTTGTTATCATTTTTTCTGGTAATCCGAGAAATTATCAGTCAATAAGCAATATGATGAAAACAATAAATCTTCCTTTCGCTCATATTAATCAGATAATCCGGTTAGAGTATTCTATTTCAGGGAAAAGATTGAAAGAAACAGGGAAGAGTGTTTATTGCGACAGCAATGGAAACAGAATTGAATTTGCCAGGGACATTGAGGATACGGTAGAAATAAATTTTCAGGGGGAAAATAACCTGATTAAAATAGGGAAAGGTGTAAGTGTGGGAAGACTGAGCATCTACTGTGGAAACTCGTCCATATGCAGTATTGGTGAAGGAACGATAATTGAGGGGGCAACAATTTATGCGACAAATGGAGAGGTAATAATCGGAAAGGATTGTCTGTTTTCTCATCAGGTTGTTATAAGAAATCATGATTCCCATCATATTTTTGACCGAAATACAGGCAGAAGAATAAATGGATCGGGAAATATAAACATTGGAAATCATGTATGGATGGGATACGGGGCAACCGTACTTGGAAATGCCGCAATTGGAGATAACAGCATAGTAGGAACAATGGCTGTCACATCATCATCCTTTCCAAGGGAAGTAGTTGTGGCAGGAAATCCAGCAAGAATTATTAGGAAAAATGTATGCTGGTCAAAAGATAATACAAATTTCTATGACAGGAAATCTTTAGATGCGTGTCTGGCACAAGAAGCATATCAATATTTTTAGATACATAAAACCTTTTATCAAGAGATAAGGAGTATGTGAGAAATGCAGTCAAAGAAATACAAAAAAGGATATGTTCCGGGGGTATATGATTTATTTCATGTTGGGCACCTGAATTTAATACATGGAGCAAAAGCGCAAAGCGAATACTTATTGGCAGGTGTCCTGTCAGATGAATTAGTGGTGCATTTTAAGGGGAAAAAACCATACATTCCATTTGAAGAGAGAATAGCGATTGTAGAAGCGCTTAGAGAAGTAAATGAGGTCGTAAGGGTGGACTTTTCCAATACAGTCAAAATGGATGCGTGGAAATTATATCATTTTGATGCCTACTTTTCCGGAGATGATCATGGCAATGAGTGGGACAAGGAGAAGAAAGCATTGCAGAAAGTTGGTTCAGATATTGTGTTCCTTCCTTACACCAAAAGTACAAGCTCAACTATGATCAAGGAGAAAATACAGAAAGAAAACAAAAGAAAACGGCTTTATTTATTTGGAGCAGGGCGAGTTGGACAAAGGATACGAAAGGATTTGGAAATAAGTACTGAGAAGAATAAATGGGAGGTTGTAGGTTTTCTGGATAACTCCCCCCAAAAGCATTTGACCCGTGTTTTGGGGGTTCCAGTATATAAACCGGAGGATTTAAAGACTTTGGAAGCAGAAGGGGATTTTGCTATTTTTATTACAATGAAGGATGAAAATGCCCCTATAGAGCAAATACAAATGCTTGGGGTTGGGGACAATGTAATAAACCGAGTTTAAAGCTTATTTAAAATTATTCAATTCTATCAGGGGAGATAACCCCAATCATCTCCCCCACCCTGTCCATATATGTATTACAGGAAGCCGTCTTTTCAAATCCGTTCCGTGCGATTTCTTCTCTTTCTTTCTCATGTTCCAGATAATAATCAATTTTCCCAATTAAATCTTCCTTACTTTCAAAGTAGACAAAATCTTCCCCAGCCGCGTAGCAGTCGTTAAAATCCGCCTGGTAATTTGTCATTAAAAATCCGCCGGAACCCATGATTTCAAAGGCCCGGAGAGGAATGCCGCTTTTGATGCTCCGAAGGCTGATATTCAGGTTGATTTTTGCAGATTTAAACACATAGGGAGCCAGTTGGTAATAGTCTACGCTGCCATGATTGACACAGCCCGGCAGCGTCAGCTTTTCATCGGGTGTATACAGGTCGCAGGAATAGCGGCTGCCAACGGTGCCAAGGAGCTCCCGCCGTTCCATGGCGGTAAGTTTCCGGTTAATAACATATTGGGCATAAAGATATTCCACGCTTTCCACGCCGTCATCATTTGGCTGCATGGGGAGTGCTTTTAGCAGGTCGCTGACAATATCCGGCGTTAAAAGTTCCTGGATAAAATTGCAGCCATAAACGCTCATCTGGGCAGTCATAATGCCTTCCAGATAACCTTTGGTGTAAGGGGATAGGTTTTTCATCCGGTCAAAGAACTGATGTTTTTCCGTATACAAAGACCCAACAAATGCAATGTCTGTCTGGTTCTGCCATTTGGTGCCACGGATTAGGGAAAAATCTGTCATGGCGGAAAGCCGTTTTGTGTTTGCAGCAAGGGGCAGGTAGTGGATGGTGGAAATACCGGCCTGGTGAAATTCCATCCAGGTTTCTTTGTCAAATACAAAGATGTAGTTTCCGGGGTAAATAACGGTATAGGAATAAAGCAGCACATAGGGACTGTCATAAACCCAGGAAACATAGCGCATATCTGCCTGACGGCAGGCAAGGGAGATAATTGGAAAGTAATTAAAGGTAAAAACAAAATCAGGGGAAAAGTCATTGATTTCCCTGACAAGCTGTTTTTCAATGACGCTGTCCCGGCGCAGCTCTTTCTTGGCAAAGGGAACGGATTTTACGGAATGTCCCAATGTCTGAAAGGCTGCTGTAATATCTTCATTTCCAAAGCTTTTCCATTCAAAAATAAGTATTTTCATAGTATTTCCATTTCTGTCTGCGGCAGATTTATTTGTATATGAAACATTGTAATGTCTCTTTATCCAAGCAGGCTGAGCACGCCCTGATTGATTTGGTTGGCCTGTGTCAGCATGGCTTGTCCGGCCTGCATCAGGATATTGTCATTGGCGTACTGGACCATAAGTTTTGCCATATCGGTGTCACGGATGGCAGATTCAGAGGCCAGTGTATTTTCAACAATATTATCCAGATTTCTTATGGTGTGTTCCAGCCGGTTCTGATAAGCACCCATGCGGCTCCGCTCTTGGCTGACATAGCTGATGCTTTCCTTAAACAGAGTGATGCCGTCGGAAGCGTTGTCTATGGTGCTGGCATCCACACTGTCAATTCCAAGAGAGAGGCAGGAGATTGAGGGAAGGTCCACAGACAGATGCTGTCCCGCTTCTGCGCCTATCTGCAGTTCAATGGTAGTAGGTCCCTGGAGTTTGGCGGCGTCATTTTTTGAGTGGGCAACACCGGGGCCAAATTTTCCTGCGGTAGGCTGGATTTGGGTAATGGGCCTGTCATCATAGATTAAAAGTTTGCCATTGTTTTTTTCAAAGTGTGTGTAATGGTTTTGGGGATTGCCGTTACTGGTGGCGGCAATTATGCGGTCCATAAGCTCCGTGGAGTCTTTGACGCCAGTTATATTTACATTGTATATGTAATGGTTTCCGCTTGTCTCTTCTCCCTTAGCAGATGTATCTGTGGTAAATTTAATGCTGTAGTGATTGCTACAGGTACAGCAGGTGGTGTAAAAACCGCTGTCATCAAGGTCCTTCAGCCGGGCTGGGTTTTTATCAAGCGCAGTAAAGTCTAGTATAGCTGCAGCATGGTCTACAGGATTGGCCGGGTCGGTGTTATCTGTGTAGGTTTCCGACAAATGTTTGCTTGACAGAGCGCTGCCTTTTACCCATGCAGGCATTTTGCCGGACACTATTACATCGTTGCCCATATCTTCGAAAGGAACATCTTTTCCTTTTAAGATTTGGATTTCGTTAAAGGTGGTTCGGTCGGAAATGCCGTCAATTTCAGTTTTCAGCTGTGAAATTTCCTGCTGGATATATTCGCGTTCCGTATCGGAAAGGGTCCCGTTTGCTGCTTTGATGCAGAGTTCGCTGCCCCGGTGGAGCATATCATGCACTTCCGCCATGGCGCCGTCCGCTGTCTGAACCATGGAAATACCATCTTGTGCATTCAAAGATGCCTGGGTCAGCCCACGGATTTGCCGTCTCATCTTTTCGGAAATGGAAAGGCCGGCTGCATCATCTGCCGCCCGGTTGATGCGGTAGCCGCTGGATAATTTTTCGGTAACTTTTTGCAGACGTTTGGTTACGATACCCTGCATACGCATGGCATTCATGGCAACCAGATTATGAGATATTTCCATAAAAATTCTCCTCCCTGAGAAACTTATTGTACAAATCCTTTTGCTAATTAGAACATTTTTATCCCGATTTAAGTTACAACAGAGCTGTGTGTTGCGGGGATTAATGTGAATATAATATATTTCGGTAATTATAGAGAAAAACATTACAGGAGAAAATGTATTTTTAAACTGGGATGATGCAACTATGATGCAAAAATGATGCAGTTTTGATGGGGATACACTGTAAAATTATTATGGCAAATATCAAATACATTTGCTGTTTATATCTGCGTTCCGCCTTTGGGCGTGGATGGAAATGGGGGTTATTATGGACGAAAGAGAAACGGGGCAGGAATTTGGAAATGGGAAGGAAAAAGGCAGGTGGAAAAGGGCAGCGTTGATAGCCGTCATACTTTTGCTTATCGCCGCAGGCTGTGTGGCTTATATTATTTTGTATCTCCTTCCGGACAAAGGATATGAGGATTACACATTGCAGATAGAGCAGTATTATGTAGAGTATTCGGAGGAGTATGATTATTGGGATGTTCTTACTGTAGAGTATCCGCATCTTACAGGTATAGAGGAAGAGGTGCAGGAGCAGGTAAACAGTCTGATGTATGAGGCTGCTATGGACAGGGTGAATTATTGGCATCTTTCTCCCAGTGACCAGGTGAAGGAGTTTCAGGCGGAAAATTTTTCTATTTTTTGCAGCGATGTGATCTGTGATGTCCCTTTTCACAGTCAGTATCTTGTAAGTATCCATCTGGACGAGGCGTATTCTGCAGGGAATCCAATCTGGATGACCAATATGACGGAGCGGGCGCTTACGGTGGATTTGATGACAGGACAGGCTTATGGGCTTTCGGATATTTTTGAGATTAACAGTGATTTTGTGAAGCTGTGGGACCAGTGCTACAGCAAGGAAGCCGGGGAAGAAGAAGGGGATGATGAGATGCTTGACATAATGCTTTCCTGGTTTTTGGGAGAGGACGAGGAGATAAACGCGTATTATCAGTGCAGGTCTAACTTTTATGTGACGGAGGATAAGAACTTTGTCATAGGTATTTCGCTGGATCCGGTGCTGGAGGCAGCCATTACTTCAAAGCCTGTCTACAGAGGGCTTTATGTGGAGATAGACGCAGAAGAGCTGGAACCTTACAGAAGGGAAAGCGGGTTTTGGGAAAAGTATGAAAAGTCAGAGCAGGCAGGGGAAGTTCTGCCTTGTAAGGACAGGCAGGAAAATATCTGGCTGGGGGAGGATGCAAGTGTATGGAATTGGAAGTATTAAAGCGGATATTGTCTGTTTGGGGCAGTGTTTTATTATCGGTATTGTGGATGCCTGTCTGTGCGCAGGCACAGGATTCTGTCTATCCCATGATTTACGGAAGGGTCCCGGAGGGAGATGAGCCGGTGATGGAATTAAGTGAGGCGGAAGAAGTGTATACGGTGCTCCCAGGCGATAGTTTATGGAGCATTGCGGAGAAATTTTGGGGGGATGGCAGCAGGTATGAAGAGATTATTTTTATCAACCAGGAAGTGATGCAGTCGCCGGATTTGATTTATCCGGGGATGGATTTAAAGATGGCAGGAAAAGGGTATATTGTCAGGGAAGAAGCGCGTTATGGGGGAGTTCAGATGGGAAAATATTCGCTGGATACGCCTTATGGATGGACTCTTGGCACGCTTTCATCGGGGGATGCTTTTTCAAATTTTGCACTGTCAGGTCAGGGGATACGAAAAGTCGCCTGCCTGATACAGGATAAAAAGAAAGAAAGCGCGGAAAGTGTGGAGAATTGGGAGGAATGTGCCCACAGGATAGAACAATATGCCTGGGAAAACTACGGGGATCAGGTGTCGGATTTGGTATTTTCCCATTATCTTATGGGGGAAGAAGAGCTTGTTCTGTATTCTTTTACTTATCAGATGAAATTGGATGGGACTTTGCTGGGAAGTGTAAGGGCCTGTGCGGGGATGAAGCTGACAGAGCATATTCAGGCGGAGTTTATAGGGTTTGCGCGTAATTATGATATTGAGGGATGTGTCCGTTACATAACGGCCAGCTTTGAAGAACATTCTGATGGAGAGGATTTGGAAAAGTTTACGGTCAATGACTCCAATATGATGATTGCGCCGGAAACGGAATGGGAAATAGGCGGCATGGTTAATTCCTTTGCCTGGGTGGATGAATTTTTTTCCTCTCTGGTACAGGAAGCGGCAGGGAGCCGGCCGGAATCGGAAGAGACAGATAAAAAACAGGAGCTGATTGAGAGAATGAGCAGAAGGGCAGGGCGCAGAACCGGAGAGTAACAATGCAGACAAGATAAATAGTTAAATGGAAAACCCAAAGCCATAAAGCGGCTTTGGGTTTTTGATGGAAATTATGAATCTGTTTCAATGCCGGCGTCTTTAGCCATTTTGTCAAATCCTTCAAGCACAGCGTCATAGGTCTGTTTGGAAATCTCAGGAAGTTCTCCGCCCCAGGTCTTTTCTGCCTGCTTGTAGCCTTTAAGGAATGCAGAGCGCATCTTTTCAATCTTGCTGGGATCTCCGCCTGTTAAAGCGGTAGCAAAATCAAGAATACGCTGGGATGTCTGAGAAACGCCCCAGTATCCGTCTTCTGCAATGTCCTTCTGTGCCTGTGCTTTGGTAGCAGCATCCACGGTAAAGTCACCTTTTGCTAAAATGCTCCAGATGTCGTTTGCTTTTCCATAAGTCTGTCCCTGTTTAACCAGCATCTTTTCAACAAGGCTCTTTAACTGAGATGTTCTTGCATCCGCGTCCGCCTGCATTCTGGCAACTTTATTCATGTCAGGCTTATAGGTCTTTGTGGTGGAAGCCGCAGATGAAGATTCATACACGGCACCGGCGGTTTCTTTGGCTGTGTCAGCATTTACTTCGGTTTTGGTGCTCTTGTTCTGTGCAGCATAGGTACTGTATACATCACTGGCACTTGTAACTCCGTTTACGCTCATAATATCACCCTCCTTGGTTAGTGTTCTGATAATTTTATCGGCTTATTATATGTAAAATATTAGCAAGGCAGAAAAATTCAGGATAAAATGTACTGAAATGTTCAGAAATTGTCCTAAACAGCATCTGCCAGGTTAACTTAACTCAAGCATATCATATTCCGCATAGTTTGCAAAGCAGGTAAATTCTTAAAAAATAAAAATCATAAATCTTTTGATGAAAGGTATTGACTTGGAGTTTACTCCAGCATTTATACTACTATAGTAAATGACAAATAAATTTGCCGTTTATTATAGTATCTTTAAAGGAGCGCCCAATGAGAATTAAAGATGTATGCGAAAAATATGGTATTTCGCCGGACACACTCCGTTATTATGAAAAGGCCGGAGCGATACCAGAGGTACACCGCACGGAAGGAGGGAGGCGTGATTATAAGGAGACGGACTTAGGCTGGGTGGAAAATGCAATTTGTATGAGAAGCGCAGGACTTTCTATGGAGGCAATTGCGGAATATGTAAGACTTTACCAGTCAGGGGATGAAACCATTCCCGCAAGACTGCAGCTGCTTACAGACCAGAGGGAGGAAATCTTAAAGCAGAAGGAGCTGCTGGAAGCGACTCTTAAGAAACTGGACTATAAAATTTTTTGCTATGAGCGGGCAGTAAAAACCGGAAAACTTAAATTTGATTAAGCCGGCCAGGTAAATTCAGGTTCATGGCCTGCAGAAGTCAAAAAACCTGCAGCAGACTGACGGGACATTTTGTAACGGAGCCGCAGGGGAGATCTTGGCGGCATTTGTCAAATGGATGTTTGGAACCCGCCTGACTCATTGCTCGCGAAAATAATACATATTAGAGCTGTTTCAAACACGCTCTGGGAAAGGAGACATTTTACATGATTTACAAGAAATTTCAGGACATAAATTTATCAGCGCTTGGATTGGGGGCAATGCGGCTTCCTACTGTGGGAGGAGATGATTCCCGGATTGATGAGGAAGCGGTCATGGAAATGGTGGATTACGCCATGAAACAGGGAGTCAATTATTATGACACTGCATGGGGGTATCATGGAGAAAATTCGGAAACAGTAATGGGTAAGGCGCTTTCACGGTATCCAAGGGAACAGTTTTATCTTGCCACCAAGTTTCCGGGCTATGATTTGTCCAATATGGGAAAGACGGAGGAGATTTTTGAAAAGCAGCTGGAAAAATGTCAGGTTTCGGCGTTTGACTTTTATCTGTTCCATAATGTATGTGAAATGAACATTGAACAGTATCTGGATGACGAAAAGTATGGCACCTTTACTTATCTGATGAAACAGAAGGAAAACGGGCGTATCCGTCATTTGGGATTTTCCGCCCATGGCAGTTATGATGTGATGAAGCGTTTTCTGGAGACCTATGGAAAAGAGATGGAATTTTGCCAGATTCAGCTTAACTGGATCGACTGGACATTTCAGGATGCAAAGGCGAAGATGGAGCTTTTAAAGGAATACAATATTCCGGTGTGGGTGATGGAGCCTTTGCGGGGCGGAATGCTGGCGAAGCTGTCAGAGGAAAATGAAGCGAAATTAAAGGCAATACGTCCTGGGGAAGGGATTCCGGCGTGGGCCTTCCGCTTTTTGCAGACATTCCCGGAAGTGAAGGTGACCCTTTCCGGTATGTCAAATCTTGAACAGCTCAAAGACAATATCCGTACCTTTGAAGAGGAAAAGCCTTTAAGCGAAAAGGAAATGGAAGGGCTGCAGGAAGTGGCGGCGGATATGACAGGCAGAATTGCGCTGCCCTGTACGGCTTGTCGTTATTGTACATCCCATTGCCCGAAAGGACTGGATATTCCGGGGCTTTTGGCCCTTTACAATGAACATGCGTTTACTGGTGGCGGCTTTATTGCTCCTATGGCGCTTATGGCAGTGCCGGAAGAGAAGAAACCTTCGGCGTGTATTGGATGCCGGAGCTGTGAAAAAGTCTGTCCCCAGCAGATTAGAATTTCAGAGGCGATGGCTGATTTTGTTTCAAAGCTGGGATAAAAATTCAGGTAGAAAGAAAAGCCAGTGCGTGTGGGTGCGTACTGGTTTTTTTGACCCCTATGGGAAGCGAGCCAGGCAGCAGGGGAATTTGATTCCTTGCCGAAGTGTGTCCGAAACTATCTGTATGCGGGCGCTATGGCGGAAGAAAATAGAAAAATGATATTGAGTTTTTAGTGAAGAGGTTTATAATAAAACAGAGAGATAATATAGAAAATTATATTCCAGTTGTGGCAGGTACGTGTAAAGTCCATAAATGGACATCATATGGGGAAATTTTGAGGGAGGAAAGAACATGATTATACAACATAATCTAACAGCGTTAAATGCACAAAGAGCATACGGGATTGTCACAAAAAGAAAAGCAAAAACAACAGAAAAGCTTGCATCTGGTTATAGGATTAATCGTTCGGCGGATGATGCGGCAGGCCTTTCCATTTCTGAAAAAATGCGCAGGCAGATCAGGGGATTGTCTAAGGGCGTTGAAAATGCAAAGGAGGGAATTTCTTTATGTCAGGTGGCAGATGGTGCGTTAAATGAAGTGAATGAAATGCTGCACAGGATTACGGAGCTTTCAGTTAAGGCAGCCAATGGGACCAATTCGGAAGAAGAACGCGCTTATATTCAGAGTGAAATTCATGAGATTCTTGCGGAGATTGACAGGATAGGGGATACAACTTTTAATGAAGAGCCGATTTTTAAGGGGAATGATAAGATACTGACAAATGCGGACGGGACTCCGGCTATTAAGGGAGAAATTCCCTTTGGCGATTTCAAACTGGTAGACGTGGAGCTGGGAAAGGTTCCGTTTGCGGGGGCGCAAACCGGGGACGACTTAATGCTTAGCGCCACAGTGAAGAATCCTGACAGTGCAGCCAATGGAGAAAGCTTCAATTTAATATTTGGGAATGGAAGCACTTCTTACTCATCCGTAAAAGTCCAATATACGGATGCGGCAGGCGATGCACAGGAAAAAATAATAAAGATGGAAGAATTCCAACAACAAATTCTTCCGTCAGCAGGCTCCCAAAACACGTCGTCATGGAAGAGGGAGTTAACATATTCGAACGTGGATGAAGGTCTGGAGATTAAGATTACGCAAGGAATAGACCTTTACGATGGCAAGGACGAAAAAAATTATCAAATTAAATACGAATTTGAAGATACAGGAAGTTCTTCGACAATCAACAACCTTGGATTTATGTTTCACGCCGATACAGCATATAATAATAATGATGTCTGTGAGGGATATTTCATAGATGGAGGGAACAATGCCGGTGTCAGGGTAGATACCTGTCGGGTATATGATAAAAAGAACGGTAAGCTTGATATAGACAGCTTTTCTATTGTAGATGTGGACAATGCGCTTGCGTTTACGGAGAAGATAAACTTTTCGTCCGCTGCACCTGATTCTGTATATTTAGGCTATTATTATAGCATACACGATTGGGATTATCCAAATAAAGGGGAGGTGGGACAGCCTACCGAGCGGAGAGATATGGGATTTAGCCTTATTTGGAATGATGTGCTTTCAGGAACAGGTGAGGTTAACTTTAAATATGGAATTGCAGCAGTGGAAAAGGATAAAAATGTCAGCAAGGTTCCTATTAAAATGGATGACAGAGTCATAGGTGAGCACGATAAGGACCGTTCTGTGTGGATTCATTCCGGCTGCGAAGCAGGAGACGGTATCTGGGTAGATATAGGCGAGATGAATACAGGAGTGCTTGGCATTAAGGATATTGATGTTTCTACAGTAGAAGGCGCTGAGGATGCCATGGGAAAGGTAAAAAAAGCCTTAAAGAATGTTACTGAAAACAGGAGCAGGATTGGCGCACAGCAAAACCGTCTGGAACACGCGATTGCAAATGAGGAAAATGTGGTTGAAAACACGACAGCGGCGGAATCCAGAATCAGGGATGCAGATATGGCTAAGGAAATGGTAAACTTTGCAAGGGATAATATACTTGATCAGGTAGGACAGGCAATGCAGGCTCAGGCAAATCAGGCAAACCAGGGAGTGCTTTCCCTGCTTCAATAAAATAGGGCAGCTATCTCATCAACATTAATAACCTGACGATAACCAGCCAGAGCGTGTTTGAAAAATGTTTCCCAGCAGATGTGCGTCACAATTTGTGGGAGATTTGTGCCAAATGAAGGGCGCATAGCGGGCTATGTAACCTGAATTTGGCGCAAATATCGTGCAAATGTGGGGACGCGGTTTTCCGCGCGCAGATGTTGGAAATAATTTTTCAAACACGCTCTAGAGCATGTTCTGGATGAAATGGAACTGTAGCAGTTTAAAGCTATTAAAGGAAAATGATACGCCGGAATTTTAAGGTCAGACGCCTGCGGCCATGACAGCATTCTGCTATCAGTGCGGTATTTGCGTTTCGGTAAATCGCTTATGTTCACTAATTAATTTGTGAGCACAGTTTGCAGAGCAGCGTTAGCTCGTCAATGCGGGTATATTTTTTGGTGACGGCAACCAGCTTGGAAGCATTGGTTGCTTCCGTGTCGGCTTTCAAGGTTTCGATTTCCTGTTTTTGCTGTTCCTGCTCGGCTTCATAACCATCTGACAGCTTGTAAAAGCGTTCGTCATTCAGCTTTCCATTAACATTATCTTCATGATTTTACGGAACAGGCGGTCAAGCTCTTCCATGCGCTTTTCGTCCTTTTCAATCTGTTTCTGCTTTGCGGATAATTCGTATCGGCGTTCCGCAAGGGGAGTGTCAATCTGTTGTCAGATAAATACCCTTTCAAATTGCTGTAAATAGGACAGGAAATGCTGCAGCTGTTTTAACACCAACTGGTATAAAATGTCCTCTCTGATATAATGCTGTGTGCAGATGCCGCTTCCTCGTCCACAAGCCAACGTGTTTTATCGTCTGGATTCTGCAAATATCCGTAGGGCGGCGCTCCTAAATGCTCGCCTGCAATCCCTTTCGCTTTCTTGACTTCCTTTACTTTTTTGCTCGTGCTTTTTGGTGTTAAAAAGGTTGGTAAAGGCAGCAAATTCATTGCTCTCAAGGCTGCCCGTGTCCACATTAGGAGAACACGTCAAAGAAGTCCTGCATATCTTCATTCGGCACGGCCTTTTCTGGATTTTCCAAATAATCAATGAGGTCTTTCAGCCGCCCTTTGATATGCCATAAGCTCATTGTTGCCATATCAGACCGCCCCCTGTTTTGTTAATTTTTCCACGTCAAAACTCTGCGGAGATGTGAAAGTCTGTTGTAATTCTAAAATAAAATCCTCAATCTCCTTACAAATTTCAGCGGCGGTCAGCCTTATCCGTCGGCTGACAGTTTATTCTTCCATCTATGTTCTTATTTAATTTTCAACCTTCAAGATTACTTCCTGCGTTTCTTAAATTTCTCCTTTGCATACTCATAGGCTT
>CANCXX010000018.1 GCA_947381965.1 uncultured bacterium
AGAATTCATGCGGGTTGTCGGATTTTTTTATTCACTCAAGTGTTGAAAACGGGTTCTAACATAATAAAAAAACTATGGCAATATAAAAATTCATTAATTTGGAAAATTAATATATCCCTGCATCCAAATTGTTCCTTTAAACCTTCTGCCAGCACAGGGGTCTCCATATAAATCTTTTTTATTAATACATAAATCAAATATCATATCATTACAGTTTATTGTCATTATATACACTTCTTCATTAGTAACTTTATTTTTACATATACTACATTCTTCTATTTCACCCAAAACAGAATAATGATCACATTCTACACCATATGGCATAAAATACGTATCTACCAGACTAAATACATCCTCCTTCTGTATTTTTTTTGAAATTGCAGTATAAGTGTCCATATCGTCTAATGTCAGGCTTTCAATTGCTTCTTCATCTCCTCTTCTTGCTGCGTCCATAAGCTGGTTTCTGTTCATCGAAACTTTTTTATTCCTTATTAAATCCTTTTCACTTTTATTAATAGGCATCATGATAGTACCTTTTAAAGATAAAGCAGATAAGGTAAGAGTCGTTCCTTTTACAGGCAATACGCCTGAATTTTGGGCCTTTACATAAGGTATCATATTTTGCAGATAAAAAATTAATGATACACCCAGCCTTATATCATCACACACACCGGCATAAGACTCCTGTGCTGCATGTCTTTCTACAGATACATCTTCTTCTGAACTGATATGTGTTCCTCTAAGATAAGGAAAATAATAGTCATAAGTAAACTTATCTTCATTATCAAACTCACCACATACAGCAATTCCTGCAAGAACTCCTGATTCATTTCCGGCAAAATCCCTGCAAAACTCAGCCAAAAGATTATGTTCTCCAATTGAAGTATAAGCCCTGTCTGTTCCCTCTATTATTACATTGGTAACGAGCTTTTGTAATTCTTTTTTATTTGCTATATTACTAAAACCTATAGCTCTCATATATTTATGCAAGGATTTCACCTCCTGTCAATTTATAAACTACTTATTTGATTTCCTTTTTTCCACCCATATAAGGCTGCAATACCTCAGGAATTTTAATGGAACCATCTTCCTGAAGATTATTCTCCAGAAATGCAATAAGCATTCTTGGAGGAGCAACTACCGTATTGTTTAATGTATGCGCAAAATACTTACCTTTTTCACCATTTACTCTGATTTTTAATCTTCTTGCCTGCGCATCTCCTAAATTAGAACAACTTCCTACCTCAAAGTATTTCTTTTGTCTGGGTGACCAAGCCTCCACATCATAGGATTTTACTTTTAGATCAGCAAGATCTCCGGAACAGCATTCAATTGTCCTTACCGGAATATCCAGTGAACGGAATAGATCCACTGTATTCTGCCATAATTTATCAAACCACATAGGAGAGTCTTCAGGTTTACAAACTACAATCATTTCTTGTTTTTCAAATTGGTGTATTCTATAAACTCCTCTTTCTTCAAGTCCATGAGCCCCTTTTTCTTTTCTAAAACATGGGGAATAGCTGGTAAGGGTTTTAGGAAGCTCTGTTTCTGGTACTATTGTGTCAATAAATTTTCCAATCATAGAATGTTCAGAAGTACCTATTAGGTATAAGTCTTCACCTTCAATTTTGTACATCATCGCATCCATTTCTGCAAAACTCATAACTCCCGTAACTACATTGCTTCTTATCATAAAAGGAGGAACACAATAAGTAAAGCCTCTGTCTATCATAAAATCCCTTGCATAAGAAATTACTGCTGAATGAAGTCTTGCAATGTCTCCCATTAAATAATAAAATCCATTTCCGGCAACTTTTCTTGCACTGTCCAAATCAATTCCCTTTAATTTTTCCATAATTTCACTGTGATATGGAATATCAAATTCTGGAATAACGGGATCCCCATACCTTTTTATTTCTACATTTTCACTATCATCTTTTCCAATAGGAACACTGGGATCAATAATATTTGGTATTACCATCATTATTTTTGTAATTTTTTCATTAAGTTCTTTTTCTTTATCTTCTAATTGAGCAAGACGTTTTGCACCGGCAGCAACTTCTGCTTTTTTGTTTTCGGCCTCTTCCTTTTTTCCATGAGCCATCAATGTTCCAATTTCTTTTGAAATCTTATTTCTGTTTGCTCTAAGGTCGTCTGCTTCCTGCTGTGTTTTTCTGCTTTCTGCATCTAGTTCTATTACTTCATCGACAAGAGCAATCTTTTCCTCTTGAAATTTTTTTCTTATATTTTCCTTTACCGCATCGGGATTTTCCCTTAAAAATTTAATATCTATCATTATATAGACCTCCCTTTTATTAACATAATAATGTTATTATGTATTATTTCTTTATGCAAGTACTTTTTCTATAAAAACATTATTTATCTTTATTAAATCCATAATAATTTCTTCTTCAACATTTTTTCCATTTATATCTTCCAGAATGTGAACCACCGGCCTGTCTGGAAATTCTCTGTTTTGTCGAACTACTTTTCCTATAGTATGATCACTTAAAAGCACACGGCTTCCTACGGGATATACTGCTGTGAATTCAAGCAACGTATTAACTATTTCCCCATTAAACTTTTTTCCTCTATAGGATTTTAAGTATTCAACAGCTTCATATACTTTTATTCTCTTACATCCAATCCCGCATATTTTTTCATCAAATGTATCACAAATATTAACTATTTGTGTTTCAAAAGGTATTTCCCTTGCTCTCAATGGATATCCGCTGCCATCTAAATTTTCATGGTGATAAAGAATAATATTTTTACTGATATCTGAAATCCATTTTTCATCTTTTAAAACAGTATATCCATAAACAGGATGTTTCAAATATTCTGTTAACTCCATTTTTGATAAAGTCAAAATATCCTGATTTTCATAATTTATTGTAAGATATCTAAGTCCTAAATCATGTAAAAGACATCCCACTCCTATTCCATGGACTTGTTCTTTTGATAATTTCAATTTTAAAGCCGTTAAAATTGCAAGAGAACAAGTATTAATAGAATGTTCATATATATCAGAATTTCTTTCCCTGATATCATAAATTTTTTCTACAACTTCATCTTCCTCCAATATATTCATAATTATATTTTCAGCTGTATTATTTAACTCCATTAATTCTTCATTACGACTATAAGTATGTTTTTCCAAAATACTTTTAACTTTATCTCTAAAAAAATTTTCAACATCCGATTTAAGAAGTACTACTTCCTGCATATGAATTTCTTCATTGTCTTTTATATATACTTCAGTAATACCTAACTCCTCAATTTTTTTAATATACTCAGGACGCAATATGGTTTCTTCTGCCAACAAAATATGAAATCCAGGAGTCATTATTGTCTTAGCCAAAATTTCTCCACCTATTAAATTACTTACCTTACATAATTTCATACTGTCACCTCAGTTTTATCTCATAGCCATGTTAAGTGCATCTTTTTCTTCTTGACCTAAAGAAATTTGACATTCTCCATTCTTTATTTCTTTTGTATAATTATAACATCCTTCAGAGCTGTGAACTGAATTTATAATAAATCCATTATTATTTTCATCTAATAATGCCAGACAAAAACTTAATTTTCCTCCCATTTGATTAAATGCGTCATATTTTATTATACCTATTTTTTGAAAAGCAGATTCAAACTTCTGAAAAAGAATATCTATATCTTTTCTGTTTTTTTCTATAGAAGCTTTTATAAATTTATTATCATCAAAAAGTGCAATTATCTCTGTTTCCAGGCTTTTTGCATTTTCGCCCAACATAAACTTACCATATTTTTTTTTCAGTTTTGATATGGAAATCATATTAACTATATTAATTACTAATAAAATTAAAATAATAGCCGCCATTACAGATAATGTAATTCCTATATCAATATACTGCAAACCAATACTGGTAAAAAAAGAATTATTCATTTTATCCACCTCGTACATATAATTTTTATCTTAATTGAATATGTTCTTTCAACTATGATCTTACTTTGAAAGTAAATCCATTAATTTTTCCAAATCATCGTGGTTATAAAACTCTATTTCTATTTTTCCCGCGCCATTTCCTTTAGATGATATGATTACTTTTGTACCTAATTTTTGTTTAAGATTTTCTTCTATTTCTTCATATACTGCTTCCAGACTCTTATCAGGCACTATTGTTTTTTTTGTTTTTACAGGTTTATTTAAATTTTTTACAAGCTTTTCAACTTCACGTACACTTAATTTTTCATCAAAAATTTGCTGTGCAATAGCATATTGTTGTTCAGGATCTTCTATTGTAATAAGTGCTCTGGCATGTCCGGTAGAAATCATCTCATCAATAATCATTTGTTGCACATTATCACACAACTTTAGTAATCTCATAGAATTTGTTACTGCTGTACGGCTCTTTGCTACTCTTTCTGCTACTTCATCCTGTTTTAATTTAAATTCAGTCAATAAGCGCTTATATGCTTGTGCTTCTTCAATTGGATTAAGGTTTTCTCTTTGAATGTTTTCAATTAATGAAATTTCTACTATTTCCTGTTCAGTTAAATTTTTTACTATAACTGGTACTTCTTTTAATCCTGCTTTTTTTGCAGCCCGCCATCTTCTTTCACCTGCAATTATTTCATAATAAGTTTTTCTATCCTGTACAATAATAGGTTGTAATAATCCGAATTGCTTAATTGAATCTGCCAATTCTTCTAATGAATCTTCATCAAAATTCTTTCTTGGCTGTTCCCGATTAGGTTCTATTTTTGTAATGTTAATTAATATTTCACCAGCCTGGTTATCAGTCGTATTTCTTTTTCCAGTTCCATCAATTTTTAAATTATCACCAATTCCACTTGGAATCAGTGCGTCAAGTCCTTTGCCTAATCCCCTTGCTGCAGCCATAACTTAATTTTCCTTTCTGTCAATTATTTCCTCTGCTAATAATTTATAAGCTTCTGATCCAGCTGATTTTGCATCATACATATTAATTGGTTTTCCATAACTTGGAGCTTCCGCAAGTCTAATATTTCTGGGAATAACTGTAGTAAAAATTTTCTGGTTTAAGTGACTTTTTACATTTTCTACTACCTGTAAAGATAAATTAGTTCTGGAATCGTACATAGTAAATACAACCCCTTCCATATCCAAATCCGGATTTAAACGTTCCTTTACAAGGTTGATTGTATGTATTAACTGACTCAATCCTTCTAATGCGTAATACTCACACTGTATAGGAACTAACACAGAGTCAGCGGTCGTCATAGAATTAATAGTTAAGAAATTAAGGGAAGGTGGACAATCTATTATAATATAATCATAACTATCCTTTATCCATTCAACTTCTCTTTTCAAAATAAACTCTCTTCTATCTACACCTATTAACTCTATTTCTGTTGCCGCAAGATTTACATTTGAAGGAATTACGGAAATTCCAGGAAATACATCATTTATTATGCATTCTTTTATTGAGCATTCACTAAGCATCAATTCATATATTGTATTTTCTAATTCATTTTTTTCTATTCCAAAACCACTGGTTGTATTTCCCTGTGGATCTGTATCTATAACTAAAACTTTTTTTTCTTTTGCTGCAAGTGCAGCAGATAAATTAATTGAAGTAGTCGTTTTTCCTACTCCTCCTTTTTGGTTAGCGATTGCAATTACTTTTCCCATTCTATTTATCCTTTCAAATATTTCTTGCGTAAAATTATTTTCATATTATTTTTTATGGTACTAGATGATTATATCACTTCTCATATTTATATTCTATACAAATTTCTTCCAAATTAAAATTTGTATTATAGTAATTATTATTCATATTTTATACTATGTTTCACAACTATATATTGGTATATAATGGGATGTTTCACAATTCTATACTATATTTAGAGTTTTATGTTTCACGTGAAACATTATATAGTAATTTATCTTATTATTTAAATATGTTTCACGTGAAACATAAAAAAAGGAAAATTATTAATTTTCCTTTTTTGACTTCAATATAATTTTACAATATTATTTTTTATTGCAAAAACAGCTGCCTGGGTTCTATCTGAAACATCAATTTTTTTAAAAATATTAGACAAATGATTTTTTACTGTTCTTTCACTTATATTTAAACTCATTGCTATTTCTTTATTAAACATACCGCTTGCCACCTGCGTAAGTATTTCTAACTCACGTTTTGTCAAAGACTTCAATTTTTCTTTTTCATCATTTTTATTAATCAATCTTGAATTTAGAGCTGGAAGTAAACTTGGCTGTATATAAGAATCTCCTTCAAAAATAATATTAATAGCCTGTTTTAATTCTACGGATCCTGAATCTTTTAGTATATAACCACTGGCTCCTATTTCAATTGCTTTTACCAGATATTCAATTTCATTATGTACAGTTAAGATAAGAGTTTTAATATATACATGCTCCTTTTTTAACCTTTCCAAAACCTCAAGTCCATTTAATTGAGGCATATTTATATCCAACAATAAAACGTCAGGAGTAATTTCCATCAATTTTTTTATACATTCATATCCATCACTGGCTTCTGCAATCACTTCAATACTATTATCATATTCAAGTAAATGCTTTATTCCTTCTCTTACCAATGCGTGATCATCTGCAATCATTACTTTTATACTCATTCAATTTTTCTCCTTTTACTTGAAAGGAATTTCAATTATTACTTCTGTTCCATTTTCATCAGTATTAATTGAAACCTTACCATTTAACAGGCTAATTCTTTCCTTCATAATTATCAATCCAAAATGATTATTACTTTTTTCATCATCATCAAAATTATATCCTTCTCCATCATCTTTTATATGAATAACACATTTATTATTCTTTTTTTCTATTATTAATATAATTTTCTTTCCTTTTGAATGCTTAATTGCATTCATTACGGATTCTTGTATAAGTCTATAGATAGTAACAATAAATAAATTAACACCACTATTATTTTCTATATTAAAATCTTCATTGTCTAAATCACATACATCATATTCAATTTCAAAGTTTACATATTGTGTCCTCATATTATAAATAAAATTTTCTATACAATGTTTGAATCCTAAATCGTCAAAACTCATTGGTCTTAAATTAAAAATTATTTGTCTCATTTCATCAATAATTGATTTTAAATTTTTAATACAAGTTTCCAACTCCAATTTTGCTCTTATAATATCCTTATCTATATACATAGAACCCAACTCAATAGTATGAATTAAATGTGTAAGATTTTGTATTGTTGAATCATGTAAATCATTAGCTATTCTCTGTCTTTCCTTTTCCTGCATATCTAAAATATCATAAATTTTGCTATTATTTCGTTTTTCATCTATATTATCTATTAGTATATCCAACTGTTGAATATGGTTATTCAATAGATTTATCTTTTTATAATGTTCTTCATTCTTTTTCTTCAAACTAGCCTTTTCCTGTTCAAACTGAATGATCTTTTCCTTATAAATATCTTCTTCTCTTCTGGGTGAAAAAATTTTAATATCCATCTCATCTTTTACTGACAGCAAAAAGGCGTCAATTGCATCAATTCTGTCCGAATTATATTTAATTGCTTTACATTCATCCTCTTTGAGCTGTAAAGTATTGTTATATATATTTTTTAATATTTCTAACTCATCTATTTCCATACATATTACCCTCTCTAATAATCAAAAATGTATTGGTTCCCTGGAAGGAACCCCAGCCTTTCTTGGATATTTTACAGGTGTCACTTTTTCTTTTTTTATTATAAACAAATTTCTATAAATATCTGAATTAGGTATTAAAAAATCAACCTGCCTTTCAAATCTTCCTCCAAGTATTTTTATTGCATTCTTTGCATTTTCATATTCCTCTACTATTTTTTCAGACTTATATGAAATAAAATAGCCATTTATCTTCACAAAAGGTATACAATACTCTGATAAAGTTGTTAAATTAGCGACTGCTCTTGATACACATAAATCAAATTTTTCCCTCAATTTATCTGGCCTGGCATAATCCTCAGCCCTTCCGTGTATTATGGAAACTTTGCTTAATTCTAAAGTATTTACCACTTTGTCTAAAAACTGAACTCTTTTTTTTAAAGAATCGAGTAATGTAACCTGCAATTTTGGAAAAACAATTTTTAAAGGTATTCCGGGAAAGCCTGCTCCAGTTCCAATATCAATAACAGTTCCATATTGTTCTTCTAAATTAGGAATAGCTTTTACCAGCGATATACTATCAATAAAATGTTTTTTTATAACTTCCTGAAATTCAGTAATAGCTGTTAAATTCATAAAAGAATTCCATTCTATAAGCAACTCATAATATTGAATAAATTGTTCAAGCTGTTTATCTGTAAGTTCAATATCAAATTTATTTAAGCTATCCTTAAATAAAATTATATCATACTCTTTCATGTTCATTGACACAATTTTCCTTTATCTTTTTTATATTGTTCTAAATATACAAGAAGCACAGATATATCTGCTGGAGAAACACCAGATATACGTGATGCCTGTCCTACTGAAACAGGATGAAAAGACTTAAGTTTTTGTCTTGCTTCTATTCTTAAGCTGGGAACATCATCATAATTTATATTATCCGGTATCTTTCTTTTTTCCATTTTTTTAAACTGTTCCACTTGATGAAGCTGTCTTTCTATATATCCTTCATATTTTATTTCAATTACAACTTGTTCTATCACATCTTCAGGAAGGGGTTTTCTTTCCAAATCAATTTCTGCAATAATATTATAATCAAGTTCCGGCCTACACAACAATTCAGCAAGAGTTGTTCCTGTTTTTAATATTGCGCTTCCATGCCTTATTAAAAAATCCTGATTAACCTTTGAAGCCCCTATTTTTACTTCTTTCAGACGTTCAATTTCTTTCTTGATCATAGATTTTTTACAAATTACTTTTTCATATTGGTATTTGGATACAAGTCCTACCTGATAACCTTTCTCACATAATCTTAAATCTGCATTATCCTGTCGAAGTAAAAGGCGGTATTCAGCACGGGAGGTCATCATACGATAAGGTTCAAAATTATCTTTTGTGACCAGATCATCAATTAAAACTCCAATATATGCCTCTGATCTGTCAATTATAATTTCATCTTTTTCCAAAATAAACTGTGCGGCATTAATGCCGGCAATTAATCCCTGAGCAGCAGCTTCCTCATAACCACTGCTTCCATTAAGCTGTCCCGCACTATAAAGTCCTATCACATCCTTAAATCTTAAGGTAGAATAAAGCTGCTTTGGATTTAAACAATCATATTCAATAGCATAAGCATTTCTAACTATTTTACAATTTTCCATTCCAGGAACAGTACGGTACATTTTAAGCTGCACATCTTCCGGAAGAGAAGAAGACATACCGCCAACATACATTTCATTTGTATATAACCCTTCTGGTTCTATAAATACCTGATGGCGTTCTTTATCCGCAAATTTTACTACTTTATCCTCAATCGACGGACAATACCTTGGCCCGGTTCCTTCAATAACTCCGGCATAAATAGGGGATCTGTCCAGATTATCTCTAATAATTTCATGTGTTTTCTCATTTGTATAAGTAAGATAACAGGAAACCTGTTCTATCTGTACATCCTCCGGATTAGTGGAAAAAGAAAAAGGGACGACTTTTTCATCTCCAAATTGCTCCTCCATTTTTGAAAAATCAAGACTCCTTCTATCCATTCTTGCAGGAGTTCCTGTTTTAAATCTTCTTATTTCTATTCCCATTGAAATAAGAGAATCTGTTAAATGACCAGCTGCCTGCAATCCATTCGGACCCGTATATGTAATTGCTTCTCCACACAAGCATCTGGCATTTAAATAGGTTCCCGTACATAAAACAACAGCTTTACACTCATAAATGGTACCAGTAAAAGTTTGAACTCCATATATTTTTTTTGTTTCTTTTTGCTTTTCCGCATTAATATTATCAATATTCTTCCATAACAATTTACAAACTTCCGCTTGCTTTATTGTAAGATTTTTCTGGTTTTCCAATACCCTTCTCATAGAACGGCTATATTCTGCCTTATCCGCCTGTGCACGAAGGGAATGTACAGCAGGACCTTTAGAAAGGTTAAGCATCTTAGACTGTATAAAAGTCTTATCTATATTCCTGCCCATTTCTCCTCCAAGAGCATCCAATTCTCTCACCAAATGTCCTTTTGATGATCCGCCAATATTTGGATTACAGGGCATAAGAGCAATACTGTCCACACTGACAGTAAATATAATTGTCTCAAGCCCAAGACGGGCACAGGCAAGAGCTGCTTCACACCCGGCATGTCCAGCCCCTACCACACAAACATCAACAATCTCTTTATTTTCCATTTATCTGCTCTCTCCATCAATTAATTCACATAAAAATTATAAGTGTCCTTTATTTACCCATACAAAACTTAGAGAAAATCTCATTTACAAGATCTTCCTCTACTTCTTCACCAATAATTTTACCAAGACTACTATACGCATCCATAAGATCAATTGAATAAAAGTCTTCTGGCATACAGGCCCTTAAACTCTCCTTTACCTGTACCAGACTTTTCCAAGCATCCTGTAATGCTTCCTTATGTCTTAAATTAGTAACCATTATCTCATCATCAAAGGTAATTTTTCCATCAAAAAATAATCTTTTTACAGCTCTCTCAAATTCATCTATTCCCCTGTTTTCTTTTGTTGAAGTTTTTATTATAAACGTGTCTTCATCTAATTTTTGCCTTAAATCTTCTATAGAAATTTCAGAATACAAATCAGATTTATTATATAATACAATACATCTTCTTTCCTTTACCATTCCTATAATTTCAAGATCATTTTCATCCAAAGGCACAGAGGAATCTACCACATATATAATTAAATCAGCTTCCTCTAAATATCTTTTAGCCTTTTCCACACCAATTTTTTCTATGATATCCTCAGTAGAACGGATACCAGCTGTATCCACAATATGAAGATTAATTCCACCTATCCTTACATCTTCTTCCAGAATGTCCCTTGTAGTTCCTGCTATCTCCGTTACAATTGCTTTCTCCTCTCCTGACAAAAGATTAAGCAAAGAAGACTTTCCTGCATTTGGTTTTCCCACAATAACAGTTTTAATCCCCTCCGATATTATCTTACCATTTTGAAATGACAATAATAGCTTTTTCACTTCATTTAACAATTTATTTATTTTTTCATCCAATTTTTCCTGATAACCATCCAAACTTATATGTTCAGGATCATCCAAAGCAGACTCTATATATGCAATCTCATGGATAATTTTCTTACGAAGTTCTTTAACCTTATTATAAACAGATCCTCTAAGCTGTCTGACAGAATTTTTTAATGCTATTTCATTTTTTGAAGATATGATATCCATTACCGCTTCCGCCTCTGACAAATCAATTCTGCCATTTAAAAATGCCCTCTTCGTAAATTCCCCTGGCTGCGCAATTCTGGCTCCCTTTTCTATTACCAGGGAAAGAATTCGATTCATTACCAATATACCGCCATGACAATTAATTTCAACTGTATCTTCCGTAGTAAAACTATTTGGCTTTTTCAAAACAGAAACCATAACTTCATCAACAATCTCTTCTCCATCTAAAATAAAACCATAATGAATTGTATTACTCTCATACTTTTTTAAAGATGGCTGTCTTTTTTTATTAACATAAACAGAATTAACAATATCTATTGATTTTTCTCCACTGATCCTGATTATTCCTATACCAGAATTACTCATAGCCGTGGCAATAGCAGCTATAGTATCTGTTTTCATTTTAAATCCTCCACATTTTTATAACTAATTAACCTACAGGAATAATTGAAAAAAATGCTGGAGGGATAATCCCCCAACATTTTTTTCAATTATCTCTTTAATGTAACAACAACTTTTCTGAATGGTTCATCCCCTTCACTGTGGGTAGTCACATATTTATCATTTTGTAATGCAGAATGAATAATTCTTCTCTCATAAGGGTTCATAGGCTCTAAAGAAACAGGACGTTTTGTTCTCTTCACCTTATATGCAATATTTTTTGCAAGATTTTCAAGGGTCTCTTTTCTTCTCTTCCTATAATCTTCCGTATCTACTTTCACCCTTATGTATTCATCAGCTTCCTTATTTACCACCAATGAAACAAGATACTGCAGGGAATCCAGAGTCTGTCCTCTTTTTCCAATAAGGACACCCATTTCATCCCCACTTAATTCAATATTCATACTTCTTGTTTCTTCATTATACTTAACATCAACCACAACTATCAAATTCATGGCATCAAAGATATCTCTCAAAAAATCCTTTGCCCTGTCTGTAACTGAAGACTTTATTCTCGCCTGAATAATCGCAGGCTTTGAGCCAATACCAAGAAATCCCGTTGAACCTTCCTCCACCACAACATAATCCAATTTATCACTGGTAACTAAAAACTTTTGACAGGCATTCGTTATTGCATCATTCACTGTTTTAGCTGAAAATTCAATGTACTCCATTTATACTTCCCCCTATTTGTTATTTTTTTCATTATACTGCTTTACCATATTGGCTTTTGCTGCAAGACTTCCAGGTTTGGCATTCTTATTATAGTATTCAGTAGACTTTCTCATAGCCTCGTCTTTTTCTTCCTGGGTCATAACCTTCTTTTGTGACTTCGTATTAACCGTACCAACATTTTTTGTACTCAAGGTTGCATTTTTATTTACTGTTTTAGGGTCAATTCCTGCCTTTTCCAGTTTTTTGATTCTTTTATCTTCATTTTGTTTAATCAATTCATCAATATCAATTTTATCAATATGCTTATTGATAACAACCTGTTGAATACTTCTTACCACTGAACCGGCAATCCAATAAAGCCCCATACCAGCCGGAAGTGTATAACAAAAGAAAGCTGACATAATAGGCATCGTAGTATTCATAATCTTCATTGACTGCGCCATGGAACTTTGCTGGTCATTTTGACCATTTGTCTCAGCCTGAGGCATCAGCTTTGTATTAATCCACTGGGTAAGAGCAGACAAAAAAGGAATTATAAGCGCTGCAATAACAAGCAGCCACTGTACACCATCAGGTGAATTCCAGGCATTACTTACCATATAAGAAGGAGAATTTCCTATATTTATACCAAGAAAATTATTATACTCGTTTAAATAAGACAAAGTATTCTCCACATCGCCCGCCAAAGAAGGGAACTTGTCCACGATACTTGTAAACTCAGCAGTAGAAGCTCTGTTTAAAACATCAATATAAGTGTTCTGGACATATACATTATCGACTACACCTTCCACAAAAGCTTCATTGGTAAACTGTTTGGAATACATAAGGGCATTTTTAAAACCCTGTAAAAATTCAGAACTGCCCGGCTGTGAAATTAAATTCGTAACTAAAGGAAAAAAAGCTTCTTTAATTTTACCAACATAAGCCGGCATAGCATTAATAACTCTGTAAAGAGCAAGCAAAATCGGCATCTGAATTAACAGCTGGACACAACTGCCGCTGGGTGAAACCCCATATTTTGCATAAACAGCCTGTGTCTCCGCATTCATGGCCATCATAGAATCATTGTCTTTTTTATTTTTATACTTAGCCTGTATTGCCTGAAGCTCAGGATTCATTTTTGCAGAAAGTTTTGAAAATTTCTGCTGTTTAATCGTCAAAGGCATCATCAGCAAATATATAACTATAGTAAACAAAATAATAGACAAACCAATATTAGGAATCCCTATAAGATTTAAAAAGGAAAATATTCCTTCCATAATATAACCAAGTATTTTGGCAACAGGTCCTAATATAGCACCGTCATACTGAGTCAATATAATTCCTGTCAATTTATTTCCTCCTGTTTTTGATTCTATCAATTATTATGGTACAGGATCATAGCCCCCTTTTGAAAAGGGGTTACATCTTATAATTCTCCATAAAGCAAGAAAACCGCCTTTTAATGCACCATATTTTTCAACTGCCTCTAGTCCATATTCTGAGCAGGTTGGAAAATAAGGACATTTTGTATGTTTCATCGGAGAAATATATTTTCTATAAAATTTAATTAATAAAATCAATAAATTTTTCATGCTATTTTCTGATTTCTTCATCAATATTATTCTGGTTTATCCCATAAAAATAAATCTTCAATATCTGATGAAGCTTTGCAAGATGTAATAACGCACTCTCAATCTCCCGGTATGAAACTGAAGAAGCGCTGTTTCTGGCTATGACTACTATATCTAAACCACTATTAAATATATTTTCATGCAGTCTGTAACTTTCCCTTATCAATCTTGTAATTTTATGCCTTACAACGCTGTTTCCTACTTTTTTACTCACACTTATTCCCAGTCTGTTTTTATCTGTTTTATTTTCCAAAACATACATTACTAAATATTTGTTGGCATAAGATTTGCCACTCCTGTAAACATACTGGAAATCGTAATACTTTTTCAATGATTCCGAAAATTTATAAGCCATAATAATTATGCCAGCATAGTAAAAAAGGCCACAAACTGCGGCCTATGCTGATAATCTTTTTCTTCCTTTTGCTCTTCTGGCTGCCAAAACTTTTCTTCCGCCGGGAGTACTCATTCTGGCTCTAAAACCATGAACCTTTTTTCTTTTTCTTTTCTTTGGCTGATAAGTCATTTTCATATAGATGCACCTCCTTTTCTGAACCTTAATCTATGATAAGGTAAACAAATATTTAGATTCACACATTTATTTGGAAAATATCATTACGATTATATAAGATTAATGTCGTCACGTCAAGTAAAAAACAACAAATTTATAATTAAAAAATTATGCAAAATAAAATGAAAAAATCGTGATTTTTCACACATCAACATCTAGTTATTCCTAATATTATCACACCACAAAATCTAGTTATTTTAATTTACATAAGTATATCCACAAATTGTGGATAACCTGTGGATAACTTTTTCATTTTCTATTTTCAGGACAAGCAATATGAATATATATGCCTGTTTCATAGGTGTGTAAATTGTGAATTATTTTTTTAAGTTATTCACAATCATTATAAATGAACTGAAAATTTATGTAAACTAAAAATGATTTGAAATTTTACACCTTTTATATTAAGATAGAGTAGAGGAATTTTGATTGGGGGATTGAGACATATCATGGATTTTATCAAAGAAAACTGGGAATTAATAAAAGATACTATTAGAGAAGAATATGAATTATCGGATATTTCCTATAAAACCTGGATAAAACCCTTAGATTTTTACAGCGTAAAAAACGACATCGTAACAATTATAATTCCTTCAGACCAGGCGCATGCTTTAAAATACATTACCAATAAATATAAAAGCTTTTTCCAGGTTACCATATCTGAAATGATGGACCATACTTATGAAATTTCTTTTATTTTGGAAAAAGATACGGAAAATGAAAACAATGCTGTTTATAATATAAATTATGAACATGCAAATTTAAACTATAAATACAGATTTGATACCTTTGTAGTAGGCGGAAATAATAAATTTGCCCATTCTGCATCTTTAGCTGTGGCAGAATCCCCTGGAGAAGCCTATAATCCCCTTTATTTATATGGAGGAGCAGGACTCGGAAAAACTCATTTGATGCACTCTATTGGACATTTTATTTTAAACCAGAACCCAGACACCAAAGTCTTATATGTTACCTCTGAACAATTTACTAATGAAGTCATTGAATCTATCCGCAGTGGTAACGCCGCCAAAATGAATAAACTACGTGAAAAATACAGAACCGTGGATGTGCTCTTAATTGATGACGTCCAATTTATAATAGGAAAAGAAAGTACACAGGAAGAATTTTTCCACACATTTAATGTGCTTCACTCTGCAGGAAAACAAATTATCCTTTCCTCAGACAAGCCTCCTAAAGAAATGGAAACTTTGGAAGAAAGATTCCGTTCCCGTTTTGAATGGGGATTAATCGCCGATATACAGCCGCCAGATTACGAAACCAGATATGCAATATTAAAGAAAAATGCGGAAAACTGCAGTAAAGAGATTAAAGAAGATGTTTTCGAGTATATTGCAACAAATATAAAGTCAAATATAAGAGAACTGGAAGGCGCTTATAACAAAGTAATTGCTTTTGCCAAATTAAATAAACTGGAAATTACTCTTGAAAATGTAGAGGAAGCCTTAAAAGACATTATTTCTCCTAACGCCACAAGACAAATTACCCCCCAGCTTATCATTGATGTGGTGGCGGAACAATTTGGTATTTTTCCCGAAGATATTGTTTCCAAAAAAAGAAATTCAGAATTTGTACAGCCAAGACAGATATGTATGTATCTGTGCAGACATCTTACTGAAGAATCACTTCAAAATATTGGAAAAGCCTTAGGAAAAAAAGATCATACCACAGTTATCCACGGTATCGACAAAATAACCGCTGATATTGAAACAAATCCGGAAGTTAAAAACCGGGTGGAGATTATCCGTAAAAAAATTAACCCCTCCTGAAAATTTGTCAATTGTGAATAAGTTAAAAGTTATTCAGAAATTAAATTAACTTATCCACAGGTTTTACATTCCTTTTTAGCCTGAAAAATAGTATAATAAAAGAGTTATACACAAATACACACCCTTTATTATCTATATTACTGTATTTATTATTTATATATAGCACCACACACAGCAAACTATACGGACTCATCACCCATTATCTAAGAAAGGAAGTTATACGCAAATGAAATTAATATGCAGTAAAGCAAACTTGTTAAATGGCGTACAAATTGTATCAAAAGCAGTTCCCAATAAAACTACTATGTCTATTTTGGAATGTATTTTGATTGATGTCACAGAAAATGAGATTAAACTGATTGCAAATGATATGGAATTGGGTATTGAAACAATTATAGAAGGAAATATTATTGAAAAAGGACAAATAGCCCTTGACGCCAAGATACTTCTTGATATTGTAAGAAAGCTTCCTGATAATCAGGTAACAATTGAAACCGATAAATCCTATAAAACAAATATTACTTGTGAAAAAGCAAAGTTTAATATTATTGGAAAATCAGGAGAAGATTTTTCCTATCTCCCTTCCATTGAAAGGTTGGATTCCATTGTTCTTTCACAGTTTACACTAAAAGAAGTAGTAAGACAAACCATTTTTTCCATATCAGATAATGATAATAATAAGTTAATGACAGGTGAATTGTTTGATATTAATGGCGATACGCTGAAAGTGGTTTCTCTGGACGGACACAGAATATCCATTCGGAATATTAACTTAAGGGGAAATTATTCTTCAAGGAAAGTGGTAGTTCCAGGAAAGACATTAAATGAAATCAGTAAAATTTTATCTGGTGATACAGACAAAAGCGTACATATTTTCTTTACTGGTAAACATATTTTATTTGAATTTGATAAAACAGTTGTTGTTTCAAGGCTGATTGAAGGGGAGTATTTTAGAATCGACCAGATGCTTTCCAGCGACTATGAGACAAAGGTAACAATCAATAAAAAAGAACTTTTGGAATGTATAGACAGAGCAACCCTTTTGGTTAAGGAAGGCGATAAAAAGCCAATTATTATCAATATTACAGACGAAATAATGGAATTAAAAATAAATTCCACAGTGGGAAGCATGAATGAAGAAATAGATATTGTAAAACAGGGAAAAGACTTAATGATTGGATTTAATCCCAAATTTATGATTGACGCCCTTCGTGTTATTGATGATGAACAGATTGATATTTATCTTGTAAACCCGAAAGCTCCCTGTTTTATAAGGGACCCTGCCGGAAAATACATTTATCTTGTACTGCCCGTTAATTTTACTACGGTCAATTAAGATATTTTTAGTATTGCATAATTCATATGTTTATGGTTTAAAGAGGAAAAAGATGGAAATAATAAAATTGAGAGATGATTATATTAAATTGGGACAGGCGCTTAAAGCAGCTGGTTTTGTTGAGTCAGGAGTAGAGGCAAAGTTTGCTATTTTAGACGGATTGGTGAAAGTAAATGGCAAGGTGGAAACACAGCGGGGAAAAAAGCTGCGTGACGGTGACATTGCGGAATTTAAAGGCAAACAGATAAAAATTACAGGTTAAAGCCAAAATAGAAAGGCTGTCGGGTTGAAAATTTAAGATGATCATAAAATCTCTTGAACTGGCTGATTACAGAAATTATGAGACACTGAATATTTGCTTTGACAAAGGAACCAATATTTTGTATGGCAATAATGCACAAGGTAAAACCAATATACTGGAAGCCATTTATGTATCGGCCACTACAAAATCCCATAAAGGAAGCAAGGACAGGGAAATTGTAAATTTTAACAGGGAAGAGGCCCATATAAGGACTTATCTTGAAAAAGAGGAGGCAGAGTATAGGGTAGATATGCACCTTCGAAAAAGTAAGTCGAAAGGTATTGCAATAGATGGGCAGAAAATAAAAAAAGCGGCAGAGCTGCTTGGGCTTTTAAATGTGGTATTTTTTTCTCCGGAGGATCTTTCAATTATTAAAAACGGGCCTGCAGAAAGAAGAAGGTTTGCAGATATGGAGCTTTGCCAGTTGGACAGCTTTTATCTTTATAACCTGAATCATTATAATAAAATTATTAATCAGAGAAATAAGCTGCTTAAAGATATTTCTTTTAACCCGGAACTGAAGGAAACGTTAAATATCTGGGATTTGCAATTAATATCTTTTGGTAGCAAAGTTATTGAAAGAAGGGAACTTTTTGCAGGACAGTTATGTGAGATTATCGAAGGAATACATAAAAAGCTTTCAGGAGGAAAAGAAGAATTAGTTGTCAAATATGAACCTGATGTGACTATTGATAATTTTGAAGAAAAGATGAAAGAAAATCAGGAAAAGGATATACGTTCAAAAATGACATCTTCTGGTCCACACAGAGATGATTTTATGTTTATTGTAAATGGAATTGATATCCGGAAGTTTGGTTCCCAGGGACAGCAGAGAACAGCGGCTCTTTCACTTAAATTATCAGAAATTGAACTGGTAAAAAAAATAACAAAAGATACGCCGGTTCTTTTGTTGGATGATGTGCTTTCAGAACTGGACAGTAACAGGCAGAATTACCTGCTTAACAGTATTGGAGATATACAGACCATTATAACCTGTACAGGTTTGGATGAATTTGTCAACAACCGGTTTGAAATAAACAGAATTTTTAAGGTTACTGATGGTGTTGTGGATATGTTATCGGAGAATGTGAATACAAATATTGGCATAGGATAGGTTTTATTTTTGGAAAGGGTATGGTTAATATCATATGAGCAATGAATACGGAGCAGACCAGATTCAGATATTGGAAGGACTTGAAGCAGTCAGAAAAAGACCTGGTATGTATATTGGGTCTACCTCCGGCAGAGGACTTCATCATCTTGTATATGAAATCGTTGATAATTCCGTTGACGAGGCTCTTGCCGGTTATTGTGATACCATTTCTGTTGAAATTAATAAAGATAATTCTGTTACCGTTACGGATAATGGAAGAGGAATTCCAGTAGGAATCAACCATAAGGCAGGACTTCCGGCTGTTGAGGTAGTTTTTACAATTCTTCATGCAGGCGGTAAATTTGGCGGCGGAGGATATAAGGTTTCCGGTGGATTGCATGGAGTAGGCGCTTCTGTTGTGAATGCTCTTTCCAACTGGCTTGAAGTGGAAATCCGTACGGAAGGAAAGATTTATAAACAGAGATTTGAAAAAGGTCATGTCTGCTATTCTCTTAAAGTAATAGGAGAATGTGGAATGGATGAGACAGGAACGAAAGTTTCTTTTAAGCCAGATGAAACAATTTTCCAGGAAACCATAGAATTTGAATTTGATATTTTGAAACAAAGGCTCAGGGAAATGGCTTTTCTTACCAAAGGTCTTCATATCATTCTTAAGGATTTTAGAGTGGAAGGAGAGGAAAAACCTGTAGAAAGGGACTTTCACTACGAAGGTGGTATTAAGGAATTTGTTACTTACTTAAACAGGAGTAAAACCCCTTTATATGAAAATATATTATATTTTGAAGGCAGCAAAAACAATGTATATGTGGAAGTTGCCATGCAGCATAATGATTCATACACAGAAAGTACGTATACCTTTGTCAATAATATAAATACCCCTGAGGGTGGCACACATTTGGTAGGTTTCCGCAATGCTATTACAAAAACGTTTAATGATTATGCAAGAGGAAATAAACTGCTGAAGGAAAGCGAGCCAAACCTTACAGGAGAGGATATCAGGGAAGGTCTGACAGCAATTGTAAGCGTTAAAATAGAGGACCCCCAGTTTGAGGGGCAGACGAAACAAAAGCTGGGAAATTCCGAAGCAAGAAATGCAGTGGATAATATTGTAAGTGAACAGCTTACTTATTTTCTGGAGCAGAATCCTTCAGTGGCAAAATTAATATGTGAGAAATCCATTCTTGCCCAAAGAGCGCGTGATGCTGCAAGAAAAGCAAGGGATTTAACAAGAAGAAAAACAGCTTTAGAAACGGCTTCCCTGCCAGGAAAATTAGCTGATTGTTCTGACAAAAACCCGGAGAATTGTGAAATCTACATTGTGGAGGGAGATTCTGCAGGGGGAAGCGCAAAGACGGCCAGAAGCCGTGCTACTCAGGCTATTCTTCCGCTAAGAGGAAAAATTTTAAATGTGGAAAAGGCAAGACTCGACAAAATTTATGGGAATGCGGAAATTAAAGCGATGATTACAGCTTTTGGAACAGGCATTCATGATGAGTTTGATATATCTAAATTAAGATATCATAAAATTATTATTATGACGGATGCGGACGTGGATGGTTCCCACATTGCTACCTTGCTTCTTACCTTTTTGTACCGTTTTATGCCGGAGCTTATTAAACAGGGATATGTATATTTAGCACAGCCTCCTCTTTTTAAACTGGAGAAAAATAAAAAGGTCTGGTACGCTTATGATGACGAGGAGTTAGATAAAATACTTTCTGAAGTGGGGCGTGATCAGAATAATAAAATACAGCGTTATAAAGGATTGGGGGAGATGGACCCGGAACAGCTTTGGGAAACAACCATGGATCCGGAAAAAAGAATTCTTTTGCGCGTTACAATGAATGAGGAAGCGGAATCTGAAATTGACCTGACTTTTACAACCTTAATGGGAGATAAAGTTGAGCCGAGACGTGAATTTATTGAGGAAAATGCAAAGTTCGTTAAAAATCTTGATATATAAAAGTTAGGAGTATGAATGGAAGATAATATTTTTGATAAAATCCATGATGTAGACTTAAAAAAGACCATGGAAGAATCTTATATTGACTATGCTATGAGCGTTATTGCTTCCAGAGCGCTTCCTGATGTAAGGGATGGATTAAAGCCTGTACAGAGAAGAGTTCTTTATTCCATGATAGAATTAAATAACGGGCCTGACAAGCCTCACAGAAAAAGCGCGCGTATTGTGGGTGATACCATGGGTAAATATCATCCGCATGGTGACAGCTCAATTTATGGTGCACTGGTAAATATGGCACAGCCCTGGTCTTCCCGTTATCCTTTAGTTGATGGTCACGGAAACTTTGGTTCTGTCGATGGTGACGGCGCCGCTGCAATGCGTTACACAGAAGCAAGACTTAGCAAAATTTCTATGGAGCTTCTTGCTGACATTAATAAAGACACAGTAGATTTTGATCCTAACTTTGATGAAACAGAAAAAGAGCCTTCTGTTCTTCCAAGCCGCTATCCAAATCTTCTGGTAAATGGAACGACTGGAATTGCAGTTGGAATGGCAACAAATATCCCTCCTCATAATTTAAGGGAAGTAATAAGTGCAATAATTAAAATTATTGATAACAGGATTATAGATGATAAGGAGACAGAGATAGAAGAAATTCTTTCTATCATTAAGGCGCCTGATTTTCCTACAGGAGGTATAATATTAGGAACCAGAGGCAGTGAGGAAGCCTATAGAACCGGACGTGGAAAGGTACGGGTGAGGGCTGTAACAGATATTGAAACCATGGCGAACGGGAAAACAAGGATTATAGTAACAGAGCTTCCCTACATGGTTAATAAGGCAAATCTGATCCTGAAAATAGCTGAATTGGTAAAGTTAAAAAAAATAGACGGCATTACGGATCTTAGGGATGAATCTGACAGGGAAGGAATGCGGATTGTCATTGAACTTCGCCGTGATGTAAACGCCAATATTATTTTAAACCATTTGTTTAAGCACACACAAATGCAGGATACCTTTGGCATTATTATGCTGGCGCTGGTGAACAAGGAGCCCAAGGTCTTAAATATTCTTGATATGCTCAGGGCCTACATAGCGCACCAGGAAGAAGTGGTAACAAGAAGAACAAGATATGACTTAAATAAAGCAGAAGAGAGAGATCATATTTTACAGGGATTACTAATTGCCCTTGATAATATTGATGAAGTTATCAGGATTATCAGGGGAAGCCGTAACACCCAGCTTGCAAAGGAAAGTTTGATGGAACGGTTTGGTCTGACAGATCCTCAGGCACAGGCTATTGTGGATATGAGGCTTCGTACGCTGACAGGTTTGGAAAGGGAGAAGCTTGAAAATGAACATCTGGAGCTTCTTGCAAAAATTGCACAGCTAAAGGAAATCCTTGCAGATGAAAAAAAACTTCTTGGTGTTATAAGAACAGAAATTAAAATAATCTCTGATAAATACGGGGATGATAGAAAAAGTAAAATCGGATATGATACTTTTGATATTTCAATGGAAGATATGATTCCAAATGAAAATACGATTATTGCAATGTCAAATCTGGGATACATTAAGAGAATGACAATTGATAATTTTAAATCCCAGCACCGGGGCGGAAAGGGAATCAAAGGAATGCAGACTATAGAGGATGATTTTATAGCAGACCTTTTGATGACAACCACGCATCATTATATTATGATGTTTACGAATTTTGGACGTGTTTACAGGCTTAAGGCTTATGAAATACCAGAAGGGAGTCGCACTTCAAGAGGCGTTGCTATTGTAAATATCCTTCAGCTTAATCCTGGTGAAAAAATTAATGCAATTATCCCTATTAAAGATTATGAAGAAAACAAAAATCTTTTTATGGTTACAAGAAAGGGGATTGTAAAGAAAACCAGCATAACCGAGTATAGTAATGTACGCAAAAACGGACTTGCTGCAATTAATTTAAAGGATGATGACGAACTAATAGAAGTAAAAGTAACTGATAAAGATACAGAGATTTTCCTTGTGACAAAAGACGGCATGTGTATTAGGTTTAAGGAGACAGATGTACGTGCAACAGGAAGAGCGTCTATGGGTGTAATTGGAATGAGCCTTGGAGATGGCGATGATATTGTGGGAATGCAGCTTGACCATCAGGGAGACTCTCTTTTGATAGTATCTGAAAATGGTATGGGAAAACGCACTTATTTGGAAGAGTTTACAGTGCAAAAGCGCGGCGGAAAAGGTGTAAAGTGTTATAAAATAACTGAAAAAACCGGATACGTTGTGGGTGTAAAAGCAGTCAACAGTGAACATGAAATTATGATGATTACTACAGGCGGCGTTATTATCCAGATACCAATGGAAGACGTTTCGGCTCTTGGACGTATTACTTCGGGAGTGAAGCTAATCAACCTGGATGAAGGAGTAAAGGTAGCACAAATTGCAAAGGTAAGGGAAAAAGTATCTGATGGCGATCATGAATTTGAAAATATTGATGATGCCATGGAAGACATTCCGGACCAGGATAGGGTTTCTTCTGACTTTGATGAAGATGAGGAAGTTACATTACCTAAGGAAGAAGAGGATGAAGAATAATGGTTTTTAAATAAAAAGAGAACCCCACCAGTTTAACTGGTGGGGTTTTCCGGCAAAATAATTTAAGGAAAAATATATATGTCAATTTTAAAATGAAGCTTTTTATGGTAAGATAAAATATAAGTTTTTGAGGATATACGAGGAGAAAAGAAAAATGGAAAATTATTTGGTACTTAAGGATCTTGCAATTATTATAATTGCAGCAAAACTGTTTGGAATTGTAGCCAGAAAGCTAAAAGCGCCACAGGTGGTGGGAGAAATCATTGCAGGTCTGCTTATAGGCCCTGGAATACTGGGGTGGGTTAATCAGTCAGATTTTCTTCTGCAGATGGCTGAAATTGGTGTTATTTTACTTATGTTTTCAGCAGGTCTGGAAACAGATATCAAAGAGCTGTTAAAGACAGGTCCAATTGCTGCCTTAATTGCCTGCGCAGGTGTATTTATTCCTCTTATTTTAGGTGCATTATATTATATGCTTTATTATGGCATGTCTCCCTGGGGTTCTGAGGAATTTTATAAAGCAGTATTTGTAGGTACAATACTTACAGCCACCTCTGTAAGTATTACGGTGGAGTCGCTAAAGGAAATGGGAAAACTGAAAGGAAAAGTTGGAACAACTATTTTAAGCGCTGCAATTATTGATGATGTAATAGGCATTGTTGTTCTTACCTTTGTAATAGGATTTAAAAATCCTGATTCCAATCCTTCAACTGTAATGATTAATACGGTATTGTTTTTTGCAGCAGCACTGATAGTAGGTTTTATTTCCTACAAGCTGTTTAAATATGTGGATAAAAGATATCCTCATACAAGAAGAATACCAATTGCAGGACTGGCATATTGCTTCTTATTATCTTATGTAGCAGAAAGGTATTTTGGAATTGCCGATATCACAGGTGCATATGTGGCAGGAATTATTCTTTGTTCTATTAAAGATTCAAGTTACATAGAAAGAAAAGTGGATGTAAATTCTTATATGCTGTTTGGACCTGTCTTTTTTGCAAGTATAGGACTTAAAACAAATGTGGAAAGTGTAACAGGAAGCATTTTGTTGTTTTCACTTGGATTTGTGCTGGTAGGACTAATAAGTAAAATTATAGGATGCGGCCTTATGGCAAAGATATGTAGATTTAAATTAAATGATTCCCTTAAAATAGGGATTGGTATGATGACAAGAGGAGAAGTGGCATTAATTGTTGCACAGAAGGGGCTTTCTGCAGGATTATTAGAGCCTGTATATTTTACTTCTGTTATTTTGTTAATTATTGTTTCTTCCATATCAACGCCTATTTTGCTTAAAATACTATATTCCAGGGATGGAGATACACAAAAGATTCAGGCAGCGTAAGCTGATTGAATAGATGCTATTAACTTATTTTTAACTGGGAGAAGGGGATACCAGTTTATCAGGGACAGGGGGTATTATAATGTTAGGGTTTATTGTTGCAGCAGTTGTTATCATTCTTGTAGCTGTTATATTAGTGACAGGATATAAGAAAGCGCCACCGGACACAGCGTTTATTATATCTGGTTTGAGAAAAAAGGTAATTATAGGTAAGGCAAGCATTAAGATTCCTTTTTTGGAAAGAATGGATAAGCTGAGTTTAAAATTGATTGCTATTGATGTAAAAACGTCCAATGCGGTTCCCACTGCTGATTACATCAATATCCAGGTGGATGCTGCAGTTAATATTAAAATAAGCAGTGAGAAAAGCAGACTTGCTCTTGCGGCAGAAAATTTTCTGAACCAGAATACACAATACATAGCAGGTATCGCCAGAGAAGTTCTTGAGGGCAATATGAGAGAAATTGTTGGCAGAATGCGTTTGGAAGAGATGGTCAGTGACCGTCAGAAATTTGCTAATCTGGTGAAAGAAAATGCGGAGCCGGACTTAGCTGCGATGGGACTTGATATTGTAAGCTTTAATGTGCAGAATTTTGCTGATGGAAATGGTGTAATTGATGATTTGGGTATTGATAATATTTCCCAGATTAAGAAAAAGGCAGCTATAGCAAAAGCGGAGGCCGAGAAAGAAATTGCAGTTGCCAAAGCGGAAGCAGATAAACAGGCAAATGACGCCAGGATTAATGCGGAGCGTGAAATTGCAAAGAAAAATAACGAACTTGCTCTGCAGAAGGCGGAACTTCAAAAACTGGAAGACACCAAGCGGGCAGAAGCAGATGCCGCTTACAGCATTCAGGAACAGGAACAGCGTAAAACCATTGAAATTGCTACACAGGAAGCAAGTATTGCCAAGCAGGAAAAAGAGGTTGTATTAAAACAAAAAGAAGCGGAAGTTAAAGAAAAAGCTTTGGATGCCGAAATCAAGAAAAAAGCGGAAGCAGATAAATTTGCCCGTCAGCAGCAGTCAGAGGCATCTTTATACGAAAGAATGAAAAATGCAGAAGCTGATAAATTTGAACGTGAAAAAGAAGCAGAAGCGATGAAGGCAACCGCTGAAGCACAAAGATTTGCGAAACAGCAGGAAGCAGAAGGCATCAGAATGGTAGGTGAAGCAGAAGCAGAGGCAATTCGTGCAAAAGGTATTGCAGAAGCGGAAGCAATGGAGAAAAAGGCAATTGCTTACCAGAAATACAATAATGCTGCCATGGCGGAAATGCTGATTCAGGTATTACCAGATATTGCAGGTAAGATTGCAGAGCCTTTGACTCAAATTGATAAAATTACCATTATCGGCGGAGATAACAGTAATGGTGTAAATACTGTAGCAGACAATGTTCCAGGCGTTATGACAAAGTTATTTGAAACCATGAAGGAAACAGTTGGAATTGATTTGGCAGATATAATGAAGGCAGGCACATATGATGCCAAAGTAAACAGAAATATTAATTTATCCGGTTTTTCAGGAGAGGAACAAAAAGATGCAGTAGCTGCTATTTCAGGTGCAATAGCAGGTGAAATGGAAAGAGAGTCAAAAAATATTTAATTGAAGGCTAAGAATGCCCTGGAACCATTGGTGCCAGGGCATTTGATAATAGAATATTTTTTTTAGAAAGTATCTAAAGAATTTTATAACCGGATGAATTTTTATAGTGAAAGGTTTATAATAAAAATATCTTTTATGAGAATGGAGAAGAAGGTATGGAAAAAAGAAATTTAATTGATGAGGGGAAAACATTTCTTGGAATTGAGCTTGGGTCTACAAGAATCAAAGCAGTGTTAATTGATGAATCCGGGGAACCTCTGGCAGCAGGCAGCTATGAATGGGAAAACCAGTATATAAATGGTATTTGGACTTATTCATTAGATGAAGTCTGGAAAGGAATGCAGGGTTGCTATCAGGATTTATTAAATAATGTACGGGAAAAATATAACACAATAATTACTCAAATAGGAGCTATTGGGTTTTCAGCAATGATGCACGGCTATCTTGCGTTTGACAAAAATGATGAACTTTTAGTGCCCTTTAGAACTTGGAGAAATACCATTACTGAGAAGGCGTCTTCGGTACTTACAAAGGAATTTAATTATAATATTCCACAGAGATGGAGTATTGCCCACTTATATCAGGCCATATTGAACAAAGAAGAGCATGTAAAGGACATTGCATTCTTAACTACTTTGGCCGGTTATGTACATTTTAAGCTTACCGGTGAGAAAATTTTGGGTGTGGGAGATGCTTCAGGCATGTTTCCAATTGATATTTCCACTAGTGATTATAATAAGAAAATGATCAACAAGTTTGATGAACTTGTAAGTGGGGAAGGATTTTTGTGGAAGTTGCAGGATATTCTTCCTAAAGTACAGACAGCCGGAGATATGGCAGGAAAACTAACAAAAGAGGGAGCTGCACTGTTAGATATCAGCGGAAATCTTAAAGCAGGAATTCCGGTATGTCCTCCGGAAGGAGATGCAGGTACAGGAATGGCAGCAACTAACAGTGTGGCAAGGAGGACAGGAAATGTATCTGCCGGAACATCTGTGTTTGCCATGATTGTACTTGAAAAAGAACTGAAAAAGGTTTATCCTGAAATTGATCTTGTAACCACACCAGATGGCGCCCTTGTTGGAATGGTTCATTGCAATAATTGCACTTCTGATTTAAATGCCTGGGTAAATTTGTTTGATGAATTTTTAAGAAGCATAAATTACAAAATGAGTAAAGATGAACTTTTTTCTGTACTTTATAACAAAGCCCTTGAAGGGGAGGCGGATTGCGGAGGATTAATATCCTATAATTATTTTTCGGGGGAACCTGTAACGGGATTTGACGCAGGTGCACCTTTGTTTGTAAGAAAAGCGGAGAATAACTTTAATCTTCCGAATTTCATGAGGGTGCACTTGTATTCATCCCTCGCTGCTTTAAAAGCAGGATTGGATTTACTGTTTAAAGAAGAAGATGTGGAAGTAGATGAAATGTTTGGGCATGGCGGTTTATTCAAGACAAAAGGCGTTGGGCAGAGAGTTGCAGCAGCAGCAATGAATACTTCCGTATCTGTAATGGAAACTGCAGGAGAAGGAGGTGCCTGGGGAATTGCACTTCTTGCTTCATACATGCAGAAAAAGGAAAATGGTGAAAGTTTACAGAGTTATTTGAATCATAAAATATTTGCAGGACAGAGCATAAGCCGGATGGAACCTGTAAGGGAAGACGTGGAAGGATTTGAAAAATTTATGGAACGCTATATAAAAGGGCTTACCATTGAACATGCAGCAGTAGATTCCCTATAAAATGCAAGAGATGAACTGAAATGGAGATTAATTATGTTAGAAGAATTAAAAAGACAGGTTTATGAAGCAAATTTGAAGCTTCCATATTATGGACTGGTAACTTTTACATGGGGAAATGTAAGTGGTATAGATAAGGAAAAAGGTTTATTTGTTATAAAACCAAGTGGTGTTGATTATGAAAAACTGACACCGGAGGATATGGTGGTTATGGATTTGGAGGGAAACAGAATTGAAGGTAAATACAATCCCTCTTCCGATACCCCTACTCATTTGGAATTATATAAAGCTTTTCCTGAAATAGGAGGAATTGTACATACCCATTCTTCTTATGCTACAAGCTGGGCACAGGCGGGAAGGAGCATTCCATGTTATGGGACAACACATGCAGATTATATCTATGGGGAAGTTCCCTGTTTAAGATGTCTTACAAAAGAAGAAATTGAAAAGGCTTACGAAGAAAATACGGGACATCTTATTGTAAATGAATTTGCACGCCTTAATAAAGATCCTATGGCAGTACCAGCAGTTTTATGTAAGAATCATGGTCCCTTTGCCTGGGGAAAGAATGCCATGGACGCGGTACACAATGCAGTGGTACTTGAGGAAGTAGCTAAAATGGCATATCGGACAGAAATCATACAGCCAAAAGTATCCCCGGCGCCTTTAGAGCTTCAGGAAAAGCATTATTTTAGAAAACATGGGGAAAATGCTTATTATGGTCAAAAATAATGATTGACAAACAGGAAGTTTTTTGATAAGTTAAAAACAGTAAATGTAAAGGAGATGTGTGGATGTTTATTTTTTCTGCAAAATAACTAATTTCATAAGTTGTGTGTAGAAGATAAACATCTGTTTTTATTTTAATATAATCTATATATTTGTTCGTAATTTCCATAAGTTAATTCTTAAATGAATTGTATAATTATGGGAATAAAGCAGTAATAATGAAAGGCTGCTTTGTGACAGGGTATTTTAGGTGCAGAAGTTTTCTTCTGCACCTTTTTGTGTTCAAAATTTTTTTACAGGCAGCGAGTTAAGTAAAGTAAAACAGTGTTTTTATATAAAAGTGGAGGAAAAAAGATATGTCACAAATCAGCGTAAATAATCTAACTTTTTATTATGAAGGCAGCTATGATAATATTTTTGAAAATGTAACTTTTCAAATTGATACGGATTGGAAATTAGGATTTGTAGCCAGAAATGGGAGGGGAAAAACTACTTTTCTTAAGCTATTGACAGGACAGTATGAATATCAGGGAAAAATAAGCTCTTCTGTTACTTTTGATTATTTTCCTTTTGAAGTTGGAGACAAGAGCAAAAACACCATTGATGTCATTGAAAGAATCTACCCGGATTATGAATTTTGGAAGATATGCAGGGAGCTTAATCTTTTAAGTATGGATATGGAAATACTTTACAGACCCTTTTCAACGTTAAGCAATGGTGAACAGACCAGAGTAATGCTGGCATTGCTTTTTTCAAAAGAAAATCATTTTCTTTTGATTGACGAACCTACAAATCACCTGGATATGGAATGCAGAGAAACTTTAAAGGAGTATTTGAAAAATAAGAAAAGCTTTATTTTAGTATCTCATGACAGAAATTTTCTGGATGGCTGTGTAAATCATATTTTAGTTATTAACAAGACAAATATAGAAGTGCAACAGGGAAATTTCAGTTCCTGGTGGGAAAATAAAAAAAGACAGGATGCTTTTGAATTTGCAGAAAACGAAAGACTGAAAAAAGATATTAAGAGACTTACGGAATCTGCAAGAAAAACAAAACAATGGGCTGATAATGTAGAGGCAACAAAGATTGGTGCAGGGTCAGAAAAATATGAAAAATGTATTGATAGCAGAGCATACATTGGTGAAAAATCACGCAGAATGCAGATGAGGCGCAAAAATCTGGAAAGAAGACAACAAAGGGAGATAGAAGAAAAATCCGGACTTTTAAAGAACCTGGAAACAGCAGAAGATTTAAAGATTGTGACTTTAAAGCACTATAAAGAAAAAATAGCAGTGATGGAAAACTGTACAATTGCTTATAAAAATAGCAATTTTGGACATGAGAGAACCCTAAATAATCAAAAGGAAATTGTAAATGGATTTAATCTTGAGATAAAACAGGGAGACAGAGTTTTTTTAAATGGGCGTAATGGATGCGGTAAGTCCAGTATATTAAAATGTATATTAGGAACATTGTTGGAAAAGAAAGAAAACATCAACAATTCCTGTTTATCAGAAGGATCATTTCCGATTTTGCAAGAAGGAAGAATTGAAATTCCAAATCAGCTTATTATTTCTTATTGCTCTCAGGATACTTCTATGCTTGGAGGGACATTAAGAGAATATGCCGTGAAAAATGAAATTGATGAAACTTTGTTTTTGACACTGCTTAGAAAATTGGATTTTTCCAGAATACAATTCGAGAAAAGAATAGAAGATTATAGTGGAGGACAGAAGAAGAAAGTCCTGCTTGCCGGAAGCTTATGTACAAAGGCTCATTTATATATTTGGGATGAACCGCTTAATTTTATTGATGTGTTTTCAAGGATGCAGATAGAAGAATTAATATTAAAGTTTAAACCAACTATGCTGCTTGTTGAGCATGATAAGAAATTTATGGAAAATGTTGCCACCCGTATTATAAATATTTAAGTCTATATTATTCTAAGTGTGTAATAAAAATGTTTTTAAAGGGACAGTAAGGAGGAAGAATGGGCAAGATAATATTTGAAAAGGTTGATTTTTATTATCCGGAAATATATTCACCAGTTTTTGAAAAAGTTTCAATTTCTGTTGATACAAAGTGGAGGCTTGGCCTTATTGGACGCAATGGACGTGGAAAGACAACTTTACTTAAACTTATCACCGGGGAATTAACTCAGACAAGCGGAAAAATTAAAAGAGATGTTGACGTTGAGTATTTTCCATATCAATACTTTGGAAATGTCAAAATAACTTTAAATGTTATTAAAGAATGTATTGGTGGATTATATAGTCTGGAGCAACATTTAGATGATTCTTCCGCACTGGAAAAGTATATGGAACTGGATGGATTTAGTGTTGAAGGAAAAATAAGAAAAGAGGCAGGAAAAATTGGATTAAAGTATAACATACTTGACAGGGAATTTGAAACGCTATCCAGTGGTGAAAGGACGAAAGCATTAATTATTTCATTGTTTTTAAAGCAAAATACATTTATTTTGCTTGATGAACCTACCAATCATCTGGATGTCCATGGAAAAGAAGAATTAAAAAATTACTTAAAAAAAAAGCAGGGATTTATTCTTGTGTCCCATGACAGAGCCTTTCTTGACAGTGTGACGGACCATATACTTTCTATTAATAAAGCAGACATAACCATAGAAAAAGGTAATTATACCACTTGGGAAAATAATAAAACAATTGTTGAGGAATATGAGAGGAGGACAAGCGAAAATCTGCAGCATGAGATTGCCAGAATGGAAAGTAATATTGTACAGAAAAAAAACTGGGCAGATGTTTCAAATAAGCAGAAATATCATTTTGCTTCAAATAGCAGGACTGGCGGAGTTCAGGCATACCAGGGACAGGCAAAAAGAAGTGAATTAAAAATAAGAAAAGATATAGAGGAAAAAAAGAAGCTGCTTAGAAACTATGAAGAAAGCAGAAATCTGGAATTTGAACAGGAGGAAAAAGAGGGATGGCTGATAAAAGTAGATAATTTAAATTTTTCGTATATAAGAGAAGAAAAGCTGATAAAGAATCTGTCTTTGGAAGTAAAAGAGCATGATACAGTATTGATACAGGGAAAAAATGGAAGTGGAAAAAGTACGCTTTTAAAATTGATTACCGGTAAAATTGTTCATCCATCTATAAGCTATAATGGAAATATTATTTTTTCAGTTCTTCCACAGGAAATAGATATGGAAAACTGCCATAATGGAAGAGAATTTTTAAAGTCGAAGTTGGATGATGAAAAAGAATATATAAGCAGTATGCAGGTATGTGAAATGTTTGATATTACAGAAGAACTGTTAGAGAAGCCATGTGATACCTACAGCAGCGGGGAAAAGAAGAAAATATATCTTGCAAAGGTTTTAAGCAGGCGGAACCATATAATTGTTTTGGATGAACCGTTAAATTATATGGATAATATGTTCCGTAAACAAATTTTAAGAGCATTTAAGATGCTCCGGCCAACGGTTTTGCTGATAGAACATGATAGTTTCTTTTTGCAGAATCTGGCTACAGTAATTGTAAATTTGGATGAACAAAAATAATTATTACTCATATGGAGAGCCTTGGGCTCTCCATTTTCATCAGATAGATAAAATCATTTCTTTTTCTTTTTTTCTGCCACAAGCAGATCATGATAAAAATAATTTTTATAAGCTATATTTTTTTGCTTACAATAACTGTCTATTTCATCAGACAATTGATGCCAGTATTCAATATTCTTTCTATTATATATTTCTTTGTATCCATTTAAGTATTTTGGATATTTTTCAGATATGTATGCCAGTATTTTTTGCTTATAATCTCCACGTAAATTTAAGTTTTCAAACCAGTATTCACATATAAATTCGGATGTTGCATCTACAATTTTCTTAAAATCTGTTATATATGGAAAAATTGGAGACATAAATAAAACAGTATAAATTCCCTGTTTCCGTAATTCCTTTAAAGCAGCAATCCGCTGTGTAATACTACTGGCATTATCCATATCATTTTGGAAAGTATTATCCAATGTATTAACAGACATTGCAACTGTTAAGTTTTTCATTTCTTTCAGAATATCAATATCCCTTAAAATCAAATCTGACTTAGTTGAAAGAGTAATAAAACAATCTGCCTGTTTAAGCTGGTTTAAAATATTTTTTGTAATCTCATATTTTTCTTCAACAGGATTATAACAATCTGTTACAGAAGACATAAAAACAGATTTATGATATAATTTTTTGGTATTAATAGGTTTATCACATCGTTTGATATCAATAAAATTTCCCCATTCTTCCGTATGTCCTGTAAACCGTTTCATAAATCGGGCATAACAATATTTACAGGCATGGGGACAGCCGATATATGGATTGATGACATAATCACTGGCAGGCAGATTTGATTTTGTAAGCAAATCTTTGGTTAGAATTTCTTTTTCAATTAAGTTCAAAAAGGCACCTCTTATAATCATATTTTCATAAAATCGAATAAACTCATCTGAACTGCTTTTTCTGTCTTCCTTTTCTTTGGTTTTTCCAGGTTTTCCATTTTGGCGTTCTTTGCCGGAATTTCATTTAAAAAGAGGGAAGCTTCTTGTCCACAAACTAAAATCAGTTCTTCTTTTGCACGGGTCATGCCGACATAACACAGGCGTCGTTCTTCTTCCAGAGAGATTTCTTTATCTGTATTGTTATACTCCAAAGGAAAACGTCCCTTATCCATTCCATAAAGGAAAACCACCGGAAATTCCAGTCCCTTGGAACCATGGAGTGTCATAAGGTTTACCGTATCTGTGACAATTTTTCTGCCGCCATTTCGTCTTATATCCCCGTCTTCTCCAAAGGAAAGGGTGTGGAGAAAGGCTTCCATAGTAGTATAAAGTACCGACATATTGATTAATTTTTTAATTACATCCTGATTGTTTGAAGAAATATCCTCAAACCATTCCTCAAGAAGTTTTATAGGACGGTTTTTGTGAACTTTTTTCTGGTATTTACCGGTTAAATATACAAATTGATTTTCCCATTCACTACCCAAAAGGGAAAAAAGTAATTTCTGACAAAGTTCCTTTGCAGGTTTTTCCTGGGGATACAGTATATGACGAAAAAAATATAATGCGGTCCTTACTTCCCGCTCTGTCAGAAAATTCTCCCGTCCGGCCACCTGATAGGGAATGCCTTCCTGTTTCAAGCATTTTTCAAGTATTGCAGCCTGTCTGTGCGTCCGGTAAAGTACGGCAATATCTGAAAATCCCCGGACAGGGCGTTCCTTGTCCGTTTTATTATCTTCTGTGTCCAGCATATCGATTCCGCCAATCTGCCGGTTAATTTCTTTGGCTACGAAGATTGCCTCATGCCATTCGTCTTCCAATGGAACAATACGTATGGGAAATCCCTCTTTTTTCAAGGTTTCCATCCTGCGTTCCTCTCCCTTATTATGAGAGATTACGCCAAGGGCGGCTTGCAGAATATCTGATGTGGAACGGTAATTTTCTTTTAGACGGATGGTAATGGGATTTGGATAATCTTTGGATAACTGGTGGAAGATGTCTGGATTACAGCCACGAAAACCATAGATGGACTGGTCCGGATCACCAATTACAAAAAGTTCCTTGCCGCCCCGTCTCCATTCCTTCACCAGTTGGTATTGAAGAGGATTAATATCCTGAAATTCATCAATTAAAAGGTAAGAGAAAGGCTTTCTTTCTAAAGCATTTTCCGGGATGTCTTTCAATATATTTATTGTTTCTAAAAGTAAATCGTCATAATCAAGCGCTCCGGATTTTTGTAATAGGTTTTGATAAAAATCATATAATTGTCTGTCTTTTTCATCAACTACAGATAATCCATTTTTGACTTTTGACAAATCCTGCAGAAATCTGTTGGGGGATTCTTTCCTTTTAAATTCCAAAAGAGCTGTCTGCGCCAGTTCCATCTGAAGCCCTGTATCTGCCACCACAAAAGACAGTCCGGTTTCTTTCAGAAAATGGCTGCAGATGGCATGAAAAGTACCAATCTGGACAAATGATGGCAGAGCCTTGCTGAACATACGACTCTTCATCTCCTCTGCAGCTTTGCTGGTAAAGGTTACCGCTGTGATTTCTTCCTGAGAAATTTTGCGTACTTCAAGAAGAAACTGTAGTCTGGCTATCAGAGTTTTGGTTTTCCCTGTGCCTGGTCCGGCAATAACTGCTATTGTAGCTCCAATCTGTTCTGCAGCTTTTTTTTGTTGGTCATTCATATCATAAATAGGTAGAGCACTTTGTATATTCTTTGTAATTTGTTTGCGGATTTTTGTTTTATTTTCTATAATTTCACTTTGGGAATTTTTGCATTTTTGCTTATGATTCATATTTTGAATCTCTGATGCTGTAAAAAGAGAAATTTGGCCTTCAAGACTGCTGATATCTTCCGGTGTCAAAAGGCTGATTTTTCCATACTCTCCATCAAAGCCCGGTGTTCGTTCTACCTGTCCTTTACGGAGTTTATTAATTCCTTCTGCAATAAGAGAGCCTGCATTTCTTCGGATGTCTTCAATGGGTATATTTCTTAGAATAGTAAATTCGGGACCCAGAGTTTCTGTCATATGCTCATATTGCTCCATGGCCTTCTTTCCTGTGGGGGAGATTCCTGTAGAAGCTCCGATTACTTCTAAAAGGGGTACCAAACTTTCAAAGGGACGGCCTTTAGGCAAAATAAATCCTTCTTTTCGGTCCGCAAGCTGTTCTATACGGTTTAGCACGCCAATGGTAATTTTTTTGCCGCATACCGGGCAGATATTTCCATATCCGGAGGTTTGGGATGGACTGATACATAATCTGCATTTTCTGTGTCCGTCAAAATGGTATTTTCCTTCCTCCGGGAAAAATTCAATGGTGCCAGTTAGTCCTTTTCCTTTCTGAATAGCTTCAGACAGTCCTGTATAAGATAACTCTATATCAAATAAGTTGGCTTCTCTTCCAAGTTTTGCAGGTGAATGGGCATCAGAATTTGAGATTAGAAAAAATTGGTCCAGTGCGCTTACCCGCCAGTTCATGGGGGGATCAGAAGAAAGCCCTGTTTCCAGTGCATGGATATAGGGTGTCAGATCTTCAAAGCAGTCTTCAATTTTGTCAAAACCGGAAAAAGCGCCGAATAAAGAAAAATGCGGTGTCCAAATATGGGCAGGAATAAAAATTCCCTCTGGGGATACCTGCAGCATGGTTTCCAGCAAATCACGACAGGAAATTCCCAGAATGGGACGTCCGTCAGAATGGATGTTTCCAATTAGTTCCAGTTGCCTTGACAGTGTATCTGCCGCTTCCAGCCCTGGAAGGATCAGAAGGCTGTGTACTTTCCGTACCCGTTCTCCTTTTTTATAGATAGAGCTGATTTCTCCAGTCACTACAAAACGAGGATGATGACCGGAGGCTCCCGGAAGCCGGTATTCTTTTTTCAACACATATAATCCGTCTTCCGCCGGTTCTAACTTTTCTGATAGTTCCGCACGCCATGCAGGATGGGTAAAATCTCCGGTACCTACAATATCAATTCCCTTTTTTCCTGCCCAGAAATCCAGATATTCCGGCGTGCAGTCTTTACTGGTTGCACGGGAATATCTGGAATGAATATGCAAATCTCCTATGTACATTTTATACCTCTTTATCTTCTGTATATTAGGTAATTGCGAAACTCGTAAACTTGCTGAATATTCTGACAATATATTCTGCGAAAAGCCTTATGCACCATGGAATCAAGACCATAGAAGGCAGGAGGGACGCTCCCCGACTGTCTTCTGTCCTGCTGGGCTTGATGGAATGCCCGGTGCAACAGGATTTAAGTGGAATATATTGTCAGAATATTTCCACAACTTCAAGTTTCGCATTTACCTATTCTGTATATATTAATTTACCTGATTGTTATTTCAAGTATATCTGATTTTAAAGGTTGATACAATGTTTTTACAGGCAATATACAGAAATCAATTTCCAAAGCATTCAAAACAAATTTTCAAAACTGATTTTTGAAAATATAAGCTTAACAGGGGAAAAATTTAATTAAAAACTACAGAATAAAAGGTGTTATTAATTTTTTCAAAATAGTCAGTATTTGACTTATAATAGGTAATATATTGACTATATGCTTTCCATTTTGATAAATTCCATTTTCGGATTGATAATTTTTTGGGAATAAATTTATATTCTGTTTCTTTTATTAATGAGATTTCTGATAATTTGTAGTTATAACTTTTCCTTACAATTCCTGTACCGTATCTGATAAACCACCATTCAAGGTTATATCCAAATTCATCCGCTTTCTGGAAAATAGCCGGAGCAGCATCTAAGGACAGGTGTTGGATCAAATAATCAAAATCGCTAAATGCTTCCGAGTTGGAAATTATTTTATTGTCTTCTTTATGAATTTCAGCATAAATACTGTGATTTAAATTATATTTGGCAATCCAGTAATCAGGATGGGAAAAGGAAAACAATAAATAAAAGATGGTTACAGTCATCAGGCAGTATTTTGTAAATGGAAAGCTATTTTTGCATATGAAAACAAGTGCGTCTGTCATTAACAAAAAAATAACAAAAAGGGACCATAACACAAATACACGTAAAAAAGTCAGATAATAAACTTCAATGTAAAGCAGCATCCGGTAAAAACTTGATGCAATCATTATGAAAGTACAGAATGATATAAATACAAGAATACCCTTTAAAATTTTATTTTCTTTAAATCTTTTCAGGCATACCAGTACCAGTCCAAGATTAATAAGACACACAAATACCAGTTGGAAAAATCCTTCCCGTGCATAAGAAGAATAAGTATAGTTCTCCGGTAAAGTTCCCATCCCTCCAAATAGATATACAATCTGGATATAGCAGAATATCAGATAAACAAAGGAAATTATTCCTGTAAAAGTAATGCCCATAACAGGTTCGCCTGTTCGCTTGTCCGGTATATCTTCTTTTAGATTGTGTAAAGAAATCCTGCTTAAAATACAATAGGATGCAAAATACGCAAACAGAAACAAAAATATAATTTTACATAAGTTATAACAAAAATCATAATCCATATAAAAAGAAAACATGGATTGAAAAGTATTTGAAAAAACTGCATCTGCCTTTACAAGCAGGGGAAGTATAAAGCATAAAAGAAAAAGAGCAATTAATACACCAAAAAATATATATTTATATTTTCCATTCTCTTTTTGTCCTGTCTGTTTTTTTATTTTTATATAATTATAAGAATCTGTAAATGGATAAAAAACAAATGATATACTAGTAAAAACAATACAAATAATTGATTTTATAAATTTAGGAATGTCCCATTTTTTGTCTTCATATAAATTATGAAGTACAAGGTAAAAAAACAGAAAAAATATTCCTGTTTTATTAAGTAGTATCAGAATCCAGGAATCTGTCATACATGTGCTTATACCAAGAAGAAGAAGGCTAACAACGGGAAAAAGGGATGTTTTTTTGGCGGTAATCCCGGACTTTTTCAAATATAAGAAGAAAAAGAAGCAGGTTCCGCCTACGAAAAAAGGGTAGGTAATACCTGAACCATTTTTATAAAGAAGAAATGTGTAAAGCAAAGCATAAATGAAACATCCAATTCCCATAAATGGGAACAGGGGATTCGGTGTTGGTTTTGTTTTAAATGAATCTTCAGTTGTGGGAGATTCTACAGCTGTGTTATTACAATTTATAGGTTCCATAATAATCCTCCTAACTTAATAAATGTATTGATTAAAATGTTTCGTCTGGATCCTCTACATATTCCAGTAAATCTCCAGGCTGGCAGTGTAAAGCCCTGCATATAGCGTTAAGCGTTGACAGCCGGATGGCTTTTGCTTTATTGTTTTTTAATATGGAAAGATTGGCAAGAGTGATATCAACTTCACCTGCAAGTTCAGTCAGTCCTTTTTTCTGCTTTGCCATTTCTACGTCCAAATTTATGATGATTGCCATAATGCCTCCTTTTATCTTAACTTTTTTGATTATATTGTAAGATCATTTTCCAGTTTGTAAGTTACGGCTTTATCAAATACGTGAGAAAGTACTTTGCTGAACAGTCCTGCTATTACAAAAACAAGAATGACTATGAGTACTGCAGGCGTAAGATAAAGAAAAAGCCGACAGCAGGTTATAAGTGCAATAAAAAAGCTGTAAGTTCCCATTTTGTCGAGGCTTTTTACATTGTCATAGGTAAAACAATCATCCATAAGAACAGAATAAATCATTTTCCGTAATTCATGGATTATCAAAACGGCAAGTATGCCTGAAAGTACAAAAATAACGCTTAATTGAGGCACATTTTGTGCAAAGTATGTGTTGTACTTTCCATATCCTTTAATAATGAGAGGTACAAAAATAGTGACAATAATTCCGGTATAGTATAAAAAATCCAGAAGTATTTTTGTAAACAGGGTTAATTTGTCTTTCATGAATCTCCTCCTTATATCCGTTAATATATAGCAAAAAAGTAATGTCCGGTACCTGGTATGTTATATACTGGAACTGTTGTAAAAGGAATATATCACTTAAAAAGATGAAAGTCAATAAAAATTTATTGATATTCAATAAAAATATATTGAAAATTAATAAGTAACATCATAAAGATGTTATTATTAATGAATATATTAAGAAAATGTTAAGAAGTATAAAATAGAAAATTTTTGTTCAAAATTACCAGCTTTTTATGCTATAATAATAACAATACTATTAAAAAGAAAGGCGTTTGATATCCTTGCATTTTAGTCGATCAAAATTAAATGAAAAATTCTTAGAAACTTTAAAAGCGGTGTTTCCAATTTTGGCTATTGTATTAATACTTTGTTTTACAATTACGCCAATTCCTCCAAGTATTTTAATGACATTTCTAATAGGTGCAGTAATGCTGATTGTAGGAATGCTGCTTTTTAATGTTGGTGTGGAATTGTCCATGACTCCTATGGGAGAACGAGTGGGAACAATTATGACCAAGACCAGAAAGCTGCCTGTTATGATTTTGATAGGATTTGTTATGGGATTTATTATTACCATATCAGAGCCGGATCTTCAGGTACTTGCAGGTCAGATTCCTTCTATTCCTAACCTGGTGATTATTTTATCAGTGGCAGCAGGTGTGGGAGTATTTCTGGTAATTGCCCTGTTGCGTATGCTTTTTGGAGTTGCCCTGTCTCATTTTCTGGTATTTTTTTATGCGCTGGTGTTTATCCTTACCCTTTTTGTTCCAAAGGATTTTCTGGCAATTGCCTTTGATTCCGGCGGTGTAACTACAGGACCTATGACAGTACCTTTTATTATGGCGTTTGGTATTGGTATTGCGGCAATCAGAAGTGATAAACATGCTGCGGATGACAGTTTTGGTCTTGTATCTTTATGTTCCGTAGGTCCAATCCTTGCAGTTTTGATATTAGGGATGATTTTTAATCCGGGACAAGGGGAAAGTGTTTCGGAAACCATACCAATTGTTGATAATACAGTGGACTTGTGGAGATTGTTTACAAAGGGTTTACCCACCTACATAAAAGAAATGGCCGTTTCTCTTCTTCCAATTGTACTTTGCTTTGGATTATTTCAGATGGTATCAAGAGATATTAATAAGACAATGTTAATTAAAATTGGGATTGGACTTGTTTATACATATGTTGGCCTTGTGCTTTTTCTTACAGGTGTGAATGTTGGATTTATGCCGGCAGGCAATTATCTGGGACAGACCATTGCAAAGCTTTCTTATGCGTGGATTATTGTTCCTATTGGAATGATTATCGGTTATTTTATTGTACTTGCAGAGCCAGCGGTATTTGTGCTTACAAAGCAGGTAGAAGAAATCACTTCCGGAGCGATTTCTGCAAAAGCAATGGGTACCAGCTTATCCATAGGTGTATCTGTATCTGTGGGTCTTGCCATGATAAGGGTGCTTACAGGTATTTCCATTATGTGGTTTCTGGTTCCAGGCTATGGGATTGCTATTCTGCTTACATTTTTTGTTCCGAAAATATTTACAGCAATTGCATTTGACTCTGGTGGCGTGGCTTCCGGTCCTATGACAGCTACCTTCCTGCTTCCTTTTTCAATGGGAGCCTGCGGAGCGCTTGGAGGCAATATTATTACAGATGCTTTTGGAATTATTGCGATGGTGGCAATGACACCTCTTATTACAATTCAGGTAATGGGCATGGCTTTAAAGGTAAAAGAGATCCTGCTGCGCAGAAAAGTATTCGACAAAAAAACAGCTATACCTTTGGAAGCTTTTGGGGATATGGAAATTATTGAACTGTAGAAATGGGATGACGTATGGGTAAATTATATTTGATGACAACAATTGTTGACAGAAAAGCCGGAAAAAAATATATGGAGTTATATAAAAAAGATGAACATAATGTAATGTTTTCAAGCCTGGGTTCCGGTACAGCTGCAAGCGAAATGCTGAATTATTTAGGTTTGGAGGCTACGGAAAAGCTTGTGGTCTTTTCTGTCAGGGAAGAGGAAGAATGGCGGCGAATCAAAAAGCAGCTTCAGCATAAACTGCATATTGACGCTCCCGGAGGGGGAATTGCTTTTATAACTCCTCTTAGCAGTATAGGAGGCAAAAAAGCGCTTCAGTTTTTGTTGGAAAGTCAGGATTATCAAAAGGAGGAAGAATCAACCTTGAAGGATACGACACATGAGCTTGTTATAGTAATTGCCAATCAGGGAAATATTGAACTGGTTATGGACGCTGCAAGGGAAGCAGGTGCATATGGAGGCACAGTAATACACGCAAGGGGAACCGGTATGGAAAAGGCTGAAAAATTTATGGGGGTTTCCATTGCGGCAGAAAAGGAAATGATTTTTATTGTTGCCAAAAAGGATCAGAAGAATGATATCATGAAAGCGATTATGGAGAAGGCAGGATTGGACAGCCGGGCCAAATCTATTGTATTTTCCCTCCCTGTTACAGATACGGCGGGTTTGAGATTAATAGAGGATTAACCTTATGGTTAATCCTCTATTGTGATTCCTACCGGGCAATGGTCAGAACCTAAAATATCTTTGTAGATGACAGCATCTTTTAAAGCGTTGTCTAAAGAGTTGGATACCAGAAAATAATCAATCCGCCATCCTGCATTTTTCTCTCTGGCCTTAAATCTGTAAGACCACCAGGAATAAGCGCCTTCTAAATCAGGATAAAAACGCCGGAAGGTATCGGTAAAACCGGCTTTAAGAAGTGTGGTGAATTTTTCTCTTTCTTCATCTGTAAAACCTGCGTTTCTACGGTTTGTTTTTGGATTTTTCAAGTCAATCTCCTTATGGGCTACATTCATATCTCCACATACAATAACAGGTTTATTTTTTTCCAGATTTTTAAGATATTGCAGAAAATCGTCTTCCCATTCCATTCGGTAATCAAGGCGTTTTAATTCATCCTGTGAATTTGGTGTGTATACTGTAACAACATAAAAGTTTTTAAATTCAAGGGTTATGATTCTTCCTTCATGGTCATGCTGGCTGATGCCCATACCACAGGATACAGACACAGGCTCTTCTTTTGAAAATATGGCAGTACCAGAGTATCCTTTCTTTTCTGCATAATTCCAGTATTGATGATATCCAGGTAAATCCAGAGTAATCTGGCCCTCCTGGAGTTTGGTTTCCTGTAAGCAGAAGATGTCAGCATCCGCTTCTTTGAAAAAGGACAAAAATCCCTTATCTACACAGGCACGAAGGCCGTTAACATTCCAGGAAATTAATTTTTTCATAGGGTCTCCTTTCAAAACAAAAGTTTCCAATATATTATACAGGAAATTCCGCAAGAAAAACAGACAGAAAACAGGAAAAGATTACTGGCCGTCCAAAATCCTTTTTTCAATGATATCCAGAGCTTTTTCATTTGCGTCCTGACAGTATGCAACCATTTCATCACTGCCTTTTTCTTCAAGAGAAGAAATGTTAGCGCCAAGCTGGACATAACATACATAATTGTCAATGGTTTCTATTCTGGAAGCAAATACTTTTGCCTCATTCTGTGGCTGTTGTTCGTAAATTTTAAGAAGAATTTCCCTATATTCATTTAAATACTGCTCAATGGCTTCCTGATTGCCTTCTTTTGCTTTGACTAAAATCATCATATCGATTCCAGCTTCTGTATGTTGATATTCCGCAAGAAAATCATCATACATATTTTCAGAGATGCCTGTCCGTTCTGCAAGTTCTTCTGAGCTTAAAAGTGTATCGGGCCAGTAATTTTTGCCTAATATTTCTACTACAGCATTCTTTAATTCATCCATCGGGCCGGTAATTCTGTACTGACTTCCTATCTGGATTGTGTTAACTGCATCTTCTTCATCGCTATCACTGGTATATACACGACTGTCATTTTGGTTTTCTTTATTATTTTTTGCACATCCGGTAAATACTATAAATATACATGCCATTATACAAAATAAAATACGGTTTTTCATTTTTTAATTTCCTTTCTTTATTTTATAATTGAAAAACAGTTACTTAATTTTTTATTAAGTATTTCCATATATTAGACAAATTATGTAAAAATGTGTTAATATGTCACGATAGAGTACTTTAAACAATAAAGGATTGAAAAATTATGCTGTTTAATTCTTATATATTTATATTTATATTTTTGCCAGTGACTCTTTTGGGCTGGTATCTTTTAAATCATTTTAAGGCTTACGAGCCTGCCAAGTTGTTCCTGGCAGGTATGTCTTTGTGGTTTTATGGGTATTTTAACTGGTATTATCTTGCAATTATCATAGTCAGTGTAATTGGCAATTACCTATTGAGTTTTTTGTTAGAGGTTTTTAAACAAAAAGTGTCTAATAAAAACAGTTATGGCAAAAAACTGGTTTTACGTACTGGTCTTTTTGCAGGAATTCTTCTTAACTTAGGGCTTTTGTTTTATTTTAAGTATTATGATTTTTTCTTTGAAAATATAAATATTGTGTTTCATACAGATTTTAATTTAAAACATATACTTCTTCCCCTTGGCATCAGTTTTTTTACATTTCAACAGCTTTCCTTTATTATAGACAGATGTACAGGAAGGGCAGAGCATTATTCTTTTGTTAACTACCTGACCTTTGTTACTTTTTTTCCACAATTGATTGCCGGTCCAATTGTGTTATATAAAGAAATGATGCCTCAGTTTGAAAATATTTCAAAACGCAAACTAAATGGGGATAATTTTGCAAAAGGAATCGTTCTTTTTACTTTAGGACTTGGAAAGAAAGTGCTGCTGGCAGATGTTCTGGCAATTCCGGCTAATTATGGATTTGAACAGACAGCCTTTTTGGATACACCTGCCACTTTGCTTGTAATACTTGCCTATACTTTTGAAATTTACTTTGATTTTAGTGGATATAGTGATATGGCCATGGGATTGGGAAAAATGTTTAATATAGAACTTCCTGTTAATTTTAATTCTCCTTACAAGGCATGTTCTGTAAAAGAGCTCTGGCAGAGATGGCATATGACACTGTCCCGGTTTTTTATACAGTATGTTTATATTCCTTTGGGTGGCAGCAGAAAAGGTAAAATAAGAACAATATTAAATACTTTTATGGTATTTTTTCTAAGCGGCCTATGGCATGGGGCAAATTGGACATATGTGGCATGGGGTGTCATGCAGGGACTTTTGGTTATATGGGATAATCTTGGAATTGTAGGTGTGAAGGGATGTGATGAAAAAACGCCGGCTTTGTTTCATATTCCCAGATGGCTGGGGTGGTTTTTTACATTTTCTTTTTTCAACCTGTCTCTGTTTTTCTTCAGAAGCGAAAGTATGAAAAATGCTTTTCAAATGTTTAAAAATTTATTTGCCTTTAAGAATACAGGATATATATTCAAAATAGCAAACCGGCTGGATATACCGGAATTTTATCTGATAAAACAGGTGATTAATCTGACAGCCCCGGATATTCTGACTTATATATATGTTGTAGTTTTTATACTTTTGCTTATTATCAGCGGATTTATTCTTACACGGAAAAATGCGGTGGAGATTTCTATGGAGCATCCACTAAATAATCGGCTTTGTTTTTTTATTACAATCATTTTTGTATGGTCTGTTATTTCTTTTTCGCAGGTAAGCACATTTATTTATTTTAATTTTTAGATGTTGTTTAAAGGCGAAAAAAGTAATATGCGGAGGTAAGGAATGTCAAAAAAATTTTTAAAGAATTTTTTTATATCAAGTAGTATATTATTATTGGCATGTGTTTTTTTTGTGGTTTTTTTTGACCCGTTTTTCCAGTATCACAAACCATTAAAAGGACTTAAGGAAGTGTTAACGGACAAGGAATACCAGTGTGTTGGTTCTCTTAAGACTTTTGACTATGACAGTGTAGTGGCAGGTTCCTCTGTGGCTGAAAATTATTATAATGACTGGTTTAATATTGGATTTGACTGTAAAGTTATTAAGGCAATCCGTTCTTATGGCGCTACGGCGGATTTGTGTTTTCTTTTAGATATTGCCTTTGAACATCAGGATTTAAAATATGTTTTTTACAATCTTGACCCTTCCGCATTGGTTGCAGACCCGGAAACCACTTATGAGCTTACAGGGTGTCCGATGTATTTATATGACAATAATTATATAAACGATGTTGAATACTGGCTCAATAAAGGTGTGATTATGGAAAAGATTCCTTACCTGATTGCCAATTCTCTGATAGGAGATTATGATGAAAATAATTCCTATAATTGGGCACAGTGGAAAGAATTTAACTCTGATATGATTTTAGGGTTATATATCCGTAAGCCTTCTGTGTCTATAATGAAACCAGAAGATTATTATGAAGATGTGCTACAGGAAAACTTAAATTTGCTGACCAGCCGGATAAAGTCTCATCCTGATACGGTTTTTTATGTGTTTGTTCCGCCCTATTCCATGCTCTGGTGGGATAATATCTACAGGGAAGGGGATACGGAAGCATATCTGTATAATATGGAGCAGGCAATGAAAGAACTGCTTTCTTATGATAATGTAAAGTTTTATTATTTTCAGAATGACAGGGAAGTGATAACAGATTTGGAGAATTATATGGATATTCTCCATTTTTCTCCGGATATCAATCATTATATATGCGACAGCATGATTAAAGGAGATCATCAGGTTGATAAAAACAATTATAAGGAGAACATCAGCAAAATGAAATCCCTCTCCTATGAAATAGTAGAGGAACTGGTAAAACCTTATGAAGACAGAATAAAAGTAGATATATATGATAATTAATATTTTAAATTCAAACTATATGAAAGGTCTTAAAAATAGCCCACACATATGGGGCGCCAAATACATTTAAGGACTTAGGGCCTGTTATCTTGTCGGGATTTTCATTTAATTTATTTAACGCCTGTTCAAAGGTAGCTTTGGTTATAGATTTAGAGCGCCTGTCCACAAAAAGCTCCCCGCCCTTTATGCTGTAGCAAAAGGGCAGTTTTTTCATGGTATAAAAAATTTCATTTTCGTGTTCTATCAGTAAATTCCATAAAGTGTCAATTGTCATTTTTGATTAAGTTTTATGCCTGTCTTCCACCGGCTGATTCTGCTTCAATCAGCTTCATAATCGTTTTGATTGAACCGAGCTGATTGCTTTTTCCCATAGAGTCAATGTAAGTCTGTCTTGTAAAATATAGTTCAATTACCTTTTCCGCCAGTAAATCCGCGGTAAGATAATCATCGTCAATCACCATGGAAAATCCCTGGGATTCAAAAGATTTTGCGTTTAAAATCTGATCGCCCCGGCTGCTGTTTGCGGATAAGGGGATTAACAGGTTTGCTTTTTTAAGAGCTAACAGTTCGCAGATAGAATTGGCTCCTGCACGGGAAATCACTACATCTGCTAAAGCAAATAAGTCCTTTAACTCAGCTTTCACATACTCAAACTGGATATATCCTTCCATATGGAGAAGCATATTATCAATTTTATCTTTCCCGCATATATGGACTACCTGAAAATCTGTAAGGAGTCTGGGAAGGGCTTCACGCACCGCTTTGTTGATGGAAGCGGCCCCAAGACTTCCTCCAATTACGAGAATAACTGGTTTATTGGCAGTAAATTTGCAAAAATCAAGGGCGGCTATTTTATCGCCTTTTGTCAATTCTTCACGGATAGGTGAACCGGTAAGGACTGCTTTGTCCTTTGGGAGCATGGCAAGGGTTTCAGGAAAATTACAACATACCTTTTTAGCTGCGGAAATACATAACTTATTGGCAAGCCCCGGCGTCATGTCGGATTCATGGATAATGCAGGGAATGTGCAGTGAAGCCGCCGCACGTACCACAGGAACACTGACAAATCCTCCTTTTGAAAAGACAATGTCAGGTTTGATTTTCTTTAAATATTTTCTTGCCTCTCCAAATCCTTTTATAACTCGGAAAGGGTCTGTAAAGTTTTTAATATCAAGATAACGCCTGAATTTGCCTGTGGAAATTCCATAATAAGGAATGTCAAAGTCTGTAATCAGTTTTTTTTCAATTCCATCATAGGAACCAAAATAGGAAACCTCATAACCTGCTTCCTTCAAAGAAGGAAGCAGGGCAATATTAGGTGTCACATGTCCGGCCGTTCCGCCACCGGTAAGGACTATTTTTTTGACCGTATTCAATTCACCCATAAAAATCCTCCATTCTTACTAAACCCGCAAGTTTGTCTGCAAAAAATAAATTTTACAGCAGGAGACTGTAATTTTTAACAATTTCCATACTTAATCTGTTCAAGGGCCTGGGCTAACTGATCCGGACAGGAGGTAGATTTAAATCCGCAATGAATGCCTTTTAATTTTGATATGGCTTCATCCACCGGCATACCAGTTACCAAACTGGCGATTCCTTTCAGATTGCCATTGCATCCTCCAAAGAATTCCACAAATTTAATTTTGTCCCCATCCAATTCTATGTCGATGGAAGTGGAACAGGTACCTTTTGTCTGATATTTCATTGTTACTCATCCTTTCTTTAATGGATAAGTATAGCAGAAAATAAGCGTTATTTCCAGTATGAAAAGACAATTCCTTCCTTTTTTTAAATAATTTGAAGAAAAATGACGGTGACTTACGGCCCCCTTGTTATTGAGAGATAAAATATCTTCAATTATAATAGTAAGAAGGAAAGGAGGAAATATGTTTACAATATTATTGGATCACAAATTACTTACAGGGCTGATATCATTTTTTCTGTTATCCAGTATTATATGTCAGATTATATGTGGTGTGATATACCATAATATGATTGCAGAATCGGATAATATGTCTGCAACAGAAAATAAATTTCTAAAACAATGTAAGCAAAAGTATGCCAATTATTATAAGCTTAATGGCAAAATGGTCAATACGGATGTTTTTGTGGACAGGTTTCTTCAAAAAGTCTGTTTTGCCAAAATACACCTGACACATCTGATTCATATTTCGGGTCAGCTTATGATGCTTTCCATACTGGTTACGGGAATATCCATCTTTCAGTCATTAGCCAGGGGATATACTCTATTTCAGATTATACCCTATTATTTAGTCAGTATTCTTGGACTTTATCTGTATTTTTCTATTTCAGGGATTGTAGACGCCCAGGAAAAAAGAAGAATACTTAAAACAAATCTGACTGATTATCTGGAAAACCATTTTGCACCCAGGCTTGAAACGGAAAGAGAAAATGCCATGGAAGAAGGGATAAAAAAGAGAGAAAAATATGCAAAGGAATTTCTGGAGGATGAGTTAAAAGAAAAAGAGCAGACAGGAAATCTTGTGCAGGTTCAGCCTGTTATGTATCAGTATCAGGACGAACTGGAAAATCTTCTGGAAGAGTTTTTTGTATAATCACTATAAAAATGATGGATAGTGTAAGCTGCATATGATAAAATAATAACATTGCTTTTGCGGACAGAAAACAGGATTTAGGGCGGATAAGGATAAAAATACATATGAAATTAAATGCTTACAGAGAAAAACAAAACATGCGATATACGTTGCTGGATATTATAAGAGGTGTGGTTCTTATCAGCATGATATTATATCATGCCTGCTGGGATTTGGTTTATATTTTCGGTATGGATTTTAGCTGGTATGAAGGGACAGGAGCTTATATATGGCAGCAGAGTATTTGCTGGACGTTTATTCTTTTATCCGGGTTTTGCTGGTCTTTAGGAAAAAATCCGTTAAAAAGAGGAATTATTATTTTTAGTGCAGGAGCGATAATTACTTTAATAACTTGTCTTTTTATGCCGGAGAACAGAGTAGTGTTTGGCGTACTTACTTTAATTGGATCCTGCATGATTTTAATGATACCAGTTCACAAGCTGATAAAAAGACTTACACCGGAGACAGGATTTTTTTTCAGTTTTTTATTGTTTATTTTATTAAGAAATATCAACAGAGGATACTTGGGTTTTGAAAAATGGAATCTAATAAAACTGCCAGGGAAATGGTATCGGGGTATGATAGCGGCATACATTGGTTTTCCGCCTATAGATTTTTATTCCACCGATTACTTTTCATTATTTCCCTGGCTGTTTTTGTTTGTCAGTGGATATTTTTTATATCATTTTTTTCAACATAAAAATATATTTTCAAATAAAAAGCTTTCCATATGGAAATGTGATTTGGTATTTTTTAGTTTTTTGGGAAGACATTCTCTTTTAATATATATGATACACCAGCCTTTGATTTATTTGATATTATGGTGTATATTTTTAAATTAATGTATCAATTTCCTGGAAAATTTTTTTATTCCATAAAATAATCAGCAATAATATAACAAATACGCCTGTAAAAAGAAAAGAAATATTGTTCCCGATGCTTTCCAAAAGTACGCCATAGACAGCCTGTCCTATGGGACTTGCGCACATGCAAATACACATGGTACAGGAAGTGACTTTTCCCAACATATGTTCAGGAGTCAACAGCTGCAGGTAAGAGAGCATCCGGATAGAAAAAAGGGAGGAAGTTACACACATTACAAAGCAGCAGGAAATAATTATAGCATAAACCACAGAGCCGGGAAGGGAGAAAAATAATCCTGCGCCCATAGGAACCAGCGCTGCTGCCGCTGTAATTAAAAAAAGATACAGACGGCCAGCATTTTGTTTTCCTGAAAAAACTCCTGCCAGCAGCCCTCCGCATAAACTTCCTGCTGCAATGGCCCCCTGAGCGTAACCATATAACTGATTACCTGTTTTTTCAGAAAATCCAAGCATCTGGGTGATAATCACGGGAATGGCTATCATTATCAGTGAACTTAAAAATAAATTGGCAGAAGCAGTAAGTAAAGCGATTTTCCAAATGACCGGTCTTTCTTTTTTTATAAAAAGAACGCTATCTTTTAGGTCAGAATATCCTGTCAGAAAAATATGCCCATTATGTACACGTTTTTCAAAAGGAATTTTAATAAAAAGTTCCATGATGGCTGAAAGGGCAAAGCAAAGAATGCTTACATATAAAATTGGATACAGTCCCCAAAAACCATATATGGCGCCTCCAATTATGGGGCCGATCAGCGAGGATAAAGAAGAAACGAGATTAATAGCGGCATTGCCCTTTACAAGGTCTTCTTTTGAAAGCAGCATAGGAATGCTTGCCTGTACCGCAGGCTGGTAGGTTCCCTGGATGCCATAAAGAAGAATAAGCATAACAAGAATAAGGGCTGCCAGATCCATTTTTCCAAGAAGTATGGAAAAAAGTAAAGTGATGGCGGAGGTTAAAAAATCCAGAATTACCATAATATTTCTTTTATTAATACGATCAGCGATAATACCTCCTATGGGAAATAACAAAATCATTGGTATAAAAGAACAGGCAGAAACAAGTCCAAAAAGCATGGCGGAATTTGTTTTTCCCAAAAGGTGCAGGGGAAGAGCAAACCGTAGAATTGCATTTCCAAATAAGGAAATAATCTGTCCTAAAATAATAAGTATAAAATTTTTTTCCAGCATAATTACTGTCATCCTTTCTGTTAAAAAATTTGGTGTAAGATAAGCATATGAAAATACTTGTTATTATATCTATCATCTTTAATTGGTTGCGGCCACCAATTTTGGTTTTCAGCTTTGTAAAATCTGGTTGCCATGGAAAGAAACCTGCGGTAGCATTAATGGGAAACCTTTGGTTTGACATCACAAAAGATATAAAAAGAAGGGAATAAATTAAATATGAAAGAAGCTGTTGTAATTTTAAGAAAAGGAGAAGGGCGTACCATCAAAGGGGGTGGTATGTGGATATTTGATAATGAGATAGAAAAAATTACAGGTGATTTTTCTAACGGTGATATTGTGGCAATACACGATTTTGATGGATATCCATTGGGAAAAGGATTTATAAATTTAAATTCAAAAATAAGAGTAAGGCTGATGACCAGGGATATAAATTGTCAGATTGATAATGATTTTTTAAGACAAAGGGTAAAAGAGGCGTGGGAATATCGTAAAAAAGTTGTGGATACGGAAAGCTGCCGGATTATTTTTGGGGAGGCTGATTTCCTTCCAGGACTTGTGATAGATAAGTTTTCTGATATACTTGTGGTAGAATCCTTGGCTTTGGGGATTGACAGAATGAAGGAAGAGATTCTGTTAATATTAAAGGAGTTGCTAAAAGAAGATGGAATTTCTATAAAAGGAATTTATGAGCGAAGTGATGCAAAGGTCAGATTAAATGAAGGGATGGAGAGAGTTAAAGGATTTATAGGAGAAGAATTTGACACCAATGTAATGATTGAAGAAAATGGAATTAAATTTTTGGTGGATGTAAAGGAAGGCCAGAAAACAGGGTTTTTTCTTGACCAGAAATATAACCGTCTGGCAGTGCAGAAGCTATGCCGAAATGCCAGAGTGTTGGATTGTTTTACCCATACCGGCTCTTTTGCGTTAAACGCGGCAGCAGCAGGTGCCAGGGAAGTAATAGGTGTGGATGCTTCCCAGGCAGGGATAAATCAGGCAGAGCGTAATGCCATATTGAACCATATGGAAGATAAGGTATGTTTCTGGTGCAGGGACGTTTTTGAATTGCTTCCGGAGTTGGAGGAAAAGAAAGAAAAGTTTGATGTGGTGATTTTGGATCCTCCGGCTTTTACCAAGTCCAGAAATTCTGTTAAAAATGCAGTAAAGGGGTATCGGGAAATTAATCTTCGTGCCATGAAGCTTATAAAAAATGGGGGATTTCTTGCAACATGTTCCTGTTCACATTTTATGACCTATGAACTTTTTACCGAAACAATCCATCAGGCAGCAAGAAACGTACACAAACGGCTTAGACAAGTGGAGTTTAGAACCCAGGCACCGGATCATCCTATTTTGTGGTCGGCAGATGAATCTTATTATTTGAAGTTTTACATTTTTCAGGTAGTGGAAGAAAGATAAGGACATTAATAAGGACAAGGAGTATAGAATATGGCAACAGATGTGATTGTGGATACTTTATCGGATGGAATAAAGCTGCTTCCCTTTCTTTTTATAACCTATTTGATAATGGAATATATTGAACATAAAGCAGGCAGTAAAACCCAGAAGATTATGCAAAAAGCAGGCAAGTGGGGTCCGGTGTTTGGAGGTGTTTTTGGAATTGTACCCCAGTGTGGATTCTCAGCGGCAGCTTCTAATCTCTATGCGGGACGCATTATTACATTGGGAACTTTAATTGCCATATTTTTATCAACTTCTGATGAAATGGTTCCGGTACTTATATCTGAACAGGCGCCTTTTCAGACAATTATAAGAATATTAGCCGTTAAAATGATAATTGGCATTTTTTCAGGATTAGCGATTGATATGCTGATTCAAAAGTGGAAGAAAGGTAAAGGAGAAAAATTACGGATAGAACATATATGTGAACATCACCGTTGCCATTGTTCAGAAGGAAAAATAATTAAATCTGCAATTAGCCATACCATACAGATTTTTTCTTTTATTTTAATAATTACTTTCCTTCTTAATCTGGCAATTGCTTTTGTTGGAGAGGATAATCTTTCAGCATTTATTTCTGGCAGGGCAATTTTAGGTCCTATTTTTGCCGGAGCAGTAGGGCTGATACCTAATTGCGCTTCCTCTGTTATTTTAACGCAGCTTTATCTGGAAGGAATTTTAGGGGCTGGTTCCATGATTGCCGGACTTCTTGCCGGATCCGGGGTTGGACTTTTGGTGCTTTTCAGGGTAAATGATAATGTCAGGGAAAATGTAATGATAATGCTGCTTCTCTATTTTATAGGCAGTGTATCAGGTATTTTTATGGAATTTATGAATTTGGGATTTTAAATTCTATATGTTTTTTGCTCAAAAACATAATTTTTAACAAAAAAAAGCACCATCCCCAAGGCTCGTATGTCCTCAAAAATGGTACTTGCAATGCGCCTTCAGGGGCTCGAACCCTGGACACCCTGATTAAGAGTCAGGTGCTCTACCAACTGAGCTAAAGGCGCTTAATTTATTTAATACACCATTTGCAACGCAAGTGTAATTATAGTATAATGTTTTCTGAATTGCAAGAGTTTTTTTAAAAAATTTTAAAGAAAATGTTAGAAAGTATATTTTGAACAGTTTATAGGTGTGATTTTATAGTGAAGAAGAAAATAATCTGCCCTTCATTATGACAAATAAAATTGATATTTTTGGAGGAATAAAATGATATTTGATACACATGCACACTATGATGATGAAGCATTTGATAAGGACAGAGACTATCTGCTTGTGTCTATGGCGGAGCAGGGAGTTGCCTATATTGTAAATATAGGAGCCAGTATGACTTCATCTGAAAAGACCATTGCGCTTACAGAAAAATATCCGTTTATTTATGGTGCAATCGGTGTCCATCCGTCAGAAACAAAAGAACTGACAAAAGAGGACATGCAATGGTTGAAAATAAAGGCTTCGGAGCCTAAAGTAGTGGCGATTGGTGAAATAGGGCTTGATTATTACTGGCAGGAGCCGGATAAATCGGTTCAGAAAATGTGGTTTGAAAGACAGCTTCATCTGGCAAGTGAGGTAAATCTGCCTGTAGTGATTCATTCCCGTGACGCGGCGCAGGATACAATGGAAATATTGAAAAAATGGCAGGTGGAGAAAACGGCGGGGGTCATCCATTGTTTTTCTTATACAAAAGAAATGGCAAGAGAGTATCTCAATATGGATTACTATTTTGGAATTGGTGGGGTACTCACATTTAAAAATGCGAAAAAGCTGGCAGAGGCTGTGGAATATATTCCAATGAATCGCATTTTGCTGGAGACGGACTGCCCTTATTTAGCGCCTGAACCTTACCGTGGAAAAAGAAATCAGTCTGTCTATATTGATTTTGTGGCGCAAAGGCTGTCTGAAATCAAGGGAATCAGCAAAGAAGAAGTATTGGAACAGACAATGAAGAATGGGAAAGTTTTTTATAATATTAACGATTAGCGTGGAACAAAGGAGAGTGCAGATGGCATATCTTGGAACACCGTCAGCAACAGCGGAGATTATTAAAAAGTATAACTTTACTTTTCAAAAAAGATATGGACAGAATTTTTTGGTAGACACAAATATTCTGGAAAAGATTATCAGGTGTGCAGATATTAAAAAAGACGACTGTGTAATTGAAATTGGTCCCGGCATAGGAACCATGACCCAATATCTGGCAGAAAATGCAAGAGAAGTAACAGCTGTGGAAATCGATAAAAATTTAATTCCGATTTTAAAGGAAACTCTTTTAGAATATGACAATGTGTCCGTTCTGAATGAGGATATCCTTAAAGTAGATATAGGCAGGATATCAGAAGAAAAAAATGGGGGAAAGCCTGTCAAAATAGTGGCAAATTTGCCCTATTACATAACAACTCCCATTATTATGGGATTGTTTGAAAGTCATGTGCCTCTTTCAAGCATTACGGTTATGGTTCAAAAAGAGGTTGCGGACAGGATGCAGACTGGTCCGGGTACCAAAGATTATGGGGCTTTAAGCCTTGCCGTACAATATTATGCCAGACCAGAGATTATTATGAATGTTCCTCCTTCCTGTTTTATGCCAAAGCCTGGAGTTGGCAGCAGTGTTATACGTCTTACACTGTTTTCGGAGCCTCCTGTAAAAACTGAAGACGAAATAAAAATGTTTTCTATTATAAAGGCAGCCTTTAATCAGCGCAGGAAAACTCTTGCCAATTCTCTTGCCAATTCTTCGTTTATACTGGATGGTGAAAGAAAGTCTGTGAAGTTTACAAGGCAGCAGGTTTGTGAGGCGCTTGGGCAAATGGAACTTAGCCATACAATAAGGGGAGAAGCGCTTACACTTAAGCAGTTTGCGGCGCTTTCTGACCTGCTTTCAAAATAAAAAAGAGCTGTATTTCTTTCCAAATCTTCTATCGGATTTTTTTGACATACGAAATGGCATATGGTAAACTTAAACAGTGAAAATAGGGCAGTTATACCCATGTAAATGCTGCCGTTAGAAAATAACAGAAAAAGTGTATGGGGTGAATACCTTGGATAAGTATGAATACAAAGTACGTGCTGACGAAATCAAATCCCTTATTTCAGAAGGGGAATATGCCCAGGCTGCTAAAATAGCGGATTCTATTGACTGGCGAAGAGTAAAAAGCGTTATGATGCTTTGCACAGTCAGCGATTTATACAAAATAAACAGACGGTATGAAGACAGCAGGGATATTCTTTTGCTTGCCTATGAGAGGCATACAGGAGGACGTCTGATTGTCTATTCCTTATGTGAATTATCCATTAAATTGGGAGAATATGTACAGGCGCTTGAGTATTACAAAGAGTTTGTGCAGCTGGCGCCAAAAGACAGCGGAAGATATGTTCTCCAATATAAGTTATATGAAGCCCAGGAAGTAAGTCTGGAAGAAAGAATTGAGGTACTGGAAGAATTAAAAAAACGGGATTACCGTGAAAAATGGGCATATGAGCTTGCTTATTTATATCACAGAGTCGGTCTTACCTCCAAATGTGTGGAAGAATGTGATGAAATGTTTCTTTGGTTTGGAGAGGGAAGACATGTATTAAAGGCGCTTGAACTTAAGATGCTTCATGAGCCTTTAAGCGCTGAACAGCAGGTAAAATACGAACAAATGAAACAGACAGGCGGATTCATCACACCAGACTATGTGGCAGATCAGCAGGCGATTCGTGAAAAGGTTGAAACTCAGGCTGAAGAAGAAGAGGAAGAAGATGAAGAGGACGAGTTTAGTCTGGAGGAAAATATTCTCACAGAAAGTACCCAGGAAATTCCTGTAAAGGAAGAAATGGATATACAGGTAAAGACGGTAGATGTGAGCCAGTATAATACAATCAATCTTCAAAAAGAACTGGCAGAAAGCATGAAGGAATTTTTGGAGGAAAATAAAACACGTGATTTACCTCCTGTTCCTGCTGCCCCGGTACAGGAAACGCCAAATTTAATGCAAACCCAGATTTATGAACCTGTAAAGGGGTTGGACAGCCGGACAAATGCAGGAGAAAAGATACAGCCCTGGGACAGGAATATTAATCTGAACAGGGAAACAGGTGAAATTCAAATAATTGCAGAAAATGAATTGGAGGAAATTGGAGAAGAAGATTATGCGGAACCGCCTGTTTTAAAGGAAAAAAATGAAACTAATGGTTCTGAAGAAATATTTTTTGGAAATACAGAGGAAGTCAATATACAGGATGTGGTTTCTGAATTAAACAGAAAAAATGATTTAAAAACACCATTTTCTCCGATAAATGAGCAGGTCCAAATGCCGGAAGGACCCGTAATTGAAGAAGAGCCCCAAAGGAAGAGCGATCCTTCCTTTGCGGCAGCCAGTCCTAATCCTGCAATTAGTAATACAGGAATAATACGGACATTTCATAAACCTTCCGGGTATGATAATCTGCTTTCACAGGAATATGACGGACAGATATCTTTGGTAATTCCGGAACAGGAAAAAGTGGAAAAACAAATTACCGGACAGCTTAGTATTGAAGATATTATGGCTGAATGGGAAAAAATGAAACAGGACAGTGAACGTAAACGGATGGATGAAATCCGCAAACGTGTTCATCAACAGACAGATACGCTTTTTGCTGATTTTGACGAGGCAACCAAAACTGGTCTTTTGGAAGAACTGGAAAAAGCAATGGTTACCGCAGCCATAAGAGAAGAGAAACAAAAAGCGGCTAAAGAGCGGCCAAAGGTTGTAAAAATGGCAACCTTACACCAGAAAATGGAGGAAGAGAAGGAAGAAGAAAAAAAACCTTTGCGGCTTTCCGAGGAAGAATTGCCGGTAACGGATGATAAGGAAGAGGTATTAGAAATTACAGAAATTCCGGAAGTGGAAGAAACAGAAGAAGAGGCAGAATTTGCAGAGGAACTTCCCAAAAAACAAAAAGTTGAAGAGATACAAGAAAGTGAACCTTCTAAGACAGAGGAATTAAAGGAAGAAATAAAAAAGACTCCAAAGAAAAAAGTTAAGAAAAAACCGGAGCAAAAATTTCAAAATAAAGAACCGAATATAAAAACCGATTCAGAAATTCAGGAAGAACAGGCTATAAAGGAAGACAACACTTCTAATGCGCCAGCACCGGCTAAAAAACAGAAAGAGGCGGAGGAAGAAGGAGAAAGCAGGTATTCTTCCAGGGAAATGTCAAATGGTGAGAGAGAGCAGTTTGCACCATTTATCCACCATAAGCGTACAAGAAAACAAATTGTGGAGGCAATTGATAACATCAGTCTTGCGTCTTATACAGGAAATGTGATAATCACAGGCGAAGAGGGAACAGGAACGACAGATCTTGCAAAACGTCTGGTAAAAGAAGTACAGCTTTCAGACAGTAACTTTTCCGGAAAAATGGCGAAGATTTCTGGTGCAACAATGAATAAAAAAGATATAGGCGCAACATTATCAAGACTTTCCGGTGGCGCTCTGATTATTGAGGCAGCCACTTCCATGAAAAATGCTACGGTAGAACAGTTATTAAAGGAGTTGAATCAGGAGGAAAGAGGCCTGATTATCCTTCTTGAGGATACGAAGCCCAAAATAAATGATTTTCTTGCTAAGCACCCGGATTTGGAAAAGACCTTTAATCTGCGGGTGGATGTGGAGGCATTGGATGACCAGACGCTTGTAAAATACGCAAAAAAGTATGCCCTTGAACAGGAGTATTCCATTGACGAACTTGGAATACTGGCACTACATACAAGAATAGCTGATATGCAGACAAGCGATCATGAAGTCACTCTTGCAGAGATAGAAGAACTGATAGATGAAGCGATTTACTATGCAGATAAAAAAACGCCGAAACATTTTTTTGATGTTCTGTTAGGAAAAAGATATGACCAGGAGGATATGATAGTCCTTCGGGAAAATGATTTTATGCACTATTAAATTGGGGGTTTTTAAAGTATGGGAGAAACAAACAAAAAAACAGAAGCAGAGGTTTTTATTTCAGAGGCAGACCAGTATTTGTTTGCCCAAGGGACACATTATGACATTTATAAGAAGTTAGGGGCTCATCTTACAACACAGGATGGAAAAAAGGGAATGTTTTTTGGCGTATGGGCGCCAAATGCGGCAAGTGTTCATGTGATAGGCACTTTTAATGGATGGAATGAAATGGCGAATCCAATGGAAAAGCTTGGCCCTGGTGGAATTTATTCTGCATTTATTGAAGGAGTGGGAATACATGAGTTATATAAGTTTTTAATAACGACTCCCACAGGAGAAAAGCTTTATAAGGCGGATCCGTTTGCAAACAGCACAGAGCTTCGTCCGGGGACGGCCTCCCGTACCACTGATATTTCAGGGTTTAAATGGACAGATGATGGCTGGATGAAAGAACGATCAGGAAAGGATTATAATAAAGAACCTCTGGCAATATATGAATGCCATATTGGATCATGGATGTGCCATCCAAGACCGGAGGAACAAAGGTTTTATAATTACCGGGAATTTGCTGACAGAATTGTGGAATATTTGAAGGAGATGAAATACACTCATATTGAGCTTATGGGTATTGCGGAATATCCTTTTGACGGTTCCTGGGGATATCAGGTGACAGGATATTACGCACCTACTTCCCGTTATGGGGAACCGGAAGATTTTATGTATCTTATCAATAAGCTTCATAAAAATAAAATAGGAGTGATACTTGACTGGGTTCCCGCCCACTTTGCAACAGACGCCCACGGACTTGGACGTTTTGACGGACAATGTATTTTTGAAGATCCTGATCCCAGGAAAGGTGAACACCCGGATTGGGGGACTAAGATTTTTAATTATGGAAAGACAGAGGTTAAAAATTTCCTTATAGCAAATGTATTATTTTGGATTAAGGAGTATCATATTGATGGAATCCGGGTAGATGCAGTAGCTTCCATGCTGTATTTAGATTATGGAAAACAGGATGGACAGTGGGTTCCCAATAAATATGGCGGAAACAAAAATCTGGAAGCAATTGAATTTTTTAAGCACCTGAATTCTGTTGTGCTTGGTACTTATCCGGGATTTCTGACAATTGCGGAAGAATCCACGGCATGGCCTCATGTAACCGGAAAGGTGGAAGAAGAGGGACTTGGATTTTCTTTTAAGTGGAATATGGGATGGATGCACGATTTTTGCGAGTATATGAAACTGGACCCTTATTTCAGAAAAGACAATCACTATGCAATGACTTTTGCAATGTCCTATAACGACAGCGAAAATTATATTCTTCCGCTCTCCCATGATGAAGTGGTGCATTTAAAATGTTCCATGGTAAATAAAATGCCTGGTTATACAGTTGATAAGTATGCAAATTTACGCTGTGGCTATACTTATATGTTTGGACATGCAGGGAAAAAGCTTCTCTTTATGGGGCAGGATTTTGGTCAGGAAAGAGAATGGAGCGAGGAGAGAGAACTTGACTGGTATTTACTTGGTGAAGATTTAAACAAAGGACTGCACGAATATGTAAAGGAGCTTTTAAAGATTTATAGAAAATATCCTTGTATGTATGAATTTGATAATTGTTGGGATGGGTTTGAGTGGATGAATTGCGATGACAAGGACAGAAGCACTTTCAGTTTTGTCAGAAAAGCTTCAAACGGCAAAAACAGTCTTTTGTTTATTATTAATATGACGCCTATTGACTGGGAAGATTATGAACTGGGTGTTCCGGTGAAGAAAAAATATAAATTGCTGCTAAATAGCGCTGAAGAAAAATTTGGCGGAAGCGGCGCTGTTATTCCCAAGGAGCTGACGGCTGTAAAGGGTGAATGCGATTATAAAGATTATTACATCAGTTTTCATCTTCCTGCCTATGCTGCGGCGATATTTGTTTTTTAGTAAGCATTAAGAAAAAGAAAAGATATGCCGAAATAAAGGGTGAATGTATCGTAACGTACATTCACTCTTTGTTTATGCGCATGGACATCCAAAGAAAATAGAAGATAATAAAAGATAAAGCTGAGGAATGTGTGATGTAGCCGGGAGAGCATTCTTTCCTGTATGATAGCAAAGAGGTTAAGGTGCCGGGAATGGAAATTAAGAATAAAAATTAGGATGGTTGTTTATGAATATTTTACTGGATGGTGCACAAGCGGCACAGGCGTATACAGGCGCAGACAGGGAAATAACTTCATGCCGTACTGCCAGAGATGGAGGCGTTGCGGGAACGGACAGTTTTGTGTTGGATATTGCGGGAACTGTTATGGATAATGGTGCATATGCGCAGCATGGACGGACTGCTGAGGAGGTTATGCAGGAAGCAGGACAGGAAAATCTTACTGCCCAGCGGAATTATATGGCAGTAATGTCTAATACTATGTCGGACGAAGACTTTGCAAAATTACAGGAAGAGGGTTTTCATCCTGGAAGTACGGATATTGAGACGGTAGTAACTATTGTTGATGAGATTAAGGCGGCGCTTGCAAAGGGCGGAACACATGTAGAAGGATACACAGATACCATCAGTGATGAAGTTCTTAAAGATATTGTGGGAAGCGAAGCTTTTGCAAATGAGCTGAAAAAACAGTTTTCAGACAAAGATATTCCGCTTACAAAGGAAAATATTGCCGCAGTAACAGAAGCATTTCATATATTGACACAGGCGGGTATACCTACCGATGGCAGTGTGAAATATATGGTTGAAAACAATTTAGACCCTACACCTGAAAATTTTTATATGGCCAAGTTTTCGGCCCAGGGGGAAGGGGACCGTCAGGGGAAAGGTTATTATGCGGCAGGAGGCATAAATGGATATTATGCGAAAAAGCCTGAAGAGATCGATTTTAACAAACTTCTTCCTCAGATGGAGAAAGTGATAGAAGAAGCAGGGTATACGGTAGATGATGAAAGCCTTGGCAGGGCAAAGTGGCTGATAGAGAAGGGAATTCCTTTAACGTCAGACACGTTTTCTCTTTTAAGCGATATCAGGCAGCAGCATTTTCCTGTAACCTATGAAGAATTTTTGTCGGCGGCGTCCTGTGCAGTTGCCGATGGGGTGAGTCCTGCAAAAGCGGATTTGGGAAGAAATGAAACTTTTGCAGAGCAGGCGGCAGAGCTTGTGGAAAAAACGGCTGCTATAGAAGACCAGGCGGCGGATATTATTATGGCAAGGGATTTACCCCTTACATTAAAAAATCTGCTGGCGGCCCATGATGAAATATTACATGGCTATATAAAGATTGAAGTGGAAGAATCCTGGGAAATTAACATACGGGGACGCAGGATATTAGAGGAAGTCAGGCTTTCCATGACAGTAGAGGCCAACTTAAAGCTTCTAAGGAGTGGGTTCCAGATAGAAACATCACCTTTGGAAAAACTGGTGGATCGGTTAAAGGAAGCGGAAAACAGCTTTGCAAAGTCTTTAATGGGTCAGATAGGCAATGAAGAAGCAAAAGGAAAAGTTTCTTTATATCGGGAAACTCTTAAAGTAATACAGGGAATACAGTCATCACCAGCAGCAATAGCCGCAAAAATATCAGTTACGGATACTTTAAGGGATGTCTATAATTATGGCGGCAGCCAGAGTCTGGCCTATGAAAAAGCAGGTGAAAGCTATGAGGCAATGATGACAGCTCCCCGCAGGGATATGGGTGATTCTATACAGAAGGCTTTTAGAAATGTAGATGATATTCTGCAAGATATGGATTTAGAGCTTTCCGATTCAAACAGACGCGCTGTAAGGATACTTGGATATAACAGAATAGAAATTACAGAAGAAAATATTCGTCAGGTGAAAGAAAAAGATGAACTGCTGTGCAGTGTTGTAAATGAGATGAAGCCTGGCAGGGTATTAAATATGATTCGGGAAGGGGTAAATCCTCTTACCATGTTACTGGAGGAATTAAAGGATTATTTAGGCGGACAGCAGGACATGGCAGAAGAAATGGAGTCCTACAGCCGGTTTTTGTATAAACTGGAAAAGCAAAAGGGTATTTCGGAAGAGGAAAGAAGCGCTTATATTGGTATATACAGGCTGGTAAAACAGATAGAAAAAGCGGATGATGCCGCCATAGGCGCTTTATGGCAGACAGGAGCTGAATTTACACTTGGTAATCTTTTAAGCGCTCTTCGCAGCAGCAGGCGCGGGTCAATGGATTATTCTGTAGATGATAAATTTGGCGGCATTCAGGCTAAAGATACTGGAAAAGAAAGCATCAGCAGTCAGATTGCAAAGGGATACGAAAATGTAATTTCAGAAAACCAACAGGAATGGAGCCAGCTGCTTGATGAAGCAGGAAGCGAAGAAGCTGGAAAAGAGTTTGACCATATGGTTTATGAACAGGTCCGCAGCGCCGTAAAATCGGAAGCGGAAGTGCTGAAACATCTTACGGACTATAATGAACCTGTTACAGCGGATAATCTTCTTATGGCAGCAAATCTTTTGAAGAATCCAAAGGAAACCTGGCAGAAATTTAAGAAACTTAAAGAACAGGAAAACAAACAGCCGGAAGAAGAAGATGTTTCTCTTAATGAAGCAGGGGATGCGGTAGTTCAGGCGCTAAACAGCCGGGAAGAGGCTGGAAAAGCATATGGAAATATGCAGGAAACTCTTCATAAAATGCTTGAAAAAATGGCATTTTCCGGGTCCTATGGAGGGTTGGACGTAAGGGCAATGAGCACCCTGTATAAGCAGATAAGGTTTATGGGGAACATGGCAAGGGAAGAAAATTACGAAATACCAACAGAGATTGGAGGCAGTCTTACATCTATTAACCTTAAGATTATACATAATGGACAAAAGGAAAGTAAAGTTGCAGTAGCTTTTGAATTGCAGGCATTCGGTAAAACAGCGGCAGAATTTAAAATGACAAGTAAAGGGCTGACAGGTTTTTGTATCTGCAGTAAAAAGGAAGGGACAAATCTTCTTAAGGAAAACGACGGACTTTTGAAAGAAAAGTTTGGCAGGGAACAGATACAGACAGCAGAACTTTATTTTATAACTGGTGACAGTCTGGATCTGGCAGAATTCTCCTTAAAGGAAACAGATAAACGTCAGCCAGGGGACGATTCAGGGCTCCTTTACCGGGCGGCAAAAGCATTTATTGGGTTTGTACAGGAAACAGGCATAGAGAAAGGAAATAAAACATATGAAAATCAATTATAACATTTCGGCAGCAATTGCCCTCAACTCATTAAACAGAAATGACAACCGTTTACAGAATTCCATGACAAGGTTATCCACTGGCTTTAAAATTAATTATTCAAAGGATAATCCTTCCGGTCTTGCCATGGCAAAGAGAATGAATGCTCAGATGGAAGGAATCAGTCAGGCAACCATGAATGCAGGAGACGGCGTGTCTATTATTGAGATTGCCGACGGAGCTATGTCAGAAATTCATGATATGCTGCAGAGAATTAACGAACTGGCAGTAAAAGCAAGTACAGGTGTTTTAAAGAATGACGACAGGGATATGATTGACAATGAAGTGCAGCAGCTTAAAAAAGAAATAACCCGAATTGCTAAAGATACGGAATTTAACGGACAAAGACTTTTAGATGGATCATTTGACCTTAGAGGATATACAACAAGTCAAACGGTGGATGGAACTGCTATGGGTACCCCCAGTGCAAAGATGCTTTATTATAGTGACGCTGTATTAAGCGGAAGCTACAATTTGGGGCTGGAAGTTACCTTTAACGCAGATGGAACTATAGATAATGAAGTGGATGCTAATGCGACTCCTCCCAAAACAGGAACACAGTTTTTGGGAATGACAGGAGCTGAAAAAGTTCCCAGTGATATTAAAGTTACAGGAGTAGATGGAAATATCGTTACATTAAAAGGAAGCGGGGATTATGAATTAAGGGTCAGGGTTGAGATGCCGAATGACCCGGCAGTTACTGTTACTGCAGGCACTAAAGTGACGATTAATATAGGCATAGATTTGGAAGGCTTTGGGGCAATGGATCAGCAGATTGGCGCCAATGAAGGGCAGCAGCTTGCCATCAGAATTCCGGAAGTTTCTCTGGAAAATATGGGCATTGCATCAATTACAATGACCGGCAAAACAGAGGAAGAAGGAGTTGCCAATGCCACAGATGCGCTTAGCAGAATGGGAGGTGCAATAAAATATGTATCCTCCGTCCGCAGTCGTCTTGGCGCATACCAGAATCGGCTGGAGCATACTATCAGCAGTCTGGACATTACCCATGAAAATGTGACAGCTGCTTATTCACGTATTATGGATACGGATATGGCGGAAGAAATGACAGAATACACTACCATGCAGGTGCTGTCACAGGCAAGCACCTCTATGCTGGCACAGGCAAATGAAAGACCTTCCCAGGTACTTCAGCTGTTGCAGTAATAAATATAGGAATAAAAAGTGATTATTTGTACCGCGGAAGGTATCTGCGGTGTGCGGAGGCATTATAATGACAAAGGAATTAAAGCAGCAGTATACACTTAAAATCACACAGGCAAATAAATCACAGTTGGTAGTGATTCTTTATGAGATGTTCCTGATTTATATTGATGAGGCAGGTCAGGCACATGAAAAAAAAGACAGGGAAGGATTTAAAGAGGGCATCAGAAAAGCAAGAGGATGCCTGAATGAGTTAATGGCATCCCTGCATTTGGAATATGAACCTGCTATGAATCTGCTTCAGCTTTATGTTTATGCTGGTAAAGAACTGGCAAAAGCAGATGTACGTAATAGTATGGAAGAGCTTTTACACATAAAGGCAATTATAGAAAAACTTCACAAAGCATATAAGGAAATCAGCAAGCAGGATAAGTCTGGTCCGGTAATGGCTAATACTCAGACAGTTTATGCCGGACTTACTTATGGAAAAAATACCCTGACAGAAAGTTTATCCGGTCAGGGAAGTAACCGGGGTTTCCGCGCTTAAGGAAGCAGGATGTGTATTTTCTTCAGGCAGCAGGCATAAAGCCGCTGCCTGTTCCATTAAAAACTTATAGCGTTTTAAAACGGAATTGACCTCATAAATGTAACAGTCAATTAAATCCGGTTCAGTCACATTATCAAAACCGGCATATGCGATTTCAAGCGCTTTTTTTGTTTTTTCAAGATCAGACAGCAGTGCATTGCGCGCAATCTCCTTTTCTGACAGAGTACGGTTTACGCGGGAACTAAAGCTAAAATACATTTTCATAATATCCCTCATTTCTAATTTTCTCTTTACATATTATTCCGATATTATCCAATAATTACCTAATATGTTATGAGTATAAGCAAATTTATTTCTCTTTATTCCGGTATATGGAAAGAAATCAGGACATATATTAAATGGAAGGAGGGAATGACTTATGAGTACCTATTCAGGCGGTTTAATGATTATAGGAATATTAGTTTTGGTTCTTTTAATCGGCGCGGCAAAAAGCAGGGCGGAATGGATTATAAACTTTATACTTAGAGGGGTTCTTGGAATGGTGATGGTGTACTTTGTCAATTACTTTTTATCAGGCAGGGTACCTGGAATTGAAATAGGATATAATCTGGTCACATTTATTACAACTGGTATATTGGGCTTTCCGGGCGTGTTGATGTTGTATGGTATCAATTTTTATATGATTTTGTAAAATTCCATAGAAATCATTTTTTAAGACAGCAAAGTTTTTTAATCTGATTTCTATGGTGAAAAATAAGGAAATAATGCTAAATATATATGAATGTGATATACTGGAAATGACAGGTGCGTTGACTTACGGATGTTTGGAAGGTAAAGACAGACAAGCCCATGTATAAGTGAATGAATATTCGAGAGATAAAAGGCAGTGAAAGGAAGGAAAAGTTATGGATACAGTCGTTTTGACATTAAATAAAGACTGGCGTTTTCATTTGGGTGAATGTGAAGAATCCTGGTATAAGGGTTACGATGACAGCAGCTGGCGTAAGGTAATGATTCCCCATGACTGGTCAGTGGAAGCGCCTTTTTCAAAAGATTATTCCAGTGGAACCGGATATCTGATGGGAGGGATTGGATGGTACAGAGTTTCTTTTGCTCTTCCGGAAGAATATTATGGTAAAAGAATTCGTGTTGCATTTGATGGTGTATATAAAAACAGTCAGGTATGGTGCAACAGTTATTATCTTGGTAAACGGCCCAGCGGCTATACATCCTTTTCTTATGATATTTCTGATTTTGTTGTATTTGGCGAGAGAAAGAATACAATTTGTGTCAGAGTGGTACATACAGATCTGTCAGACTCCAGATGGTTTACCGGAAGCGGAATTACCAGAAAGGTGTCTTTGGCGATAGAGGAACCAGTACATCCAGCAGAGTATGGGTGTTTTTTTCAGACAAAGGAAATTGTTTATGGAGAAGGACAGTCACTAAAGGCTGAATATGCAGTAATACAGGTAGAGCAGGAAGTAATGAATACACAGACAGAGCCAGTGGAAGTGGATGTAAAAACAGAGCTGCTAGATGAAAATAATTTGGTCTGTGTATGCCTGGAGGGAAAAATATCTCTTGGAGCGGTGGAAAATGGAAAAGTCACTTTGGAAGGAAAAATAAAGAATCCCTGTTTGTGGGCACCGGAGCATCCTTATTTATACCATATGCGTACATGGTATAAAACAGGAAAAAAAGATTTTTATTTAGTTCATGATGAAAAAACAGGCATTCGGAGTATTTCTTTTCAACCAAAAGAAGGATTTTTCTTAAATGGCATAAATACAAAGATAAAAGGTGTCTGCGTGCACCATGACGGCGGTTGTCTTGGCGCGGCAATGCGCCCGGAGGTATGGCAGCGCAGACTGGAACTTTTGAAGGAATGCGGATGCAATGCCATCCGATGCAGCCACAATCCTCATATGCCTGAATTATATGGATTGTGTGATGCTATGGGATTTTTAATGATGGATGAGGCTTTTGATGAATGGGAAAATCCAAAAAATAAATGGTCTGTAGGTCATAATGTCTATCCTCCCAGACATCAGGGATATTATGAGGATTTTCCGGAATGGCATGAAAAGGATCTGTGCGCTATGGTACGCAGAGATAGAAATCATCCTTCCATTATTCTTTGGAGTATTGGAAATGAAATTGATTATCCGAACGACCCTTACTGTCATCCTATGTTTGCCTCAATGACAGGTAATAATGATGCGGATAAGCCGGAAAAAGAAAGGCAGTATGATGCGGACAAACCCAATATGGAAAGACTTTCCCGTTTAGCCTCCCGCCTGACATCTATTGTGAAAAAGGAAGATAGCAGCAGACCAGTTACTTTAGCGGCAGCTTTTCCGGAGCTATCCTCAAAGCTGGGATTCTTTGATGAATTGGATGTTGTTGGCTATAATTATAAAGAGCATTTGTATCAAGAAGATCACAATAGGTTTCCTGATAAGACATTTTTGGGAAGTGAAAATGGACACAGTCTGGAAGCGTGGCAGGCTGTAACCGAAAATTCTTATATTTGCGGACAATTTTTGTGGACAGGGATTGATTATCTGGGAGAAGCCCATGGATGGCCAGTGCATGGTTCACCGGCAGGTATTCTGACCAGCGCCGGCTTTACAAAGCCGGATTATTACCGTAGGAGAACATTCTGGAAAAATGAGGCGGTAATATGGATGGCAACGGGAAAAGAAAAAGAATGGAATAAAGATTACATTCCAATGAGTTTTTGCTGGAATTACGAGAAAGAATCAAAGATTCTGGTAAAATGTTATGCAGGCCTTTTAGAAGAGGAAAATGAAAATTACGTAGTTCTTTGCTGTAATGGCAGGGAAGTAGGAAGGGAATATCAGCGGGAAAAGGATGGCGCTTTCTGGTTTCATGTTATCTATGAACAGGGGTGTCTGGAAGCACTGTATTACACAAAAGATGGAGAGTTAATTGCAAAATGTCATCTGGTATCAACAGAAAAGGCATCTGTGCTGTCCTGCCAGCTGTGGAAGGAGAATGACAGATTAAAAGAGCAGGAATGGAATGTATGTTCATCCAAATCCGGTTATTTATATCAGATATTAGTTACTTTGACTGACAGTAAAGGACAGGAAGTGGTGTGGGATGATAAAGAAATTAAAGTCCAGGTCCAGGGAGAGGGTGAGCTGGCTGGTATGGATAATGGCAATTTGGCAGATGTAACTCCTTTTGCCTCCAATGTCAGAAAGACAGAAAAGGGAAAAATGGCAGTTTATGTAAGAAGAACGGGGAAAGGAGGCATTACTGTTTTATTGGAATTGCAAAGCAGTTCATTTGAAGGAGATAGGGTATTTAAAGTGATTGACATTTAGATATGGAATGTCATATGATGGAATTAAGGAAAAATGGAAAATAATATATGTATATGACTGTAAGTACTATGCAAATTATTTTACTGTAGTTCCTGAGAAGTATTTTGAAGTAAAGAGGATGTACAGTTGATGGATTTTCAGAAATCATCAGATAATAAAAGAATTACAATATACGATATAGCAAAGGAAGCAGGTGTTTCGGCGTCTACGGTATCCAGAGTATTAACAAATAATGCAAATGTCCGCAAGGAAAAAAAAGACAAAATACAAAATATCATTGATAAATATGATTTTAAACCAAACGCACTGGCTAAAGGACTGTCAGATACTAAAAGTAAAATTATTGGCATTATTGCAGCGGATGTAAGAAATCCTTATTATGCCGAGGTATTTGTGGCATGTGAAAGTGCAGCGAGGGAAGCTGGATATACAGTGCTTTTGTGTAATTCCCTTGGAATGGTGGAACAGGAAAGCCTTCATTTACAAATGTTGCAGCAGCAAAGTGTGGATGCGATAATCCAACTGGGGGGAAGAGTGGATGATCTGGTTTCAGATAAGGATTATGTTGGAAAAGTAGCCCGGATCACTGGTACGATTCCTGTTGTAGTTACAGGAAAACTGGATGGCACTTCCTGTTACAGGGTGCAGATTGATGCAAAAAAAGCGATGGATTTACTGATGAGTCATTTGATTGGGCTTGGGCATAAAAGAATTGCACTGGTAGGGGGGAGAAAGAATGTTACCTCCACATATGAAAAATATAAGCAATATCTTAAAGTTCTGCATGACCATCAGATTGAGTTTCAGGAGGAATTTTTTGTAGAGGGCGGATATAATTATCAGACAGGCTATGAAGGAATGAATAAATTAATTGACAGGCATATAAAGCCTACGGCTGTTATAGCTATTAATGACTTTTCAGCAGCAGGTATAGTCAGAAGCATAACGGAACACGGCTACAGGATTCCACAAGATATTTCAGTGGTTAGCTACGATAATACTTATATTGCAACATTGCTTATACCGACTTTGACCAGCGTGGATTATGATTATAAAACGTTTGGAAGAAAGCTTGTACAGGCTGCAATTAATGCGGCAGAGGATGAAGAGGTGCCGATACAGCAGCTGGTAACTCCTACCCTGGTTATCAGAGAGAGCAGTGGCCCGGCGGCAGATTAATCAAAATTTTTGGTAATATTTTTATATGCAAAAACCCTTGATTTTCAAGGGTTTTTAATATTTTAAGTAGATTTACATAAAAAATATATGTAAAAAAGTGCTAAACTTTAAATATTTTGCACAAATTACTTTACAAGCAGTAACTTTTTGTATATAATTCAACACATAACAAAAGACAGTCTTAGTTATCTACTATTTAAAATTTCTTTGAAGATCGTAGGAAAGTTTCTTTCCACCTTTTCAAGTACAAAGCATTCAGGCTAAATTTATAAAGCAGAAAGGGGTTATAGTTGGACAAAAGAATCCTTGCAATTTTTGACAGCGAGGAGAGCTACGCATATCGGCTTATGGAGTTTATCAGTGGAAAAGTAAATCTTCCATTTGAAATTTATGTTTTTACTAATAGAAATAAATTTTTCTCCTGTACCAGAATAAAAGATATTGAGTGCCTTCTCATTTCGGAAACCGTTTATAGACAGGAAGTGGAAGACATAAAAATTCCGCATATCATTATCCTCAGTGAAAGTGGGGAAAATCTAAACAAAGCTCTTCATCATATCAATAAATACCAGTCATGTGAAAATATTCTTCATGAAGTTATGGAATATTATACAGATAAATCCGATACTGTTCCGGCGGCAATGCGCACAGGATTAAAAAAAATGAAAATAATCGGTGTATATACGCCTGTAGGACGATGTCTGCAGACGACATTTTCACTAACTCTGGGACAGATACTTGCTAAGAAGTATAAGACGCTTTATCTGAACTTTGAAGTTTATTCCGGGTTTGCCCGTATGTTGGGCAGAAATACGGAAAATGACATTTCTGACCTGATGTATTACTTTTCCTGTGCAAGAGAAAAGCTGGCATATCGGCTGGAGAGTATGGTAGAAACAGTTAACGGGCTGGATTTTGTTCCGCCTGCAATGATATACCAGAATTTGTCCGGTGTCAGAGGAGGTCAATGGCTTGACTTATTTATGGAAATTGAAAAAACAAGTGAATATGAATATTTGATACTTGATCTGACAGATGGAATTATGGACCTATGGGATGTGCTGCGCGGATGTGATTATATCTATACAATCTCCAGGGAGGATGGACTTGCTATAGCTAAAATAGAGCAGTATGAAAAAGCATTGGAAAGTATGAACTATGGGGATATTACAGCCAAAACAACCAAATGGAAACTTCCCATATTTAAAAAGCTTCCTGTCTCCTTTGAAGAACTGACCTATGGTGAACTGGCAGTATATATTAAGGCAAACATTTTTCCGGATTTGTTTAAGGAGGGAATGGTTGAATAAGGGTGAAATTGCGGATTTACATAAAATCATTCTGGAAAAGCTGGATCTCTCCCGACAGATGACAGAAGATGAAATACGGGAACTGATTGATGAACAGATAAAACAGGAAAGCAAAAAAAGATATTTGGAGATTTCGATCAGAGAACAGCTTCGAAGAGAAGTTTTCCATTCTATAAGACAACTGGGAATATTACAGGAGTTAATAGAAAATCCAGAGATAACAGAAATTATGGTAAATGGCACTTCTGGAATCTTTATAGAAAAAAAAGGTAAACTTGAAAAGTTAGATATATGTTTTGAATCAGAAGAAAAATTAAAACATGTGATATGGCAGATTACTGCAGGTTGTAATCGGGTAGTAAATGAAGCTTCTCCAATAGTGGACGCAAGACTTCCGGATGGGGCGAGAGTAAATGTGGTTCTTAATCCGGTGGCTGTAAACGGACCAATTCTAACTATCCGCCGGTTTCCTAAAGATCCGATAACCATAGATCAGCTTTTATCTATGAAGTCTTTGACAAAAGAATGCAGAGATCAGCTTGAAGAATTGGTATGGTTAGGAAGCAACATTTTGGTGAGTGGAGGAACTGGTTCCGGAAAAACAACTTTTCTTAATATTTTATCCGGATTTATACCGAAAACGGAGCGTGTAATCACCATTGAAGATAGTGCAGAGCTGCAAATCAGAAATATATCTAATCTGGTCAGACTGGAAACGCGAAATGTCAATGTGGAGGGTTGTACGGAAATCACAATACGGGACCTGATAAAGGCGTCTTTAAGAATGCGCCCCGACAGGATTATCGTAGGTGAAGTCAGGGGAAAAGAAACAGTTGATATGCTGCAAAGTGTAAATGTGGGACACAGCGCCATGACAACAGTGCATGCAAATAGTGTAAGGGATGTGGTAAGCCGTCTGGAAACTATGGTTCTGATGGGGATGGAAATGCCTCTTAGCGCTATACGCAGGCAGATTATTTCCGGATTTGATGTAATGGTACATTTGGGAAGATTAAAGGATGGAAGCAGACGGATACTGGAAATAGCTGAACCCGACAGATTATGGGAGGGAGAGGTAAAAATGAGAACAGTTTACAGATTTGAATCAGAGTGCGTTTCCCCAAATGGAGAGATAAAGGGGGAATTAAAAAAAGTAGGAGAGTTTAAACATGTGGAAAAACTGCATTTGTCAAGATAATCAAAAGAAATTACTGTTATTTCTGTCTCCAGCTGAAAAAAGGTATTTGACTGGAAAAAGTATAGTGATTGTTGTAATTTTAAATTATTTTTTTTATCGATCTATATGGGCGTTTTTCCCTCTCTCAGGTATAGGACTTTTATATTACCGGTTGGAAAGAAAGTTCTTATTGGATAAGAAAAAAGAAGCTGTCAGGGAGCAGTTTAAGGAGTTGATGCTTTTAGTATCAACCAGTCAGAGAGCAGGGTTTTCAGCAGAAAATTCTTTTTTATCCAGTTATAATGATTTAAGGGCCTTATACGGAAGGGACAGTTCAATTTGCCAGATTATAATGATGCTGAAGTCGGGGCGGGAAAATAATATTGCTTTTTCAAAGTTGTGGAAGCAGATAGGAGAGAGCCTGGAAATTGATGAAATCAGGGAATTTTCGCAAGTATATGAAATTTCCCAGCACAGCAGTGGAAACATGGCTTCCGTCATGGATAAAACAGCGGACATTATAGTACGGAAAATTGAAACAGAAAAAGAAATTACTGTTTTACTTAGTGCAAAGAAACTGGAACAAAAAATTATGAATATTATGCCATTTGCAATTATGTTGTATATAAGCATAGCTTCTCCTGGGTATTTTCAGGGCCTTTATCATACGATAGCGGGGGTTTTGGTTATGAGCGCTTGTCTGTTGGTTTATCTGGGAGCTTATATCTTATCTGTACGAATAATTTCTATAGAAGTATAAAGGAGCATTTCTATGAAAAATCCAATTTTTCTGTTAGCGCTAAAAGTATACCAAAAAAGAAAGATCAGGGCTAATAAAAATTCAAAATTGTATAGAGAATTATCAGAACTTTATCCTATGAAAGATACGGAAGAATTATATGCAAATTTTCAGGTACGCAAATTGACATCAGTATTTATTGTTTTAACACTTGGGACGGTGTCTGCTATCTGCCTTCATTTGTGCAGCCGGATGGAAGGCAGGATGGCAGAAGGGGCACAGTTAGTCAGAAATGAATGGGGTGCAGGAGACTATGAAATAAAAATGCGGGCAAAGGCTGATAAGTGGAGCAGGGAAATCCCTATTTTGGTAGAAGAGAGAAAACTTAACGAAAAGGAAAGGGAGGAATTGTTTAAAAAAATTAATGCAATACTGCCTGAAATTATAAAAAAGGATAATTATGATTTGGATCATGTGACTGGAAATTTATACTTGCCATCCACAGTGCCGGGATATCCGCTTAAACTTACATGGAACAGTGGAAACAAAGAGAGGGTTAGCAGGAGCGGAAAGGTTAATCGTATAGGAATTGAAGAAAAAGGAGAAGAGGTAAAGCTGACAGCGACAATTTTATTGGAAGGAGAGAGAAAAAGTTTTGAATATGATGTATTTTTACTGCCTGAAAACCTTGCGGTAGAAGAACTGTTCTTCCGCTCATTAGAGGATTTACTGATTAAAACAAATTTGAATAGGGAAGACAAGAAAGAATTTTATCTTCCTGGAAATCTGGATGGAATTGAGGTTATATGGGAGGAAATAAAACCGGATAATAGTATCTTTTTATTTATATTAACTTTATTTATCAGCGTTTTGATATGTAAGGGGATGGAAAAAGATTTGGAGAAAGATTGTAAGAAAAGAAACAGACAGTTGATAATTGATTATCCCGGTTTTGTAAACAAGCTTCGACTATACTTGCAGGCAGGTCTGACCATAAAAAATTCTTTCTTAAAAATAACTTCTGATTACCAGAACCAGAAAGGAAGGAGGTGTTATCTGTATGAAGAAATGAAAGTTGCGTGTTATCAATTGGAAAACGGAATAATGGAAGAACAGGTATATCAGGACTGGGGAAAGCGGTGCGGAGCAATGAGATACCGAAGGCTGAGCTTTTTGCTGGCAGTAAATTTAAAGCAGGGAAACAGCAGGCTTCTGTTGCTTTTAGCACAAGAGGCCGACAGCGCACAGGAAGACAGGAGAAATTTGGCAAGAAAAGCAGGAGAAGAAGCGGGAACTAAATTGATTCTCCCCATGATGCTGATGCTTGTGGTGGTTATGTTTTTAGTTTTATTGCCTGTATATATGGATTTTGGAGGCATTTAAACAAAATGGAAATGAACAATAATTAAGGTGGCGTTAATAAAAGCGCAGAAATGGAGGATAAATGATTATTAGAAGTTTAAAAAAGCTTAAAAGAAACAATGCAGGAATGGGAACAGTAGAAATGATACTTATTATCGTAGTGTTAATCGGACTGGTTCTGATATTTAAAACCCAGATTCAGGAGCTGGCAGGTACTATTTTCCAAAAAATTTCGGCTGACAGTTCTGCTATTCTGGCATAATGAAAGGCTATTTGACAGTGTTTCTTGCCTTATCATTGTCTATTATGACAGGGTTTATTCTTTTGTTCACCGGCAATGCAATCAGAAACGCCGGTAAAGTCAGACTGGAATGTGCTGTGGATACAGGTATGAACGCGGTATTGTCAGAGTTTCAGGTTACATTGCTTGAAAGGTATGATCTTGTTTATGTGGACGTCTCATATTTAGGATTTCAGCCTTCTGTAAAGAATATGGAGGGCAGATTACAATATTACATGGAAGAAAATACATCTGCGGTTTTAGAACATGAAAATGGACCCTGGGGGAATCTGAAAGTAGAAAATGTATCCATTACATCTTTTGAAACCGCAGCTGCAAAAATGGGAGCATCTATGAGAAGTCAGGCGGTCTGCTATATTGAGGATACCGACATTGGAGGAAAGGAGAGAGAAGTATTACAGTATATGGATGAAATACGGAACCTGGATGCTCAAAATCCAATGAATAAGTGGCAGATGATTATGGAACAGCTGGCGGGAATGGAACTTCCCAAGATTCAAAATGAAGAGGGATTATGGGAAGAAGTACCTTTGTCTAATCCGGCTGACTGGGTATTTGGGCTGGCTGGAAGCGATGTATTTTATCTTACAGAAGTAAATCTGCAATCTGTTAGTCCTGCCCGGATATCTTTACAGGATTACATTTCCCACAGACATATAGAAAATACCAGTACGATCAGGGAAGATTTCAAAGCAGATGAAAATATGTTTCTTTCATACCTTTTTGATAAAATGGGATATTTCAACAATCCAAAGGAAAACACACTTCTTTCCTGTCAATTAGAGTACATTGCCAAAGGAAAGAGTTCAGACTTAGAAAATTTGAGAGCTGTTTCAGAACAATTGTTTAGATGGCGTTTTGCAGATAACGTATCATCTGCTTTATCTGATGGAAATTTAAAGTCGCAGGCAGCTTCCGCAGCGGAACAGCTTCTGGCGGTGAGTCTTAATGGAGAGTTTAAGACGCCTGTAGTTGAAAGTATATTATATGCCTGCGCTTTTCTGGAAAGTGTGAGGGATGTATGGACAATATATACAGGCGGTGCTGTACCAATAAGAAAAGAAACTCATCATATGTCAGTAGATTATGTATTAGGAGGAAACCTTTATCATACAGAGGGCGGCAGTGGATTTTCTTATGAACAGTATCTGGCGGCAATGATACTTCTTTTGGATGAAAAGAAACAAAATCTTCGCGCCATGGATATTATGGAGATGGATATTCGTTTTATTGACAGCAATAAATATTTTTCTATGGATTGGTGTATTGAAAGATTTGAAGCTGTAGTGACATGCAAAGGAGGTTATGGTGACGAATATCTGTTAAACCGTAAATATGGATACTTCTAATTAAAAAGTACGGAAGAAAGGAGAAATGCTCTCTTTAGGCGGAGCATGGCAAATAAAAATGGTAAAAGTCCCTTCTCTCAGAAAATTAAAAATAGATATTGTTTTGTCAAACAAGAGAGCATTTTTTCTTTCTTCCGGTAAGATGAAGGGAAGCATGGCGGTTGAAGGAAGTTTAGTTTTGCCCATTTTTTTATTTTTTATAATGACAGTGCTTCTTAGTCTGGAGGTTGTCCGGGTTCAGTCAAATATACAGGAAGCGTTGCACCAGGCAGGAAACAGAATGGCATTTGAAGAATATCAGGTTAAATATACAGGCGGGGAAAGAGGGGATGGAGAGGGATATGTAAAAGAATACTTAAATAATCAGTTGTATCCGTATCTTTGTATAAAAGGTGGCGAAAGCGGGATATTACTGCAGGATTTATCCACAGGAAAAGAAAATGGACAAGTTGAATTGCAGGCAGAGTATCAAATTAAGTCTTTTATTAGCTGGCTGCCCCTTGGAGATATTAAATTTAGAGACAGATTTTTTGGCCATTCGTGGACTGGCTATTGCGGAAACGAGCTTTTGACAGACAGAGAACAGGAAATTTACGTTTACATTACAAAAACAGGAAGTAAATATCATATGTCACATACGTGCACATATCTAAGAGTACAGATTCAAATGAAGAACTATGAACAGATTTCCTCCTTAAGAAATCAGTCTGGTGGAAAATATTATCCATGCCAAAAATGTAAACCTGTAAAGAGAGGTAATGTATATGTCACTGCAGATGGGAAGAGCTATCATAGTCTGGCAAATTGTTCTTCATTAAAAAGAACTATATATATGATTCCTTTAAGCGAAGCAGGAACTTATAGTCCATGTAGTAAATGCGGCGGCTAAAAAAGAAAGGGAGGTTAAATGATACCTTATTGTGCAGGAATTTTATTCCTTGCTGTGCTTGCAGCAGAAGATATAAGAAAAAAAGAAATTCCGGTATCAGTTATATTAATCTTTGCATTTGGGGCAATATTATTTAAAGTGTTTTCTAAACATTTTTTTTGGAGTGAGGTTGTTTTATGTTTGGTTCCGGGCGGTTTCTTTTTATTGTTATCACTTATAACAAAAGAAAGTATCGGGTATGGAGATGGAATGACAGTTCTTGTGTTAGGTTTGTGGACAGGAGGATGGTTTACTGTATTATCAGCAGCTATGGGAATAATTTTGTCTGGAATTTATGGGGGATGCTGTGTGCTGTTTCAAAAGAAGGATCCGATTCCGTTTATTCCGTTTTTGCTGCTAGGAATGGAGGTGGTACTGGCCTATGCGTAAAAAGTGGAAAGGATATTTTACTATAGAAGCGGCATTTATTTTGCCTGTTGTATTGTTTTTATATTTACTGATTATTCTCACAGCTTTGTTTTTATACTGTAGATGTGTAATTTCACAGGATAATTTTTTAATTGGTATGCGGGCAGAAAGGTTTACAGATGCAGAAGAAAATTATGGGGAGGTAATATATGGACAAAAGGAAAAAGAAAGTTGGTATGGAAAAGATTATATAGAAAGTAGAATGAAACGTAAAAGAGTGTATTATCCTTTTTTTCCTCCACAGGAAGAAAGGTGTGGCATGTATGAAAAAAATGTAATAATAGAAAGCAGACAAAAAGGTTCCGCAGAAGCTATTAAAAAAATGATATGGAAAGCCAATCCGGTAGCGTATATTAGAGAAAGGAAAAGAAAATAAAAATGCTGAGTGTAAAATATTATAAAGATTACAGGCATAATTATCTTATTATAAAAGATAATGGCAATTTATCAGAAAACGCTTATCAAAGAAAAATGGTAACAGAAAATAAAATAAAGGGATTGCTGGTCAGTCAGGAGCGGTATATAAATGGAGAGATATTATTATATTATGAAATAACATCCAAACAAAGTCTTTTTAGTATAATGGACGGAAAAAGAATCGGTATGGAAAGTCTCAGGGAGTTTTTTATTCAGCTTAAGACAGTAAATGACTGTCTTCAAAAGTACCTGCTTGATGGAAGCTGCCTGATTTTACAGCCGGAGTATATTTTTCAGAATATAGAAACTGGCCAGTATTTTTTTGTTTACTTTCCTGATCAGGAGGAAGGAAAATTTTCACAGCTTTTGGAGTTTTTTATTTCCAGAGTAGATAATGAAGACACAAATGCGGTTGAAGCAGTTTATAAAATAGCGGATTTGATGAATAGAGATCAGTTTGTGCTTGATGAAATTTTAAAGTGGTTTCAAGACGATGTTACAGATATGGATAAAAAAAATGATACAATAATGCCACATCAGGAAACGAGATATAATAATGAATATCCGGATTACATAGATAATGAACAAATAAATAATAATCCGGATATTCATATTGGTAAGAGGATTTCAGAGTTAAAGTGGAAGAAAATGATTCCTTTTTGGATAGCGGGAGTTTTAGGAGCAGGAATACTGATTTATATTAATTGGAATTATCCATTGGCATATCAGGAGTATTTATACTTTATAATTGGATGGATAATGGTGGGTGTTCTTATGGTGGGACCTATGATATGGTTATTATTAGAGAATTTCTCTAATAATAATACAGAAAAGGTGGAAAAGGAAAAAATATATTATTACGCTGATACAAATGAAAATGAGACGGTATCACCTATGGAGGAATTAGGTAATACGGTATACATTCCCTGGACAGAAAGCTGTGAAAACAAGCTTTACAGTTTGGACAGGAAAAATAAATGTCATATTGAACTTGGGACACTTCCTCTTACGGTAGGTAAGCTTGCTGGCGCTGTGGATATGGTGATTAATGAAAAAAGTATCAGCCGGATGCACGCTAAATTTACCAGAAGCGGAAAAAATATATGTATTACAGACTTAAATTCCACAAATGGAACCTTTAGAAATGGAATGCGTCTGGTGCCTAATACTTCAGAAATTATAGAGCCGGGCGATGAAATCCGTCTTGGTAAATTAAAATTTATTTACAGATAGAGGAAATCGCTTTATACTAAATATAGCAGTAAAAAGAAAGGCGGGGCAATATGAAAATTAATATTTATTATGGCGGCAGGGGGTTGATGGACGACCCTACATTATATGTAATTAATAAAATGCAGGTGGTTTTGGAAGAACTTCATGTTACCGTTGAAAGGTTTAATTTGTATGAACTAAAAAATAGTATAACAACACTGCCCCAGACAATTAAAACAGCAGATGGTATAATCCTTGCCTCTACAGTGGAGTGGTATGGGATTGGAGGTTATATGCACCAGTTTCTGGATTCCTGCTGGCTGTATGGGGATAAGGAAAAAATTGCCAAAACCTATATGTGTCCTATTGTTATGTCAACTACGTATGGAGAAAGGGAAGGAAAACTGACCCTTACTGGTGCATGGGAAATTTTAGGAGGGCTTCCCTGTAGTGGAATTTGTGGTTACATTGCTGATCCTTCTATTTTTGACGATAATGAAGAGTATAACATAATTATAGAAAAAAAAGCAGAAAATATGTACCGCACTATTAACCAAAAAATGGCCTGTCTTCCTGCAAGCAACCAGGCAGTAAAACAAATGGTCTCGTTTACTAAGAATATTGATTTAACACCGCAAGAATCAGAGCAATTATCCCAGTATGTTTCTGATGACAGTTATGTAAAAAGGCAAAAGCAGGACATACAGGAGTTAACCAGTCTTTTTAGGGATTTAATGGGAGAAAGTGAGCAGGAAGATAATGAGGAAGAATATATAAAGGAATTTAAAGACCATTTTACTCCCCAGCCAGGTTTTAAGGCAATTTATAAAATCCAGGTGGAAGGAAAAAAGAAACCTTTGGTAATAGAAATTGATGGATCGGAAAACAATTACTATTATGGTAATATTGATAATCCTGATGTTGAAATACAAGTAGGAAAAGGGACAATGGATGATATTATTTATGCAAGAATGACGTTCCAGAGAGCTTTTATGGGAGGCGCAATGAAAATGAAAGGAGATTTTAAGGTTCTTCGCACGCTTGATTTGTTATTTGCCTTTATGGAAAAAATATATTAATAATAAGGAGAGAAAAATGAAACAGGACAATTGTATTTTTTGCAAAATTATATCAGGAGAGATTCCTTCGCATACTATTTACGAAGATGAAAAGTTTAAAATTATACTTGATGTGGCGCCAGCAACAAGGGGGCATGCTCTGATTCTGCCTAAAAGTCACTATGCCAATCTTTATGAACTGCCAGAAGAGATGGCGTCAGATGTAATAAAACTTGCGAAAAAAATGATGGTAAAAATGACCGATAAGTTAAATTGTGACGGATTTAATGTTATTCAAAACAATGGAGAGGTTGCTGGTCAGACAGTATTTCATTTTCATATGCACCTAATACCAAGATATAAGGATGATGGTGAAATTTTAAAATATATTGCTGGCAGCCCAAGCGGGGAGCAATTAGAGCAGATAAGAAAAATAATTGCAGAGTAAAAGACGGAGTCTTTCAAAATGAGAACAATTCATACAGAAGAAATTATTAAAAATATCAAAGAAATGTGTATTGAGGCAAATCATTTTCTTGGTAAAGACATGGAAGAGGCCTTAAGAAAAGCAGAAGAAAGGGAAAAATCCCCTATTGGAAAGCAAATATTATGTCAGTTGGAAGAAAACTTACAAATTGCAGCGGAAGAAATGATACCTATCTGTCAGGATACTGGTATGGCAGTTATATTTGTGGATATTGGGCAAGATGTGTATGTGGAAGGAGGTCTTCTTACAGATGCTGTAAATGAAGGAGTACGCCAGGGATATGCAGAAGGGTACCTGCGTAAATCTGTGGTTGGCGACCCTATTGTAAGGGAAAATACAAATGATAATACACCAGCAGTAATTCATTATGATATTGTATCTGGTGACAGAATCAAAATAACAGTTGCCCCCAAAGGATTTGGGAGTGAGAATATGAGCCGTATTTTTATGCTGAAACCGGCAGATGGAATTGAAGGTGTCAAAGGTGCAGTCCTTACCGCAGTCAGAGAAGCAGGACCAAATGCTTGTCCGCCAATGGTAGTTGGCGTTGGCATAGGAGGAACGTTTGAAAAATGTGCGCTGCTTGCCAAAAAAGCGCTGACACGGCCTGTAGATGAAGGTTCAAAGATTCCTTATGTAAGAGAACTGGAGGATGAGCTGTTATTAAAAATTAATAAATCTGGAATTGGTCCGGCAGGACTTGGTGGAAGTACAACAGTGCTTGCTGTTAACATAATTACCTATCCAACCCACATAGCAGGACTCCCGGTGGCAGTAAATATATGTTGTCATGTGAACAGGCATAGTGTAAGAGTACTTTAGAATACATTTGTATTTTTGGAGATAAGATTATGGAAAAGCATATTACAGCGCCATTTGATAAAAAAACAGCAGCAGAATTACGAAGTGGAGATTATGTATATATTACAGGCACGATTTATACGGCAAGAGACGCAGCTCATAAAAGAATGCAGGAAGCTTTAGAAAAAGGGGGAAAACTGCCCTTTGATATTAGAAATAATATTATTTATTATATGGGGCCATCTCCAGCAAGAGAAAATCGTCCAATTGGTTCAGCGGGCCCCACAACTGCCAGTAGAATGGATAAGTATGCACCTTCTCTCTTAGACCTTGGTCTTAAGGGAATGATTGGAAAGGGAAAGAGAACTGACTTAGTGAAACAGGCAATTATACGTAATGATGCGGTATATTTTGCAGCGGTAGGGGGCGCAGGCGCTTTATTATCAAAAACAATTCTCAGTTCTGAAGTTATTGCATATGATGAGTTGGGAACAGAGGCCATTCATAAACTTAGTGTAAAAAACTTTCCGGCTATTGTTGTAATTGATTCCAAGGGAAATGATTTATATGAAACTGCTGTGGAAACGTACAGGGAAGATTGAATGGCACTAAAATGTTAAAGAGGTAGCGGTAATGAGAATTGCATTAATGGTTATCAGGCTTTTTCTGAAGGTTCCTTACTATTTCTATAAAATCTGGTGGTGTGGAATAAACAGCAAAGTTTCATTTGAAGAGGCTTTCCAGGTAATTAAGAAGGTTACTAAAAAGGCAAATCGGGCGGGAAGAGTGACTGTGGAGTCATATGGCATCGAAAATCTTCCAAAAGAAGATGGTTTTATTTTTTTCCCAAACCATCAGGGAATGTTTGATGTTTTGGTTTTTTTGGATTCCTGCCCCAGACCTTTTTCCTTTGTAGCAAAAAAAGAAGTAAAAAATGTTATTCTTTTGAAACAGGTTATCAGGGCATTGGGGGCTTATTCTATGGATAGGGATGATATCAAACAGTCCATGAAAGTGATTAGTGCTGTAACTGATGATGTAAAGAATGGAAAAAATTTTTTGATTTTTCCGGAAGGAACAAGAAGCAGAATGGGAAACAAATTGCTGGAATTTAAAGGCGGAAGCTTTAAAAGTGCAGTTAGGGCAAAATGTCCTATTGTTCCCTGTGCATTAATAGATAGTTTTAAACCCTTTGATGAAAATTCTATTAAACCGGTAACAGTCAGGCTGATTTATATGCCACCTATGTATTATGAAGAATATAAAGGAATGAAAACAGTTGAAATTGCGGATGAGGTTAAAAGAAGGATTGAGAATACGATAAAAGATTATTCTCATTTTAAATAAAAGCCGGATGAAAAAGTGCGCGAAAGCGTATTTGAAAATTTTTCTAAAAATATTTCCAAAGTTATGAAAAAAAGCATTGACAAATAAAATATGCTTATGTATAATAACTCTTGCGTTGAAGGACGCAGAATAAAATATTGGTAGTGGTGTAATTCAGAATTGTGGAGAAATACTCAAGAGGCTGAAGAGGCGCCCCTGCTAAGGGTGTAGGTCGTTCACGCGGCGCGAGGGTTCAAATCCCTCTTTCTCCGTTTAGCTACCAATGTAATATGAAGTAATGATAGGATACCTTCATATTACGGATTAGAGCTAAAAAGTAACACAAAAAAAGTATTGACAGTATTTAAATAAAGTGTTACAATTTAAAATTAGTGCTTATAAATGAGAAAAAGCACAAAATAAAAAATATTAAAAAAGAGCTTGACAAAGGAAGCAACGCATGATAAGATATCAAAGTTGCATCTAAGCAAGCAGAGAAACAAAGGACCTTG
>CANCXX010000019.1 GCA_947381965.1 uncultured bacterium
GCTTATGTGGTTAAAATTCATAAAGCCTAATCGGTTAGGCCATGAATAGTAACCACTTACCTCCTTACGGACCCTTAATATATCATACTGATTTGCCCCTCCGCTTAATTCCACCCACAAAATTTGTCTGGAATGGGGGGCGCTTTCCACCGCTTCCCCCTCCAAAGTGGTCAATGACAAAACCTGAACCTGGATGTTTTGTCCGTCCGGCTTCATAATTTCTATCCAGTCCCCCACACAAAACTTATTTTTCTGTTCTATGCGAACATACCCTTCCTTCGAAATTTCTTCTGCCATCCCAAGATAAACATACTCATTTACATAGGTATTATTGTCATATATTTGGGTACTTTCATCCGGTTTTCCAAAATAAAACCCGGTGGTAAACTGACGGTAAGTACACTTTGCAATTTCCTTCCGATACCATTCCATGTTTGAACGGTACTTATCCTCCGATTCCAGATAGTCGTCTATTGCCTTTCTGTATGTTCTCGCCACTGTTGCCACATATAGCGCGGTTTTCATTCTGCCTTCTATTTTAAAACTGTCTATGCCAGCGTCTATCATTTCAGGAATATGTTCTATCATGCACAAATCTTTGGAATTAAAAATATAGGTTCCTCTTTCATTTTCATAAACCGGAAGATATTCTCCCGGCCGCTTTTCCTCCACCACAGCATATTTCCATCTGCACGGATGGGTGCAGGCCCCCTGATTGGCATCTCTCCCCGTAAAATAACTGCTAAGAAGGCATCTCCCTGAATAAGAAATACACATAGCTCCGTGAATAAAGCTTTCTATTTCCATCTCCTGTGGGATCTTTTCCCTGATTTCCTTTATTTCTGCCAGGGAAAGCTCCCTTGCGGAAACCACCCTTTTGGCCCCCATTTTGTGCCAGAAAAGATAGGTCATATAATTGGTATTATTTGCCTGGGTGGAAATATGAATATCTATCTTTGGGCAGATCTCTTTTGCCAGCGCAAACATACCGGGATCTGCAATAATCAGTGCGTCCGGCTCCATTTCCCCCAGTTCCCTAAAATATTCCTTTGCCCCTTCAATATCACTGTTATGCGCTAAAATATTTGCCGTTACATGTACTTTTACGCCGTGAGAGTGGGCAAAGGCAATTCCCTGCCGCATCTCCTGTCCGGAAAAATTTTTTGCTTTGGCTCGCAGTCCAAAGGCTTCACCGCCAATATATACCGCATCAGCCCCAAACAGCACTGCTGTCCTTAAAACCTCCAGAGAACTGGCAGGTATCAAAAGCTCAGGTCTACGCATTTCCCTTCTCCCTTACATGCAGAAATCAGTTTCTGAAACTTACTGTTAGATCTTCACACTTACTGTTACCCCATCTCCCACCGGAAGTATATCTGTCTGCAGCTGTCCATTATGCTTAAGCGCATAAAGATATTCCCGCATTCTGCTGTGGATTGTGCGATCCCTTCTGGTTACTGCAAAGCGCGACTCCATCACGTCCCCATCCTGAAGGACATTGTCCGTAACCAGCACCCCGCCTTCGGGCATCAGCCTTAAGACATCCGGAAGAAAGTGTATATATTGCCCCTTGGCGGCATCCATAAAAACAAAATCATAGGATCCTTCCAGTTCTTTTAAAATCTGAAACGCATCGCCTGCAAGAAGGGTAATTTCTTTTTCCCTGCCCGCTTTTCTGAAATTCTCCAGCGCAAGAGGAATTCTTTTTTCATATTTCTCTATAGTGGTAATTTGGCAGTCCTTTGGGCCATACTCTTTCATGAGCAGCGCAGAAAACCCAATGGCTGTCCCTACCTCCAGAATCTTCCCCGGTTTTTTCATGGCAAGCAAAAGCTTTAAAAGACTTTGCACCTGCGGTCTTATCACAGGCACCCCCGTCTTTAACGAGTGCTGCTCCAAATCATTCAGAAATGGAGTGTTGCCCGTATCAAACGAGCCGATAAACACTTTGACCCTTTCATCTGTAATCACAATTTATCACCCTTTGTCACTCTTCACTTTCCTTTTCAGGAGCAGTGGACATAATTTCCAACATTTGTTCTGCTGTCATGTCTGTGCTTAAATCATAAATACCCGGAAGTATTTTTTTATGGTGAGCAGAAAGCAATTCCTGGACAATAAACAGATTTGAATCCTCAATCAATCCCTTTTCTTCCAGCATTTCGGCAATTTCTTTTATGGACATATCCGCACCAACGCCTATTGTCATTGTTCTTCCATCTGAAACAGACACCGGCTCATCCGCAAACACCCGGTAGCCAAAGTCATACGCTGTCACCGCGCCACGAAAAACAAACACCACAAACGCCGCAATCACCGCAACCTTAACTATTAGTTCCAGCATAGTAACTATCAAATACTTCGCATTCATGAAAATACCGTCCCTTTCCCAGAGTCTGCAGGCTATTCAAAGTCCAGCTCTTCAGTAACAAATACATTGATTTCCTGCATCATCCTGCAAAAAGCCAGCTCCGCCTTAAGGAAATCATCTACCACTGGATTTTCCCGGAATTTTTCATACTCTTTTTCAAAGGCTCCCATTTTATCAAAAAGTTCATTCACCTGTGTTGTGTTTTGTATCTCAAAATTCCGCTGCCGGAACTCATTGACCCTGTCAAAAAGCTCCGGCGTCTTCTTTATTCTTTCAAGCTGTTCGAAATAGTTTTTGTAAGTTTCCGTATTTTTAATCGCTCCCACAAATCTTTCAGCTGCTTCTTCCATTTGTTTGTCTTTCACGATGGTAATCTCCTTATATTTCCATTATAATAGGCAGAATCATGGGACGTCTTTTTGTCTTTTTCCACACATACTCACCCAGAGAATCCTTAATGGCGCTTTTCAGCTTTCCCCAGTCAGCCACTCCTCTGCTCAGGCAGCCGTCCACCGCCTCATTTACAACGACCCTGGCCTCATCCATCAGTTCGTCTGATTCCCTGACATACACAAATCCTCTTGATACAATATCCGGGCCGCTAACCAATTCATCTGTCGCCCCGTCAAGCCCAAGCACAACTATTAAAATACCATCCTCAGCAAGATGCTGCCTGTCACGTAAAACAATATTTCCCACGTCCCCTACGCCAAGTCCATCCACCAATATATCGCCTACCGGTACCTTGCCTGTAATCTGCGCTTTATCCTCCGTCAGCTCCAGCACATCGCCTGACTGTAGTATAAAAATATTTTCTTTGGCATACCCAAGCTCCCTTGCGACCTTAGCCTGCGCCTTCAAATGTTTATACTCACCATGAACTGGAATTGCATACTTTGGACGCACCAGGGTATAAATCAGTTTGATTTCCTCCTGACAGGCATGCCCGGAAACATGAACATCTTGAAAAATCACATCTGCGCCTTTAAGCAACAGTTCATTAATCACATTGGTAACGGCTTTTTCATTTCCAGGAATTGGATTGGAAGAAAAAATAACTGTATCTTTAGGTCCAATTGAGATTTTTTTATGGTTGTCTTCCGCCATTCGGCTTAAAGCCGCCATGCTCTCCCCCTGACTGCCGGTTGTGATTATAACTGTTTTTTCGTCCGGATAGTTTTTCAGCTGTTCAATGTCAATCAGTGTATTCTCAGGAACGCTAAGATACCCCAATGTTGTGGCTGTTTCAATTATATTTACCATACTCCGGCCTTCAACCACCACTTTTCGTTCGAATTTGTATGCAGAATTAATGATTTGTCTCACCCTGTCCACATTGGAAGCAAATGTGGCAATAATGATGCGGGTATTTTTATGCTCCTGAAAAAGAGTATCAAAGGTCTTGCCAACTGTGCGCTCTGAAGGGGTAAAACCCGGCCTTTCCGCGTTTGTGGAATCGCACATCAGTGCCAGGACGCCTTTTTTCCCAATTTCCGCAAAACGCTGCAAATCAATGGCGTCCCCAAACACCGGCGTATAGTCAACTTTAAAATCGCCTGTATGAATCACAATTCCAGCCGGCGAATAAATGGCAAGCGCTGCCGCGTCCACAATGCTGTGATTGGTTTTAATAAATTCAATACGGAATTGTCCTAAATTAATAGATTGTCCAAACTTAACCACCTTCCGCTTTGTATTATTGGTTAAGTTATGTTCCTTCAATTTGTTTTCAATTATTCCCATGGTAAGCTTTGTAGCATAAATAGGCACATTAATATCCCGCAGCACATAGGGCAGCGCGCCAATATGGTCTTCATGTCCATGAGTGATAACAAATCCTTTCACCTTCTCCGCATTGTTTTTTAAATAAGTTACATCTGGTATCACCAGATCTATCCCCAGCATATCATCTTCCGGAAAAGAAAGACCGCAGTCCACCACAATAATGCTGTCTTCATACTCAAAGGCAATAATGTTCATGCCAATCTGCTCAAGACCGCCAAGGGGGATAACCTTCAGTCCTGAGCTGCTTTTTTCATTTTTCTTCAATCAGTTCTACCTCCACTTTGGCAGTATCCGCAAAGCCTCATCCGTTGCTTTCATCCGTCCGTCTCTCCGCTCCCAACCGCATGACGAACCAAGCCTCATCTATAGTAAATGAATCAGATGATGCACCTGCCGTAACTGCATTTTTATTAACAGCTTCCACGTTCACCCTTATCTAAGCTCCACATCCTCAAGCAGATTTTCAAACACAGAAGCCACTGCTGCCATTTCCGTCTCCTCGCTCACAATCTCGTAAACGCTTTCCTTCTCTCCCTGTACGGAAACCTCCTTCAGTATCAGAGCTTCCCCATCGCCCTCCGGGACGTCCGTCACCAGAAGATAAGAGCTTCCGCCCAGTTTTGTCTGTTCCAGCACATAAAAATCCACGTTTTCTTGTGTATCCAGCGTAAATTTTACTTTCTCCAATTATTTTTCTCCCTGTCCTGCGCAATCCAAAAAACCCTGCAAAATAAGCACGGCTGCAATTTTATCTACAAATTCTTTGCGGTTTTCCCGCCGTATTCCTGCTTCTATCATGGTTTTATCAGCAGCCACCGTGGTTAGTCGTTCATCCCACGTATGTACTGGCAGCCCGGTGCGTCTCTCCAGCTTGTCCTTAAACTCCATTGTCAGCTCCGCCCTGACTCCCAGTGTATCATTCATATTTTTAGGCAGGCCCAGAACAATTTCCCCTACCTGATATTCTTCAATCAGCTCTTCAATTCTTGCCAGAGTTCTGCGCAGTTTATTTTCTTCTTTTCTTCTGATAATTTCTATTCCCTGTGCCGTGATAAGCAATGGGTCGCTAATAGCCACCCCGACCGTCTTTGAACCGAAATCCAATCCCATGATCCGCATATCTGTCTTTTATCTCCAATGATTATTTTTAATGTATTCTGTCAGCATTTCTTCTACCAGCTCGTCCCGCTCAACCTTCATGATAAGGCTTCTGGCATTTTTATAACTGGTGATATAGGTGGGATCCCCGGACATAATATAACCAACAATCTGATTTACAGGATTGTATCCCTTCTCTGTTAATGCCGCATAAACTTCCGCAAGTATTTCTTTTACGCTTGTGGTATCCGTCTCTACCCTGAAAAACTGTGTATTTCCCAAATCCTGCATAAATGTCACCTCTTAATCACAACATCCGTTCGCTTTTATCTTACTCCATTTTTTCAGAAAATTCAATGTATTTGCGGACAAAACAACAAAATATCCGGTTCAAGGAAATCCGTCAGCCGGCCTGCTATTATCCGGCCTGTAAGCGGTTCTTCTGTCTTTACCGCCCCACGAATGTACTCTTTCGTATGCCCTACCTGATAGCTCACACCATTTATTATTTTTTCTTCCTCAAATAACACCTCTGTTTTCTTATGTAAATAACTTTCCCTGAATATGCCTGACATTTCCTGTCCAAGCGCCAGTAACCTGCCGCTCCTGTGGGCTTTTATATTTTCAGGAATCTGTCCTTCCATAATTGCAGCAGGCGTTCCCTTCCTTTGGGAATACTTAAAAATGTGCATTTCATAAAACCCAACCTGCCTTAAAAAATGTATTGTTTCTTCAAATTCCTCCTCTGTTTCTCCCGGAAACCCTGCTATCACATCTGTGGTTATGGCCGGCGCATCAAAATATTTTCTTAATAAGCATACCTTTTCATAATATTCCCTGGCAGAATATTTTCTATTCATTCGTTTCAGCACTGCATCACATCCGCTTTGCAGTGAAAGGTGAAAATGGGGGCATAAGCCGGCGCAATCCTTTAATCCCTGCACAAACTCCTCTGTAATAATTCTGGGTTCCAAAGAGCCAAGCCGGATGCGTTCCATCACACCGCTTTGCCCAAGGGCCTGTATTAACTGCAAAAGCCTGCTGCCGGAAAAATCACTTCCCCCTTCCATACCATAGGAGCTTAGGTGAATGCCTGAAAGCACCACTTCCCGGTATCCGTTTTCCGCAAGCCCTTTCACTTCCTGTATAACATCCTCTATTTCACGGCTTCTTACCCTCCCCCTGGCATAAGGAATAATACAGTAGGAGCAAAACTGGTTACAGCCATCCTGTACCTTCACATATGCTCTGGTGTGCTCTGCCGCATGGGTCAGATTCATAGATTCATACTCCCTGGTATGTGCAATATCTATAATTGTCTTTCCATGCAGGGTTTTTCTTTCTTTTTCCTTCTCATTTTTATCTTTCACGGCCAGATACTCTTCCAATATAGAGACAATATCCTTTTTTCTGTTGTTTCCAATGGCAAGGTCTATGCTCCCATCCTTTAGCGCCTCCTCCTGCCCTGTCTGCACATAACATCCTACTGCCACCACAATGGAATCCGGGTTCATTTTCTTTGCCCGGTGAAGCATCTGCCTGCTTTTTCTGTCTGCAATGTTAGTTACCGTACAAGTGTTTACAATATATATATCGGCTTTTCCATCAAATGGTACAATGCGATAACCTTTTTCCTGCAATATTTGTTGCATATAGTCCATTTCGTATCCATTCACTTTACACCCAAGATTATGAAATGCCACACTTTTCATATTCGCCACCAATTTTTTTGTTTTGTTTTATCATTGACTTTTCACTGTTAACCCTTTACTATAATAGCATAAAGATATGAAAAGACGGAAGGAGGTCATTCCAGTGAAAACAGTTCAGATTTCATTAAATTCAATTGACAAGGTAAAATCTTTTGTAAACGATATCACAAAGTTCGATTATGACTTTGATTTAGTATCCGGAAGATACGTAATAGACGCTAAATCCATTATGGGTATCTTCAGTTTAGATTTATCCAAGCCTATCGATTTGAATATCCATGCAGAAGAAAACATTAATGAGGTTCTTGACACATTAAAGCCTTACATGATTTAAGGAACATAGTGAGCTGGCGACAGGCCAGCTCTTTTTTCCTCTGTTTTATTCCCATTTGACAATCACTACTTCATCCATATCCAGCGCCTGCTGTACCAGCTTGTCTATTTTTTCCTCCAGATTTTGTTCATGCCGTTTAACTACATTTAAATTGGGCTTAGTCACAGGATGTTTTGCAACAAAAATTGTACAGCAATCCTCAAAAGGCAGGATTGAAGTTTCATAGGTGCCAATCCTTTCTGCAACATCCACGATTTCCATTTTGTCAAATCCAATCAGCGGACGGAACACAGGAAGGGTACATACCTCATTTGTTACAGCAAGAGACTGAACCGTCTGGGAAGCCACCTGCCCAATGCTTTCTCCCGTAATAAGGCCAAGACAGGCGTTCTCCTTTGCAATCCTCTCTGCAATCCGCATCATATATCTGCGCATAATAATCGTCAGCTCTTCATGAGGGCACTTTTCATATATATACAGCTGTATCTCTGTAAAATTAATAACATGAAGATAAACCGGGCCTGCATAGCGGGCCACCTGCTTTGCCAGATCCATCACCTTCTGCTTTGCCCTGTCGCTTGTATAAGGAGGCGCATGAAAATAAACCGCGTCTATCTTTACCCCTCTTTTGGCAATCATATATCCAGCCACCGGAGAGTCAATTCCTCCGGATAAAAGGAGCATTGCCTTGCCATTGCTTCCCACCGGCATTCCCCCCGGACCAGGTATTTCGATAGAATAAATATATATTTTTTCACGTATCTCCACATGCAGCATTACATCCGGTTGATGTACATCCACCTTCATCTCAGGAAAAGCAGAAAGGACTCTGCTCCCCAGCTCCTTATTCAGTTCAACAGAATTTATAGGATAATTTTTTCTAGCCCTTCTTGCTTGTATCTTAAACGTAATATGCTTGTCCTCATATACCTTATCCATATAATCTGTCACTGTATCCGCCAGCTTTTCAAATCCCTCATCCTCCACATGAATAACCGGACAAATACCTGATACGCCAAATACAGTTCTTAAATTGTCCACTGTTTCGTCATAATCAAACTCTGACAGTGCGTGTACATAAATTCTTCCGTCTGTTCTTGATACCTTAAATTCCCCTTCGCACCTTTTCAGCGCATATTTCACCTGCTGGGCTAAGGCTTCCTCAAACAGATATTTATTTTTTCCCTTTACGCCAATCTCCGCATATTTTATCAAAAATACAGTAAACATACATCCTCTTTTCTACACGTAACGCCCCATAATTTTCTGATTAGAGATTCCGCATCTGTCCTGCCGCGCCATTATCGGCAAAGACATCCTCCCTGCCAAAAGCAGGCTCCCTTAAACTCGTCAGGCACCATCCGGACAGATGCTTTTTCTTTTAACGTCTGGTATATTTTCTAAGCATAGGAATTATATCATACATTGTCTGCAAAGTATAGTTTATTTCCTCCATCGTGGTAAACACGGAAAAACTGAAGCGAATTGTGGAGCCAAGCAACTCCTGTTCCACTCCCATTGCCCGTAAAGTTGCCGATGGTTGTGGTTTGCGCGCAGAGCAGGCGCTTCCTGCCGATACATAAATTTCCCGATCCTCTAACGCGTGGAGAAGCACTTCGCTTTTGACGCCTCTTATGGAAACGCTAACCACATGGGGAGCGCCTGTTTCGTCAGGATGTCCGTTCACCACCACATTGTCAATTTTCCGTACTCCTTCCACAAAAGCTTTTTTAAGCTGATAAAGCCTCGCCACTTCTTTATCCAGATTTCCATAAACAATTTCCACAGCCTTCGCGAGTCCGGCAGCGGCAGGAACGTTTTCTGTGCCGGAGCGAATCCCTCCCTGCTGTCCTCCGCCGAAAATAATGGGCTTAATCTTCACTTTTTCATCTATATAAAGGAAACCAATGCCTTTAGGCCCATGAATCTTATGGCCGCTGACAGACAGAAGGTCAATTTTCATTTTCTTTGGGTAAATTCTGAATTTCCCGTACCCCTGCACGGCATCCACATGAAACAGTATTTTAGGGTTCATTCTCTTTATCAATGTTCCCGCCTGCGCAACTGGCTGCAGGGAACCCACTTCATTGTTGGTGTGCATAATAGAAACCAGTATGGTTTCCCCTGTAATGGCTCTCTCTAAATCTTCCAGACGGATACATCCTTTTTTGTCAACTGGCAGATACGTTACCCTAAACCCCTCTTCCTCTAAATGTTTCATCGTCTGCAAAATGGCAGGATGTTCAATCTGAGTGGTAATCAAATGCCTTCCACTGCGGCAGTTTGCATGGGCACACCCCCTGAGGGCGAGATTATCCGCCTCTGTTCCTCCTGAAGTAAAAAATATTTCTTTTTCATTTACTTTTAAGTTCCTGGCAATTACGTCCTTTGCATAACGGATATATTTCTCTGCCTGAACGCCCTTTCTATGGAGACTTGAGGAGTTTCCGTAGTCTTCACACATAATCTGGGTCATCAGGGCAGCTACCTCGTCAAAGCATCTGGTGGTTGCCGAATTATCTAAATATACCTCCATAATTTCACTGGCCTTTCTGAACAGAGTATTCGTTTTTTATCCTACTATTACTATATGATTATTGCTCCAAATGGTACATCAATATGGAAAGAACTGTCATCCCGGCCGTCTCTGTCCGCAAAATACGTTTTCCCAAAGTAATGGGCACTGCCCCTTCCCTTACTGCTTCCTCAATCTCATCATTGCCAAAACCGCCTTCCGGTCCGATAAATACCGCAATATCCTCCCCCGGCTTCAGGTTGTCAAAAATTTGCCTTGTTTTTTTGATATCTTCCGCCAGTTCATAAGGAATTATCCTTCTTGATGCGCATTTACTGTAATTTAAAGCCTCCCGGAAGCTCATTATCCCCTTTACCTGCGGTATAATCCTTCTTTTACTTTGCCCGGCTGCCGCCTCTGCAATTTTCTGCCATCTTGCAGTTTTATTCTCCGCCTTCTTTTTATCCAGCTTTACCACCGCACGCTTTGACGCTACCGGTATAATCTCAAATACCCCCAGTTCCACTGCCTTTTGGATGATCAGCTCCATTTTATCTCCCTTGGGAAGGCCCTGGAAAAGAAAAATTTTTGACGGAAGCTCCACTCCTTCCTCTTTCACAAAACGGAGCTCACAAACTATTTCCTCTTCCCTAAGCTCCTCAATTCCGCAGCGGTATTCCTTCCCATCACTGCCATTACTGACCGAAATTTCTTCCCCTGCCTTCATTCGCAGTACATTTTTAATATGATTTACGTCACTGCCTGTAATTACAATCTGTTTCCCCTGAATCTGTTCAGGCTCAACAAAAAACTGGTGCATATTACTCTCCATTCCGGGGCGTTTACGAGATAGGGCGCGCCATCAGGCTTATTTGCGACGCTCCGGCACAAATAGCTGTATTATCCTCCCAAAAGCAACTGTCTTACATGGGCTTTCGCGCCACAATGCCAACCCACTCTCCCTGATAATTCACCTCAAGGACTTCAAGACCCGCTGCTTTTACCGCTTCTGTTACTGTCCTTTCCTTGTCATCAATAATTCCCGATGTAATGTAAATACCGCCTCTTTTTAACTGGTGTACAATCACCGGGGTAAGAGGCACCAGCACTTCCGCCAGAATATTGGCGGTCACAATATCATAGCGCTCATATCCTGCCTGATTGCGGATGTTTTCATCTGTAATAATGTTCCCAATGATAAGTCGGAAGGCATCCTCCGGTATACCGTTTGCCTCCTTATTCTCCCTGACCGCATCAATGGCGCATGGGTCAAGGTCAGTTCCCACCGCCTCCTTTGCCCCAAACATAATAGAAAGAATGGCCAGAATGCCGCTGCCAGTTCCCACATCCAGGAGCATGGCTTCCGGTTTCATATACTTGCGGAGGGCTCTGATACACAGCTGGGTTGTGTCGTGCATTCCTGTCCCAAAGGCAGTGCCTGGGTCAATGTGCAGAATCATTTTGTCCTTATCCTCCGGCTTTGCTTCTTCCCAGGAGGGAATAACCAAAACATCATCTATCGTAAACTGGTGGAAATATTGCTTCCAGTTGTTAATCCAGTCAATATCCTCCGTCTCCTCCAGCACAGTTGTACCCTCTCCGATATCCATAAACTCCTGTAGTTCCTCAAGCTGTACTTTAACATTTTCCAAAATTTCTTCTGCTGTGGTTTCCTCCCCATTTAAAACCAATGCCGGGTATCCGCTTCCATCCGCCTTACCTCCCTCTTTTTCTTCCACAAAAAAGCTTAAATAGGCAATTCCATCATCCTTAGGCCCCTCCGGAAGGATATCTACAAACATCTGCTCCTTTTCCAGTGCGGTCAGCGGAACCTTATCTTCAATCTGTGCGCCCTCAAGTCCTATGTCATATAACGTACTGATAATAATATCTTCCGCCTCTGTGGTTGTTTTTATCCTAAATTTCATCCATTTCATAATTATTCGCCCTTTCCCGGTATTTTAATAACCAGCAGCAATCACCCATAAACGATAACAGGTTACTATTCACGGCCTGGGAGCCGCTCATAGTAACAATTCGGAGCGATATTCCAAGTTTTGCTTCGCAAAAATCGCCCCTCACTCCTGCATCATGTTCTCACGGAATGCGCAGCAAGTGCACATTCCTGACCCGTGAATAGTAACGATAATAGTCATTTGGTAACCGCCGCAATATTGACCTTGGAACATTTACATATTATCATAGAAATTATCAGGCTGCCATAAAATTATTTTCAGACCTGTGAAAGGAGCATCAAAATGATACAGGACATTACTCCACGGATTTACCACAATGCGTACAGAGACCTTGCGCCGGATTCAGACGACTTTATTCTGGTTTTTCACCAAAATACTGTTCTTGTAAAATTTAAAGAGGGACGACTCCGCTACCCCCTTCTGAAAGAGCTGGAAAGTTATCCATGTACTTATCACTATCTTTTTTCTATAGACAATTATAAATACTTTTTGGCATGTCCTTCCCGAAGCTTAAGTCAAAGCTACGGCAATGAAGCTCCCTGTATCCTGCTTTCCGGCTATACCTATGAGGATGTGCGAATTTTCAGGACTACAGGTTCCCGCCATACTGCCTTTGCAGGCATCACTGCCCACCACCTTTTTTGCTGGTACCAGGCAAACCGGTTCTGTGGACGCTGTGGACAAAAAACCCTGCCTGACCACAAGGAACGGATGCTCTTTTGTCCCCACTGCCGCAATATGATTTACCCAAGAATTTCTCCTGCCGTTATTGTAGGCGTTTTAAATGGAGATAAAATTCTGATGAGCAAATATGCCGGACGTTCCTATACCAATTACGCCCTTATTGCAGGATTTACAGAAATCGGTGAAAACGCGGAACAGACAGTTGCACGGGAAGTCATGGAAGAGGTTGGATTATATATAAAAAATATCCGCTACTATAAAAGCCAGCCATGGGCATTTTCTGGAAGTCTTCTGATGGGATTTTTCTGTGAGTTGGACGGTTCCGACACTATCACTTTGGATACCAGTGAATTGTCAGAAGCCGCCTGGTTTCACAGAAACGAAATTACCCTGGAAGACGACAATGTAAGTCTTACCAGAGAAATGATTATGCAGTTTAAAAACGGAAAGGTTTAAGATATGCCAAAATAGCCTGCCTTATAAATCGTAATACATTTTAAATTCTGCCGGATTGGGAATCTGATCCAGCTGTTTTAATTCTTTCCGCTTACGCGCAACCCAGATATCAATCAGCCTCTGGGGGAAAACGCCCCCCTTTGTCAGGTAATCGTGATCTGCTTCCAACGCGTCCAGCGCTTCTCCCAGAGATTTGGGCAGCCCTTTGATTTTCTTCTGCTCTTCTTCTGACAGCGTATAAAGATTAAAGTCATATGGTCCCCAGCCATTTTCTGCCGGATCGATCTGTTTTTCAATCCCGTCCAGCCCAGCCATTAAAATGGCTGCATATGCGTAATAAGGATTCGCTGTGCCATCGGGATTCCTAAGCTCAAACCGCTTTGTCTCCGGCGACTTGGCATATGCAGGAATGCGGATAACCGCACTTCGGTTGGATGTAGCATAGCCAACCGTAACCGGTGCCTCATATCCCGGAACCAGACGCTTAAAGGAGTTGGTGGAAGGATTGGTAAATGCGCACAATGATGCAATGTGTTTCAGCAGACCACCTATAAAATAATGGGCAGTACGGCTTAAGCCGGAATATCCATTCTCATCATAAAACAGCGGCTTTCCATCCTTAAAAAGAAGCATATGGACATGCAGGCCGCTTCCGGCTTCCTGGAAAATGGGTTTAGGCAGAAATGTGGCCGTTTTTCCTTCCTGTGCCGCCATGTTTTTGATAATATATTTAGTAATCATTGTATTATCTGCCATAACAGGCATATCCGCAAGCTCAACTTCAATTTCCATCTGCCCCGGTCCGCCCACCTCATGATGATGATATTTGACTTTAATTCCCCAGTCCTCCATCATCATACACATTCTGCTTCTCAGGTCATATCCCACATCCTGAGGAGCCGCTATATGATAGCCTCCTTTATATGGCACCTCATAACCGTTATTTCCCGGCGTATCCAGACTGCAGTTCCAGTCTGCCTGTCTGGTGTCAATCCGATAACCGCACTGTTGGGGAGAAACCTCATACCTGGCATTATCAAAAAGATAAAATTCAAATTCCGGTCCAATTACCATTCTGTCCGCAACGCCGCTTTCCTTCATATATTCCACTGCGCGAAGACTTACATTTTTAGGGTACTGGTCAAAAGGTCTGTTTTCTCCTTTGCCAATGGTACAAACATTTCCGCACATAGTAAGAGTAGGAACCTTGGCAAAAGGGTCTACATAAGCGGTATCCGGGTCAGGCAAAAATACCATGTCACTTTTTTCTATGGGAGCATATCCATAATTGGAGCCGTCAAACCCAATACCATACGTAAATGTGTTTTCTCCAAACCGTTCCACTGGAATCGTAATGTGCCGCCAGCGTCCGTCAATATCCGTCATTTTAAAGTCAATCATACGGATTTGTTTTTCCTCGCACAACTTTTTAATTTCCTTAATCTTGTCCATACTTTTCCTTTCCTGCAGCATACGGCGTCCTTCCCTTCCTGTGGAAGCGCCGCACTGCCGCCATTTTTCTCCATCTTACATTGCAGCGTTTATTGCTGCCTGACGCCTGCCAGATGAACTGGCTCTTTTTACCCACCTATTATATCATATTCCGGGTTTTGACAGCAATCATACAATTTACTTTACATAGGAAGCCGTTTTCAATACCTGACGCAGTTTTTACCTGCTATGCAAAATCCTTTCATGCGCTATGCAAAGCTTTTTCATACAGACCCAGTAATTTCTGTCGCTTGCGTACCTGGCGGTTTTAATTTTTTCTTCTATGTTTTCCTGTTCCGTCAACCAATCCGACCGGACCTTTCCCAGGCGCAGACACCGCACAGCCTCCCGGATTTTTTCCTGTTCGGTTCCCATATCCCGCATATTTTCCAGTAGTTCAGCCGCCAGCCTGTCATAAACCGGATTAGAGAATTCCTGTCTGTCTAAGCTATATTCCAGTTCAAAAATCCGGTTTCCCCTATCCTCCGGCAAGTAGCACACATCCTCCGAGGTTTCCTCTATATGGAGATAATATAGCGCTGCCCTGTTTTTCCCTTCGCTTATCCGCAAAATACGTCCCAGACGCTGCAGCCGCTGCCGCTTTGCGGCTGTGCCCGATAAAATAATTCCCAAAGCCGCATCTGGCACATCTATACCCTCGTCAATTGCTTTGCAGGCTATCAAAATCCTTATTTCTCCTGTCCGAAACCGTTCCAGAGCATTTTTATTGGCCTGCTGCCCCATTCGGGAATGATACCTGCCAACTTTCCCCGGAAACTTTTCCTGCAAAAGCCGGTACAATTCATCTGCCTGACGGATCCGCTCCCCAAAAATAAGAATTTTCTCCAAAGAAGGCAGCCGTTCTGTCAAAACAGCGGCACAGGATATTCTTGCGGAAGCTAAGCAAACCAGACTTTTTCTTTTATATGCAAGATTCATATACATAGACGCCGTCTCCGCCACCTTCCGGTCTTTATCGCCGGAGAGCCTGCGCAGCATCTCAAAGCGTTCCTTCTGATCCATCATACGCAGGGAAGGATGAACCTTTAATAACCTTACGAAAAGAAATGTCATTCTTTCCGAAAGCTCCTCATATTCCTTCCGTTCCTGTCTTTTAAAAGGCAGCCGGATATGATAAATATCATATTTGCAAACCGTATGCCCCTCCGATGCCTCCGCCATTCCGTAAGTGTAAATTTTTCTTCCCAGAACAGAGGCCAGATACCGGCCTGCCTGACCGGAAGGCAAAGTTGCCGAAAGACCCAGAGAAAAAAATTTCTCTCTATATTGGTCTATATAAGGGAGGAATTCAAATATAAGCCTGTTCTGCCCGCTTTCATAGTGATGACATTCATCTGCTATCAGCAAAATACGTTCGCCTCTTCGAAGCTCTGACAATATCTGACGGGCCAGCTCATACCTTGCTGAGTTAATCACATAAATCATATACCGACACTCCGGAGACGATCTGCAGCCTGCCCCCCGAAGTCCAATCTCCCTGTTAAGGTCCCCTGCCATCTGCTCTCCTTCTTTGCTTATGAAAAAGTCTTTCAGGGCACTTTCCCATTGCCGCATCAAGGCGCCTGTGGGCACAACGATTTTTATACGAAGCTTTGTCCCTTCTGCCAGCCGGTAAGCAGCAGTCAGTGCAAGCAGGGTTTTTCCTGAACCGGTAACAGCCTGAACCATTCCTCTGCCGCCATTTTCAAACCATTTCTCCAGACATTCTTCCTGCCACCTATAAAGCTCTTTTCCCATTCTCTCCTTCTCCAAACAATACTCTTTCCACTTCCCATGGCAAGGCTCTGTGGAGCCTGACATCAGCAGAAATACACCTGCAGCTCCTGCATCTTTGGACAAACAGCTGCAGATAGCAATATAATTTTATCATACAACACCCATTTATAAAACAAATTGTTGAAAACGCCTGCCTTTTCGCTTATACTTTTTATAGCTTTAAAAAATTACTCATAAAAATTCGAAAAAGGATGAAAAAATGAATTACGAAAGCTTATACCAGTCCCTGCAATCCGATGAAAAATCCTTAAAAGAAGGAATTTCTTCCCTTCAAAAGCTTTATAAATCTATTCGCCGGGAAACAGAAAACGGAGACCTCAAAAGTCTTCTTAAGGATCTAACTGCCATGTCCGAAGCCCTTTCCTCCCTTTCCGCCGCTTTAGAAAATATGAAAGCGGCCGCTGACGGTTTTGATAGCAGAAGCTATTTTGAAAGCGGCGATTTTGCAGAACAAATGTTAGATGCCTGCAAAGAAAAAGATGTAAATGTTCGTGGAGAGTTTCCGGTTTACGAAATGTTTCCTTATAAAGTAAAACTGGACACTGAAAACCAGGATCTATATCTGGACCGCAAAAAGGTACAGTGCATGCGCCCTTTAAGTTTTGTTGAAATTGTCCGCAGTGGCCAGGAAAAACTAAATAAAGCTCCTTTTAATGCTCTCACCTTTGTCAATGAGCTTTCCGACGCCTACGACCTTGCGCTTCTTAAGTTAGACAAAACCCCCGGCACTGATGTTTATCTCACAAGCCTGTATAAATTCCTTGCTCCCATGAGCCGCTTCCGGAAAGATTATGACCAGCAAAACTTTGCTTTTGACCTTGCAAGGCTCTATAACTCTGACACAGAAGAAACTAAAACCGGAAGAAAGTTTCAGTTCGGTCCAAGCCGGAATAATATGAAGGCAATCCGTATTCTGGATAGGGATGGACATGAGCAGTTTCTTGCAACTATCTGTTTTTATGAATAAGAAAGGAAACCAAAATGTCCGAATTTGTTGAAACGCCGGCTGTCCCGGATACCTCAAGCCATCTGTCCGCTGAACAGCTATCCTGCGGCATCCGGTTCCTTACCGACTTCTGGAAAGAAAAATACCTCCGGGAATATATTAAAGACGGAGGAAGTAAAATCAAATTTGTAACCGGACGCACAGGCAGTGGCAAAACCCATTTTCTGCAGGTAATCTCCTCTATCGCTCAGAAGGAAAATTATAATACTGTCCATTTTTCTGCCAGAGATATCTGGATGCACGATTTTAAAGAAATTTATGTGGAGATTTTTCATCAGTGTGATATATTAAAATGTCTGGAAGCCGTCAGCCGTCATCTCATACAGGAAATGGGATTTGACTATAAGGATATTCCTGAGGGCATGAAATTTATTGATTACCTTTCCCAGAATGGATATGGGGATGCTCTGACCAAACGTGAAATCCGTTCTCTGCTCCGGAAAATATTTCTGGATAATCCCCTCCTTGACAACAACTTTGCTTTAGCCTGCAGTATGCTAACCGGCAGTATTCTGGGCTATCCGGTTCTGGAAGAGCAAAATCAGGAACTGCTTTTATCCTGGCTGGAAGGGGATCGTTCCATTAAGCTGTCCCAGCTCCGCGCTCTTGATTTTTATCCCAGCCGTATCACCAAGTATAACGCCCGCCATATGCTTCGTTCTCTTGCAGAGCTTATCCGTATGGGGGGATATTCCGGTCTTTTTATCACCATTGACAATCTGGAAATACTGATCAGCCGTTCCAGTCTTGATCCGGTACATTATACAAAAATGAAACGTGAAGACACTTATGAAAGTATCCGTCAGCTGATTGATGACATAGACAGCATGAAAAACATTATGTTTGTATATGCCTTTGATCGGGAATTAATTGACAATGAGAACGCTGGCTTAAAATCCTATCAGGCCCTTTGGATGCGCATACAAAATGAAATTGTCGGAGAACGGTTTAACCGTTTTACAGATGTGGTTGACTTAGACCGTCTTGCAGCTCAGGAATATTCCCCTGAGGTGATTATTTCTATATCCCAAAGCATTGCCAGCCTGCAGAACATACCTGTTTCTCCTTTAGATACACAGACGGCACAGGAAATTGCAGCCCAGGCCCGTACAGGAGCCATTGGCATTCCCCGGCTGATTCAAATTGCTATACAGGAGGTAAAATCCCATGTATGATATTGAAGCCAGACACATCATTGAAGCCTTGCGTTCAGGCATACCTTCCCGTGCCGTAGGTCAGTATTTTTCCGAGGCACGTCCTAAAATTATGAAAGAAATATCCGACCGTCTGGATATGGTATGCGAACAGGGAAAATCCAGTGGAATGATTATCAGCGGTAAATATGGGGAAGGCAAAACCCATCTGCTAAACACTGTTTTTAACCTTGCCCATTCCAATAATATGGTTGTCTCCTATATATCCTTAAGCAAAGAGACACCCATGGATAAGCTGTATCTGGTTTATCAGAAGCTTATTCAGAATACATATCTGCCAAAACGCCAGCAGCCAGGTTTTATGCACGAACTGGAAAAGATATCTGCCAATAGCCCTGTTGCCAGCGAAATGCTGATGTATGCTTTAAAGCATTTGGAGACAGATAAACTATATTACTTATTCCGCTGTTACCTGAATACAGAAGATCCCGATGAAAAATTTCTTCTGCAGGCGGACTTGGAGGGGGATTTTATCGCAAATGTACCTCTTAAAAAGATTTACCGCCGTATTTTTGACCAGCCTGTAAAATACAATACGAACTTTACCAAAACCAGACACTGCAGCGATTACCTTTCATTTATGAGCCACCTGTTTACCCAGATGGGATATCATGGATGGGCCATTTTGATTGACGAAACGGAGCTGATGGGGCGTTTAAGCAAAAAAGCCCGGCTGAATGCCTACCGCAATATGGCGGACTTTCTTTTGCCGGAAAAATGTCCGGAAGCTTCCTTTTGCATCTTTGCCTTAAGCGCCTCCTATACAGAGGATGTGATTGAGGCCAAACATGAATATGAAAACCTGGAGGCCATTTATCCTGGGGAGCCTGAGCCTGCCAGAACCGTCTTAAATCTTCTTGCCAAAGCGCCCCAGCTTCTCCCCCTTACAAAAGAGGAAATTAATGAAGTGCTGGGCAAAATACAGGATTTTCACGGAAAGGCTTATGAGTGGACACCAAACTTATCCATCGCCTCCCTTGCGGATTCCACCCAGTCAGGAGGGTATTTGTTACGCACCAAAATCCGTGCGGCAATTGAATTTTTGGATCAGCTCTACCAGTATGGGAAGTCCGGTAAAACCACCATCAATGAGCTTGGGGAAGAAACCTTTACGGAAGATGTCCCCTCTATTGAAGACTTTGACGTATGAAAAAGGAGAGCCAAAAACTCTCCTTTTTTATACTTATTAAATTGCTCTCCCTTTCCACTTCCCACGTTTATAAAAGAAAAATGTAATAATTGCGCCAATCAGCCATGAAACCAGCAAAGAAATAAAGATACACTCCTGTCTTCCTCCCGGAAATTCCGGTGATCTTGTCAGAAATGCTATCCCATAGGCAATGGGCACCCGGATACATATCGTTGTTGCAATTGAAATCCACATAGGAGTCATCGTGTCCCCTGCGCCCCGCATTACCCCGGAAAGGCTCTGGGTAACTGCCATGGCAATATAACCTACAGCAAGAATTCCCATCATTTCCCGGCTTAAGTCTACCAGCTCCGGTGTTTTTGTAAAAATTCCCATCAGTGACTTTCCAAATATCAGTATTAAAGAAGTGAGCACCGCAGATATTCCCATTGCAATCGCTGTTCCCTGCTTTGCTCCCTTCTCAACCCGCTCATACATTTTGGCCCCTACATTCTGTCCGGCATAGGTGGTCATTGCCGTTCCAAAAGAAAAGTTAGGCATCATGGCGAAACCATCCACGCGCATTACAATTACATTTGCTGCAATAAACATTTCCCCAAAGCTGTTGGTCAGGGACTGGACCACAATCATTGCCATAGAGAGAATTGCCTGGGTAATTCCTGATGGAAGACCCAATTCAATAATCTTTACGGTATGTTTTTTCTGAAGCTTTAAATAACGCGGGTTTAAATCAAAAAGTGTACTCATCTTTTTTAAACGTATCAGACAAAGCAGCGCTGAAATCGCCTGGGCAATAACTGTTGCCAGAGCCACACCGTTAACGCCCATATCCATTTTTGCAACAAACAGTAAATCCAGCACAATATTCACAAATGTGGACACCAGAAGATAGACCAGGGCCGACATAGAATCTCCAAGCCCCCTCAATATACCGCTTAAAATATTGTAATATGCAAGTCCCCCGGAACCAATAAATAAAATAAGCAGATAAGAATGACACCAGCCAATAATCGATTTCGGCGTATCCAAAAGCTCCAGCAGCGGTCTTGCCACTAAAGATGCCGCCACCATTACAAACAATGTCGCAATTCCTGTAAGCGTAACGCAGTTTCCAATCGTAACAGACAACTCTTCCCTCTGTTTTGCGCCAAAATACTGGGATACCATAATACCGGCGCCCACACTGATTCCCACAAATAATACAATAAGAAGGTTCAAAATCGGTCCCGCACTGCCAACTGCTGCCAGAGCATTATCTCCCACATAATTCCCCACAACCACACTATCCACCGTGTTGTACAGCTGCTGGGCAATATTTCCAACCAGCATTGGAACTGTAAATAATACAATTTTTTTCCAAGGTGAACCATCTGTCATATCCACCGGTGCAAATAATTTTTTCAGCATTTCCATCCTAAGCAAGCCCCCTGTGATTATTTTTGTCCATTATACACCCTTTTCCTTTTTCTGTCATCAGCCGCAATTCAACCATCCGTTGAATTGCACCCTCTGTTTCTCTTCCTGCGTTATTGCAGTACCAGTCAGATTATATTAACATATAGAAAACAGTTAATTTACTGGCTTATTCTATTTATAACACAATACTGTATCTAACCTGTAGAAAAAAGAGGAATTGAAAATGAACAACGTGAAAACAGGAGAAGTAATAAGTAAACGGCGCAAAGAGCTTGGACTGACCCAAAATCAACTGGCTGGCTTTCTGAATATCTCTTTCCAGGCAGTATCAAAGTGGGAGAACGGCACAGCCTACCCGGATATCGCATTGCTCCCCAAACTGGCAGCGGCGCTTAATACAACTGTCGATGCACTGCTTGGTTATAGCAGCGTAATAACAGATTACGACAATCGATACTGCACAAAAGAATATTACTGGGGCCTTGTTCCTAATCACATTTGTTATGATATAATGAAAATTCTCCCCCCCATAAAGTCTTACCGCGTACTGGATATCGGCTGTGGAGAAGGAAAGGATGCGGTTTTTCTTGCCAAATGCGGTTATACGGTAACAGCCTTTGATATTTCAGAAGCCGGCATTGAAAAAGCAAAGGAGCTTGCCAGTCAAAATAAAGTTAACGTTAATTTTTTTAAAGCAGATATTTTCGATTATCGGCCTGACACTGTATTTGATATTATATTCAGCAGCGGTGTATTCCATTTTATCCCGCCTGGCGAGAGAAAAGAATTCTGCCAAAGCCTTAAAGAGCATACTGCTGACGATGGTATCAACGCGCTGAATGTTTTTGTTAAAAAACCTTTTATTTCCCGTGCCCCTGACAGTACACAGACTGAAGATAAGAGACATCCCTGGCGCTCTGGCGAGCTCTTTGGATACTATCATGACTGGCTGTTCCATCTTTGTTCTGAAAATGTATTTGACTGTAACAGCGGCGGAATCCCTCACAAGCACTGTATGGATACCCTTATTGCACAAAACTATAAATGATACAGATTTACCACAAGGAGAAGACGGCCTTTTAATCCCCGTCTTCTCCTTGTATGTCAGCGACTGTCTGCTAACCAAGCGCTTCCCGTCTGCTTACTTTTTACTGCAGAAGGTTCAAGACCATATCTGACAGCTGGTTTGCCTGGGCAAGAATTGTCTGGGACGCCTGCATCATAAAATTATTTTTAGCCTGTTCCATCATCTCGAAAGCCATATCCGCATCCCGGATAACAGATTCACTTGCCTGTGTGTTTTCAATAACATTATTGTTATTATTAACCGTATGTTCCAGCCGGTTCTGTGTGGTGCCATAGAGACTGCGTCTGGAACTTAACATGCTTATTGCATTTTTAATGCGTCCAAGGGCTTTATCTGCATACTTTGGTTTACTTAAGGTAAGTGAATTAATTGCAAGAGAGCATGAACTAACACGTGTACGGGGCATTTCCACCACATCCCTTGTTTCCGTTCCCACCAAAATAAGCATTGGGTCACGGGACTTTCTCCCTGCTTCCTCCAAAAATATGACCCCCCTTGCGTTTCCGCCAATATCCGTTATGGTATGTGTGCCAACTGCCTTATGAGCAATTTTCAGCGCTCCATTTTCTATAGATGCCTTAAGCGGCGCCTTATTCTTATTATCATCTCCGTTTGCAAACATATAATTGAGTGTGTCAATAAACTCTTTCCCCGTATAATTGGTATCTTCAGGAAATGTATATTTATAAGGCACGCCGTCTGCAAGAAAGGTAAGCACATTCTGTCCTTCTTTAAATCCAACGCCTTTTGAAATATCCTTGGTTCCAACTATATAAGTTTCCTTGGGTTTTCCTGTTGTCTTATAAAAAACAAAACTTGCCGCACTTCCCCGTATACCATCCAGAACATATTGCCCCTTAGCCGGCGCTTTATCCGCTTTTCTGTTTACAACAATCTGCAACGCCGTGTCGTCATTTGATCCGACCACCCCTGTCGAAAGTCCGCCAACTGAAACCTTTATATCAAAATCTTCAAGCCCTTCCGCTACGAACTTTTCCTGAATTTTTTTCTCCAGAACCGCCGCAAACTCATCCCCGTTATACACGCCCTCCGGAATCGTCACATTCATATGATTTACATAACTACTAAAATCTGCACTTCCGCTTATATACTCAAAGTCAAAGGTAAACACATCATTTGCCCCGGAAAATATCTCAATAGGTTCCGCTCTCAGATCCTTACGTCCAATAATGTACGCAGCTTCAAAATCCTTATCGGTATAAGACCCTTCTTTTATATAGCTTTGAGGCGATGCCGCTGTCTTTTTACATAATATAACTTCTTTATAAAAGCTTCCTGAGGCGCTCAGCGTATTGCTGTCCGCCAAAAGCTTAAGACTACCGTTATTGGTAATTTCAACAGTAACCACTCCATCTAAAGCAGAACCCTTAATTGCATTTTCCACAGCAGTTTTTAGTGCATCTCTGGTATTATAGGACCCTTGGGCTATATTTAAATCAACATCTCCATTTCCCATATTTAAAGTCAGTTTATCATTTGTGCCATCTATATTTATATTTTCAGAAATCGCATAGTAAGTTGTAAGAGACGCTTGTCTTGCCGTTTGATACCAATGCTCGGCAGGCGTTGTTTTCGTTCCCAATATCGCTGCCCATGCAGAATCGCTGTTATTGACCGATGTAATCTCCAGCTGCCAGGTACCATCAGATACACTTGAAGGAGGCGTTGATGTAAATGTCAGCTTTCCTGTACCGCTATCATAAGATGCTTTTATACACTGAAGGCAAACTTCTCCGCTGTCTGCAAACTGGCGGTTTATTTCTGTCACCAGACCTGCCATATTATAATTACCTGTTTTTAATGTAATACTCTTATTTCCCTGTCGGGTATAAAACCATATTTTATTGCTGTTTTCATTAATTTTAATTGTAGATGACTGCATTTGGGAGGGAATTGTGGCCGTTGCCACCGCATCTATTTTGTCAACCTTTGTGGACCCCTGGGGCCTCTCTATACTTCCATATTTATATGTATAATATCCGTTATTTATTGTTGTTGTTGTGCCTGTAAACAGTTTTTTGTATGTATCATTTTTATTTGCCGCATCAAAATCAATTTTCTGTATATCTCTTGTCAATGCACTGATCGCCAGTCCGCTTCCATAAGATATAAACTTGATTTTATCCTTCATACCCAAAAAACCAACGCTGTTTTGTATAAAATCATTTAATTTCGTAATCAACGCATTGCGGTCTGTATATGTTCCTCCAAGATTATCAATCGTATATGTTTTATTATCAATCTGAAATGATAATGAAGCGCTGCCTGAAAGGGTGATAGGTCCATTTAAAATTGCCCTTCCCACAAGCTGGGCATTTTGACCGTTTATATCATTAGGAAGATATCTTGTGGTCAGAAACAAAGCATCATATGCGCTGGCATAGACCGAACCGGCAGTTATATCAAATTCCAGCCGGCTCCCGCTGCCGCCTAATGTACTTTCTAATTTTAAGTATCTGGAATTGGTAATTGATGCCTTTGCCTCATGGTCAAGTCCCTCGTCCTTCAGACGGTCATTGATTTCACGGGCAAGTTCGCTCAAGGAATATTCTTTATTTGTCAGCTTGATCTCTGCGAAATCAGCTGCACCATTTAATTTAAAGCGCAAAATATTGTTTGTATCATTTATCTCAATTTTACTTGTATAATAATCATAATAAGAACTTCCGGTAACAGTCGCACAGGTACCGCCGCTGGAACTGCCATAGTTTACATTATCATAAAACACAGAAGAATAGACAGGTTTTGATGTTTCCAGTTTAAACATATTACCTTTAAGACCTGTAATGTTTATTGAAGCATCTCCCCCTTTAATCTGAATACAGGAATCCCCATATTCCGTAGCTGTAACACCAGCCGTACCAGAAGTTTGGGCAAGACTGTCATTAATTATATCAATCATCTGGGCGCGGGTGTATTCTCCTGGGGGAATCCTCAGTGAAATAAAATTAGACTTATTTAATTTTTCAACATAAAATCCAAGCTCATCATTTTTCCCATATGTGATAATTAAAGGTTCTTTCAAATCAAACACAGTGGTTCCCAAAAGATTAACGGGAGCATTGCCGCTGTGAAAGTCATAAAACAGATAAGAAAGAGAACCATCTACCGAAGAAATTTCTGCCGGCATCCCATCCGCCCGTTCATAATTCAGTTTACAGTAGCCTTTATCTGTAAGTTCAAATTCAAATCCCGGATTTGGGGGAGACATTCTACCCAGCGCATCATCAATTTCATCCATCAATTCCTGTGTGGTATATACACCCGCCGGAACGGTAAGTGTATACTCGTCAGGGTAATAACTGCTGGGAAGATGTATTTTTAATTCATTTTCCAGAGAAGAAACTGTGTGCAGCTGATTGTCATCCCATCTCTTATTTCCTGCAATCTGGTAAAAAGAATCTTCATGCGCTTCAAATACTGGCTGCCCATTATACTGTGTATCACGACTGATACGGTCAATTTCTGTGCGCAGTTGATCAAATTCAGCATTCAGTGCGGTGCGCTCACTTTCCGTACAGGTGCCGTTCAGTGATTTAACTGTCAGTTCGTTCATGCGCTGTAATATGTCATGGACCTCATTCATAGCCCCATCTGCAACCTGGGCATAGCCAATGCCGTCCTGGGCATTAAGCGTTCCCTGTCTTAGGCCTCGGATCTGACGACGCATTTTTTCTGAAATTGCTAATCCTGCCGCGTCATCCGCCGCCCTGTTGACTCGGTACCCGGAAGATAATTTTTCTGTTGTCTTTTTGGTTTTCCTGTCATTAATCTGAAATTGTCTGCAAGCGCCAATTGCAAGCATATTACTGTGAACAGATATCATATATTTATCCTCAACTGTATAAATATTTTGACTGCAAGTTATGCCAAATGTCCGTTTTTTCATTCTTTAATATGGCAAAATTTGCTATCTTTTCGTAATGATATCTTAAACAGGATGCCAAAGTCAATTACTTATAGTGCTTTCAAATATTACCTATAATTCAAAACACTTTTGTTCTTAATACCAAATTCACTTTTTAGAGTGCGTTTGAAAATGCTCGAAATTACAACTCATTGCTTCTCCGTAAATTAGAATCAAACAGACGGTTAAAACCCAGCCATCCTGCTTCTGAAGAATTTTCAAGTATTTCTGAAAACGTCTGAAGCTTTGCGTCCGTATTGTCGGCCAGATAAAGCGCCATTGCTTCTATGATGGCTGGCTTTTTGGGTGAACCAAACTCATATTCCCCATGATGGGCAAGGATACAGTGTTTTAATTCATTGGCAAGAAGAACAGGGAATCCTTCTATTTTGCTGATTTTTTGTGCAACCATTTCTGTGCCGATAACAATATGTCCTAAAAACTGCCCCTCTTCCGTATAATCATTTTGCGGAAAAAGGGAAATTTCCCTGACCTTTCCAATATCGTGGCACATAGCCGCAGCAGTAAGCAGGTCTTTATCCAGTAAAGGGTATACGCTACAATAATATTGGCACATCTTCACTATGCTTAAGGTATGCTGCAAAAGGCCTCCCACAAACCCATGATGAATTGTTTTTGCTGCAGAGGATTGTTTAAACAGTTTAATAAAATCCTCATCCTCCACAAAAAATGCCTGCAAAAGCTGTTTCAGATACTTATTCTGCACCTTTCCTATTAAACTCAGCAGCTCCCCATACATATCCTCAATTGCAAACTTACTTACCGGAAGATAATCTGCAGGATTAAATTCCCCTTCCCGGCATTTTCTAATCCTCTTCACATTTACCTGCAGCGCCCCCTGAAAGCTGGTAACATCCCCGTAAACCTCTATGTAGTCCAATGTGTCAAACTCTGCAATCCCTGCATTGTTGGGATCCCATATTTTAGCATCCAGGGTACCTGTTTTATCCTGCAAAATTACATTGTCGTATGCCTTTCCGTTTTTTGTAACCGCAGACTGTTTATGTTTGCAAAGATAAATATCAAATACTCTGTCTCCCTCTTTGTAATCCTTAATATATTTCATTTTGTCTCACCTGTCTCCTTTCCCTATTTATATAGCTTACTCCAGAATTCCTAATGTAATGCTTACATCCATCTGTACATACTCATCTTGCCCCTGCCGCATTAAAGTGACTTCCACTACCTCTTCCGGCTCCTTGTCTTTTAACATATTTACCAGGTCCCCATAAGTGTAAATTTCTTTGCCTTCCATTCCTGTCAGAACATCCCCGCTTTGAATACCTGCAAGCATTGCAGGAGAATCCATCTCTATCTCTGTAATATATGCCCCAAAAGGTACGCCCAGATTTTCATTTGCTTCCAGCGTAACGTCCATTCCATGGGTTCCAAGATACGCCTGATCCTTTCCGTTACTCATTCTCTCAATCACTTTCCTAAGCTCCGTAATTCCCAGGGCGGATATCATATTTTTCATATCATCACTGTTATGTGTGTTATCAATGATGCCAAGCACCTGCCCCTTAACATTCACCAACACGCCTGACGCATATCTGCTCCCATAAATATCCGTACCCAAAACCCGATAGTAAGAATCCGTCATACCAAGCAGACTGCTGGAAGTGACAATACCATAACAGACAGAATTTGGACTGCCTACAGGACTTCCCACCGCAATTACCGGTCTTCCCACAATTGCCCTGCTGCCGGAGCTTGCAGTAAAATCTGCCGGAGCAAGTGTCTCTGCGGTTTCTTTTTTCAGCTTTTCCAAAGGTACAGAGATGATTGCAAGCCCTGTATTAATGTCCTTTTTCCTAAGTCCCGCCTTTACCTGTTCCCCATTATAAAATGTTACCATAATACTTTCCGCTGCAATCACTTTTTCATATTTAACCAGAATCAGTATTTCCTTTTCCAGCTTTGCAACAATAACGCCGGATGTCTGATCCTTGCTTTCATAAGGGTCATTAAACCAGTCCAGACCGGAAACAGAGCCAGTTACCGTAACCAGGGACTTTTCCACATTTTCAGCCACATTCGCCATCAGGCTATACATGGCGGAATAATCATCCATATCAAGTTCCACGCTGTCAAGCAGCTGGGCAATCTGTTCATCATCCAGCTTCACCTCCTTAGGAGGCTCCATTTCGGCTTCCGCCTCCGCCATTTCTGTGTCATCGGCAAACATATCCTTTGGGAGAATTTCTTCTGTTTCCGCCGGGAACTCAATAGGCGCCGGCTCTTCCTCCGGGTAAAGCCAGTTGCTGATAACCGGCTCCAAAATCAGAAAGGTCAGACAGGCAACCAAAGAAAAAAGCACCGCCATTGCCGCTGTAACAAGAGTTCTTCTAAGAAGTTTTTTCTTATTGACAGGGCGCTGTTTAATTTTTTCCGTTATAAAATCAGAATCCTGCTTCCGGATTTTATTTTCCGGTCCCATTTCCTTTTTTTGTTCTGTATCATACATAAAAAATACCAGTCTTTCACATATCTGCTTTTTAAATATACGCCAATTTTGCTGCATGGAAATGCAGAACATTCCTTATCAGTATAGCCCTTTTTGATAACAATGTAAATTTGATTTCCGTGCTTTTATACCCTTTACATAAAAAAAACATTGAAAACGCTAATTTCCAATGCTTTAATCGGCGTGACAGGATTCGAACCTGCGGCCTCTACGTCCCGAACGTAGCGCTCTACCAAGCTGAGCCACACGCCGTAACCTTATGACAATGTTCATCATACAATTTTTACAGCCAAATGTCAATGTTTGGAACATAATATTTTTTATTTTCTTATATCTTCAAGCACGCTCTAACAGGCTGGTCCGTAAAATATAAATTCTTTTAACTATAACCTTTTACTGTATTTCAGACCAGCCTGTAAAAACAATACATTTAATGCTGTAATAAAAGATAAATCACCGTAATCAAAAGCCCGATGCAGAACAGTAAAAGCGCAAAGGACATACTTCTGCCTATAATTGCGCTGTCTTCTGACCATTCCTCGTGAATCAGGGCATATTTGTGTTCATAGTCCACATTTTTAGGCCGCTTTTTCCATATTGTGGCATTGGCCGCCCTCTCAAGTCCATTGACAAAGCACCCCAGGGCATGGGTAACAGCCGTTCCTTCCTCCAGCTCACAGGGCAGTTTACTGTCCTTATAAACCGTCTTCCGCAGAGCCACAACAATGAAATCAACCAGACTGTCCAAAATCCGGCAAAAAACGCCGGATACAAATGGAAGCGCGCCAAGCAAAATGGGACGGTAAATATAGTCTTCCAAATCCAAATATTTATACCATCTGTTCACATACACCCTGCCTTCCGGTGTTTTTTTCATAAGCCACAGCCTGACAACTATCAGATAAACCAATGCGCCTATAAAAAGAGAAATGGCGGCGCCCTTCAAATTTGTCAGGTTAAACCATAAAACCCTCTCTCCGCCTCCCTGTGCCTGCATAAATCCCTGCCCCAAATCTGCCAGGGGACTCATAATAAGATTGGGGAACATTCCCATTACCGGAAGCAGCACTGCACTTAAAGTAAGAGCAGTCCCACTTACCTTATTCATATATCTTCCCTTTAATCTGTCAAACCCATCCTGTACGGCTCTGTCGTGATTTTTTTCCAGGAACAATGCCACATAAAGCTTTGTCATATAAGCCACCGTAAGGCCGCCGCTTATAAGAAAAGCCCATTCAATTCCCTTCATCGCTGATACGCCAAAAATGCCAGAAGCGGCGCCTGTCTTTATAAGTTCAAGATACTCCACAATACTTTCATGAATAAGGGTTTTGCTGATATATCCATTAAAGAGGGGAACCCCGCCAATTCCAAAGGCGCCCATCAGAAATATAAAATGAAGAAGCGGCTTTTTCCTGCCAAATCCTCTGATATCATTTAAATCAAGCTTATGCACATTCATAAACACCACACCTGCAGCCATAAACAGTACCAGCTTAATCAGAGAATGGTTCACCATATGAAGAAGGCTTCCCCTAACCGCAAGCGCATTTTCCCCTCCCAAAAGTCCAAGCAGCCCCACTCCCACCAGAATAAATCCTATCTGGGAAACAGAGGAACAGGCAAGGGTCCTCTTTAAGTCCACGGAAAACAGTGCCAGCACTGCTCCCGTTACCATCGTAAATACACCAATTGTCAATATCAGGCTGCCCCAAAGACCATTGCCCTTAAATAGATAACCGGAAAGAACCAGTATTCCAAACATTCCCCCTTTCGTGAGAATCCCTGACAAAAGAGCCGATGCCGGCGCCGGCGCCACAGGATGCGCTTTGGGAAGCCAGATATGCAACGGAAAAGCCCCTGCCTTTGCTCCAAAACCAAAAAACATACAAATCCCGGCAGCCCACAACCGTTTTTTGGCAGCTGCCTGGGGCAGGCTGGTGTATGCGGCAGGGTTGCCGGATACACCGGCAAGCGCCTTAAATTCCAATGTTCCCGTCACACTGTACAAAAGGAAAATTCCCATAAGCATTACAAGACCACCGATAACCGCCACCGCCAGATATGTGCCCGCCGCCCTTAATGACTCCTTCCGTTCATCCTGGGCAACCCACACATAAGAGGTAAATGACATTAGTTCAAAGAAAATAAAAGTTGTATAAAAGTCAGCAGACAAAAATACCCCTTCCACCGCTCCCAAGGTCAAAAGCAAAAACAGATAATACCTGTTTCTGTTCCGGTAATGAGAAAAATATTCTTTGGAGAACAAAGTACTCATAAACCACATAAACGCCGCTATCAATCCATAAAGTGACCGGAAGCCATCCAGCGCAAAAGACAATCCCATCCCGCACACTTCCGGGATTTTTACCACCATGGAATAATCTCCCTTAGTTATCACATAAATCAAAAGAAAAAGAAAGAGCAGACATTCGATTCCTGTTGCCACATCCGCCAGTAAATCCCGTATATTCTTATTTTTCCTGCCCGACAGATAGCAGGCAATGGCAGATACCATAGGAAAAAGCACGCCGCCACAAAGCAATAATCCCATAATCTTTTCCTCCTAATACACACCTGCGGCCACATCTGAAAAAAACTTTACGGCGGGCCCGGAATAAAGACCAAACGACAAAATAAAAACAGTAAACACAAATAACGGAACCAGCATTTTCCAATTAGGGTCCCTGACCCCATCCGGTATTCTCTTATCAAACCCCTCTCCCGGAAAAAAGGCGCGCACCACGATTGTCAGCATATAAATGGCTGTCAGAAGCGCCGACACCAAAAGGCATACAATTCCAAAATAAGCAATTTCATTACCGCTTTCCACTGCTGCCGATGCCAGATTCCATTTACTTACAAACCCGGCAAGCCCCGGCACACCCATAAGCGCAAATGAGGAAACGGTAAATACACCGAAAACGCAAGGCATCTGATAGCCCATTCCATCAAGCTCATGAACATAGTGCTTATCCGCCTGGTGCATAATTGCACCTGCACAGAAAAAGGAACTGATTTTCATTATCGCATGAAAAACCAGATGACAAACCGCTCCTGTCATCCCAAGGGGCGTCATAATCGTTACTCCAAACAATATATAGGACAAATTACTGATAGTGGAATAGGCAAGCCTTCTTTTTATATGTGTTTCCTTTACCGCACGGCTGCACCCGTAAACTATGGTAAACATTACAATCAGCATTACCGTATTTTGTGCCCAGGTTCCCTTTAAAAAATCAGTTCCAAAACTGTAATAAGTCAAACGTATAATGGCAAAGGCGCCAGATTTTACAACTGCAACTGCATGGAGAAGGGCTGTTACCGGCGTAGGCGCAACTCCTGCGTCAGGAAGCCAGGAATTAAAGGGGCAGATGGCTGCTTTTACTCCAAACCCCATAAAGGCAATCACATAAATTAATAAAAGCACATTAGTTCTCTCTCCAATCCTCACCACGTCAAGTACACCGCCCAAAACAAACTCGGTAGTGTTTCCATATATAATCACAAATATTAAACCAATAAAAGCAAACGCAGCGCCGCCAAGCGAATAATAAAGATACTTCCGGCTTGCAAGTATTGCTTCTCTTGTAAGAGTGTGCATCACAAGAGGAACCGTAACCAGTGTCAGCAGTTCATAAAAAAAATACATGGTAAGCAGATTTGCCGCAAAAGAAATTCCCAGGGTTATTCCGTAAGTCATAGTGTAAAACATAAAAAACATTCTTTCATGCTCTTCTTTTGTCATATATTCAAAAGCATATAAAGTGGCAAATGGCCATAATGCAGAAACCAGCCCGCCAAATACCATGCTCATTCCATCTACTTTAAAGCTGATGGACAGATTTCCTGTAAAGTTGGCCAGAGTAAAAATGCTTTCTGACCTGTGCATCAGCAGATACCAGACTAAAATACTGTTTATTACTACTGCTGCTTCCAGAAAAATTTCCATAAAGTTCCGCTTTTTAAAGGGAACCAGAAACACAAACGCCCCCGCAATTACGGGAATTAAAATAACCAGCAATATCATAACTGCCTCCCCCTTCCTAAATAATCTTTTTTATGATATCCGCCAGAAATCCGGTTACCAGATTTGGGAACAGGCCCATCAGCAGGCACAGCATGGTCAGAATCAACACTGGCACCGTCATAAAAAGAGAAGGTTCCTTTTTCTTAAGTGTCCCATAATCATAATCTTCTCCCGGAAAGAATCCGGCAATCGTAACAGGCAGCAGATACCCTGCCGTAAGAAGGGCGCTTACCAGCAGAATCGCCGGCCCTGCCCAGTAAAACCAACTAATACCGGAGTTTAAGGCGCCCACCGCCAAATACCATTTGCTGATAAATCCCCCTGTAGGCGGAATACCGATAAGCCCCAGGGACACAATGGTATAGCACCAAATAAGAACAGGCATTTCCTTTCCAATTCCCTTTAGTTCCCCTACTTTCGTCTTCCCTGTCATATAAATGACAGCACCCACGCAGAGGAATAATGCGGCTTTAATAAATCCATGACAGAGTACATGAAGCAGCCCGCCGTTCAAAGAACCGGCGTCCATCACTGCAAGGCCAAACAAAATATAGGACAGCTGGCTTACCGTAGAATAGGCCAGACGTTTTTTCAGTAATGGTTCCCGGTAGGCAAGCACAGAACCCAGAAAGACTGTTGTCAGTGTCAATATCATCCATACCGTCTGTACCCATGTTCCTCTTAAAAACGATGCTCCAAATATAAAATAAACAATTCTTACTACCGCAAGCACCCCTGCCTTTACAATTACTGCTGAAAGCACTGCCGAAGCAGGTGCAGGGGCCACTGGATGAGCTGCAGGCAGCCACGCGTGCATGGGGAACATTCCTGCCTTTACTCCAAAACCAATCAACATTACAAAAGCAATCACCAGAAAAATTTCCTGGTGGGCCGCTGCCGCTTCCGCGCTGAATACACCTCCGGGGCTAAAGGTCAGCGTATTTCCGTATCTTTCAATAAAATAAATGCCAAACAGCGCCATATAAGCCCCGCACAGAGAATAAAACAAGTACTTAAGTCCTGCCATTACAGCCTCCCTGCTGCCATTATGAAGCACTAAAGGCAGAGAAGTCAGAGTCAGCATTTCAAAGAATAAATAAAATGTTATCAAATTGCCTGCAAAGCAAAGAGCATTTAACACGCCAAAAACAATCAGTAAATATCCGTAATAACGCTTTTCTTTTTTTTCATGTTTCATATATTCAAAAGAAAAGAACCCGGCACAAAGAAAAACAATTACTGTCACCGATGAAAAAATCACACTAATCTCGTCCACCTTAAATAAAACCGGAAGCCTGTCTGTCAGATTAAACAAAGTCAGCATCCCTCCCTGCGACATGCAAAGAGCCATAACTACCAATACCGCTGATACCAGCAAGGCACCTCCGGTTACTGTCAGAAGAATTTTTCTGTTTTTTATTTCTCTGCACAAAAGAAGGCATAAACCTGCAAAAACAGGAAAACAAATTGATATTATCATATAATACATATAAAATACCCCCTTAAGAGAACATGCCAAGGCCCTGGCCAATTAAATCAACCACAGGCTGGGAACTCACTCCCAGAAACACATTCAAAACAATAAAGAAAACCAGCGTCAACGCATACATCTTCATATTATTAAAGGAAATACTTTCACTTCCAGCTGTGGTATTCTCCACTGGTGTGTAAATACGGATAACCGTTTTCATAAAATAAATTGCATTTAAAATGGTACTGATGCCAAGGACAATCAACGCAGGCAGCATTTTCCCCTCATTCTGCACTGCCGCCTGTGCAAACAAAAGCTTACTGATAAACCCTGAAAATAAAGGAACGCCTACCATTGACAGGGAGCCAACCGTAAACGCCACTCCTGCCCATTTATTTCTAAATGCCGCACCGGTTAAATCAATAAATTTTCTGCTGCCCCCTGACACATCTGTAAGGCCAATCGCAGATATAAATAACAAAGACTTGGTTGCCGCATGGGATAAAATATGGAATACGCTTGCCCCCATTCCGGCCTCCGTACCCATTCCAATCCCCATATAAATATAGCCAATCTGCGCCACTGATGAAAAGGAAATCATTCTTCTTACATCATTTTCCTTTATTGCGCTTAAGGAGCCAAAAATCATTCCCATCAGCCCAAATATAAACAGCACATTGATAATTTTGCTTTCATTAAATACCTGAACGCCAATTACCCTGTAGATAATTTTAATCAGCAGGAATATGTATCCTTTGGATACCAGACTGGACAAAATAGCTGCTGAAGACACAGTAGAATACCCATAGGCATCTGTCAGCCATCCATGAAAAGGAAACAGCGCGCTTTTAATTGCAAGTCCCACACTCATAAGCGCAATGGTAACAAGCAAAGGGATTCTGTACTCCCCTGACTGTACAATCGCTGTTACCTGTTCTCTAATATTATTCATCAGAAGATGCCCTGTCAGATCATACAGCATGCAGATTCCCATCAGCAAAAGACCCGACCCCAATAGACTCATAATCATATACCTGGCGGAAGCTTTGATTGTTCTGCCGTTTTGTCTGATCATAATGAGCCCGCAGGCAGCAATGGTATTAATCTCCACAAACACATAGGCGGTAAACAAGTCATTGGTATACACAAGGGCCAGAAGCGAGGAAAGCAAAAGGTCAGAGAGCACATAATACAGAAAGGTTTTTCCCTCTTCCACCTCCTCCGACAGCTTCTTTCTGCCCCCTTCCAGAGACAGCAGCATTATTACACAGAAAAACAAAGCCATAAATGCTTCTAAAACCCCGGCCCGGATTTCATTTCCCCAGGGAGCCGGAAATCTTCCCATTACATAAACATAGGCTCCTCCATGGGCAATGGTATAGCCCAAAGTACAAAGACTTAAATAGGATACCACAAGGATCAATAAAATATTTACCAGCCTTGCCGCCCTCTTTCTAAGGCCTGAGCTTATAATTCCGGCAAACAGACACAGCAAAATGGAAACTGCCGGAAAATTCTGTACCAAGTCCATTTACAGCCCCTCCTTTAACAGCCGGATATTGATTTCATCCAAATCCAGCGTATGATAGCGCTGATACAGACGAATTGTAATAGAAAGCATCAGAGCGCTTACTGATACGGATACCACAATTCCTGTAAGCACTAAGCCGCTTGGAATGGGATTGATATATGCCTCCATACTCTGAACTCCGTCCACAACAATAGGCGCCACACGTCCTTCAATATATCCTTTTTCTGCCAGAAACAAATAAACCGCAGTATCCATAATATTAAGGCCAATAATTTTTTTGATCAGGTTACTTTGCAGCAGCAGATTTCCAAAGCCAATCCCAAACAAAATCATTGCCACCGCCTCCCCATAATTTGAAAAAAGATTTGCTCCCATTCTACAGACCTCCCCTCCGGAACAAAGCATAAAACGCATACATTGTACAGGCCACCTCCAGCCCTACGCAAATATCAATAGGCAGAATAATACCGCCGCTTAGAATATGCCCCGGCTGTCCTAGGGGTATATGGTTCTCAATACCATTTGCGCCCAAAATATAAAAGTATGAACCGATAATTCCATACATACACAGAGCCGTAATTTTAGCAGCTTTATAGATATGTTCATTAAAAAACTTCTGGGTTTTCTTAAATCCATAAGCGCTGACATATAAAATAAATCCTGCACCTAAAATTGCGCCGCCGGAAAAACCTCCTCCCGGCGATAAATGTCCGTTTAAAATCACATAAATTCCGAAAATAAAAATAATAGGGCAAAGAGTAAAAGCAGTGCCTTGCAGAATAATGTCATTTTTAGGCTCAAACCGCCTGTCATTTTTCACCTCCTGCTTTTTTAAGATGGCATCATCCACCATAAGCAAAATCATCACACAGCAGGTTGCAATAAACAGAACATTTGTTTCTCCAAACGTATCGAAAGCTCTATAGGTTAAAATCATACCGGAAACAATATTCAGCGCTCCTGTTTCCTGCAGTCCTTTTTCAATATATCTTTGGGAAACTACATTATTATCCGGGTTTGAATAATTTCCTGTCCTTGGAAGATAAGAAACCGTATACAGCAAAAGCCCCGTCAGAATAATGCAAAACAAAACAGCAGCGGCGGCATAAACCTTTCGAAAAGCCCTAAGCCCTTTGTTGTTTTCCACATCATATACTTTGTCCCTGATCATTTCCCTTTCTGTCATACGTTCCACAATTGTGGCATCCGGTATTTCCTTCTCCTTTTGAGGCTGCATTTCCACTTCCCCAAGGTAAGGATCTTTTGCTCCGGAAAGCCATCTGAAAAAATGAAACGCTTTTGTCTTTTCATATTCTTCCTGAGGTTTTAATTTACTCATGAAGCCCTTCCTCCTTCTGCTCTTCACCGGATATCCGTACAATTTCTTCCGGCGAAGCTACTCTGGCATTCTCTTCTTTTTCCTTCTCAATTTGAATGGCATGGATTTTCTTTAAGGTTGAAAAAAACAAAATACTTGTAACCCCTGCTCCCACCGCCGCTTCAGTTATCGCTAAGTCCGGGGACTGCAGGCAGACCCAGATAACAGACATTACCAACGAATAGGACATATAAATCAGTATTGAGTTCAGCAGATTTTTCGAAAAACTCACTGATATAGCACAGACAATCAAAAATGTCATAAGAATCACCTGAAAAAGAGTCATTCCCTGCCGCCTCCCATCTCTTCTTCCTTATTATGTTCCGGCAAATCGGAAATCACCTCACAGTGCTTGTCCAGTTTTTCATTGGTTGTAACCTCCAGCCTGGCTACCAAATGGGATGAAACCGGTGAAGCAAGCCATAAAAAAATAACAATCAACATCATTTTTAAAGTAGTGAAATTTAATCCTGATAAAATCATCAGTCCAACCAGCGAAAAGCTGATACCGAGCGTATCCCCCATGGCCGCTGCGTGCATTCTGTTCAGCACATATTTCAAATGAAAGATACCATATAATTCAATTAAAAAAATCAACAGGCCACAGAGCAAAAGCGCCGCTCCTGCCGCAAGTCTAATCCATTGCAGAATTTCCATTATTTACTCCTTTTTTATCCACCAATCTTTCGCTTTCTTCTTCCTTGGGCTGCTTTGCCTCCGCATAAACCCCCATATATACCTTAGTAATAATCGTTACTGCCAGAAAGCTTACCATAGCGTAAATCAGACAGACATCAATCAAAAAACCCTCCTCCAGTAAAAGGGAAAGAACTGCTATAATTACCATTACCATAGTTCCCATCATATTTATGGCCACAATACGGTCCGCAATGCGCGGACCTTTGACCGCATAAAGCAGGCAGGCAAACAGCATAACCGCAAGAATAACCAAAACAGCTATGTACATGCCGCATGCCGCCGTTAAAGGGGCGGACAGACTTTCATTTCCCTGCATATTCATCAGCTCCTTCCATTTTCCTAAGAAGTGACACAAATATAGAATCATTTATTCCTTCTGCCAGACTTTTGTCCAGACAATGCACCACATACTCATTCTCATTTAAGGACACCGTAATTGTTCCTGGTGTTAATGTAATGGAATTTGCCAGAAGAACTCTTGCAGGGGTTGTCCTTAAATCTGTTTTAAAATGCACTACCGCAGGTTCAAGCTCATATTTAGATGACATTATCATTTTAATCACTTCAAAATTCGCTTTAATTATTTCCTTTACCAGCACAATCAGATAATGCAGAATCTGAAATATTCTCTTAAAAAGCAGCAAATCTGTTCTTGGGCTATAATTTAAGAATTTACAGATAAACCAGTAAATCCCCCCTGCAATTACAGCGCCAAAAGCCGCTATTTCTAGTGTAAACTGGCCGTTAAAAATAACCCATACCAGAAAAAATACAAAATACATTTCTTTCCTCCGCTTTTCTTCCACATGAAAGCAGGTGAGGCTTATGCCAGCACCTGCTTAATGTTTTCCTCCAATTCACTTTTTGAAACAGCCCCTATCACAGTTTTTACCGCCTTACCATCCTTAAAAAATATAAAGGTGGGTATGGACATCACTCTAAATTCACTTGCCAGCTTAGGGTTTTCGTCCGTATTGCATTTACCTACTTTGCACTTTCCGTTATAGCTTTCTGCTAACTGTGCCACCACTGGCGCCATCATCTTGCATGGTCCGCACCAGTCGGCATAAAAATCCACCATAACCGGCATACTGCTGTTTTTAACCTCCGCTTCAAAATTGCTGTCTGTAATTTTCAGTTCCATAATAAATCTCCTTTCTTTTACTTATTTAATCCACATTTTATGTTATTGTCATACTATTCCTGTATTATAGTATTGGTTATCTTCTAATAATATATTTATAAATAGGATTTCCTTTTGAAGAAAATTTTTCTTCATATTCTGTCATAATGTTGCCTTCTGCCATTTCTTTATCATTATGGAGGTCAAAAGTAACCTTAACTGCCTCCCACCCTGCAGGCGAGAGTTCCTCCAAAGCAAAGTCAAACAATCCCTTGTTATCTGTCTTAAATTCAAGAACACCTTCCTTTTTAAGGAATTTGTCATATCTTTTTAAAAACTCCCTGGAAGGCAGACGCCTTTTGGCATGACGCTCCTTTGGCCATGGGTCAGAAAAATTCAGGTAAATTCCGTCAACTTCTCCCTCTCCGAAAACCTTTTCCACATTCTCCGCGTCCATCCGTATAAATAATAAATTGGAAAGAGGCTTTTCGTCCATCCGTTGCAGCGCCCGCAAAAGAACGCTGGAGTACTTTTCTATTCCTATGTAATTAATACCCGGATTTATGCCTGCCATCTCATACAGAAATTTCCCTTTTCCCATCCCGATTTCTACATATAAGGGGTGGTTATTGCCAAAGCTTTCTCTCCATCTTCCTTTTAAGCCTTCCGGCTCTAAAATCACCAGAGGATTGTGCTCTACCGCTTCCCTTGCACCTTTAATATTTTTAAGCCTCATCCCTTTCACCCTTCATTTTCCGGTATTTTCCCAAAAGATGTTTATTTCCTTTTCAAATTCTCTTCGTATTTTACACCTTTTTATTCCTAATGAAAAGTAAAAATTTCATCAAAATTTTCAACGAAATATCTTGTCATGGACATTTTCAAAATGTAAACTATAATAAGCAGCAAAAAATATACCATTTTCTCAAATCCATTAAAAAAATACACGTATAATAATTAACCCGTCATCTGGAAATAATTATTAAAAATACGAATAAGGAGCCTCTATGAATCGTTTAAAAATCATGCGGATAAGGCACAGAATACTATCTGCATTTTTATGTATATTTATCCTGACCCACACCTGCATCTATACTTATGCCGCACCGGACGAAGAAAGTGATTACAAAACTTTGGCGGAAGAACGCAAATCCCTTCCCATACAAAGCAATCAGACGGAAAACTGGCCTGCCGGACCGGAAATAGGGGCGGAGTCTGCCATTTTACTGGAGGCCAACACAGGTGTAATTCTTTATGCCAAAAATATGAACGAAAAACTTTATCCCGCCAGCACCACCAAACTTATGACCTGCCTGCTGGCAGCGGAAAATTCCCAGATAAATGAAATGGTTACTTTTTCCCATGATGCGGTTTTCAGTATTGAAAAGGGAAGCTCCAACATTGGAATTGATGAGCGTCAGTCTATGCCTATGGAAGAGTGTCTTTACGGTATTTTGGTTGCATCCGCAAATGAAGTGGCAAATGCCGTGGCTGAACACATCGCCGGAAACATGGACGATTTTGCAGATATGATGAACGAAAAGGCGGCTGCGCTTGGCTGCAAAAATACCCATTTTGTCAATGCCCACGGACTTCATACCCCGGAACATTATACCTCTGCCTACGATCTGGCTCTGATAGCCCAGGCCTTTTTCCAGAACGAATTGCTTTCCAAAATCGGGAATACATCCTACCACCATTTTGAAGCCACCCAGACCCAGCCCGACGACTTTATTGAAAGAAATAAACACCGACTTATCACCGGGGAAATTCCATATGAAGGAATCAAAGGCGGAAAAACCGGCTACACCTCTCAGGCAAGACAGACCCTTGTAACCTGTGCGGAACAAAACGGCATGAAATTAATCTGCGTAATTATGAAGGAGGAATCCCCTGAACAGTTTTACGATACTGTAAAATTGTTTGATTATGGCTTTGCCAACTTTTCTGCAGTAAATGTAGCGGAACACGAAACCAATTATTCCATTCAAAACTCCAACTTTTTTAATACTTCCAGCGATGTTTTCGGCAATTCCAATCCAATCCTTGCCCTAAACAAAAACAGTTATCTGATAATGCCCAAAGTCGCTGATTTTAAAGAGCTGGAGTCCCGAATCTCCTATGATACGGAAAAGGAAAATGAAGTTGCCGTTATCAAATATTACTATCATAATGTTTATATCGGTACCGCCACTGTAGACTTAATAAAGCAAATACCCGACTCCTATCACTTTATGGGAACTGACAGTAACGCCCAGATAAAGGATGGGGAAAAAAATAATGTGATAATCATCAATATTAAAAAAGTTCTTATCATTGTGCTGGCCATAGCAGGTATACTGATTGCTGTTCTTGTTGTCCATTCTCTTTTACACAACTACAATTTTGTCAACAATAACAGCAGTCGGATAACCGCAAAAAGACGGAGAAAATTGCGCAGAAGAAACCGGAAGGATGAACCTTACTTTTCTTCCTCCCGGTTTAATGATTTCGATCTTTGACTTTGGTGCCTGACTTCTGTGCTTTATGATGTTCTCTGGCCCCATCCCTTTTCTGGATAATTTTCTGACACTCTTCTTCTGAAATAAATTTAGAGGTTTTTACCACATAAATATTGTTGTTTTCCGAATGACGGATTCTGATTTTGGATTTCATATATCCATGGATGGGGCAAAAGGAAACGCTATAATAATGTTTCCCGTTAGGAGAAAACCAGCGGATTTTTTTCCGAAGATTTTTATGACACAGATAACATTTTGTGCTGATAACTTCTTTATCATCCAGTGCCTTTTGTTTATCAGAAAACTCCCTGGAAATATATTTCATATAATCATGAAACATAACATGCACTTCCTCCTGTCTGCTCCTTGGAAGTACATAAGTATCAATGGAATAATTCACCAGAATATCCTCCGAAAGACCGGAAAGCACCTTTGCCGTATAATACGCATCACTGTACGCCCTGTGAAAAGGCACATCCTTTTCAATCTTCAGATAATCAATAGCATATTCCAGACTTCTTCTCAATTTGCTGTCTTCATAGGCAATGCTGAACAACTTTTGGACATCCAGAAATCTAATCGGTACATCACTTAACGGCTCCATATTATAATAATTCATATTTCTCTGAAGCTCATACAAGTCCAGCGGCCCCCAGGTGCAATAAACATAATCATCCCCGCACCAGGAAAAAAATTCTCTGATAACCTCCATAAAGGGCTTCCCCTTTTCCAGGTCCTTCATACGCAGATGTATTAAACTACTGGTAATTCTGTGCATCTGCTGATATACGGCAGGCTTTACAAGCTGATTGTACTCATCAATCATTTCCCTGTCGCTGTTTAATTTGACCGCACCAATATCAATAATCTCAAATGGTATTACCTTTACCTCCGGTTCCCTTCCTGTATTGCTCTGATTCCACTCAAAATCCAGTACAATATAGTTCATTATTCACGCTCCTCATTTCAACATTGTTTAAAAATCAGCACGTTTTATATATAATAACATATTTCCCAAAATTCTACTATATATAAAAAAATAAATTATTTGCTTACATTTAAAAGAAATGATACCATATTATTCATGTGAATTTATTAATTTTATAAAGATGGAGGAGAATATGGAAAAAGGAAAGTGGAAAAAATTTATTTCTTATTATCAGCCTTACAAAAAAATATTTGCAGCCGATATGTTTTTTGCCTGCATGGGCGCTGCTGTTACGCTGGTCATTCCCCTGATTATCCGGTATATTACCAGCGATGTCATTTACAGGACAGCATCTGATTCTTTAAAAACAATTATGATGCTGACCGGAATTATGGTTGTTCTGATTATTCTTGAATGCTACTGTAATTATTTTATTGCCTACTATGGACATGTAATGGGCGCAAAAATGGAATATAATATGCGGAATGAAATTTTTTCCCATTACCAGAAACTATCCTTCAGTTTTTTTGACAACCAAAAAGTGGGACAGCTTATGAGCCGTGTTACCAATGACCTGTTTGAAATCAGCGAGCTGTTTCACCATGGCCCTGAAGATATTGTAATTTCCATTATTAAACTGATTGGTTCTTTTTCCATCCTCCTTTCCATCAACTGGAGGCTGGCCCTGGTTGCTTTTGCGGTGGTTCCCATTATGCTCTCATATGCCTTTTACTTTAATATCCGTATGAAGCGGGCTTTTGTGAAAAACAGGGCAAGAATTGCCGATATCAATGCGCAGATTGAAGACAACCTTTCCGGCATCCGGGTTGTCAAATCCTTTGCCAACGAAGAAATGGAAATGGATAAGTTCAAAATTGGAAATGACCGTTTTGTGGAAAGTAAAAAGGAAAGCTACCGCTATATGGGATTATATCATTCAGGTCTAGGGGCTTTCACCACCTTTATTAGCGTAATCGTTATTGCAGTGGGAGCCGTCTTTATCACCGCAAACCTGATTTCCATTACGGACCTGATTACCTTTCTGCTTTACATTAATAATTTTACGGAACCCATTAAAAAACTGATTAACTTTACAGAGCAGTTCCAAAATGGAGCTTCCGGCTACACAAGATTTTTGGAAATCCTAAGCATCAATCCTGACATTACAGACAGACCTGACGCTAAAGAGCTGACAGACGCTAAAGGTGATATTACCTTTGACAATGTATCCTTTCACTATGAAGAACATTCTGAAACGGTTCTTTCCAATTTAAACCTTCACGTAAAAGAGGGGGAATATATCGCACTGGTGGGAACCTCCGGCGTTGGAAAGTCCACCCTCTGCAGCCTGATACCACGGTTTTATGACGTGTCTGGCGGACGCATTTTAATAGACGGCACAGATATCCGTGATTATACCTTAAAGAGCCTTAGAAATAATATCGGTATTGTCCAACAGGACGTATACCTCTTTACAGGAAGCGTTATGGACAATATCCGCTATGGACGCCCGAATGCTTCCGATGCGGAAATTGTGGCTGCCGCCCAAAACGCCAATGCCCATGAATTTATTATGAATTTGCCTGAAGGCTACGAAACAAATATCGGTCAAAGAGGCATAAAGCTGTCCGGCGGGCAAAAACAAAGACTGTCCATTGCAAGAGTGTTCCTGAAAAACCCGCCGATTTTAATCTTTGATGAGGCAACCTCTGCCCTTGACAATGAAAGCGAAAAGGTTGTACAGGAGTCCCTGGAAAAACTGGCAAGGAACCGTACCACCTTTGTAATTGCCCACAGGCTTTCCACCATCCGCAACGCGGAAAAAATACTGGTGCTTTCCGAAAACGGCATTGCAGAAAGCGGAAATCATGAAGAACTGCTCTCAAAGGGCGGAATCTATGCGGAGCTTTACAATATGCAGTTTAAACCAAGATAAAACAAAAACTATTCCACCCATCTGACTACATCACCTTTGCCGAATTCCTTATCGGCGGAGGTGATGATTTTACTTTCCCCGTCAAGAACCGGCGACTCTAATGCCGCCCAACTGTCGTTCTGATCAAGCACTCTGACTGTCGCCTCTTCTACATAGTATTCCATTCCCAAAATCCCCTCCCGCTCCCTCAAAACGTAAACAAACTCCCTGTTATCCAAAGTATGGACTGCCGAAGGTGAAATACAGCAGGTATACTTTTCGCCCCGTTCCGAGCGGGTAAGCCTCCCCGAAAGTCCCGGTACTCCCATATTCTCCGGTAAACGGATGAAAGTTTCAAAACAACCTGGCATTGACTGGCTTTCCGAAAAATAATCTATGGTTGTCTCCAATTCCTTCTTACTACCCTCCAAGGAGATAGATACTTCATCCCCAAACCCTATATACTTTTTCTGTTCTTTATCAATTATTACCTTAAACTGACAGGGGATGCTGTCATCCGTCATTAAAATGGCGGCTGAATCCGGCACCCGGCTGCCGGCCTCCACAAAAATATCTGTAATCATGCCTGGGGCCGGCGCTGTCACATTCCCCTGTCTGTTTAACACCTCCTGATAAACAGACAAGTCCGATTTAAGGCTTGCCATCTCTGTCTGTGTGACGGACAAGGTGGCATCAGAAGCTTCCGGAAACCGAATATCCTCAATACTCCTCTCAATCTCCTTTATGGCGCTGTCACGGTCCCGCATTGCATCCGCTTCTCCATAAGCGGCGCTTTGCAGCTCATCTAAAATAGCCTGTCTTTCCTCTTCGCTTAAATTTTCTTCGTCCAGCTCTTCCATTCTTCGGGCATACACATCCGCTGCCCTCCCAATATCTGTATTTTTCTGTCTGGCTGTTGTATTATAGTCTTCCCTGGCCCTTGCTTCCTCAATTTCCTTCTTCTGTTTTTCCAGCTCCTGGTTTTCCAGAATTGCATTTACCTGTAGTTGAAGTTTACTGATTTCTGTCTGTTTCTTCTTTATAATGTCTCCAAGGTCGTCCAGATTAATTCTGAAAAGCACATCTCCTGCCTCCACTCTATCGCCTACATGAACCAAAAGCTCCTCCACTCTAAGGCCCCCCAGGGCAGTAACAGCCTGTTTTCCCCCTTCCACCACGATTCCTTCTGCTTCCACAATATGTTCAATATATTTCTCTTCCAGCTCTGTAGTATCCACAATCGGAAGCTTTGTAGTGTAAAAGCTCTTGGATATTACAGTACAAAGCCACATAAACCCTAAGAAAATAACAAATCCTGCAACAATTTTTTTCTGCATTTTAATCTCTGTAATAGCTCCTTCCCTTCTTATTCTTTTAAACCGGAATAAATAATCCCCTGCTCCAGATATTCCTGCCCCATTACAAACACAAAGGCCGCAGGTATTAAAGTAATAAATGACGCACAAAATGCGTATCCTGCCTGTACCCAGGTAATTTCCGGCAAATACAAAGATAATGGCCAAAGCGCTTTGTCATCCAGAAAAGCCATCGGCTGCTCCATCATGTTCCAATATTCCAAAAATCCCAGCACCATAGCGGATAAAATGCCGCTTTTTCCAATAGGAAGCCCCAGTCGGAAAAATATTTTCCACTCCGCTGCTCCATCCACCCTTGCCGCCTCAAAAAGCTGGCTGGGAATCCCCCGGAATCCGCCATAAGTTAAAAAAATGGGAAATGTGGAAAATATAGCCGGCACGATAACTGCCTGTTGGGTATTCAACATAGAAAGCCTGTTAAGCGCCAGATAACTTGAAAGCATTGTTACCTGAAAAGGCAAAAGCATCAACACCACATAAAGCGCAAAGAGTAGTTTCCCTGTCCGAATCCGGTATACCGCAAAAGCCCAGGCAGCAGGAACTCCTACAAGAAGCTGCCCTCCCAAAATACATATTACCATTTTCATGGAGTTCCAAAATAAAATAAAAAACTGGGGAGTCAGAAACAGCAGCTTTCCATAATTATCAAAAGAAGGGAAGTCCGGCACCAGTCTCCAGCTGATAAAATCCCTCCCCTCCATAAAAACGGGAGCTAAATACTCTTTTAATTCGTATCTATCCATCACGGATCCGGTAATTAATATTACAACCGGCAGCGCCACCAATATGCCCGGAAGTATAAGCGCTGCAATAATAAATGTCTTTTGCATATCTGTCAAAAATTTGGATCTCATAAACCTTCCTGTCTCTTTATATTTCTCTGTCCCACATTTTCTGCAGCACCAATATGGCCACAAGCAGAAAAGCCCCTGTACATACCGCCGCTGCTGCCATTTTATCAAACTCAAGATTTACAAACCAATTGTTAAACGTATGCTGAAGCAGATAAATACTCTTATGAGGATAGGCCCCCGCCACCAGATAAGCTTCCCTGTAAATCTTAAAAGAGTTTAAGAAGGACAATATTACAATTGTGTAAAGTGTTCCCTTTAAATTAGGGAGAATAATGTATATAATCCGTCGCATGCTCCCGGCGCCATCCACCTTGGCGGCTTCAATCTGCCCCTCCGGGATTGCCAGTATTCCTGCAAGCCAAAGAACCACCGTGTATCCGGTATTTTTCCAGATATAACTAAACACCAGAACCCAGAAAGCCGTTTCCGTACCCAGATAATCCGTATGTACCTCCCCCCACAGCCCTGACCACTCTCCCACTTTTGAAAGAAATAAATTCAAAAATCCCTGCCTGTAAAAAAACATTTTCCATACCATCACAATCGTTGCCGTCGGCATTGCAAGGGGGAAAAGATAAATGGATTTTATCAGGCCGGCGCTCTTTAGCCTGCTTAAGGGAAAGGCAATCAAAAAACCAATCAGCACCAGAAGCGGAATACATACAAGTGTAAACCTTATAGTATTTGAAACCGCAATTAAAAAGGCCTGATTTTCAAAAATTGTTTTGTAGTTTTGAAGGCCTGCATAATCTCCTGTAACTGCTGTGGTAAAAGACCGTTTAAACACATCCAGAAAGGGAGCGATCACAAACACAATTACACCTGCAAGGCTGGGGGCCATAAACATCAAAAAATCCCTTCTGTCTTTTTTCTTCTTCAAACAATACCTCCCTAAACCTAAAGCGCCATATATTTATGACGCTTTAGAACACTACTTTATTCTGACATATAAATAGATACTCTCTGCTCTATCGCATCTGCTGCCTCATCAATGGTCTGTTTCCCCTGTATAAAACTTATGCCTTCATTATATACCGCTTCCTCCAGTACCTGATCAGGCACATAAGGTACCCTTACCTGCTTCATCCATTCTTCAGTTCTGCTCTTTTGCTCATCAGTAAACCAGTATATGTCAAAAGATACTCCCTCACCATCCGGAGTGCCCGTAGCCATAGAACTATACACTCCGTCTTCACTGATGTATCTTTCATCTATCGTAAAGAGCGCTTCCAGGCTATCCTGCGTTACACCAAACCCGTTAAACAAAGACGACTGGTTACTCTTTCCAAACAGAGTCCTTATCATTTTCTTTGCCGCATCCATCTGTGTGGACGCTGCATTAATTCCCACCAGTGTTTTGGGAATAAATACATCCTTGCTGTGTCCGTTTAATGGCTTAAACATATGATCTTCGAATCCCTTTACCCTGCCAATTGAAAATTGTCCGGTTATGTCACTTCTGAAATAGGCAGACCCAAACTGCACAGGAATCCCTTCCCCAATTATGCTATACCATCCCACATCACCCAGAAAATCAGAATCTTCCAGCTTCACACCATAATACGCCAGAACATTTTCACTTTTGGTCCGGTATCTGTCAGTATATTCGTCCTTCAGACCATCCATCTGCGCATCATAAATTCTTTTTGTCTGCTCCAGGAAATCTTTGATTATCTCCTTATTAATTTCACCGGATTCCGTTTTCCATTCTGGCGCTGATACCATAGTAAACAGACGCATAATTCCTTTTTCCGAGCAAATCTGCATAATATCCATTCCTGGATTTTCTTCTCTGATTTTCTCTGTCAAATCTGCTATATCTTCCAAATCCTCTACGCCGGAAATATATGCTTCTTTTCCACTTATAAGCGGTAGTCTTATTTCACAGGGAAGCATATAAACCTTGCCGTCTGTGCGGAATGCCTCCACAATATTATCAAAAGGTCTGTTTTCCGCCTCCATCTCATTAATACATTCTGTTAAATCCAAAAGCATTCCCTTTTCCACATAGGACTTGGCAGGCATACTATCCAAAACCAGCACATCCGGCCCCTGCCCGGCCATAATCTGAGTGTTCAATTTTTTTAACGCATCATCTCTTGTTATGGAATTTCCATCTTCCATTCCAACCTCGTATTCCACATAAACCTCAGGATTATCCGACTGATAAATCGTAATTGCCTGCCGGATCATATCATTGTCCTTTAAACTGTAAAGCTTTAGCCTCTGGTTTGGTACAGTTGGAATATTGGGATCGTAAGTAAAGCGGACCATTTTGTTGCCGCTGAACAAGGCAAGAAATTCATTGTCAGGGAGCATGGTCATTCCCATAAAAATGTACGCTGGATTACCAAAGCAGGAAAGAGTTCCATCTATCACCTGTTCAACAGCGCCTCCGCCAATCACATGGCGATGCAGCCCCTTATCCCCTGCCAAATATAGTACGCCTTCTTCTCCAGGAAAAAAGAACATGGTATAACAGTCCGCTGTACTGTAACTTCTGTTTTTATAATTCTCATTTACAAAACCGACTAACACCTCATCTTCCACATATTCCTTCTTTTCTATATCATACAGCAATATTTCATCCTGATTCTCGCCGTCCATCACCATCACATTGCCCACAAATTCAATGTGCTGTGGCCTGCCATTATTAACAGTAAGAAACTTTTCACTGCTTCCGTCTTCTTTTACTTCATATATATTTCTCCCCAGGGTTGTTACAAAAGCTCTTCCCGAATCTGAGAACCCTATATTGCAAATCCAGACATCTTCTTCCGCAACCGGAATCTGAAAAGGAATCTGTGTGCCGTCCGGCCTTACAATAAGCCCTTCCATATCCATTTTACCATCATCCGTCTCATTCTCTTCTCCGGTTTCTTCCCCCTTACTGCCATCCTCATAAATTACTCCAAAGCTGCCATCTGTTCCACAGGAAATGGAGGCGATATAAGACTCCTTCTTCACAGCAATTTCCGTAAGCCATTCCATCTCTTCCTGTTGCCAGGTTACTCCATTATCCTTTGATACGATCTTTCCGTTATAGCGATCCGGTATTACCAGCGTGCCATCCTGCAGCCTGGTAATTCTAAAAGAACTTGCGCAATATTCGGACATATCCACAGCGCTTTCCACATACCTTCCCATAGCTGTGTTTTCCTCTGAACTTTTCTGTCCCTCCGAATCGACAGGCTCCTGTCCCTCCTTCTTTCCTCCGACACTGTTTTCCCCTTCATTTTTCTGCACGCTTTGCGTGTTATTGTCCGCCAGTTTAGGTCCGCATCCTGAAAGTGACAGTATCAGTAAAGAAGCTGCACATAAGGCCGCAGTAAACTTTTTTTTCATAACCTTACTCCTCCTGTTTCAAATTTTCTCTAAATATAAACTTTTTTCATCCAAAAGCATCTTTATACAAAATTATATATAACCACACCATCAGCTACAAACTCCTTATCCGGGGTTATATAGTGCCCCGATAATATAATGTTCTCCTGTTCCTTTAAATCGGAAAAAGAAGCTTCTGTTTTTGTAACATCTGAATCGCCGTTAATGCCATTGTTCTTTACCGTATGTAGTTCAAACTTTGTATTTTCGGAAAAATTAACCGTAATCAGTACCTCATCTTCACTGCCTTCTGCTGGCAAGATGGCCAAATTTCCGTCCTCCTCTTTTGTAAAAACTTTGCTGATTACAACACTTGCGTCCCCTATGCTCTTAACCGTTCCTTCCAGTTTTTCTATAGTTTCCTTTACAGCATTTCCATTTTCTGATTCAGCATCCTCCTTCTTATCCGTCCCTTCTTCTTTTAAGGAGTCCTCTTCTTCCCTTTCGTTTTCTCCTTCGGGTGCCTGCTCTTTTCCTAAATCTGTTTTCTCAACATCCACCACCGTCACAGGCTCCTCTGTCTTCTCTCCACACCCTGTCACTGCTATAAGAGATATGGCACATAGAATAATTACAGCTTTGATTTTCATAACTTTTTCCTCCCTGTTAATTTTGAAACATCATAACAGAGAAATCTCTAAGTTTTCTCTAAAAAAGAACAGTCGCAATAAATTTTCATATTAATCTTAACATATTAGAGGATTTTTAGACAAATTCATGTTACAATGGTCTATAATGCCAGAAAAGGAACAAAACTATGAGAATTTTACTTGCTGAAGATGATGAACAGCTTAACCAGACCCTTACTATACAATTGGAGTTGGAAGGCTTTACCGTTGACTCCTGCTATGACGGGGAAGAAGCCTTTTACTATGGTGAACAAAATATACATGATATTATCCTGTTGGACAGGATGCTTCCCAACATGGACGGCACAGAAGTTCTTACTGCCCTTCGTAAAAAAGGTATAATGACACCTGTTATTTTTCTTACTGCCCTTGGAACCCTTTCAGATAAAGTAACGGGCCTTGACCTGGGCGCTGATGATTATCTGGTTAAACCATTTGCAATAGAAGAGCTTCTTGCCCGGATTCGCTGTATTACCAGACGCCCCTCCGGTATTAACAATGATGATATTCTCCCAATATCCGATATCACATGGCATATCCGGGAATGCCGCCTTGTGGGGCCTGAAGGAAAATGTACCCTTTCCAAACGGGAAGCCGCTTTATTGGAAACTTTTCTCCGTCGTAAAAACCAGACCTTATCCAGAAGCCTTCTCCTTCTTAAAGTCTGGGGACCTGACAGCGATGTGGAAGACGGTAATCTGGATAATTATATCCATTTTTTAAGAAGACGCATAAAAGGTGTCGGAAGCCGCCTGCAGATAAAAACCATCCGTGGCATTGGCTACCGCCTGTATGACGTGCAGGATTCATAATAAACTTCTTATGAATGCAAAGATATAAAATAAAAGTTTTCGGAGAACCACTATGTATAAAAAAATACATTTGCAGCTTACCCTTTTATGTGCCGGAATCACAGTCGCCATTATGATTGTTATGTCTCTGTGTTATCTCTATATATCGGAAAAGAATTTGTACGAAAACCAATATCAGTCCTTTAAAAATGATATTAATACCATAACCTCCAATTTAGAGGAGCAATATGTGGTTTCCATGGAATGGCTTTCTAAAATGGAAGCGCAGGGAAATTACACTTTTTTCGCCCTTGACAACAATATTCCTTTTTTATATAACAACATTTCCAATGCTGCAGACGCCTCCCGGAAAACACTTATGCAGGAAAGCCTTGATGCCTATCAAAATATGTTTTCCCTGCAGGCGCTTGCAGAAAAAGTTCCTTTCTCCCCTTATGTTTCCTACCATACAGAATATCTTTTTTCTTCCCCGTCAACAGGAGAAGATTACTACAGCTCTGTTATCAATATCAAAAAAAATTCCTCCCTGCTGCAAATAATTGTACTTTCCTCTTTAGAGCTATTGGAAAAACAGATATTTAGTCAGAGAATCCGCTTTCTGGCAATAGATTTGGCAGCAATTTTCCTGCTTTTCCTTTTTTCTTTTATTTTTACAGGAAAATTGTTAAAGCCTATTTGGGAAAACCAGCAAAAGCAAAACCAGTTTATCGCTTCCGCCTCCCATGAACTCCGCACTCCCCTGTCTGTCATACTCTCTTCTGTGGAGTGCTGCCACAACAGAGACTTTGACCAGCAGGAAAAATTTATAAAAATCATCAGACAGGAGAGCTTACGCATGTCCTCCTTAATCAATGATATGCTCACCCTAACCAGCTCTGACAATCATCGCTTTTCCATCCGTAAAAGAGAGACGGAATTGGATACTCTGTTAATGAATGTTTATGAATCCTTTGAACCTCTTGCTAAAGAAAAATCTCTCTTCCTTTCCATGGAACTTCCGGAAAATATCCTGCCTCTGTGCTGTTGTGACCCTGACCGCGTCATCCAGGCAGTATCCATACTCCTGCACAATGCCATCAGCTACACCCCTGAAAAGGGTAAAATTAATTTATCTCTGTCTTATAAAAAGGGGGCCTTTGAAAAGGGAAGTTTTGTAATTTCAGTAAAAGATAATGGGATTGGAATTTCTGAGAAAGATAAAGAAAAAATCTTTGACCGTTTTTACCGGGCAGAAAAATCCCGAAGCGCTAAAGGGCACTTCGGGCTGGGATTATCCATTGCATCTGAAATTGTAAACGCCCACCGGGGCAGCCTTTTGGTTAAAGACGCTCCTGGGGGAGGCTCCATATTTGTAATTACTCTTCCTGACCAGTAAGTCGCCCCAAAAAGTCCTGATAGACGCCGGGACTGGAATCCGGTATAACCATAGCGTCCACACACTTTTCATAAAAGCTGACCGGTCCTACATCTCCAATAACTGCATAACCGTACCCTTCCTCCCTCATTGCCCATAAGCTGGCAAGCAAAAGCTGTTTTCCAATTCCTTTTCCCTGCTCCTGTTCCAGAACCTTTGTAGGGCCAAAAAAATCCGGGGCTGTGGCGTCATAACAGGCATAGCCAATAATTTTATCGCCTCTGGTGGCAATAAAACAAGATATGGGTGTGTGTGAAAAACTCACATCACATTCTCCAGCCGCATATATTCCCGAATGCTGCTTTACCCATTCCACCACCTGAAACTTATCCGGCGCCATTGCTCTTTTTATCTCATAATTCTCCTTTTTCATCTGCTCTTTATCTATAGGCGGCAGACGATACAGCTTAACTAACATATCAGGCATATTTTCTTTCTCCTTTGGTTACAATTATTTATCTTTTTTATTTTCTTCTTTATATTTTTTAACATTTTCCTTGATTTCTTTCATATCATCTTTAAATTGGCTAATCCCTTCCTTGATTTCCTTCATCCCTTCCTGCACCCCTTCTTTCATCATATTTTTATATTCTTCTTGTTCTCTTTTGCTGTCTTCCTTAATTTCCTTCATCTCTTCTCTATACTCTTTCCTTAGATCTTTAAAGCTATTTATAGTCTCCTCCCGGCATTTTTTACTTTTTATTAATTCAGGGATTCTGAATAGCCAAATAAGAAAGATAACAAAAAGAAGAATTAATAATTTTTTCCCCCATGTATTCCACCATGTTTTTCTGTAAAAAGTATCATTATCTTCAAAAATGCTTCCTCTTGTATAAATTCTGTCCGGATCCTTCAATATCAGTCTGTTTCCTTTCACATAAAAATACTCATCTAGTTTATCCCAGGAGCTTCCTTCAGGTATTCTATGACACTCACCGTTATCTTCAAAGCTTACCCAAAGTTCTTTCCTAAAGCCTTTGGCAGGCATGCTATACGACCCTTCATATGTTTTTTTCCCAACATGAAGATATGCAACTGTATATGTATATGCCAAAAACTCGACATCATATTTCTCACTATAATTGGTAACATCTACCGTTTTATCGGTTAATTCAATTCTGACGCTTGAATCATTTTTACTGATGTATGTTTCATTCACTACGTCCTTATGATATTTTCCAAATACGTTATAACAAAAAACCAATATTGCCCCTACTGCAATTCCTGCTATTATTCTTTTGATTGTCTCCATAATTTCATCTTTTCCTTTTGTTCCTGCGCCACCATCCTTTAAAAGAATAACACAATATTTCTGTAGCAGTCAATCTATGGAAATAAAGTCCCGAAGTAAACTTTTCATGCAAAACTTATTTGTATAGCACGTAATCCTTTATATCTTTAAAAAAACCTGCCATTTCCAGCGCTTCTTTGGCCCAGTCAGGATACTCTTTCACCGGAATCCTTTTTAAAGAAGGAAAAATTTTACCTCTTTTGTATTCCTCTGCAAAAGCCTTAAGGCTCTCTTCCAGCCGCTCTGGTTCAAAAACGCGCAATACCTTTCCCTGTTTTTCCATTACCGCAACGGGAACGCCGCCAAAACATGCCACAGCAGTTCCCGGAACATTCATAAAATTCCTTTCCTTTTTATGGGGCAGTATTTTTCCCCAGCATTGCGCCGGGTCTGCCGCATTTATCCAAACCAGTTTCTTTTCCGGGCTGCCAAGCCTTCCCACCACTGATACATAGTCTTTGCCTCTGATAAACTGCGCGCCGGAAAGCCCCTCTATGAAATACCCTCTCCGGGCCTGTCCCGTATACTCCCATATACGAAGAATCGATAAGGCTTCCTGCCATGGAATCCCACAGGCAAACGCCGTTTCCCTGCAAAGAATCAAATACTGTTTAAAACAGTTTTCCAGCCTTTCTTCTATGGATAATTCCTTTACCGGCCTTACCACGTCCCACCTTCCTGCATGGAGCGCCTTAACCTTCATATTCACACGCTGTCTTGTGGTGGCTTTCTTTGTTTTTTCCTTATTGAGCCATTGACGGACAGGAAGAAAGCTGTCCGCATATACCAGTCCTTTTTCCAGTAGGGATAGCAGTGTATCGTAAGGGGATTCCCCCATAAGCAGTCCATTTAGTGACTGCATAAAACTTGCTCCACGTTTTAAAAGGGCCTCATATATAATTTGCTCTTTTTCGGTAAGTTCTTCTGTCTGGATTTTCCAGTCAGTTTCCCAGTCAATTCTATCCTGGTAATCAAACCGGACCCCGCCTTTTCCTTCCATATGCCAGAATAATTCCCCTTCTGCAAGAAAGGCATCCAGCATATTTTCCCGGTAACGGTTCACCCGTCCGGGCAAAAACACTCCTTCCCAAAAAGAGGCAGGAAAAACCGTTCCGGCAAACTGCTTTAATATATTTTGCAGCGTTTCCTCCGGTGGAGCTCCCGATTCGACGCTAGAATAAAGCATCGCTGCATAATTTTCTCCGGGACAGGTGCTTATTTCTTCCCGGCGGTGTTTCATAGTTCTTATTCTTGCACGGCGGTATAATTCTGCGTGATAATATCTGTCTTCCTGCTTTACTGCTTCCTTTCGGCTGCACAATTCATCCAGAATCTTCTCTGCTGTCAAAAGACTCCATCCATAACGCTCCGCCGTCTGTAACGCGGTTGCCCCTCCTCTGTAGCGCAGCATACGCCTTACAACATGAAGCTGTTCTTTTCTGCCCTCATTTTCTCCCTGCTTCTGCTGTTCTTCACTTTCCATTAAAGCTGCCAAATACTCTTCCCTTTGTTCGGCCGCAATCCATAATCCCTGTTCCAGATAACTAACTCTTCCCTCTTTTGCAAGGATTTCAAGCCATTCTATTGGTACATCCAAATCTCCTGCCGCCAGGTCCCCTTCCATCATTAAAAGGGAATGCAGCTGATTCTCATTTTCAGGAAGCCGGTTTCTTTCCTGCACCTGCTTAAGCTCCTGACTGCCCGGTTGTATAATTTCTTTTTCCTGCTTTAACGCTTCTTCCACCGCTCCATAAATTCCACGGGGCGTAGGGGAATAGTCATACATAACCGCTGCTTCCTGTCCCCACTGCAAAGGAAGAGACATGGGAGAGGGCACATCAGAATATACCTCTCTGACCTTAATCACACCGGAGGCTATATCATATAAAAGTTTCCTGACACCTTCCGCGTCCCAAAGCTCCTGCATACATTCCCGTCTTGTTTCACGTATCAGAGGATGCTCTTTTTCCCTAACCACCTGCTCCAACATTTCAGCGCTTCTTAGCCTCTGCATCCAAAGAGGAAATCGTCCGTTTTTTCTGACTCCCATCATTAACGCACGACCGCTGTTATAGCGGAACGCCATATTAAAAACGGAAGTGGCAGGCAACAGGATTTCCAGCTGTCTGATACAGGTATCCGGGTTTACCATATAAAGCGCTTTTTCAGGAAGAGGCCTGTTTCCATAAGAATACAGCAAAAATCCCTCTTCCTCATCCACACTTCCAATCTCTATATCAAGCTGCTCCCTTACTGCCTGGGCCACAAGAAGGGACAGGGGCCCATTGATCCTTTTTCCAAAAACGGAATGCACCATTAACTGGCTGTTTCCTGAAGAATCCTTAAAATATTCAGCAATAATCGTCTTATCATCCGGCAATCCTCCCACCGCCTTAATCTGCCGCTCCAGATAACCGGAAGATAATTTCACTGCTGCTTCATCAAGCCCAAGCCCTGCCAATGCCTCTGAAAGGGTTTTATCCTCATATGCTTTCTGCAGACTGTGAAAAATTTTCCCAAATTCTTCTCCTGTTCTTTTATCCCTTCCCTTTATCTCCCCTTTCCAAAAGGGAAGTCTGGCTCCCTCCGTAGCTGTCTGGGATACAACCACCGTATCCCGGCTGATATTCAAAATTCTCCACGCAAAGGAACCTAATATAAAACGGTCCCCCTTCCGGGATTCATATACAAATTCTTCATCTACTTCCCCAAGCTTTACTCCGTCTTCCGTCTTTACAGAATACAAACCTTTATCAGGAATCGTACCGCCGGCGGAAATGGCCAGCATTCTGCCATATCCGTCCCCCTCCACTTTCTCATTTATCCTGTCATATAAAATACGCGGACGTGCCGGAATATCCCTGCTATGCTCATAATCCCCTGCCAGCATACCAAGAACCTGTTTTACATCCTCTCTCGTCACATTGCGGAAGGGCCAGGCCCTTGGCAGAACTTCCATAACTTCATCTATTTGGTAACTTCGGAAGGCTGCCATGGATACCAGATGCTGGGCAAGCACATCCAGACACTCCACAGGCGGGTTTGAATGTTCTATCTGCCCTTTTCTCACAAGCTCCGCCATTATGCCGCAGGATACACACTCTGCCGCCGTTCTTGGGAAAAGATACATAACGCTGGTCCTTCCCGGATTATGCCCGGCACGTCCCAGCCTTTGCATTGTGCCTGAAATTGTCCGGGGACAGCCAACCTGTAGCACCTGGTCAATCTCCCCCACATCAATGCCCAATTCCATAGAGGACGTGGCGCAAAGAAGCCTAAGGCTCCCTTCCCGCAAGGCCTGTTCTGTTTCATCTCTTTGCTCTCTGGAAAGACTTCCATGATGGACCCTGGCAAAGCCTTCTCCTCCCAGGACATTTACATAATATGCAAGCTTTTCAGCATATCTCCTTCCTTCCACAAAAGCAATTACGCTGCGCCCTCTCTGACAGTACCGGAATACAAGGGCGCCAAGCTCCTCCCATACAGGATCCTTTCTTCTTCCTTTGGTATTGTCAGCATAGGGACTAAGTATTTCAAGCCGCACCTGTTTTTGTATTACAGGTGCGGCAATTTTTACTTCTTCCGGGGCCAGATACCCGGCCGCTGTCTTTAACGGTTCAATGGTTGCGGATAGCCCAATTCTCTGTAATGGTTTTTTGCACAAAAAATCAAGCCGTGCCAGAGAAAGCATTAAATGCGCTCCCCTTTTTGTATCAATCAGAACATGAAGTTCATCTAATATTACAGCTTTTGCCGTTGCAAGAATGTTTTGTCCTGTTTTACTGGTAAGCATCAGATACAAGGATTCCGGTGTAATAATCAGAATATGGGGGGGATTCTTTATCATCCTCTGCCGCTCTCTTGCAGGCGTATCCCCTGTCCGGATTCCTGTTATAATTTCTTCTTCTGCCCCAATTCCCAATAGAGGACGTTTTAAATTTTCACGGATATCTGCTGCCAAGGACTTTAAAGGTGATACATAAATCAGCTGTAATTCCCTTTTTAATTTTCCCTCCCGTGCCTGTCGTTTCATCCGGTCAAGAAAAATAAGGAAAGCAGACAATGTTTTTCCGGTACCCGTAGGCGCTGATACAAGCACATGATGTCCTCCGGCTATCAGCGGCCAGGCTTCCTTTTGTACCGGAGTCGGCTCTCCTAATGTACCTTGAAACCAATCTTCCGTCTCCTTATCAAAAAGCTTTAATACATTCTCCATGTTCCTTATCTCCCCTTAAATCACCGCATTTTTATCCTCCATATTCCAAGCGCCAGAACCGAAAGTTTGTCTGTTATGACTGGACGAAATGCTGTAATCATGCTGCTACGCGTGTGACATCTGGGGAAAAAACAGCTTCTCTTTTTTGATGCTTTCCAATTCCTTTCCCCTGTAAAACATGCGGTAATCCTCTCCTCCATCATAAACATAAGCTTCAAACATACCTGCATCCCCTGCGCAGGGGGTAAAGCCAAGCTTCAGACAACAGTATTCCATATTAATGCGGCCGATTATTTCTTCCAGCGAAAGATGCTCTTTACATATAACACTCTGCAGCATCAGGGTGTCGTCCCACATCTCTATAACAGCAAAACAATCAATGTCATCTGCATAGTACAGATCTGACAAATCCCATGTATAAAACATCTGCAGCCCATATTTATTTATCTGTTCCAAAGACGAATTTACGGCGCTGTTTCGTACTGCATCAATATAATTCAGTTTTATCTGCGCATCCTTTTTGTCCACCGGTCGAAAAAGAGCCCCGTTTCTCAATTTAGGGATATAATCTGTTTTTAGAACATACTGGTGCTGCCACCCCTCTTCAAAACCCAATTTCCGGTAAAAGTCCAGAGCGCTGATGTCTCCAAATAAATATATCCCGTCACATCTGCTTTCAAATTCTTTTATTATCTGCTCAACCAATTTTCTGGCAAGCCCCTTATTTCTATATGCTTCATCTGTCATCACCGTTCCAATCTGTATATAATTCCTCCGAATGCCGTTTTGCATAAAACACATCCTGTTAGCTGAAGCGTTTGACAATATTTTCCCGTCTTCCATAAATGAATATGGGATATAGTCACCTTCAAAACATCCGTTGACCACCCAGTCCTCAAAATTAAATCCAAATGTTTTTTGGGTCAAAGTATTTAATGCGTGTCGTAAAAAAACATCCTCCATATAATTGCAAATTAATTTCATTTAACCTTTCCTCTGCTTCTTTAATCCCGGTTAATTGTATCCACTACCGTCATTCTCCTAATCTGTTTTGCCGGACCCAATACAGACAGACCTATGGAACATAACATAATGGCAATAATTATAAGCAACTCCCACCCTGGAACGCGCCATCCGTCCCCCCACCTGGAAGTCACAAGATACTGGAACAAAAGTCTGTTAAGAGGCAATCCAACACCACAACCAATGATAAGTCCAAAAACCGTATATGTCATTGTCTCACCAAATACCATCCGTATTAATTGTTGGATACTCATCCCAATCGCACGCATTGCACCATATTCTCTCATCCGCGCCGACACACTCATAGCAATGTTGTTAATCATATTAAAAAATCCAATCAAAGCTATCACAGCCAGAAATCCATACAAAAAAACTGACATGGAATAACTTGCCCCTTTTACCTCCTGGTTTTTAATCCGTTTATCAGAAAATGAAATATCTGTCTCACATGCCTGTTCCATCCTTCTGCGTATATCCTGTACCTGCAAGTCCGTTACATCTCCGCATAGCTGTACATCAAGCACTGAATAATTTTCTTCTCCTGTCAGTCCCTTAAACAATTCCTCTGAACATATTATCATATCCGTTGTACCGCCCAAATTATTGTATGGAACATTTTTCACAACTCCGGTTACAGAAACCTTCTGTTTTTTTCCATTTACTAATAATGTGATATCGCTTCCGGCAGCCAGCGTATTCCCTTCCCTGTACACAGAAAGCGCACCTTTCCCGTCTATTGCATCCTGAAGACTTCCCTCTATCATAGAACCCTTTTCCCATTGAAACTGTTGTTCGTCATAGGAAATTACAATTATCTTCCTTCCCTCTGACGACTGTTCAAGCTCTGCATAGCTCCGGCCAAATACACGTTTTACTCCCGGATATTCTTTTAATTCATCTGTAAGCTCTGAAGGGATCTGATTTAAATTGTCTTTTCTATATATATAAATATCAGGAGCAGACGGGCGAAGAGGTGTAACCGCATGGTGCATAAAATCAATTGCTGTGCTAAATGCAAGAAACAGAATGATACTAAACGCAAAGGAACCTGTAATCAGGAAAAGATTTTTCTTACTGCCCAAAGCCCGGTGGACTCCCAGTGCGGTATCGATCTTAAAAAATCGGGTATTTGCTGTTTTTTTCACTGCCTGCACCGTTCCTGCGTTTCCGGAAACTGCTGTCAGCGGCGATACCCTGGATGCCCGTTTTGCAGGGGATCCTGCTGACAAAAAAACTGTAATAAATCCTACAAATGCCCCAGCTGCTATCCCCGGAAAACTGATTCCAAATACCGGAAGCCCTTCAAAAAGTCCAGGGCTCAAATACCGCAACATTCCACATAGTAACCATACCACAATAATACCCGCCAGTAAACCAAATGGTATCGCAGCCTTACACCAACAAAGCGCTTCCCTTTGCACAAACCGGATAACCTGCTTTCTGGTTGCTCCAAGACAGCGCATCATTCCAAAAAATTCTGTCCGTCGTGCAATATTGCTATTCATGCTTGCCGTAATCATAAAAATTCCCGCTATCATTACTAATACAGCCAGAACTGCTGCCACAAGGTAAAACTTTTTCATATAAGAATCCCTGCTCTGAAACATCAGCATGAGAACCTTTGCATTCTGCCGTACCTGATCCGGCAAAAGGCCAAGCTGTCCGCTTATCTCGCCAATTGCCTTCTGGATATTACAAAATTGCCGAAACTCTACATAATAAAGCATTTCCTGGGATGCCCCGGTTTCTTTAGAATACAGCTCCAAAAATCCATCCACGTTGAGAAAAACGCAGAAAGCATCCAGTTCAGCTGTAAGCGCCGTATTCTTTGCAATTCCTGTAATGCGATACCGCATCGTATCCCCTTGAGGAAGGGTCATGTCAATGCTGTCCCCAATCTGCACTCCCAGCCGGGCTTTTATATTCTCATTGACCACAATCTCTTTTGCAGTTTCCGGAAACGTCCCTTCCATAATTTTCGCATCAGGGACCATCTCCTGAAATTCTTTATCAAATCCTCCGACTCCGGTTTCAATCCCTTTCATCTGGTATCCGTCTTTTAAATAATAATTCAACGTCCCATACCGTGCAATATTTTTCACCTCCGGCCGGGCGCTTAAAAGAGCCCCCTTCTCTTCATCTATTATAAATGCCGCCTGCCAGCTTCCATCTGTTTTCTTTGCCTGCATCAGCTGGGAACGCATCTCCATATCCGCCATTCCAAAGATTACCGTCACAAGAAATACTGCAAGCACGATGCAAAGTCTGGTCATCCGATTCTGTTTCCTGTGCTGTTTTGCTGAAATTTTGATTAGTTCGAGATAATGTTTCATTCTACTGCACCCCCAGTTCCTTCAGATTTCCATCTGTAACCCTGAACACCCGGTCTGCCGATGCGGTAAGATTCATATTATGTGTAATCATCAAAACGGTCTGCTGGTAGTGCCGGGACGCCCTGCACAAAAGATCCATAACATCCTGACTGCTCTTTGAGTCAAGATTTCCTGTTGGTTCGTCAGCAAGTACAAGGGCCGGGTGGGTAATAAGCGCCCGGCCAATCGCCACCCTCTGCTGTTGTCCGCCGGATAATTGTCCTGGCAAATGCTTCCGCCTGCCGGTAAGTCCAAGTACCTCCAGCATCTCATCTACCTGTTTCTGATCCGGCTTTTTATAATCCAGAAGAAGCGGGAAAATCATATTCTGCTCTACATCAAGCTCCGGAATTAGGTGAAAGGACTGAAAGATAAATCCAATATTCTGCCTACGGAAAATTGTTCTTTCATTTTCTCCCATCGCATACAGGTCCCTTCCATTTATAAATACTTTTCCTTCATTTGCATCATCAAGCCCGCCAATACAATTTAGAAGCGTACTTTTTCCGGAACCGGATGCCCCTACAACAACGCCAAATTCTCCCCTTTGCATGGAAAAGGACACCCCTTTTAATGCTTCCACCAGGGCTTCTCCTAATCCATAAACCTTTACCAGATTTTCCACCTTTAATATTTCCATTTCTTATGCCTGCCTTTCTTTTTTATTACAAAGAAATCATAGCACCTGTATCTTACATTCCGGTGAATGAAAGCTTACAAATCCGTAAGGAAAGTCATCCGAAATATACTTCCTTCCCCAGGACTGCTTTCTACGGACAGATTTCCTCCCTGACCTTCAACAATTATTTTTGCCAGAGAAAGTCCCAGCCCTGCCCCCTGTCTGTCACCAGATGTTCTGCTTCGGTAAAATTGTTTGAAAATGTGATGGATATCTTCCTCCGCAATTCCACACCCGTTATCCTCCACTGTGAGACGGAAAACTGCCGGCGTCCCTTCCCAGGATACCTGAATAACACCCCCTTCTTTTGTATGGTCCAAAGCGTTCTTCACAAGATTTCCCACTGCCTCCGTTGTCCACTCCTGATCACAGAACATTTTTTCATCCCTCTGTCCTGTCAACAGAATTTTTTTGTCTTCACTCTCTGCACGCTCCAGCAGATCCTCCACCGCCTGTTCTACAACTTCTAATACCGGACATTTCCGTTTTTCAAAAATAATATTCCCTGTATTAAGCCGCGCCATTTTAAGTAAAGACTGGACAAGCTGATTCATCCGGCCTAAAGACTGCACCGATTTCCGGGAAAAGCTTCTCACTGTCTCTTCATTTCCCGGTTCTTCCATAATAATTTCCATATACATGCTAAGCGCTGCCAAAGGCGTTTTTAGCTGGTGGGAGATATTGGATATCATATCTCTTAAAAATATTTTTGCTTTATACTCCATCTCGCTTTTGGCCTGCAGAGAATATGCAAGCTGTTCAATGCCTCCAAACAGCTGATAAACTGCGCCTGTCTCTCCTTGTGGCAAATGAACCTCAAATTGATTTTCAGCATATTTTGTGATCACCTTTCCTGCATTTTCATAAAACTTCTCTCTGTTTTGAAGAAAAATGGCTGCTCCGGTCAGTATAACTGCTGCAAATATTACCCCTGCTGACAACAATAGTAAAAAAAATGGAACCGACATCTGTTCCATAAGCAATAATAAATAACTCTGTGTATGTTCTGTATGCCCAATTATTTTAAGCAGCTCTCCCCCTTCTTCCGTCACCTCCGTATGGCTTAGGGCAGATGCCACTAATGCAGGCGCAATATCCTGTTCCAGCAAATAAGAAGCTGCTGCAAGCTCACGTTTTACCATCATCCTCCGAATATCCCATGCCTGAAAAATACTGCAGACTCCCAACATACAGATTTGTATCGCAAGTGTCCCTGCAAGAAACAAATAAAACCTCCGTGTCTGTTTTTCATATAGAAACTTCAATCCAACTCACTCCTTCCACTGATAACCAAACCCGCGAATTGTTTTCAGGTGTTCTGGTTTCGACGGATTTTTCTCCAATTTTTCACGGAGACGGTGTATATATACAGACAGAGTATTATCATCCACAAAACTCCCGCTCCCATCCCACAACCTGTCCAAAATCGTATTGCGTGTGAGAACTCTTCCGCTGTTTTTCAAAAACAGGCATAAAAGTCTGTACTCTGCCCCGGTAAACTCCAAAGGCTCTCCCCCAAGAGATACTTTGCCTTCCACAAGATTTATCAGCAAATCTCCTGACTGCAAAATATCCCCGGTAATTTCACGGTTACTTCGGCGTAACAGGGCCCGGATGCGGGAACACAACTCTCCCAGCTTAAAGGGTTTTGTAATATAGTCATCTCCCCCACAATCTAATCCCCGAATCACACTGGTTTCCTCATCGGATGCCGTCAGGAATATAATTGGAATCTGATTACCGGAACCCCGGAGCTTCTCACACAATGTAATTCCATTTCCATCCGGCAATGTTACATCAAAAAGAAAGAGGTCAAAACCAGTATTTTCTATAACCAGCTTTTCGGCCTCCTTTATAGTTCTTGCAACCTCTATTTCAAATCCATTTTTCCTTAGAGAATAAGTCAGACCGTCAATCAGACTGATATCGTCTTCAAGAAGTAACAGCTTTTGCAATCAACAACCTCCTGTATATCAATAAACATTTTCAATACCTATAACAGACATAAACAACCTGTAATGAACACAGCTAGCTTATACGCCTGTTTTTATTAGTATAATACCTGCAAGTATAAATATCAATGTCTGCAGTTTTAAAATACTCTACCCATTTTTCATTATAGCCTGGCCTTTAATTTTCAAATATACTCTGGCATAAATATAATAACTTGGGAATATAAAAAATTTCAGGAACACTTTTATGTATTCCTGAAATTTTTTAATATAATTCTTGTACTGACTAAGTCCATTAAAGCTGTATCACGCAACTATCCGCCTCATTACTGCTGCTGTTCCCAATAATAATCCGTACCTGAAATCCCCTGTTAATTCTTTCCATATTTTTTCCATAAAAAGAAAATTTTTCACACCCTACGGTAAAGTTTACACCTATCTTCTCTCCTGGTTTCAAAAATACCTTTTTAAATCGAATTAATTCCTTTGCCGGACGTACAACCGGCGCACATATTGTCTCAGCATAACACTGAATTACTTCTGCCCCTGGAACCGCTCCTGTATTTTCTACTTTACAGGAAACACATACATTTTCATTTTCCGCCGCATATACGTGAAAATCTGAAATCTCAAAACTTGTATATGTCAGTCCATATCCAAATGGATACAACGGCGTATTGGGGATATCCATATACCTGCTGACAAAGCGATCATCCGGGTTACTTTTGGAAAATAAATGCCCTGTAGTCATATCCCAATAGCTAATTGGAACTTGCCCTACACACCATGGAATGCTGACAGAAAGTTTGCCTGACGGACTTTCCATACCATATATCAGGCTGACAATAGCCTCTGCTCCCAATGTTCCTGGTCTCCAGACAATTAGTACCGCCCTGGATTTTTCTGATATTCTTCTTAAATCCAACGGCCTGCCTGTCAATATCACTGTAATAATTCTTGATGTACGCTCCGTAATCCTTTCAAACAGTTCCATCTGTTCCTTGGGCAGAGAAAGAAATGCTCTGCTTGCCGCCTCTCCTGACTGAGCCTCATGTTCTCCCAAAACCATCACAACAGTATCATCTGCTCCAATTCTATCCAAAGATAAATTCTCCGTATTATAGTCTTTCTCCGTGACGTATGGAGCTTTTGCCTGCCATATTTTGCACTCTTCATCTGATAGAATACTGCACCCCTGAATACATTCTGCCTGGATTTCTTTTTTATTTAAAGCTTCCTGAATCGTATCTACATCTGAATGCTTTCCAAAAATTGCCCACCTGCTTAAAAGTTCTTGTGACTTTACATACGGCCCCACCCAGAAAACTTTTTCCTTATGTTTTAGAGGTAAAATATTTTCATTTTTTAAAAGCACACAACTTTCACATGCCAGCTGAAACGCCGTAGATTTTACATCCGGGGATATGACAATGTTTTGTTTGATTCCCGAAAATGGATTTTCAAAAAGACCCAGACGATTCTTCATTTCAAGAATTCTCCATACACATTCATCAATCAATGCTTCCGGCAAGTCTCCATTTTTCACAAGCTCCTCCAGCCAGAACATATAGGCCGGACTCATCATATCAATATCAACGCCTGCCTCCGCTGCTGCATATGCGGCTTCCTTCTGCCCTGATACCACTCTCTGCTCTTCCAGCTGGCCAATTGATCCCCAATCGGAAATAATGACTCCTTCAAATCCTTCCTGTTCCCGTAAAACATGCTTAAGCAGTTCTTTGTTCCCACTGACAGGTTTTCGATCTATGGCATTAAAGGCACTCATGACCATTGCTGGACGCGCCTTAAGCGCCATCCTAAATGGCTTCAAATATTGCTCTGTAAAAGTACGCTGGGATATTTCCACATCATTATATTCTCTTCCGGCGTTCACTGCACCATATCCTGCAAAGTGCTTTAAACACCCTGCCATCCCATCGTCTGATATTTCCCTTGAAAAATGCTTTTCTTCATAACCATCCTTTGAAATTTCTGATTTTTGATACCCTTCCAGCATAGCCCTGCCCATAACTCCGTTTAAATATGGATCTTCCCCGAACGACTCCATAATTCTCCCCCATCTTGGATCGCGGGATACATCAATCATAGGAGAAAATGTAGCTTTTATGCCCTGGGAAGATGCTTCAGAAGCTGCGGACATGGCAGCCTTCCGCACTAACTCCGGATGAAAAGAACATGCCTGTCCTAAGGGAATTGGGAAAATTGTTCTGCACCCATGAATGATATCCGCCATAAATAAAAGTGGAATATGGTGAGGATGTTCTTCCACATACTTTTTTTGAACCTCGTATATTTTATCTGCTCCAATCATTCCAAGAACAGAACCTGCATATTTAATAATCCATTCCGGCGGTAAATCCTCCCCAACCGCACCTGTAAGTACGGCCTGTTCATCAAAATATACCCCTGTAAGCTGTATCATCTGGCCAATTTTTTCTCTCAGCGACATTTCTGATAAGAGGTGTTTCAATTGTTTTTCATTCATATGTCTCTCCTTGATTAAAATCACGGAAATCAGTCAAAATATATTGTCTCTCCACTTTCAGCCGAACGGTATATTGCCTCCAAAATTCGGGTAACTACAGCCGCTTGTTCGGGTTTTACTACCTGCTCTGCCCCATCAACTACTATATGGTAAAACAACTCCTGCTCCACATCAGCTTCCGATTTATTACTGCCTGCAAAAAAAGCTACTCCGCTTCCTGACAAATCAGGCTTTTCCACCACAGGCACATTATGATGTATCCGGTTAATCCGTAATCCATCCTTCATATCTGCTCCCGCCTTTGTTCCGCATAAACTTGTCTTTGCTTCATCAACTTCCAGTGTATTAAGCGCCCAGGAAGCTTCCAGTTCTATAACCGCTCCATTCTTCATACGGATAAATCCAAACGCTGAATCTTCAACTGTAAACTTTTCCGGATCCCAGTTTCCAAAAGCATTTCCCTGCTCTGTCTGATTGGACAGTTTATGAAAGGAAGCTCCTGTAACAGACTTCACATCATAATTATTCATCATCCAAAGTGTCAAGTCCAGTGCATGTGTCCCTATATCAATCAAGGGGCCTCCTCCCTGTTCTTCTTCATTTAAAAAGACGCCCCAGGTTGGCACTGCCCTTCTGCGAAGCGCATGTGCTTTTGCAAAGTATATTTCCCCAAGTTCCCCATTCTTGCACATTTCCTGTAAGTATGCAGAATCCGGGCGATAACGGTTCTGATAAGCAATATTAAGAACCTTATGTGTTCTTTTTGATGATTTTATCATTTTTTCTGCTTCTTCATATGTTATCGCCATAGGCTTTTCACACATAACATCCTTTCCGGCCTCCATTGCTGCAATAGAAATTTCTGCATGTGAACGGTTTGGAGTTGTTACATAGACAACGTCCAAATCTTCCATCAGCAATTCTCTATAATTTTCAAACACTTTGGAATCCGGCAATCCAAATTGTTTCTTTGAATCTTCAGCCCTCTGTCTTACAATGTCACAAAATGCTGTTATTTCAAATAAACCGCTTTTTAACATTGAGGGAAGATGTTTTGCATTAGCAATCCCCCCGCATCCTACGATTCCAGCCTTTAATTTTCTCATAATTTTTCCTCCAGTTTATTTAACACTCTAAATTACAAATTGTTCCAGATACCTTTTGCTTAGAAGCAGGGCGTCCGTAATCCTCTCTTTTGAATTTTCAAATGCCTTATCTTCAATTTCAATACATGTGTACCCATTATATCCTATATCTGTAAGCGCGGAGACATATCTTCCCCAGTCCACATCTCCAAGTCCAGGTATTTTCGGCTGCATAAACTTAAGAGGATAGGCCATAATACCACAAGCATTCAGCTTATCCGGATACAGTTTGATATCTTTATAATGAACATGGAATATCTTATCCTTAAACTCATAGATCGGATTAATATAATCAATCATCTGCCATATAAAATGGGATGGATCGTAATTTATTCCCAAATTATCGCTGCTTAAAATTCCAAAAACCTTTCTCCAGATTTCAGGCGTTGTCATTAAATTCTGTCCTCCAGGCCATTGTTCTGCGCCAAAGAGCATCGGACAGTTTTCAATTGCAATTTTTACATTATTCTTCTCTGCAAGTTTAATAAGGGGTGGCCAGATTTCTTTTACAAGTTCCATATTATCCTCTACATTTTTTGTCTGATCCCTTCCAATAAATGTAGTTACCATATTTACACCCAATATGGAACTTGCCTGTATCACATTTTCTAAATGCTTTATTGCCGCCATTCTTTTTTCCAGATTTCCATCCATAACATTCGGATAATATGCAAGGGATGAAATGTCAACCCCCTTCTTTTTGGCATAATCTATAATATAGGCTGCATATTCACTATCCTCGTTTACTCTTTTTGCATCAATGTGGCTAACCCCTGCATACCGCCGTTCCGCCTTTTCTTTTGGCCAGCTTGCCACTTCCACGCACTCAAATCCATGCTCTGATGCAAAATCTATCATTTCCTCATATGAATAGCTGTCAAGAATTGATGTTATAAATCCCAGTTTCATTTAAAGTAACTCTCCTCATAAAAACGATTAATTTTCCCACGGCACGGCTATAAACTCTCCGCCTCTGCACCATTTCAGATAACGAAGCGCATGTAACTGCCCTGTCATCTCCCATTCTCCACAATAAACAGGATCATGATACCCCTCAATGCAGATATCATCCTCGTATCCATTTGCTCTCAATATAGATATAATGTCTCTCCAGTTTGTATCTCCGAATCCCGGCATTCTGTGCCATGCAAACGGAACTGCACCTGATATGCCTCCATGTCTGACTGCATCCCAGTCTATTGTCGCATCTTTTCCATGCACATGTACTATTTTGCCGCACCACTTTCTTAACTGTTCTATAGGGTCAATCAGCTGTACCATCTGATGAGTTGGTTCCCATTCAAGTCCAAAATTCTTACTTTTTACCTCTTCAAACATTGCTTCCCATGCTCTGGGATGAAAACCAATGTTACAGGTTGCATGTTCCCAGGTACCATCCATAAGGCAATTTTCTATTCCCAGCTTAATTCCCTTTTCTTCAGCAAGGTCTGCCAGCTCGCGAAAAACCTTTCCAAATTCCTGAAAGGCATCTTCAACCGGCTTTCCTTCCCAGGCTCCGGCAAATGTACTTACATGAGTCGCCCCAAAATTTTCTGCCGCACGAATCACATTTTCCAATGTTTTTCTATGTTCCGTATACTGAATTGGATTACAATAATATCCTATCGTACTAATAGAAGACCCGCTCCTGGCAAGTATTTTTTCCGTTTTTAATGCCAGCTTCTGAAGATCGGTTCCTTCTAACGACATATGAAAATTAATTGAAAACGTTTCAAAGCCTTTTCCTACAAAACTCGGAAGCCATTTTTCAGCCTTTGGACCTGGAATACATGTGCCTATTTTAATTTGTTTCATTTACACTTTCCTCCTTTTGGAAACCCAATATAGTTAAATTGAATCTGTAAAACCAATTACCTCATTTTGCTCTGCGGATTTAAATATGGCTTCCATTAATCTCATTACCCGCATTACTTGCGGAAGCTTAACCTCCGGCTTTGCTTTGTCCTGCAAAACTGCTGCCACATTTCTATGAAAATCTCCAATATCCCCGGAAACCTTTGGTAATTCCTCAGTTACAATTGTATCTTCTCTTCTTGGCGCCATGGTTTTAGTCAGACCTGCCGCCGTTCGGACAGGCACAACAGCGCCTTCTGTTTTTCCTGTTATTCTGACAATTTTTCCATTTAAATCCCAATCTTCTATGACCATGGAACCATTTTCACCCAGAACATACCATCTCGGAAGAGCTGCAAAATTGTTTGTTCCTACCTCCACCAATACTTCCATATTCCCTTCAAATTTCAGAAGCACTGTAAATCCATCATCCACTTCCTGATTGGTGATATAAGTAAGAGAAGCGTATACTGTCAGCAATTTTCTCTTTCCAGTTATACAAAGAATCTGGTCCAAAAGATGAACTCCCCAATCCAGAACCATTCCGCCTCCATGTTTTTTTTCTTTTCTCCAGTCGCCCGGAATTCCCCTTGAACCATGGACACGGCTTTCAATCCGAAACACATGACCTAGTGTATGTTCTTCCATTACTTTGCGTACCATAAGAAAATCTTCATCCCACCGTCTGTTCTGATGAACTGTAAGCAATTTCCCGGTTTTTCTGGCTGCCTCTTCCATTTCCCCCAAATCCGCAACAGATATTGTTACCGGTTTTTCAGAAATAACATTTTTTCCTGCAAGCATCGCTTTAATTGCAATAGGTTTATGGCTGTCATTGGGAGTTGCTATCAGAATAACATCAATATCCGGGGCGTCCAGAATTTCCTGTTCTGATTCATATACATGGAATCCCATTTTAGCCGCTTTATTTCGTTTTTCTTCATTAATGTCATAAATTCCGGCTAATTGAATTTCAGGCACATTGGCAAGGATTTCCGTATGCCATTTTCCCATTCCGCCAAATCCAATCAGCCCATATACCACTTTTTTTTCTTTCACTGTCATACTCCACACCTAATGGCAGCGGCTGGCATTGTCAGAATTTACACAAAATGACTTTTCTTCCAGCTGTCAGCCGCTATTTTATTATTTTCCTAATTCTTTGCTGATTTCGTTAAGAATCTGGTCCCCTCCCTGGCTCTTCCAGTTCTCAACAAAAGTGTCAAATTCACTAATGTCTGCTTTACCCATAATGATTTTTGCAAATGTTTCTTCTTCCATTTTCTTCAGATTTGCCCACTTTGATTCCATAGTTTCCGTCTGTCCATTATACTTACTGTAGACAGGCACATATTCTTTGACAAGTGACGCACCGCCGATCATAATAGCCACAAGTCTTGGAAGATTGCCCTTTGCAAGCTCACTGTCCAGATTCCATTTATCCAGACTAAAATCATCATAAGGCTCTTTTTTCAATTCTTTAATAGCTTCCATATCGCTTTTTAACAATTTGTGTGTTGAAAAATCTACATCTTCTATGGTAATCTCTCCTGCAAGATAACTTGTCAGGATTTCATAAGAAACTTCAATCTCATCTGCATTATCATACCCATTATATAATGGATAGAAATCTGCTGTCCCCATTTCTGTAGAAGTCACACCTTCCTCTACCCACTTTTGTTCCTCAGAAATCAGATAATTAATAATTTTAAATGCTGCTTCAGGATTTTTACATTCTTTACTTGCAACAACATACTTTTTTGTTGGTTCAGCCATATGCGCATAGTAGTTTCCATCTTCGGAAAGAGGTGTAAAATATGCTCTCCAATCTGCAGAACCTGATAATGTCACATCTGCAAAGGTATAACCACTCCACCAGGGTCCAAAGAAAATTCCTACTTTTCCTGCCAAAAGCGGTTCTTTACTGTCACTTCGTACAAGCATTTCCGGGTCAATAAGACCGTTTTCATACAGCTTTGCAATATTTTCCAACGCCTCTTTTGTTTCTGGCTGGATAGAACCGTACTCAATGGTTCCATCCTCACCCTCAAGCCAATATTGTGGAAAAGACTTAAAGTGACTGAACAATGGGTCCAATCCAAACTGATTATCGCCAACACCATTAATATGGTCTGTATTTGCAGGTCCAAGAATACCAATTGTATCGTCCTCACCATTTCCATCCGGATCTTGTGTAACAAATGCCTCGGCTACTGCCATCATTTCATCCCATGTTCTCGGAACTTCCAAGTTAAGTTTATCCAGCCAGTCCTGACGAATCCACATCTCATTGACAACACCGCCTGTCATATTCGGTGCCGGAATTGCCATAATCTCTCCATTTTCATTTGTAATACATTTCATAAGCTCTTCCCCGCCAGACTTCACATAACTCTTAAGAGCATCTGATGCGTAATCATCAAAATACTGGTCCAGAGGTTGAATCATGTCATATTTTAAAAGCGCCCTGTACTGTGTAGCATTTACATTCATAAGTTCCGGAACTGAGTTACTGCCAATGCACAGGCTCATTTTTTCATCATAATCTGAGCTTGATGCAACCCAGTCATACACAACTTCAATATTCAGGTCTTCTTTCAGAAGTCTTGTGTAGGAATTGTCGTCGTAGGACATACCATCCGGTATCTTGGCATTTGGATTCATCGCTCCTCCAAGATGCACCGTAACTGTTTCCGGATATTTTGCCAAGGGTAATTCTTCTTTAGAAGTACTTTCCGCTTCTTTTACTGCTGTTTTCTGTTCATCGTCAGATGATCCCCCGCATCCGGACAGAGAGCTTACCAGTATAGATGTAGCAGCTGCCAGTGAAATTATTCTTTTTAAGTTCATTTTTTTCCTCCTTTATCCTTTTACTGACCCCAATGTAATACCCGAAACAAAATATTTTTGCAAAAACGGATATACAATCAATACCGGAATCATAGCAATAAATATTTTTGCTGCATCCAAAGACAGATTATTCAGTTTCATTGCCTGGGCAATCTGATCCACATTCATAGTAGAATAGTCCAATGTTACCACCATTTGCTGGATATAGGTCTGCAATGGATAACTGCTCTGTCTTGTACTTAATACCATTCCCTGAAAAAATTCATTCCAGTATTGAACAATCGTAAAGAGAACGATTGTCGCCACCATAGGTTTTGCTAAAGGTATGTAAAGTGATAATAAATTTGTCCAGGGACCTCCTCCATCAACAAAACATGCTTCCTCCAGTTCCACTGGAAGGTTCTTAAAAAAATTTACTGCAAGAATCACATTAAACACCTGAAGTCCCATGCCAAGTACCAGCCCCCATATACTGTCCATAAGACCATAATTTTTCATTGCTATATACCATGGAACCGTGCCGCCATTAAACAACATACAAAATACTAAAATCCACATAAATATATCTCTTTTGGGAAATTGTTTCTTTGTCCTTGATAAAGGATATGCAGCCAAAAGAATACTGAATATACTGGCTGCTGTTCCAAGAATCACTCTTTTTACCGAAACAACAAACGCTCCAAAAAAGTCACCTTCTCCCATTATTTTTTTATAGGAAAGAAGATTAAAACCAACCGGCCAGAACGCTACCTGTCCTGCATTTACGGCTTCCCTGCTGCTGACTGACACACACAGTACATACCACACCGGAAGAATGCAGATTAAAGTGATCATAATAAGGACCACAACATTCACTACATCGAAAATCTTTGATCCCAAACTTTTGTTTTCAATCATGCCAAACCTCCTAAAATAATTTATACCCGGTAAACTTGTCTGCCAGCCAATATCCCAGCGCAATCAACGCCATACTGATTACTGATTTAAACAAACCAACTGTTGTGGCTAATGAATACTGAAGATTTTCCAGACCTGCCCGGTATACCCAGGTGTCAATAATATCTCCTGTGGAATAAACCAGAGGATTATAAAGGTTATAAATCTGGTCAAATCCTGCATTTAACACATTTCCAAGAGACAATATTGCAAGAAGCGCCACTGTTGTCCGAATTCCCGGTAATGTTACATGCCATATCCTTTTAAATCTCCCTGCTCCATCTGCTGCAGCTGCTTCATATAAAGATTGATCCACCCCAAGGATTGCAGCCAGATAAACAACTGTATTATATCCAAACCCTTTCCATATATCAGTTCCTATCACCAGCGGCTGAAACAAATCAGGTTCCCCAAAAAAATTAACCGGAGCTCCTCCAAATATCTTGACCAGCTGATTAATCGGACCTGTATATCCAAAAATGTTCAAAACTATCTTTGCCAGGATAACCCATGACAAAAAATATGGAAGATATACAATTGTCTGTATTGGCCTCTTAATCTTTTTCAGACAAAGTTCATTTAGCAGCAATGCAAAAATCAGAGGAATAATTATATTTCCAATTATCTTGCCTACAGCAATTACAACTGTATTGCATAAAACCTGTCTGACATCACTCATTTGAAACATATACACAAAATTTTCCATTCCAACAAATTCCGAATGCAGGATTCCCTTGCCCGGATTATAATCCTGGAATGCCATGATAATACCAAACATGGGGACTATACTGAAGAAAAATAACCACAGCATTGCCGGTATTAACATAATGTAATAATGTTTCACAAACCTTTTGATATACATAAATGAACCTCCCTTCTTTTGTTTTAGTTTAGTATTTGTCCCCTCTTCCCACCAGATAATATTGTTTCTAATTTTACAAATAATTTTTTAATAAAAAAAAATGTCCGAATTAAATCAGACATTTTTTATCTTATTCCTATACTCTGCCGGCGTACAGCCATATTCTTTGGCAAATACCTTCGCAAAATAGTGAAAATTATCATAACCAAGCTCAGAAGCAATCTGCGTTATACTTTTTACTCCGTCTCTGATACGCCAGGCGGCAGCATTCATCTTGCGGGATACTATATAATTATGAAAAGTTTCACCAGTCATTTCTTTAAATTTTGTACTGAAATAACTTCTACTCATACCTATACGCCGGGCTGCTTCCTCAGACCTCAGATTGTCATCAATATGTTCTTCTACATAAACAATAACCTCCACAAAAGAACATATATCGTTACGAACCTGTGTATCCGTACATGTTTCATATATCCTTTTTCTCCATTTTTTTATCCATTCCAGCATCTCATCAATCGTATTTAAAGATGGGAAATCATTATCTCCTCCCATAATAATTTGAAAATTATGAAAACATTTTACAAATATTCTTTCCGCCCATCTCAACCCTATATTTTGTGTATGAACGCACAAAGTTTCAAACTCCCTATCGTTGAAAATCCACTTTGGGTGCATCCAGCGCTTTTCAAGTTCTTTCAGCATCTCCTGATTTTCTTCCTGAATTTGGTCCTGCCTGCATATTTTCCTATATTTTGCATTAATCCGCTCCAGTATTTGTTCGCATTCATCCGGATCAAAATTAATCTTTGATATATAATCCAAAGCTCCAAGCCTTATGGCTGTCTGGGCATAACTAAAATCTTCATAAACAGAAAAAATAACAAACTTTACAGGTGGATACATTTCTTTACACATCTGCATCAACTGTATCCCATCTATTTCCGGCATATCTATATCTGTGAATACAATATCAACTGGATGTTCCTTTATAAACTCTAACGCTTTTCTGCCATTTTGAACATCCCCAACAACCTCAAACCCATATTTTTCCCAGTTCATTATAGCAATCAGCCCTTTTCTGGCAAGTTTATCATCATCCACAACCAGTATTGTCATCCAATTATTTCACCCTTTCTCCACTATATTTATCTATCAAAACGCTTCAACAATTGGCAAAAGAATTGTAACCTTAGTTCCCCTTCCTCTTCCGCTATTCACAAATAAACTTGTCTGTCCTTCATAAAATGATTCCAGCATTGCCTTTACATATCGTAACCCAATCCCCCTGTTTGCATTTCTATTACTCTTAAAGTCATAGTTAAATGGTTCATTAATCTGATCAATTTCCTCCTGCGTCATCCCATTTCCACTGTCAGATATAGTAATAACAGCCAGACTTCTGACTTTGTCCTCAAAAACCTGTATAATGATTTTCTCGTCATTTCCAAGACCGTATCGTATTGCGTTTTCTACAAGAGGCTGAAAAAGCATTCGGACTGTAGGCTGTTCCAGATAATCTCCTTCCTCAACGTTCATCTCAATTGAAAAATCGCATCTCATCTGCTGAAGTGCAATATAATCTTTTACAATCTCAATCTCTGTACGCAATGTCGTCCTTGTACCCTCTTTTCCCAAATTATAAGATAGCAATTTTTTCAGACGCTGTATAAACTTTGTTATATCACTCTGATGATTCATTCTTGCCATCCATTGAACTGAATTGAGCGTATTCAGCAAAAAGTGGGGATTAATCTGATATAAAAGCTTTTCATACTCCGTGCGTTGAATATTTTTTTCTTTTTCTATTACATTATTAATCAAATTTTCAATCTGAAATTTCATCTGTTCAACTTCACGCATCAAATTGTCAAATTCTACAATTTCTGACTCCTGATTTACAGTTTGAAGCGCACCATTTCCCACCTGCACCATCTGCTTACGGAACTGGTTTAGTGGACGGCAAATCAATCGATAAAGATACACAACAGAAATAGAAAAAATAAGAAAGGTTACTGCTATAATTACAACCATTTTAATTCTCCACATATTAATCTCATTCTGGAAAATATCATCTGGAAGCGCTACTGCGTTTATATATCCAATTCTGCTGCAATACGCCATAATCTTATATCCTTCTCTGGTAAAAATACTATAAGTTTCTTTTTCCGGGGTTTCTGAAAGAATTTGCTGCCCACAGATTATAACAGGATTGGTACTGTAACACACCATCCCTTTTGGATCCATCTGAATATAGGTATATGGCCATCTTTCTTTATTTATTTTTTCAGGAACACTCATATTGGTTTTTATTTCCACATATATATCCAGCTTTTTCCTCCCTCCAAAAGTGGTATTACGTTTAACAGACAAAACAGGACTCTCGTCGATTCCTAAATAAGACGGATGTACAGATTGAATAACGTTTCCGGCACATTCAATAACCTCCGGGACAGATATATACCTTCCATCAAGCGCTTTCACATTCATATTTTGAATAAGTTCCTGTTTTTTCCAGGGGTCGTAATAGGAAGCTCCTACCAGTTTTGTGTTCACATAACCAAGTCCTACCAATTCTTCACGAAGCGACTTCTGTCCAATATATCGTTCATAGTTATCTTGTGCGCTAAGATATTTTTCTACCACGTTTCCAATGAGTCCATTGGCTTCCATCTGGTTAACAATACTCAGCATATCATAATAAGCATTATCTGTATCCTGGGTAATTTGATCAAGATATGTTCTCATATTATCCTGAATACTGTCATCCTGGATAACTTGAAGTGTCATATATGATACAATACCGGCTGCCAAAAGACTGGTCATTGCACATAACATAAGAATACTCAGCATTTTTGTTTTTAATGTTTTTTTCTTTTTACAGATTTTCTTCTTCATATCATTACACCCAGTCTGTTATCTTCGTTTTTTCATAAATCGCCTATTTTTTCCTTTCAAAATAATTCCACTTTGTTCCCCAAAATAATACTTTTTGACTATATACTGTATTTTCAACTACTATTAACTCATCAACCACATAGTTAAATCCCTTAGACCCTGAAATCCACAGCAGGGTTTAGTAAACCGTACGGTGTGGAAGGTTTGCGTTATTCGCTTTTATGATTAGTTTATCATGTATTTTTTAACTAAACAACTGTGTATATGAAAATTATCCTGCTTGAGAGCCACAACCCCTTTATCAATTAATATTTAGGTAATTGCGAAACTCGTAAACTTGCTGAATATTCTGACAATCTATTCTGCGAAAAGCCTTATGCACCATAGAATCAAGACCATAGAAGGCAGGAGGGACGCTCCCCGACTGTCTTCTGTCCTGCTGGGCTTGATGGAATGCACGGTGTAACAGGATTTAAGTGGAATATATTGTCAGAATATTTTCACAACTTCAAGTTTCGCAATTACCTAAATTAATATTCATCCAATCTTATCCATATCCACATAATCAAATAGAGAAGAAACCTCCCAAACAGGCAATGCTGACATATCCAATTTTGTCGATTATATACTCATAATTTTTTCACTTCTACTCTTCACCCCATGTTTTACCTAATTTTAAAGTAACATGAACGTTGTCAGTGAACCTTATGAAAGCGTACTGTCTGCTCTTTCATGGATATTTTTCCAACCTGATAACCATAACCTTCCAATTCCCTTTTATATTTAAGGAAAGAATGATCGATAGGTATTCCTACGATATTCTGGATTTCCTCAAAGGTAAGCTGAAAAGATTCATTTCCTGTTTTCTGCACATATTCCCATAAAACGTTATATTTACTCATTGCTTTTTTTTCCTTTCAAATGATTCATTTAGCCTTCAATTTGATATTGCCAGGAAGCCCCCTTTACAGACAGCTTCCATTTCTCTTTTCGGCTGTAGAAAGTAACCTGTTAATCCATTTGCTGTGGATACCTTCTGGATGCCGTGAAATGATCAGCGGCACTATGTTCCTTTTCCACGGAATCCCTTGGAACATATATCTTTTACTATTTAAAAATAAAGATTTCCTCAATGGGGGCTTCTACCACTCTGGAAATATCAATTGCAAGCTTCAATGACGGATTATATTGCGCTTTTTCCAAACGCATAATTGTTTCCCGGCGCACGCCGACTTTTTCTGCCAGCTGTTCCTGGGTCAAATCTTTCATTTGCCGGTACTTTTTTAATCTGCATTCAAATTCTGCCATAGCTTATTCCTCACCTTCATCCGCCTGATCTCCATGATCATATCGGTACAGCAAATATTCAGAGAGAAAAATCCCCGAAGCCAACGCAAGAGAAAGGGTAATAATCGCGGCAATCAAAGTGTACTCAAGGTTTCCAAAAAGTTTTCCCTGGCAAAGAATGACCAGTGCAACAAGCATAACCCCAAAAGTAATTCTATACGCTTTCAGCTTAGCGCGGGCAATGTTTTCACGGAAGCGCTCATCCATAAATGTTCCTGACATCCTTCCCTCATAATAAAAACCAAAGAATCCAAAAAAAAGGAAAAACGCAAACGGAAAGATTGTGCCGTCCACAGGGTATGTCCAAAAACCGGCAAAACCCAAAAACCCTAATATACCTAAAAAACCCAGCCTTGGATTAATTTTACGGGTAATGGCCGTTTCTTCCGCTTGACTCTGTTTTTTTCCTGCACGGATAAAAAGCATGACGAACAGCGTGACAAGATATATACAAGTGAGAAACACCGAAACAATCATCGGCAAATCCCTTATGTCAAATACATAATTTTTAAAATCCATTGGGGCTACCAGGCGGGAATCATTGAAAGTAACCGCATACCATACTGAAATAAGCCCAATCAACATACAAAGTATCCCACAGCCAATCCATATTTTCTTCTTATTTGTTTTCATATTAATCCTCCTATTATTGTGATATATTTATCTCTTTACATGATAAATATATCACTTTCTTTGTTTTGTGTCAACAGAAAGGAGATAAATATATCACATTCTTTTTGCAATTTGCTGATTGTTACAATCAGATCTTTAAATTTCCGCTTGTATATAATATGAAAAAGCTGATAGTATTCATAAGGCTATTGATAAGATTGTATATCTGTCTAAGCAAATTTGTTTAACAAATAAGAATTCGTTGTGGAAGAGGAGTACGCATATGGAAAAGTATAAACTACTTATGGAAATGAACAAAAAAGAGTATTTGGAGAAAAAATATCAGATACAGAAAGGAGGAAGCTACATCAAATTAGAAAAAAGGCTTTGTTCAAGAATCAAAAATTCCTTCACAGAGTAAACACCTCCGTAAATCTTTTTTTCTGCTCCGCAGAAAGATGATGACTGACCAGAATCAGTGTCAGTCCGGCTTTGGAAAGCATATTTTTTTCTATTTTATCTGCATTTTCCTCATCTAATGCACTTGTACCTTCATCTACCAACAAAACAGAACGATTATGGACCAATGCTCTTGCAATCGCCACCCGCTGTTTCTGACCGCCGGAAAGATTGCTGCCATTTTCACCAACGATCGTATCCAGACCGTCAGGCAAAGACAATAGATCATCTTCCAAGGCACTGTCCTGCACTGCTTTCCATATCTGCTCTTTCGCAAATTCCCCTCCCAAAGAAATGTTATTCAAAATTGTAGTATTAAACAAAAATACATCCTGCCCAATATAACTGATTTGATGCCATAACTGTTCCGGGCTGCAATCCCTGATTTCCCGATTATCCAAACGAATGGATCCCGTATACTCCGGCAGACACCCCAGCATAAGTTTAAGCAGTGTGGATTTTCCGCTGCCTGAAGGACCGGTTAGCGCATATTTTCCACCCTTTTCAAAATAGGCACTAAACCCTTTGATAACAGTTTTTTTATTATAACAAAATTCCACATGGTTCATTGTTATTCCATTTCGCATAACTTCCATCTGAATTTCCGCTTTTGCTTCACAATCGTTATCTGTATGAATAAAAATTTTTTTAAAATATGGCTTTACGGAAGACATAGATAATATATCCTGTGTCATATTACCTAATCCGGAAGAAAGATTTCCGCATAAATTACCACCGCCTGTGAGCGCTCCTTGTAAAATAATTCCCTGAACAGACAATACACCAATCAAAGTGACATGCAGCATTTGACAGACAATGTTAATACATCCCATTCCTGCGCTAACAAATCCCTTTATGTAAGCTAACTGAAATTTGGGAGTTTCTATTGATTCACTGGCCTGCTCCGTGTTCCTGATAAACTGTTGAGTCTGATTAAAAAAACGGAGAACATCATAGCCAGTCAACTGCTCTTTTAGCTGGCTCACCGCCACTGACTGTTTCTGGGCGCAAGCAGCACCCAGATGTTCCATCTTCTGATAAAAAAGTTTTGGAACAGACAGCATAATTACTGTTGTTAAAATTGATGCTGCTAATAGCGACCAATGAAGCGAAAGCAGGGCAAAAACACTAAGCACTACTGTAACGGCCGAGCGAATACAGTCAAAAAAAGGATTCCACGCCAGATTCTCTATTTGACTAATATCATTTGTGAACTGGGATAAATATTCGCCAACACACTGTTCATGAAAACTCCGATAACTTTTTTCAATAATATCTTTAGCTATATCCTGGCGAATGGCATTGTTCATGATACGAATCGCACGACATCGAAAAAAGGTTTCCACGCCAGTTAGTCCATAGATTAAAAACCAGACTCCTACAAGAATCAGCGTCCAAAACACAAACCGATACATATTCTGGTCAATAATGCCCTGAAATGACTGCATCATCAGCATATTTGCTCCTACTTGTAGCCCACACAATATCGTCAGACAAAGGATTACGAATGTATTTTCTTTCCAATATCTTTTTAAATAGTAAAACATATTAACCGACTTATTCAATTTCCTGTTTATCTGTTCCATCTTCCTCATGTTTTGCCTCCTTCTCTCTGCCTTTTACCCCTAAAGTATCATATGGTAAACAGGAATTATCATAATTTCCAAAATAAATATAATTTGTTCCTGTCTGCACAGCATTCAGTAAATTATATTGATTTATCCACTTCCCTTTCTGCAGCAATGGTGTATCATAATTGCCGACACATATATAATTCATTCCTGTTTGCATAAAACACCTCGCAATATACAGAAATGGAACGAACGCTGCTGATTCGGCAAGCTCATAAGCTTTTACTTCTCCACCCTCCAGCTCTAATTCTATAGAACGCAGAATCTGTAATTCCTCTAATGTTTTCAATAATTCTTCCACTGTTTCATAAGACATTTCCAGCTGTTTTGCCGCTGCCTCTGCTACAAAGTAACTGCGTTTCCTGCAGTGAAGATATTCCAATAGTTCCAGACAGCCTTGTCTGGACAAGAGACTAAACAAACGGCGGTATTCCTCTTTGGGAGCAAGCCATGTAGCGTAACCATCCTTCGGTTCAGGCCAAAGTGTTACAAACGATAAATCTTCTGCATGAATATCCAGCAAAATACCGCCTTCTGTTCTGATCTGACTAAGCATCAATCGGTTAAGGCCATCCCCCATATCTGGGTGGCATGTTTCCAAGTATCCCATTTCAGGTATGCCAAGCCCATCGTCAAGCAGATATTTTACTGATGACCAGACCAGACGACATAGTCGATTTAACCGCTCCTTCTTAGGAATAGAACACAGCCAGCCACCTAACACATCTTCTATATCTGCACTTTCACACCCATCCCGCCCGAAAAGAGCATCAATTGTAACCCCTAATTTATCAGCAATGGCTGGCAGCAATGTAATATCCGGCGCGCCTCCACATTCCCAGCGGCTTACTGCCTGACCGCTAATTCCTACAGCTTCTCCAAGCTCCTCCTGGGTCATTCCTGCTGCTCTTCGAAATCTTGAAATCTGTATACCGATTAAGCGATCATTCATTTTGCCAGTTCCTCCATCTAAATGATTGTTTGTATTGTATCTCAAAAAAAACTTGAGTACAAGGCAGGCATATTTGATAGAATCCAACTAATGCTTGATTTTTATCAGGTAATATTTTAGGTGTTAGTCAATACCGTGCTGGTCACTATTTTGGGACAAATATGAGTATTGTGTTTATAACCCTTTTAATTGTGCCAACATGTATGTTAACCAACACATTATAAAAAGCGATAGAATCGTCCATGCCATTCTGCTGTAATTCATGGACATATCCGACTTTTCAGATCACGCAAAGGAATAAACCGGTTCTTTGCCGAAAAAAAACGGATCATTTTCATGAAAGGTAAAATAAAAATCCTGCAGTGCCTGGGGCAGCATAAACCCCAGTTCTTTTTCCTTGTCTGCAATATCCTCCGGTGTCACGGAGCTTTCCATGCTGCTGCCAAAAGATTTGATTTTTTCAGTTCTTCTGATATCATGGCGCCGCCTTCCTATTCTTTATAATAAATCACCGG
>CANCXX010000020.1 GCA_947381965.1 uncultured bacterium
GATTCATATCAATAAAGATTTTTCATCCATAGACACAAGATTTTTTACAGCCTCTAAGAGAATGAAATTACTGACGGCATGTTATGCCATCAGTAATTTTTTCCTGGTTCATTGTTCTCTCTCTAGTTGTTGTGCAGGATATTGTCTTTCAATATCGTTTCTTAATCCGACACAATACGCACAGGATATACTGCTTTTTTTATTATACATTTCTAATAAGTACTTCCTTTTCTCTTCAATGGAAATCGTATTGTCTGTTAGTGGGACATATTCACCATATACTTTAGGTATAATACCATTTTTCATTCTCCAAAAGGATCTGGAACAACAATGTAATTCGCCTCCCCCATTTATTAAAAAATATTTTCCAGTTCTATGGAGACAACCTTGAGCATTTTTATCTCTTTTCTCTTCAGTATCCCATTTTAGTGAATGGTCTGTAAAATCTATCCAACCATCAAAATATAATGAATCACCAGAAAATTGAGAGATCCGGTATTTTATATTTCTTTTTTCGAGAGCTGTTTTTATGAGATTAGTTTTAGTAGATAGGTTTTCTCCATAGTTACTGATTATAACTTTTGAGTTATTATGATTCATTTCAAATAAATCAAGTATATTTTCTGGAATTTCGAGTGTTCCATTTGTTACAAAATCGACACTGTCTATTATTTGATGCTGATATTTATATACTTCTTGTAGAATATCATATAATGCAACATTTAAAAGCGGTTCCCCTCCTGTTACAGTAAAATGCTCTACGGAATCAACAACTTTAAAATATATATCCAATATATTTTTTGCTTCTTGGTAAGACATATGCTTTGGATCTTTATAATAGGGTATAAAGGCCAGACAATGTTTACATTTTAAGTTACAATATGTAGATACATTTAATGCAGTCCTTTTTATATCTGTTTTCAATTTGATTTCCTCCATCAATCTAATTGTTCTGCAGCTTTAAATTTCTTTGAATTTTCGGTTAATCCATCACAATATGCACATGATACCGTACTCTTACTATTTAACATGGCATGTATTTTTTCCCTTTGGGTTGAGATTTCAATATTGTTATCTAATAAATCTACAAAATCACTATTTGTGTAAGGAATAATATTCCTCTGTATTCTATAGGCAGCCCTTGTACATGTAAAAAGCTTTCCTCTGTTAATTACATATTTTTTCCCAAGAAAGAAAGCACATTGTTGTGCTTGCTTTTCACATTCTTTTACACTGTTATGCTTTAAGCTATGATCTCTACAATCTATCCAGCCATATCTGTTATCTTCTGTATATAATATATTATGAATTTCATAGTTATCCAGCAATAATTTATTTTCGAATCCATATTTTGAAAGCCTTCCATAATAATTAACTATTACTTTTAGCTTTTGGCATGTTTTCATCAATTTCAATATGTCTGTGGAAAATAAAATGGTTCCATTTGTTATTAATATTATTTCTTCTTTTATTTTGTTTTCGTAAGATATAATCTCCTTTAGTATTTCCTTAAATTGAGGATTAATCAAAGGTTCTCCACCGGTAATTGAGAATTTTTCAACATAATCTACTATATTAAAATAGTTTCTTAAAATAGTTTTTACATCAGCAAAAGATAAGTGGGTTTTATTTTCATAATAAGGGATATATGCCAAGCATAACTTACATTTTAAAGAACAATATTCTGTTATCATTATTGAAGTGCTAGGTAAATTAATAGAGTCCATAGTATTTATGTGTTATTCCTTTCATTAATTTGCATTATAATCCATTTATTTTCTTTGGATAATACAGAAAAACCAATCTGTTTATAAAAAAAATACGCATTATGATTGTACTCATATACTTTTAAGGTAATGGTATATATTTTTTTTGATATAGCCAGCTTGCGCACTGCTTTCCATAAAGTTTCGCCTAAATGCATTCTGGTATATTCTGGTTTTATGGCGATTGAGGAAATAAACCCATTTGTTTCGTTTAGGTATACAGCACAGTTTCCAATGTCCTGTCCATCTTTTATGACATAAAAAATTTCTGCTGAACGAGCAAGCTTTTGGGCATATTCATTAATATTTACTCTTTCAGATAAAATAGGTATAAATGTTTTATCTAGTTTTTCTAATATTTTATTTAATCTATTTGAATCGCTGGGGGGTGATAAGTGTTCGATAATTATATTATTCATATAAAATATAACGCTCCATCATTTTATTTGTTGTTTCTACATCATTAAACATTATTATGTCAATAATTGAAAGTGCTTCTTCAAATTTGTCCTTTTTTTGTGAATATTCTATAATATCTACTTTATGAAATTTTAAATCAATACCGTTTGCGGAATATTTATCCCTATTAAAAAAATCTCTTCCGCCAATTGGATTCCAATATTCGTTTACTGTAGGAAAAGCTTTACAAATATTTAATGCCCATTCATCAGAGGCACATGTTTTATCAATTTTAATTCCCATGTTTCTAAATATTTCTATTGGTGTTTCTATATTAAGATAGTTACATATTTCCTGTAGGCAAACTAGGTTTAAATCACTAATTGAATAATAATCTTTTTCAAAAACATTATAAATTAAATTAATGACGCTTTTATAATATGGAGCTTTTTTATAGTGATCCAATTGGGCGAATATCTTACTTTTCCAATCAATAGAATTATTTATTTCAATGTCCTTAATTTTAGTGGACTGGCTGTGTTTTTTGAGTGGAACAGCTATATATTGCCATCCTCCAGTTTGTTTTAATATACGGTTGCGTTCGATCCATCCATGTCTTATAAATTGAACATCATCCAGCAAAATAAATTTATCAACATTTTTAATTAAAGAAAAATATCCTATATATGGGAAAAAATATGGCTGCATAATTCCTAATCGCATATTTGCTCCTTGTTTATTAACTGTTCCATATCATCAAATGCTTTATGGGCTGTTTCTTTTATAATGGGAATATTTGTTTTAAGCCTTCTTCTAATCTTATCTAGATTTTTAAAACAATAGTTTATTGCTTCCAGAATTTTATCCTTATTTTGTGGTTCACAAACAAGTTCACCAACTCCTGCTAGATTTGCAAATCCGTACATTTTGGTACTGGGGATAAAATTTTTTTCATAATTAAGAAATACGGTTGGTATATACTGGCTAATTGCTGCTACAGAAGCGTGAACACGTCCAGTGACCATCATATCAAAATTTTTAATAATAGATTTTGTCATGTTAGGTAGATAAGGACCCTTCAATAACATGATATCAGCCGTATTCTTAATTTTTTTTCTACTAAGTACAATATTCTTTAATTGATTTAAGATAGGAAAATCGCGTCCATTAATTAACTTAAAATGGGGTGGTAGATCAAATCCATTTGTATGTGATATAAGTATAACTCTCGCATCAAGTTCATTTATTATATATTCAATTACCTCTACAAAAACATTATATTGCCATTCTTCCCTTGGCCACATATCATAAGGCCCAACAGGCATATTAAAACCACCCAGCGTAAATCCAATTATTTTCTTTTCAGATTTAAAACTATTTGTAATACATTCCAGAGCTGCATTTTCTTCATTTGATAGTGAGGGAGTGTATAAAAAAGCAGGGCACGCGTAATCTTTTACATTTTGGGATATAAAACCCCACTTTATCATGTTTTTTGTTGAAGTGGGTTCCCGATTTGCAATTAAATCAAAGTTGTAATATACCTCCTTTGCAAAGTTTAAGGTCCTTTTATCGGTAAAGGGGCCTGGAGTACCAGCAAATAATACAGTTTTTGCTCCTAATAATTGTGCAGTACGCATTTTGAGTAAATCTACTGCAAATCTGTCTTTTCCAACATGCTCAGCATTATCCCCCCACATATCTCCCGATACATTTATAACTAATTGAGTTTCTAATACTTCTTTTATATACATTGTATATTCTAAATTGCTCACTTGGTTAATGTTCTGGGCAAGTTCATATTCCTTTTTCGCTTTTTGCAACTCATTTACTTCCCAACAGTAATACATTTCCATTGGCAAAATTTTAATATTTTCTTTTTGAGCAAATTCTTCTGTCATTTGGAAGGTGGTAGAAATCTCAGCAGTTTTAAAAACCCGGTGAAGTTCTCTGAATAAGGGTTCAATTATATAATAGTTTCCAATGTTTCCATATTGTAGTCTTCCCCAATGCAGAGTACAAAGACCAGTAACAAGTATTTTCATAAATTGACCTCTTTTTAAATTTTGTGGTGAACTAGAATTAATAATGCTTAAATAAAACTATTTATTATCAGATAGCAAAATATAAATTCCAAAAGGTATACTTTTTGGTAATTATGTATACATAGTCAAAATTACTAAAAGTCTCAAAAAAGTTCCCTTGATTTTCGTTAAGAATTATAGTATACTCACAAATAGCTTTAGAGAAAATAATTACCAAAAAGTATACTATTTGAAAATTTTTGAAGAAAATCTATAAAAAATTTTTAAAGATTTGGTATTTAACCTGTTGAGGAGAAATTTATATAATGAAAAAATTATTGATATTGGGTGGGGCTAATGCACAGGTTCCAGCAATAGTCCGTGCAAAGGAATTAGGGTATTATACAATAACTTGTGATTATTTACCTGAAAATCCAGGACATGCATATTCAGATAAATATGAAAATATTAGTACTATTGATGAAAAAAAAGTGTTAAAGTTTGCTATTGAAGAAAAAATAGATGGAATAATTGCATATGCCTCAGACCCTTCTGCGCCAAGCGCTGCTTATGTAAGTGAGAAATTAAACTTAGCAGGTGCATCATATAACATAACTAAAATTTTTTGTGAAAAGGACTTATTTAGACAATTCCAAAAGAAAAATGGATTTATTACACCTTGGTTTTGGGTAATTAGAAGTCAGAAAGAATTAGATAGTATTAGAGGGAAAATACAATTTCCATGCATAGTAAAGCCAGTTGATTTATCTGGAAGTAAGGGAGTTCATCTTCTTTATAGAGAGGAGGAATTGGACGTAGGAGTTGAAGACGCAATGACATTATCACGTTGTAAAAGGGTAATTATTGAGCAATATATAGAAACTCCATATTTTCAACTGCATGGAGATGGCATTGTATTTAATGGAACCCTTCAATTCCTGGAGCTGGGGGACCAAAGATTTCATAATTCAGTTCCCATTGGTTCGTCATTGCCTTCACAGATTAACCCATCGATTATGGCACTGGTAAAGGAACAAGTAGCAAAGCTGATAAAAGCAAGTAAATTTGATTGTGGTGGTATTAATGTAGAAGTCAGAGTCTCAAAAACAAATGAAATTTATATTATTGAGATAGGACCGAGAACAGGAGGAAATTATATCCCTCAATTGATACAAGCGGCGACAGGGTTTGATGAAATGACAACGTCGCTGAAGTTGGCTATGGGCGAGGCATGTAGTTATATCTTTAAGAACAAGAAGAACTATTGCTTTCAATATATTGTAGGAAGTGAACGGGGGGGAATCTTCAAAGAGCTTTTTATTGATGATTATATGAAAAAGAAAGTAATGCAGAAATATGTGCATAAGTTAGAGGGAGATTATGTTGAAGATTACGAAAACAGTAATGGAGTGGTAGGAGTTGTTATACTGAAATTTAGCAATTTTCAGGAAATGGAAGATGATATTAAAAGCATTAAAACGCATATAAAGGTAATTATTAAGGAGGAGACAAGTGAAAAACAAATCAGTTGTTAGTATTATAAGTGCACTAATTATAAGTGTAATTGTGGGAATCTTTCTACAGGGAAATATTGATATTGCAAACATGTTTCAGCCATTAGGTACTATTTATGTTAATTTGATTAAAATGATTATGGTACCGATGGTATTTTCGTCATTAATTCTTGGAATCACAAGTATTACTGATATAAAAAAAATTGGCAAAATGGGGGCTTTAACCGTCATATTTTTTCTTGCAACCACTGCAATGGCAATTGTCACAGGGCTTATATTATCTAACGTTTTTAAACCTGGTGAAGGAATATTGGTTGGAAATGCAGTTTATGAGGCAAAAAAAATGCCTGGTTTAGTAGACATTATTGTAGGCATATTTCCTGATAATATATTGGAGGCTATATTAAACACTAATATGCTGCAAATTATTTTTGTGACAATTACAATAGGAATTGCTATTGTGAAGATATATCCCAAAGGAAGAACATTGAAGGAGTGTATAGAAGACTTGTATGGAATCATAAGTATAGTGACAAAATGGGTAATGACATTAACTCCGTTAGGAATATTGGGGCTGATGATCCCAACAGTGGCACAAAATGGGATTGAAGTGTTACTTCCATTAGCGAAATTAATACTTGTATTTTATCTAGCTGTTATAATCCATGTGGGCGTTACATATTGTTTTTCTATTAAATGTCTATCTGAGTTTTCAATAAAGATGTTTTTTAAGGGAATGCTCCCTGCACAGATAATTGCATTTGTATCTTGCAGCTCAGCCGCGGCTTTGCCTATATCTATACAGAGAATGCAGGATGAGTTAAAGGTATCTAAGGAAGTAAGCAGTTTTGTATTACCTTTGGGTGCAACTATAAATATGGATGGGAATGCTTTATATCAGGGAATCGTAGCCTTGTTTGTTGCACAAGCGTATGGATTAGAACTAACATTGGCAATGCAGGTCATAGTTGTTTTAACTGGTACACTGGCTTCAATTGGTGCAGCTGGGGTGCCAGGCGCAGGTATGATAGTCTTGAGTACAGTTTTAATTTCTGTTGGGTTGCCAATTGATGGTATTGCACTTGTAGCTGGAATAGACAGAATTTTAGATATGGGAAGAACGTTTACAAATGTTACGGGAGATGCGGTAACTGCCATAATTATTGAGAAAGTTTTAAAAAAGACAAAATAAATAATAGGATATAAATGTTTCATAAAATAAAACGGAAGAGATAAAATAGTTTTAATGTTAACTGGGTGAAAGAATATTTGAGAGGATAAAAGAAATATGGATAAAATAAATATTGAACATTTTTCACCGCCAAGTGATGAGAAAAGAATAGAAAAAATACTCATGGAATTAGACAGTGCAATTATCCCTAAATTATCAGGAAGAGTTAATATTAATGAATATGCAAAAAAACTTGCCCATACAGCAGACATTTTTTTTGTAAGGAAGGAGGAAACGGATATAGGGCATTGTGCTGTTTATCTAAATAATTCAGAATTTGGCTATATATCATCTATTTCAGTAAATAAAGAATATAGAAGAATGCATATAGGAAGTAAATTATATAAAAAAGTAGATAAGCTGGCAATTTCAAAAGGAATTTTCACAATTAGATTGAAAGTTTTTGCACAAAATCAAGATGCATTAAGATTTTACAAGCATATGGGATTTGAAGTTGCTTCAATAGAAGAAGAATGGATTTCAATGCAAAGAAGAATCAATAAATCTGTTAATACTTTATAAGCGCTGAAATATTCATCTGTTTTTATCATGGATTATACATACATGGGAACATCTTCCTTTGGCTCGTTGCTTTCCCATAAAGGGCCAGACTCTGCCGCCAGCTGGAAATCCTGATCTTTCCGTTTCCAGTTGGAGTGTTTTTGCCATTTCCTATTGGTGAATGCTAGTTTTACAGCATCCTGGTAAATTATCATGTTTTTCTTCGCGGGAAGGTAGGTGTCCACTTTGCGGATTATCTTTAGGTAATTGGTCATTTCCTGTGACAGGAATCCCCTGTCATCAAACAGCATGTCATTTTCATGGAAACAGGAAGTGTTGCGAAGCATCTCCCGGCATTGCGCAGGGAAGCATGGCTGAATATCCAGGTTTTTGGTCAAATATTCCTGGATATAACTGTTATAGAAAAACACCCATTCTTCACTGCTGTACTTGGAGCCTGCGCATGGCACTTTCTGAAAAAAGCCCTTCATTTACATCCAGTTCAATGTCCTAGAGATTTCATCCCAGTTATGCTTCCGTTACAGCAAATGGGATATCCGTAAGACTGGTCTTACACTTAAACTTGTCAGCAATGGAAATACAATTATAAGTAGCCTCCACTTTTGGTATATAAAAGAACTGTCCCATTTATTGTAGCGGATTTTAGAAGGATTGGTCAAAAGCCTATTTGAAGTTTACAATAAAAGTTGTTGTTGTGTGATGTAAAGTGTGCTATTATTACCCTATCAATATAATAAAGCGTAATACTATGGGGAGTAAATATGATTATAACCAAAACACCTTTTCGTGTCAGTTTTTGTGGTGGCGGAAGTGATATGGAAGATTTTTACAAAGAATATGGCGGCTGTGTGTTAAGCACATCCATTAATAAGTATATGTATATTTCTATCCATCCATATTTTGATGAAAAAAAAACGGCCTTAAAATACTCGCAAAATGAGATTGTAGATGATATTAGCAAAATAAACCATCGTATAATAAAACAGGCGCTTACCGATATGGATATCAGCGGTGTAGAAATTGTGTCAACTGCTGATGTGCCAGGGGGCACTGGATTAGGATCTTCCAGTGCATTTACAGTAGGTTTGTTGCATACATTAAGTTGTTACAAAGGCAAGTATATATCACAGGAGCGTCTTGCAGAAAAAGCATGTGAGATTGAGATTGAAAAGTTGGGTGCACCAATTGGAAAGCAGGATCAATATGCAGTTGCCTGTGGAGGTTTAAATCTGATAACTTTCCATAGGAATGATATGGTCACAGTGGAACCAATTATTATGAAAAAGGAAACCTATCATACTTTAGAAGAAAACCTTGTGATGTTCTATACAGGCATTACGCATGATGCAAATCAGATATTGGCTGAGCAAAAACAGAATATTTCTAAAACTGAAAAGGCAGATAATTTGTTGAAAATGTGTGGACTTGCAAGAAAAATGAAGGAGTCTTTGGAAAAAAATGATATTTCTGATTTTGGACAAATTTTAAATGAAGGGTGGCAGTTAAAAAGGCAGCTTGCAAATGGAATTAGTGGAAAAATAATTGATGAATTGTATGAAAAAGCGATAAAAAGTGGTGCAATTGGAGGAAAGCTTTTAGGAGCAGGAGGAGGTGGATTCCTGCTTTTTTATTGTGAGAAAAATAAACAGAAAAAATTGGAGAGAGAACTCGGATTAAAGAGATTTGACTTTCAATTTGAATTTGATGGAACTTCTGTAGTTTATATAGGAAACAGATACTGGTAAAGGATTATGTTTCATGAGAAAAGACAGAAATGTTGGAATTGATTTACTGAGAATCATATCTATGTGTATGATAATCATTATTCATATGAATGGTTATGGAGGGGCGTCTGAGAAAATAGGTGCCTATTCCTTAAAATATTTTATAGCACAGGCCTTAAATTTTTCTGTAATTTGTTCTGTTAATTGCTATGCGCTTATTAGTGGATTTGTCAATTGTCAAAACATCAAAAAGAATGTGGCAGGCAGTGTGATTAGTCTATGGAAACAGGTCTTTTTCTACTCAGTTGGTATTGTGTTGCTAACAAAAATATTAAAACCAGATGAGATTGGAATTCACCAGATATTAGAGGCTTTTTTCCCGGCAATGTCTATGCAGTATTGGTACTTTACTTATTATATACCAGTATTAATTCTAATGCCTTATTTAAATATGTTAATTGAAAAGATGGATATGAACTCTATGAGAAAGTTGATGGCGTCATTGTTTCTTATATTCTCGGTATTTCCATGGACATTTCAGACAGACTGGTTTGGATTAAATAGAGGGTTTAGCTGTTTTTGGCTTATTATTTGTTATTTGTGGGGCGCATGGATTCGAAAAGAACAAGAAATGGGCGACATATTATTTAGCAAGTGTCAAAAGAGAGTACTAGTTTGGGGATTTATTATAATTGTGGCAGTACAGGTATTAGTGAGGTATGGGCTGGATATGCTAGGGATAATTTTGAAAAAAGAAATGCCCTTAATGCACGATTTTGTAGGATATACGTCACCATTTGCTGTAATAGAAGCCTGTTTGCTTGTTTTGTTATTTTCGAGAATGAATATTTGCAGTACAAAGATGAAGGATTTTATTGTAAAAGTTAGTTCTGCTTCCTTTGGAGTATATTTGATACATGATAACCATTATGTTAGAAAATATTTAATGATGAATAAGTTTATAATGGTAGGACAATTGAATGTAATATGCTATGTTTTTGTTATAGTGGTTTTGACTGTTGGCATATACATGTATTGCGCGGTAGTTGAATTGATACGACAGTACTTTTCCCGTTTCTATTTTACAAAGAAGAAATGTGGATACCGCTAAAACTGTCTGATGACATGCGTAGCAAAGGGATATGCCTGATGTTGCTAAAGCCTTCCAATTATAGAAAAAACTGGCCCACACAAATATGGCGGACGATCTTCCGCTTCAGAAGAAAGATAGAGACGGTATTCTTCCAGCTTAGCGAACAGCTAAATGCCGAAAGGGTGCTTGCAAAAAGTTTCTGTGGATTATGCACCCGTTTACAAAATAAAATGCTGGGACATAATCTGTGTATGGCCTTAAACAGCATAATCCAGGAACCTTGTGATATCGCAAAAATCATACAGTTATTCTAAAAAATGAGCTTTTTTACAATCTTATAGGGACTTTCTGGGCTTTTGGAGGAGGTGCGTTACATTCACTATTTTAAGTTATTTAAAGATAGAATATTTCTATAAGAAATATTTATAATGGTTGCCAGATATTTAAAATAATGATAATATAAATTTAATAGCTTAAATAAGAAAGGAAAAAAGATAGAATACTCTCCCCCAGTTTAATGGGGGGGGGTATTTTGTGATTATAAAGTAAAATATGATATATGCACCAATAATTATCCCAACTTTAAATAGGTTTGAACACTTAAAAAGATGTATAAATTCCCTGCAAGAAAACAAATGGGCAAAATATACAGAACTGTATATTTCGTTAGACTACCCACCAAAGGAGTACTATTGGGAAGGATACAAAAAGATCAAAGAATATCTTGATGCAGGTATAAAGGGATTCAAGGAGATAAATCTTTTCTTTCAAAAAAATAATTTAGGTCCATATAAAAATTTTTTATTTCTAAAAAATAAAGTAATTGAAAAGTATGACAGATTTATTGTAACAGAAGACGATAACGAATTTTCACCATGCTTTATTGAATTTATGGATAAAGGATTGGATATATTTGAAAAGGATCCAGATATAATGTGCATATGTGGATATAATGCAGAAAAAAATTGGAATTCAGGTGGGGGAAATGTGTTAAAGTTATCATCTTTACAATACCATTATGGTTCTGGTTATTGGCATAGCAAATGGCTAAGATTGAAAGACGGGATTAATAATAAGTTGTTTGATTCCATTGGAAATAATCCCTATTATATTTGGAAATTATACTATAATAGCAGAAATATGCTTTGGTGGTATGTGCATCGTTACCTTTGTGACCCATATAATGTTATGTTTGATGAAAATGGGAAATTAATACTTATTGATATAAACATGAATATATATTGTATCATAAAAAATAAATATATGGTTGTGCCTGTTAAATCAATGGTTAGAAATTATGGTAGGGATGGAAGTGGAGTGAATTCTGGAGTGGATTATGATTATGATCCTATAAAAATAGATATAGACGATAGTGATTATTTTAAATACCAAATACCAACCAAATTTAATTTAACAAAAGATAACAGACTTATACAGGCAGGTATAGATGGAAGTATTAAATTTAAAGATAATGTAAAGGTGCTTCAAAATTGGATATTGAGGAAGCTTCTAGGGGATAAGGGATATCATAAATTTCTTCAGTTGCAAAGCGAATATAGAGAAAAGCAAAAAATACGGAGAGCATAAGCGGATGAAAAGAATATTAGTAGCACATTCTTTAATGCTGGCTTTAAATGAATATATAGATGAAATTAGAGGTTTATGGGATTGGAGTTAATGATTCAGGCAATGGATTTCCCGGCAGGTAGTGAGAGCGTTACGACTTCCTTTCCTTTTGTTTTAACAACACATGCAATAGTAAGAAATAATTTAACCCCAGTTTTTTGTGACATTAAAGAAGACAATTTTACAATTGATCCTAAAAAATAGAAGAATGTATTACTAAAAAGATGGTGGCGATTCTTCCAGTTCATGTATACGGAAATGCTTGTGATATTATATTAAGTCAAAGGAGAAGGTTGAAAAAGAATAGAGAGGGTATCCATTCCCTTAATTGTACCAAAAATAAGCCATCTGTCGGTGGTTGATTGAAAATTGAATATGTAGTAATGTTAAGGTCTATTCAGCAGCTGACTTGAATTTATATCCCTGAAGCTGCGCCATTAAGACTGCCTGTTCCACCATGCTCTCACGGCTTACGGGAAGAACATCACTTTTTCTGTAAAGTTCAGCATTATAGGGTTCCTTATTTTTCAGCATGCTTTTCACTTTTCATCACGGAGTTGGCGCATTGAACCAGAAGTGGCTTGATATAGCATCCGGCTTTGGATACCCAGACAGATTTTTCTTCCCTGCACTCTTATTGTTGGCGGGAGTAAATCCAGTCCATGAGCATAAGTGTTTCGCCGAAGGAAAAGCATTTATGCTGACACCGATTTCAGATATGATGCCGATGGCGGTAAAGGTGTTTTTAAAGGATGGAGCGGTTAGGATGATGTCAAGTTCTTGCTGATAAAGACTGGCGAGCGTAAGAATGAGTTGTGCCAACTCTGCTTTCCGGGATTCAAGGTTCTCAAAGTGCTTTTTGATGAACTTTAATTTACCAGCCTGTTCGGGTGTAATAAAACCGTCAATGGCGAGTTCCAGTTCAGGAAGTTTATTCTTCATGGAGCCATGAATTAAAGGTTCGATGTCAAAGGAAGCATCTTTAGGGTTTTCAAGAATCTTATTCAGAATTCTAAGGGAACTCCTGCCAAAAGTATCCGAAACAACGGAAGCCAGCTGGATATTGGAAACCGAAAGACAGTTCTGGAGGCGTTTTTTTTCACTGGACATAAAGCAGGTCAGCTTGTAACGGTAGCGCATCAAGTCACAGAGTTGCTTGATATCAGCAGGTGGCATAAAGCTTCCTGTAACAAGGTCATGCTTAAACAGGTCAGCGATCCATTTGGCATCTTTCATGTCAGTTTTCTTTCCCCGGATAGCCTTAACATATTTGGGATGTGCAAGGACAATGTTACAAGCATTTTCCAAAACATTGTAGACAGGGATCCAGTATTTACCAGTGGATTCCATGCAGGCAGCGACAAAAGTCTTTTGTGGACGTCAACTCCACAACAGATTTGATACACAATTTTTAAAGCTATAGGGACTTCTTTCCGAATCAGAGGTTCTGAAAAAATATAGGAAGGAAGCGGCATTGACTGGAGGCTTAGAAATAAAACGAGATTGTTTTACCAAAGATAAGGTTGCGTGGTCGTGCCATACTTATTTGTGCTTGGAAAAGCATCCTATACATATAAAAATACGGTCATCCAGAAAGCAGGACAGCCCGTTCACCTCTCCGTGATTTGCAGTGTACCGGATAACCCTATGGAAAGAATTATAAAAAGAAAACCGCCGAGACACAACCTACTTTTTCATAGCGTTTTGTGCCTTGAGCGGAGCGAAAGGAATGTATGCTTTTACAAAATATGTCCATGAAAAAACACTAATTTAAATATAAAAACGTAGAGAGGATTTGATTTATGATTTTATTCATTTATGGTACAGGTGGAGCAGGCGTTGAGGTATATGACCTTGCAATGAGAGTTAATAAAATAAAAAAATACTATTCAGAAATCTGCTTTATAGATGATTTTATAGATGAAACAGATTATTATGATACCAAAACATTTCATTTTACATCTTGTAGGGAGTATATGAAAAATGATGATGCCGAATTTATTATTGCGGTTGGAGAACCAATGGCACGCAGGCAGCTACTTGATAAAGTAAGAGCGGAAGGGTATTCTCTGGCAACTCTAATTGATGAAACTGCTATTATTTCAGATACTGCCCAAATATCGGCAGGATGTATAATTAACGCACAGGCAATTGTTTCAGCAGAAGTAGTTTTAAAAGAAAATTGCCTTATAATGTTTGGTGCAGTTATAGGACATCATGCATCAATTGAGAGTAACTGTGTTGTTTGCCCTAAAGCTACTGTTGGAGGTTATAGCAAAGTTGGAATGCAGACCTTTTTGGGGTTGGGCTCTTCCATGATGCAAGGAGTGAATATCGGCAGTCAGGCAATAGTAGGGATGGGCTCTATGGTATTCAGGAATGTGGAGGACGGTACGACTGTGATTGGTAATCCTGCGAGAGTAACGAAAGGAAGCAATGAACATAGAGTGTTTGCTAAAACGACTATTGATAAGTGATAGTTAGAGGTGGAAAATGGAAGATAAAAAAAAAGCAGTGTTGTCATTTGATGCATATGAATTACAAAAATATGAACCTAACAGATATCCTTTTTTATTTATAGATAGGGTAACAGAATGTGTGCCTGGCGAATATGCAAAAGGATATAAGAATTTAACTAATAATGAATGGTTTTTCCCCCATCATTATGAAGGACATCCTTTTATGCCGGCTGCCATACAAACCGAAGCATTAAGTCAGATGGTAACAGTTGCATTTACTACACTTCCAGGAATTGATAATGTAGGTGTAGTAGGGTCAAATTGGAGTGCAAAATTTCACAGGGAAATTCATCCGGGGGACAGGCTGGATATTGAAGCATTCGTAAAGTCATATTACAGAGGTGTGGGAAAGGGCTATGCAAAAAGTTATGTTGACGGAGAGCTTGCCTGTGAAGTAGAAGTAACAATGATAATACCTTGCGAGTTTAACAAGTATAGACCTAAAAAAGAAAACTGAGGAAAATTGATATGCTTACAGGGAAAACGGCCATAATTACAGGGGCAAACAGGGGGATTGGATTAGCGACAGTCGAAGTTTTTGCGGAGCAGGGGGCTGCTATTTGGGCATGTGCACGTAAACAGTCTGATGAATTTGAGTATAAGTTAAGGGAAATAGCAAATAGCAATGCTGTTTCAATTACTCCTGTCTATTTTGATGTAACAGAAGAGATAGCAGTTAAAGACACAGTTAAGATGATAGGAAAGAACTCAAAATCTATAGATATACTGGTAAACAATGCTGGCATATCTATGGAAAGACTTTTCAGTATGACATCTGTCAAAATGATTCGGGAAGCAATGGAAGTAAATTTTTTGTCGCAAATGTTTTTGTCCCAACTTATATCAAGATACATGATGAAGGCTAAATATGGAAGTATTGTTAATGTTGCCTCTGTGGCAGGAATGGAAAGTGAACAAGGTGGTATTGCTTATGGGAGCAGCAAAGCAGCTGTAATTTTTTCAACCAGAACAATGGCGCTTGAATTAGGTTCATATGGGATAAGAGTAAATTCTGTTTCTCCGGGCTTCATTGAGACAGATATGTGGAAGGGACGTAGCAAAGAAGTAAAAGAGAAGATTTTGAGCGAAACACCACTTGGCCGACAAGGAACACCAAGGGAAGTGGCAAATGCTATACTATTTCTTGCTTCGGATATGTCATCCTATATTACAAGACAAAATATTGTGATAGATGGCGGACGAAAGAGTGGGGGGGGGCTGAGAGAGTTAGTATAAATTTTAACTCTGATTTATAATTAAGTTTAAGTATGTGCGGAGGAGAAATGAATGAATGTATTATTGGTAATGCCTAAAACAGGATATTTGTGGGATGAATGGTCAACACCTCCAATTGGGATAGCATATGTATCTTCATATTTGAAAGCTAATCAGATAAATGTATATACGATAAACATGAATTTAGAAGATAACAGCGTTTATGATGTGTTAGAGAAAAATATCAAAAAATATGATATTGAGATACTGGGAACAGGTGAATTAGTGGTAAATTATGAGAAGATTCAGGAAATTGCAAGAGCGGCAAAGGCGATTAAACCAGAAATAAAGATTTGGATCGGGGGGGGGGCTTGTTACCAATAGCCCCTACGAGGCAATGGACTTGATTCCGGAAGCTGATTTCGGGATGATAGGAGAAGGAGAAGTCACTTCAGTAGAATTGGTGAATGCGTTGCAGAGTGCAGTAAAATGTAGTGAGAAAGAAATAAGAAAAATACCAGGGCTTATTGTAAGAAAAAGCGATGGAACACTATATTGCACCAGAAAAAGGGAAGACATAGAAAATCTTGATGCGTTACCATTCCCTGATTGGGAAGGGTTTCGTTTAGTTGAAACTTGCCTAAAGTATGCTAAAGAGGACAATAGTATTGTTGCACCAATAGTATCTAGCAGATCTTGCCCTAATTCATGTACATTTTGCTCTAAAACAGGCGGAAAAAAATATCGGCAACGTTCATTAGAAAATATCTTTCTTGAAATTAATGAACTAGTCAACAAGTATCATGTGAATAAGTTAAATTTTTCTGATGAATTGTTTGCAGAAAATCCGAATCGTTTGTTTCAGTTTTGTGACATGATTGAACCATACCATATATCTTATAGAGTGAGTATGCATATAGGGAAAAATTTATGTAAAGAGTTACTGTCAAGAATGTACGAAAGCGGCTGTAAAGTAATTTTTTATGGTTTGGAAAGTGCTGATAACAATGTATTAAAGAGTATGAGAAAGCATATAACAATAGATGACATTAGCAGGTGTTTGAGAGCGACCAAAGAAGCTGGAATAATAGCAGAGGGAAACTTTATATTTGGAGACCCGGCAGAAACAGAAGAAAGTGTACAAACTACACTGAACTGGATAAAAGAAAATTATATGTTAGGGGTCTTTGAGGTTGCTGCTATTAAGTTGTATCCAGGTTCGCAGCTTTATGATGATGCGGTAAGTAGTGGAAAAATAAAGAATCAACTAAAATTTATTATGGATGGATGTCCATTAGTCAATGTTTCTGGTTTGTCCGAAGAAAGATATATAAGAATGGTTAATCAGGACTTGACAACAGTTCAAAAAATGAGATTAAGGCGTCAAGAGGGTTTAACATTAGAGAAAAAAGAAAAAGATATTGTTGGGAAATCAAAATGTTCCTGTTGCGGAAAGGAAATAAAATTTAAACTGAAAAACAGATCACAGGTTTTGAGAATGTATACAGAGCATTGTATGGACTGTGGCGCTCTGGAATATTTGAATTTATTTCCTGTTTATTATGACAAGATTATATTACAAATGGAATATCTTATCAAAAATAAAAAAGTAGCAATATTTGGATGTGGAAATGTTTGGAAGATGTTTTATTCTATAGGGAATATTTTTCAGGAGTGTGAATATGTAATTATTGATGAAACGCCATTTCTGCAAAAGGAAGGATGGAATGGAAGAAAAGTATTTCCAGTGGGCGTATTAAATACAATGGAAATAGATACAATGATTGTAATGCTAAGAACATCAAAGAAAGAAATACAGGAAAAATTAGAGAGTAAGTATAACATAAAAAATATAAATATTATTATGTGTTATGATTTGATGTAGGACTGGCAGAAACCCTATATCACAGGTGCAAGCCGAAATATTATTATGTTTAACTGCTATTATAAAGGAAGAGGAATATGATAATAAAAAACGGGAGAAATATAATAAATGGTGGAGAGCCATATATTGTTGCAGAGCTAAATTCCAGTCATAATGGTAAAATTGAAACTGCAAAAGAAATGATTGATGCTGCAAAAGATTGTGGATGTAACGCTGTAAAATTTCAGTCGTGGTCAGCAGAAACACTTTATTGCCGGGATTATTATGACCAAAATCCGATTTCAAAAAGAATGGTCAGCAGATTTTCACTTGATCCTATGGAGTTAATGGAATTGGCTGGTTATTGCAAGGAGTGTGGTATTGATTTTTCTTCTACTCCATATTCTGAAGAAGAAGTAAATTTTTTGATAAATCAATGTAATGCACCTTTTGTTAAAATTGCATCTATGGATATCAATAATCTTCCTTTTTTGAGATATATTGCAAAAACAAATGTGCCAGTTATTTTATCAACAGGAATGGCAACAGTGGAAGAAATCGAAGCAGCTGTTGGTGAATTTGAAAAAGCAGGTAATACCAATATCTGTATATTACATTGTGTATCTTTATATCCGGTAGAAACGCAATATGTTAATTTAAATAATATAGTTATGTTAAAGGAGAGATTCCCTAAGTATGCGGTAGGATATTCCGACCATACGATAGGAAATGAGGTAGCATATGCAGCCATTGGTCTAGGAGCGGCTCTTATTGAAAAGCATTTTACTCTTAATAGCAAAAGTTTTGGATGGGACAATCAAATGGCAGCAGAACCTGCAGATATGAGAGAAATGGTATTGGGATGCCACAAGGTATATAGAGCTTTGGGAAATTATGAGAGGAAACTTACATTAGACGAACTAGCTCAAAGAAAAAAAATGCGCAGAAGTATTGTAGCAGCAGTAGATATGACTATAGGACATAGAATTGAAGAGGGAGATCTTACTGCCAAACGTCCTGGAGAGGGGATACCAGTAAATGAGTACAAAGATATCATTGGAAGGAGTTTGAAAGTGGATATTCTAAAGGACAAATTGATTTTAGATGAGTATTTATGTGAGAGGGAAGAGGAATGATTGAAGACTTTCATAAGCTGCCGCCTTATTCATTAGAGAAAGATGAGAAAGGACAATTATTACTGGGGGAACTAAATCAGTTAACTGAAAGGCATCGAACACAATGTGCTGAGTATGCTGCATATCTTGAGGCAATTGGATATACCGGAAAACAGGCCAAAACTTTGGATGAAATACCATTTGTACCAATTAGGATATTTAAAAAGATTAAATTAAAAAGTATTCCTGATGATAAGGTGTTTAAAATAATGATGTCCTCTGGGACAAGTGGGCAGGAACAATCAAAAATATATTTGGACAAGGAAACTGCAATACTCCAGCAAAAGGTTTTACTCCGTCTTCTTGGGGAATTTGTTGGATATAAACGATTACCAATGCTTGTGGTTGATTCGCGTACGACAATAAGTGACAGACAGCTTTTTACTACAAGGGGGGCAACCATTATGGGACTAGATTTTATGGCAAAAAAAATGGTATTTGCACTCAAAGATAATATGGATTTGAATGTAGATGTTCTGATAGATTTTGTAAATACATATGGGAATGAAAAATTTCTTCTTTTTGGATTTACATTTATGATATGGCAGCATCTTCTGGGTGAAATAGAGAGAAGAAATCTAAAAATTGATTTGTCTAATGGATATTTACTGACAGCTGGTGGCTGGAAGAAATTAAAAAATGAAGCTGTGTCAAATAAAGATTTTAAAAGGCGGTGCGAAGAACTTTGTAGGATTAAACATTATGTTGACCATTATGGTATGGCAGAACAGACAGGATGTATATATGCAGAATGTGAATATGGACACCTGCATGCAAGTATTTATTCAGATATTATTATAAGAAGGTACAGGGATTTTTCAGTTTGCGAACGTGGAGAAAAAGGATTTATCCAAGTTTTGTCCAGCTTGGCGCATTCATATCCAGGGCATTCTATTTTGACAGAGGATGAAGGTGTTATTCTTGGTGAAGATGATTGTCCGTGTGGACGAAAGGGGAAATATATACAAGTAATTGGGAGAATGAAGAATGCTGAAATAAGGGGGTGCAGTGATACCTATGCAGCAAGTTTTTAGTAAAATAAACTTTCTTATTGGCAGTAGAAAAGTTCTTGAACAGATGGAAAACATAAAGGTTCTTCCCATATTTTCTTGTAAGGCATTAGATTTTTTTGACTGTCTTTCAAAAAAATTGATGAGCAATAGTAAAGCAAATGATTATCCGGATGTGATTGCATATGCTTTTTGGATTAGAAGAGCATCCCTGAAAAGTGCAGGTATTCAGTATAATGCAGAAGGACAGAAAGTAGGAAGAGGAGTTGCATTTCAAATCGCACCATCAAATATTCCTGTTCAGTTTGCAGTATCTATGACATATGCTCTTATAGCTGGAAATGCTTCAATTGTGCGAATATCTAATAAGAAATTCGTACAGACAGATATTATTTGTGAGGCTATTTGCGAGATACTACAGGACACATACCCTGAAATGGCATCGTATATTTGTATTATCCAATATGATTATAATGATGAAATAACTCAGGCATTAACAGATATATGTGATATCCGCATGATTTGGGGTGGTAACCATACAATAGAAGCATTACGTAAAGTTATTATAAAGCCAAGGTGCATAGATCTTGGGTTTGCTGATCGGTATTCTATAGCTGTTATAGACTCTGATGATTATTTAAAAGAAGATATCTGTTTGGTTGCAAACGCCTTTTATAATGACACATATTTCTCAGACCAAAATGCATGTAGTTCCCCAAGGTTAGTGATATGGACAGGAAATAAAATATTAAAAGCAAAAGAAATATTTTGGAAGGCATTGGGGGAGATTGTATCAAAGAAATATCTGATGGATCCGATTTGCAGTTCTGAGAAGCTGCTGAAAACAGCAATTTGTGCGATCTTGTATCCGGGAATCAGAGAAGTAAAGAAAGATAATCTACTTGTAAGGGTAGAATTGCCATTTTTATATGATAACATTATGGATTTAAAAGGAAACAGTGGCTATTTTTTTGAATGTAATATTTATAATTTGCAGGATATTGTTCCGATTATGAAAAAAGACTGCCAGACAATTACATATATAGGAGATAATATAGAAGATGCACTCCGCAAAATTATATATGAAAATGGAGTAAAAGGGATTGACAGAATTGTTCCTGTTGGACATGCAGCTGATATTACATTTGTATGGGATGGCTTGGATTTACCAAATGTGCTATCACGTCAAATAGGGAATTTGTAAATTAAAAATTAAAAATTAGAAATTATAGGAGGATTTAAAAATGACGAATATTGAAAAGTACAAAGAGGCATTTGTAAGGTCACTTGGGGTAAATGAAGTGAAAGTTGAAGAATTGGAATATCAATCGATTCCAGAGTGGGATTCTGTAGGACATATGGAATTGATTGCAGAGTTGGAAAATGTTTTTGATATTATGATGGATACAGATGATATTATTGATTTTAATTCATATGAAAAAGGTAAGCAGATTTTAATTAAGAACTATAACATTGAGTTTTAGTGCGATTCAAATTTTTTTTTAAATATGTGAAAATGATATAAGAGTAAAATATACAGGAGAGAAGTAAAGGTTGAAGGTCAAATTATTAAACAGGGATATTCAACAGATTAAAAAGCATTTGGATGGGAAAAGACGGGTAATGACATATGGAGCCGGCGCTTGGTTTAATGACATAAAAAAGATGCTGCTCGAATATGGATATAAATTGGATTATGCTTTTATAGATGCACCGCACTGCAATGGAAATATATCTTCAAATGGATTGGGGGGGCACGGAGATTGTTTCAATTGATAAACTGGGCTCATTATATATGCCTGAAAGTGATGCGCTTATATGGGCAATTGGATCACCTGAAAAATTGCGAAACTGCATGAAGGACGATAGCCTGATAAAAGAATGCTTTTTAATCTGGGATATGGGGTTTTGGAAAGATAAGAATTATTTTTTTTCTCATAAAAAGGAATTTAAAGAAGTAAGTGGATTGCTTTGCGATGAATATTCCCAAAAAGTTTTTTGGGGGTATATAAAGGCCCAAAAAGGAAATATTTGTGAGGATATTCTTTATAGTATAAATGGGACATATTTTAATGAACTAACTAAAGAAAAGAGAGCTGGAGCTTTTTTAGATTGTGGTGCATACAAAGGTGAGTCCGTAATTGATTATATGAGATTTTTCGGTGAAGAGTGTAAGATATATGCTTTTGAGCCAGACAGCTGTAATTATAAAGATTTGGCTCATAAAATGAAAAATAGAACAAATATTATTTGCCTGAATAAAGGATGTTATTCATCGGAAAAAATTCTTTCTTTTGATTCTCAGGGAGATATGTCAAGTAGTTTACAGGAGAATGGAAAAGAGTGCGTTGAAGTAACAACGATTGAGAAGATTGTTGGTAATGAAAAAATTGCGTTTATAAAAATGGATATTGAAGGTGCAGAATTAGAGGCATTGAAGGGAGCGAGAAATGTTATTGAAAGGGATATGCCTGTTTTAGCAATCAGTGCATACCATCGACAAGAGGACCTTATTACATTATTACCCTATATTAATAATTTTCGTAGTATAGATGAAACAGAAGAGTATAAATTATATTTAAGGCATCATGGTGTTGGATCAACAGAATTGGTCATTTATGCAATTCCCAGGAAAAAGGATGTTGGAATGTAGCCTGTGTAGATTGCTGCATGTTAGGAGCATACGGAATGAAAAATATAAAGATGTGGGATTTATTAAAAAACAAGGATAAAAGGTGCCTTCAGCAAGAGGACGGGGTGTTTTTAAGCTATGGACAGGTGGATGAATTTGGTGAGAGGCTTTTACATGTTTTGGAAGAAAGATGTCTTATATTTATATTATGCCGCAATTCTATAGGAGCAGTAGCGGGATATATTTCTTTTGTCAATCACAGAATAGTTCCGGTTTTGCTAAATGAACATATTGAAAAAAGAATGTTAGACAGCCTGTTGTCATTATATCGGCCGCTCTATCTTTGGGGGCCTGTAGAACGTGCAGATCAGATGCAGGGACAGATAGTTTTTGAGGAGTATGGTTATTGCCTGATAAAGATGGAGTATGGTATGTTGTATACTATACATGATGAATTGGGGCTGCTTCTTACTACTTCCGGTTCCACAGGTTCACCAAAATTTGTCCGGCAAAGTTATGAGAATATCCGCATAAATTCAGAACAGATAGCCGAGTATTTGGAATTGGATTCTTCAGAGAGGCCTATTACTACATTGCCAATGAATTATACATATGGCTTATCCATTATACATAGTCATTTGTTGGTTGGTGCGACCATTCTTTTGACGGATAAGAGGTTGCCACAGCGTGAATTTTGGAATTTTTTTAGAGAGGCAAAAGCAACTTCTTTCGGAGGAGTGCCCTATACCTATGAGATGCTGGAGCGGTTGCATTTCCGTACAATGGTTCTGCCATCTTTGCGTTGTATGACACAGGCAGGGGGGAAGCTTTCTCCAGAACTTCACAAGAAATTTGCCGAATATGCAATTGAGAACCATAAGAAATTTATCGTGATGTACGGACAATGTGAAGCCACGGCAAGGATGGCTTATCTTCCCGCAAAAGACTCATTAAGAAAATATGGTTCCATGGGAATTGCAATTCCGGGAGGTAAATTTACACTGACAGGCATGGATGGAAAGGAAATTACAGAAACAGGAGTGACTGGAGAGTTGGTTTATACTGGACCGAATGTGACAATGGGATATGCACAGACCCCGGAAGAATTGGCTTTGGGCGATGAAAGGAATGGGCGGCTGGAAACAGGAGATATGGCAAAGCAGGATGAAGAGGGGTATTATTATATTGTAGGGCGTAAAAGGCGCTTTTTAAAGGTGTATGGAAATAGAGTTAATTTGGATGAATTGGATGGAATTTTAAAGAGTCAATATGGTAATGTGGATTGTTCCTGTGCAGGTGTAGATGACCATGTATATATTTTTATCACAGAGGAAACAGAGCAGACAATATATGAACAGCAGGAGCAGCGGACGGATAAAAACGTAGCAGAGGTGATAAGAAAATATATTGCAGAAAAGACAGGGATTCATTTTACAGCTTTTGAAGTACTGGTGATACCGGAAATCCCCAAAAACGATGCAGGCAAAATACAATACAAGGAATTGGAAAAATATTATGGATTATAGGAACTACCTTCAGCTGAGGCCTTATAAACAGGAGAAAGAAGAAAAGAAAAAAATTTTATCCGAACGAATTAGAGAGCTGACTTGTCTGCATATGGAGAAATGTCCAGAGTATAAGAAAATGATGAGAGTATCAAATTTTGCAGAAGAAGGGGGAAATGAAGCTTTTGTCAAATTGATGTCTTATGAGGATATTCCCTTTTTGCCCGTTCGTTTATTTAAGGAAATGGAGTTGCGATCTGTTTCTCAAAATGAGATAGTAAAGATTATGACAAGTTCAGGAACTACGGGACAGTCAGTGTCTAAAATATATTTGGACAGAGAAACGGCGGCAAATCAGCAGAAGGTGTTAGTAAAAATTGTTTCGGATTTTACTGGGGGAAGCAGAATGCCGATGCTGATTATCGACTGCCCATCTGTAATAAAAGATCGCCATATGTTTTCAGCAAGGGGAGCAGGTATTCTTGGTTTCTCTGTTTTGGGCAGGGACAAGATATATGCACTTCGAGATGGAGATATGAGTCTGGATGTGGAAGCAGTCATGCAATTTTTGGAGAAACATCAAGAAGAAAAAATTCTTTTATTTGGTTTTACTTTTATGGTTTGGAAATATTTTTATATAGAACTGCAGAAGTGGAAAAAGAGGGGGCTCTGTTTTGATCTGTCGAAGGGGATATTGATACATGGCGGTGGCTGGAAGAAGCTGCTTAATGAATCAGTTTCTTCTGTAGAATTTAAAGCAAAACTTAAAGAAATATGCGGAATTACACATGTACATGATTATTATGGCATGGCAGAACAGACGGGATGTATTTATATGGAGTGTGAATATGGTTGTCTGCACACCAGTGTTTTTTCAGATGTTATTGTCAGAAACCCTAAAGATTTTTCTGTCTGTGATATAGGTGAGAGCGGTATTATAGAGGTGGTATCGTCTATTCCGCAGTCTTATCCGGGACACTGCCTTTTAACAGAGGACATAGGTAGAATTTTAGGAGAGGATGATTGTCCTTGTGGCAGGAAAGGTAAATATTTTCGGATTGAGGGAAGATTAAAAAGCGCTGAGGTCAGGGGGTGTAGTGATACTTATGAAGTATTTGCTGGGTGACGAAACTATTTTAAAAGATATGCCTCAAATTTCCCCCAAAGAACCTTTTGCATTGGAGGTTTTGGAGTTTTGTCAGGAGGTTTCTAAAGAACTTTTGCAAACGGGTCAGGGGAAAAAATACCCAGATATTGTGACCCTTGGATTTTGGTTAAGGAAGAGTTCATTAGAGATGCTAAAAAAACGATTTTTGATAGAGGATGGAGGTGTCCGGTTAGGGAGAGGTGTAATTTTTCATGTGGCACCTTCTAATGTTCCTGTTAATTTTGCATATTCTTTATTTTCAGGAATGATATGTGGAAATGCCAATATAGTCCGTGTTCCTTCCAGAGAGTTTAGGCAGGTATCTATTATTATAAAGGCACTTGGAAAAGCAGTAAACATGTACCCAACTATGGCGCCTTATATATGTTTGGTTAGATATGGACATGAGCAGGATATAAATGATATTTTATCTTCTATTTGTGATGTGCGTGTTATATGGGGAGGAGATGTTACCATAGCCCAAATCAGAAAATCTCCGCTGCCTCCAAGAGCGACGGATGTGAGCTTTGCAGATCGTTTTTCGGTTGCTGTGATTGAGACGGGGGGTTATGCAAAATTGTGCAATAGGGAAAAGGGACAGCTTGCAAGAAATTTTTATAATGATACCTATCTCACAGATCAAAATGCCTGCACCAGTCCTAAATTGGTTATATGGATAGATATGCCTGACAATGTTAATAGTAATAATATAAGGAAAGAATTTTGGTCAAAATTATGGGAAATTGTTGAGAGGGAGTATGCGTTTCAAGATATCCAAGGAGTAAATAAATTAACGAAAAAGTATTTGTTGGCGGTAGAAGAAGGAGAAAATGTAAAGGTAAATTATTGGGTGAAAGAAGCAGATAATCGGCTAATATGTGTGGAGATAGCAAAGCTAAAAGATAATATTTCACTTTATTTTGAAAATTCAGGGTATTTTTTAGAATATGTAACAAAGGATATATCAGATCTGATAGTACTTGGAAAGGAAAAACGATGCCAGACAGTTGGATATTTTGGAGATATAGAGAAAATACTTCCATTAATAAAAAAAGGGATAAAAGGGATAGACAGAGTGGTTCCGATTGGCAAAACAATGGATTTTGATTGGTTTTGGGATGGTTATAATTTATATGAAAGGTTTACAAGAAAAGTAGTTGTTGTGTGACGGAAAGTGTGCTATTATTATGCAATAAATACAATGATACATTAAGCTGTTACAAAGGCAGTATATATCGCATGAACATCTTGCAGAAAAAGCATGTGAGATTGAGATTGAAAAGCTGGGCGCACCCATTGGAAAGCAAGATCAGTATGCGGTTGCCTGTGGAGGTTTGAATATGATAACTTTTCACAGGAATGATATGGTAACGGTGGAACCTATTATTATGAACAGGGAAATCTATCATGCTTTAGAGGAAAACTTTGTGATGTTTTCAGGTATCACCCGTGATGCGAATCAGATACTGGCTGAGTAAAAACAGAATATTTCCAAAATCGGAAAGGCAGATAATCTCTTGAAGATGTGTGGATTGCAAGAAAAATGAAGGAGTCCTTGGAGAAAAATGATATTTCTGATTTTGGACAAATTTTAAATGATGGATGGCAGTTAAAAAGACAACCTGTGAATGGGATCAGTGGACAGGTAATTGATGAACTGTATGAAAAAGCGATAAAAAGTGGTGCAATTGGCGGAAAGCTTTTAGGAGCAGGAGGCGGTGGATTCCTGCTTTTTTATTGTGAGAAAAATAAACTGGAAAAATTGGAGAGAGAACCAGGATTAAAGAGCTCTGACTTTCGGTTTGAATTTGATGAAACCTAGTCTATAATTGGAAACAGATACTGGTAAAGGATTATGTATCATGAAAAATAATAGAAATGAAAGAATTGATTTATTCAGAATCATTATTTATATGAACGGTTATGGAAAGGCATCTGAGAAAATAGATGCCTATTCTTTAAAACATTTTGTAGCTTAGGTGATTAAATTCTCTGTAGCTTGTTCGGTTAATTGTTATGAGCTTATTTGTGGATTTGTCAATTGTCAGGATATCAGAAGGAATGTATCTGGGTAGTGCAATTAATCTCTGGAAAAGGCATTTTTTACTCTGCTGACATTGTACTGTTTATAGAAATATTAAAACCAAATGAAATTGGAATCCGTCGGATATTAGATGCCTTTTTCCCAGCAATGTCTATGCAGTATTGGTATTTTACTGGCTAGCTTCCAGTATTAGTTAGGGGAACATCCGTCTTATGCAATATATTTTGAAAATATGGTAGGACAGGCTCTTGTGAAAAAAGTGGAATAGAAGGTTTTTCATCATGGGGAGAAGCCATGAGCTTTATTTTGAAACATCCAGTTGAGGTTGCCGGAATTTATGTCCGCCATTTGATTAATGTTTTATTACCATGCTGGCCGAATCAGTATGTAGAGGATCTGGATAATAATAAACTTATTTTAGCAATATTATCATATAGTAGTTTTTTCTTATTTGGATTAACTATATGGAATAAATGTTTAAAAGATAACAAAGTTTGTCTAAATTATTTCCCATTACTGATTCCAAGTGTATTTATACTGCCAGGAGCTGTGGAAGTTAGACACTTTGCATCACTATACTTAATTGTTATAGGTGCTTTGTGCTGGAATACAGACTGGCATAAACTGATAAAAACGATATATTTTAATAAGATAGCATTTTTAACTATAGGTGTGCTTTGGTTAGCGTTCTGGTTAAATATGCTGGCATCAGAGAGTGTTTATAGTACCTATATTATTGGCTGCGTTTAAAGGGGAGGGAGGTATAATGGAAAAAGCAGTACAAATGTTAGAATTCCAGGAAAAGGGTGACAAAAGGGGAAGACTGGTAATTGTAGAGGGAATGAAAGACATTCCATTTGACGTCAAACGTATTTTTTATATTTATGGTACCCAAAAAGATGTAGTGAGGGGGCAGCATGCAAATCTTAGAAGCGAATTTGTGCTGATTAATGTGGCAGGAAAAAGTAAAGTCAGGGTAAAGGATGGAAAGGGGAATGAAGGAATATTTTCTTTAAACCGTCCACACACAGGGATATATCTTCCCAATATGGTTTGGAAAGATATGTATGATTTCAGTGAAGACTCTGTTTTACTTGTTCTTGCCAGTGAACATTATGACGCGGAAGAATATATTCGTGACTATGACAAATTTGTTGAAATAGTTTCGAGAGGAGGGCATATATGAAGCTTTCTATTGTAATACCAGTTTATTATAATGAAGATAATTTGATATCGCTTTATGAAGATATCAGGGAAAAAATTATTGGGACGATAGATTTTGAATACGAAATAGTTATGGTTGACGATGGATCACAGGATAAAAGTTATGAAGTGATGCAGGGATTACAGAAGCAGGATGCAAATATTTATACTTATAAACTGTCAAGGAACTTTGGCTCCCATGCTGCAATTCTGTGTGGATTATCAAAGTGTACAGGAGATTGCGCGGTGGTAAAAGCAGCTGATCTTCAGGAACCGACAGAACTAATTTTAGAGATGGTGGAGCAGTGGAAAAAGGGGTTTAATGTGGTGTTAGCTGTCAGAGAAGGAAGAGAAGAGGGAAAGGGACAAACACTATTTGCCAATTTGTACTATGATATGGTTAGAAAAACGGCTTTGCCTAATATGCCAAAAGGGGGATTTGACGTTTACCTGCTTGATCGGAAGGTAATTACTGTCCTAATGGCGCTTGATGAGAAAAATAGTGCATTGACAGGACAAATTCTTTGGAGTGGTTTTAAAACAAATAAGGTTTATTACACAAGACTGGAGAGGAAAGTTGGGACAAGCAAATGGACCTTAAAGAAAAAAGTCAGGCTTGTTACAGATACGCTTTTTGGTTTTTCAACACTACCTATTAAGGCAGTTAGTTTAATTGGTGTGTTATCCTTTGCAGGTTCATTGATATGGGCGGCAGTGGTTTTAGCTTGTAAACTGTTGGGGATGATTGAAGTAAGCGGGTGGACAACACTATTTATTTTTAATTTATTTAGTTTTGGAGTTACTATGTTGACAATGGGAATACTGGGGGAATATATATGGAGAACTTTTGATGCCTCCAGAAACAGGCCGCCATATATTATAGAAGAAACTGGAAAGGATGATGTTTGATGAACCATTATCTGGAAAAGATTAAGTATATTTATTGACGAGTAGATTATATTCAGCTAATATAAAGTGTATTATAGCAAAAAAAGAAGGGGAAAGAACATGAAAGTTTTAGTTGCAGGAGGCGCAGGTTTTATTGGTACAAATCTGATAGAGGAGCTTCTTAGAGAGGGTCATCAGGTGGTATGTATAGATAATTTGTCTTTGGGAAATACAAATAATTTATCTGTGTTAATGGAAAATCCGGCTTTTATATTTTATGAAGGTGATATATGTGATAGAAATTTTCTGGCGAATATTTTTGAAAAGGAAAATTTAGATTATGTTTTTCATCTGGCTGCGAATTCAGATATACGGGCGAGTGCCCAAAACCCAGATGTAGAATATAAAAATACCTATACAACTACTTATCAAATACTATCCTGTATGAAGGAGTATGGAGTAAAGAAGATTTTTTTTGCATCTACTTCAGCAGTTTATGGGAATAAACTAGGAGTACTACTTGATGAAAATACACCCAAACTTGAACCTGTGTCATATTATGGAGCAGCTAAACTGGGTAGTGAGGCACTTATCAGTGCATTTAGTTATATGAATGACTTAAAGGCACTTATATTCCGATTCCCCAATGTTATCGGACCGCATCTGACACACGGGGTTATTTTTGATTTTATAAAAAAACTGAATTGTGATCCAGAAAACCTAGAAATTCTTGGGGATGGCAATCAAACCAAACCGTATATTTATGTGAAGGATTTAGTAAAAGCAATCTTAAAATTCATGAATTCTGTTGAAGAGAAAAAGGAGAATGTTATACTTTACAATATAGGTGTAAATACGGCTACCAGTGTGAAAAGAATTGCAGATATTTTATGTGAGGAAATGGGGCTTACAAATGTTAGGTACCACTTTACAGGTGGACCAGTCGGCTGGAAGGGGGATGTCCCCCGTTTTCTATATTGTCTGGATAAGGTTCATAATGCAGGGTGGTGTGCAGAATATGAGTCGGATGAAGCAGTGCGTAAAACGATTCAAAATATATTAGCAACAAAAATAGATTAGTGCTTTGGCAAAAATCCACTTGGAATATTTTATTTACATTAAAAGAATTGCTTAGACATGAGAAATGATTATGAATGCGGATACTATAGACGAAGGAAATTATAAAGCGGTTAATAAGTATGAATATATTTATTTTTTAGGGCGTTATGTTTTATTAGCTTTTTGTATATTTGTGGGGGATATAATTGGAAAACAAATGATGACCTTTGTATGGCTTAAGTTTTAGTGAGATTTGGGTCAAAAAATGTCCCCTTTTCTAATCATATGTACTTATATTTTTTGATATACTTTAATTTCGAGAAAATATAATTGGGGGCTGATTATTTCTCGGATAGAAATGTTTGCTGCATTTGGATTTTTACTTTTTATTATAATAATAACATCAAAAATAAATAATTGGTCTGTAGTATTGTGTGTAACGGTTGCAACATATTTTTATGCTACCAGACAAATTAATTTTACAAGGGCTGTATACTATTTGGAATATTAAATTGGGATTGGAAAGTTTTGGCTGCATATGCAGGGATGATTGCAGAATGTTTTTTTTCTTATAACTGGGAGAGCATTAGCAAGGGTTATTAAAAGTCTGATATTTGTGGAAACTCTCAATGAAATAATATGTTCTATATAGTGAAAGAAATAAACAGTATCAATTGTTTCGCTGTGTATTATGCTTTGGTGCAGTGGGTGGTTTCAGGATTTGCCATGTTTTCAGAATATAATGAGACAGAATGATATTAAAGACCCAATGGATGCTATGTATAAGAATGATGATGTTTATTCCATGTATAGGGAAGATGTTTTTGATTTTCTTAAAATTGTAGAATACTTTTAGTTATAAAACCTGAATTATATAGCTTACTACGCTATATGGACATTGAACCAACTATAAAAATAGTGTTATATTTATAACTTGTGCTATTTATATAATAATGAAAGAGGTAAAAAGTATGACAAAGGAGCAACAAATAGAAATCTCCATATACAAAGCGACTGTGTCGATTATATTTTTTATTATAACATATAAAGCAGTATTGTCTATCTGGGAGTTCACAGATTATCTTTATCATGTATCAATAGCAAGTGAATTTACCATATTTAACTTAAAGGATAATATTATAAGTGGCAATACATATTTTATCTTTCATATGATGGTTTCTTTCTTATATAATATATGTAAATTCCCGTTAGGTGATTCAGCTGGGATAGTAGTTGGACTAGCAAATGTGGTTTCATTGAATATAGTGATACATTATATGGAAACAAATGAGAACGGTGAGAGTAATTTAGGTCTAAGTAAGTCTGCTATTCTTCTTGGGTGCGCTTTAATGATGGTTGGACCACTTTACATGCCGTGGATTAATCAGGAATATTATGTTGGACAATGGAGCCCTAATATATACCATAACCCGACTAGTATTATTTGCCGACCATTTGCCTTAGTGTGTATGTTTAGCTTATTTAAGATTTTGAAAGATGATTATAAGGAAAGAAAAGAATATGTAAAGTGTAGTATTTTTTTGGCGATAAGCGCTTTGGCTAAACCTTCTTTCTTGCAGATAATTATTCCGGCAATGGTTCTTTTTGTGATTTTAAGGGTTGTTATTACAAAAAAAATAGAGTGGAAAAAATGGATTTCTTTAATTGCGGTTTTTCTGCCTTCATGTATACTGATCTTGTTACAAGCTTTTATTATTTTTTATAGTGGCAATACATTAAGTGAAGGGATTGGAATAGAATATGGAAGAATGCTGCACTATTTTACTTCTAATATTGGTGCATCATTTTTTATGACTATGGCATTTCCAATTTTTGTAATAATATCAAATTTAAAAGCTTTAGTAGTCAAACCATATATTCAATTAATTATATGTCTTTTATTTGCATCATGGATGGAGATGGCTTTTTTGTATGAAAAGGGATTAAGAGAAGTTGATGGAAATTTTGCATGGGGATATATGCTGGCTGCCTTTTTAGTGTGGGTAGTAGTGACAAAAGAATTTAGGGAAAACATTTATACCTATAATGAGAAAAAAACGAAAATAATCTTCATTATAGGTATAATAATCTTTTCATTGCATTTGATATTTAATAGAATCTACTAATAAGATAGGAGAATTGGTATGAAAATGGAGGAAGAACAAATAAGAAACTCTGTTTATAAGGTGATGGCATCAATAGTTTTATTTGTTATTACGTATAAAATAGTGCTGTCCATGTGGGATCACTCAGATTACGCATATCACTTAGAGATAGCAAAAGAATTTTCGCTGCTTAATTTAAAAGAGAGTATCTTAAGTGGAAACACTTATTTCTTTTTTCACATGATGGTTTCAGCTTTATATAATATAGGTAAGTTTTCCTTGGGGGATTCTGCTGGAATAGTTATTGGATTGGCAAATGTGATATCACTAAATATAGTCATATATTATATGGAAACAAGTAAATACAATGGAGAAATACAGAAGTATGGGGCATTTTTAGGATTTGCTTTAATGATGGTTGGACCACTTTATATGCCATGGATTAATCAGGAATATTATGTTGGGCAATGGAGTCCTAATGTATATCATAATCCCACGAACATTATTTGCAGGCCGTTTGCATTGCTTGGCATATTTAGTTTATTTAGGATATTAGAAGACGATTCTGTACATAGTGGGGAGTATATAAAATGTAGTATATTTTTAGTATTAAGCGCTTTTGCAAAACCTTCTTTTTTGCAAAGCATTATTCCTGCAATGATATTGTTTGTAATATTAAGAGTCATTGTTACTAGAAAAATAGAGTGGAAGAAGTGGTTTTTATTAATTGCAGTTTATTTACCGGCATGTGTGGTAATTCTTTTTCAGACATTTATTACTTTTTTTAGTGGCAATACATTAAGTGAAGGAATCGGGATTGAATATGGTCGAGTGTTGCATTATTACACATCCAATATTGGAGCATCATTTTTTATGACTCTAGCTTTTCCTATTTTTGTTTTTGTAGTATATTTACAATCACTAATTAAAAAACCATATATTCAATTAATAATATGTTATTTATTTGCGTCATGGGCAGAAATGGCGTTTTTATATGAAAAAGGGCCAAGAGAAACGGATGCGAATTTCGCATGGGCGTATATGCTGGCTACTTTTATAGTATGGGTTGTAATGACAAAGGAGTTTAAGGAAAATATTTATGCTCACAATAAAAAATGGACGAAATTAGTTTTTAAAATAGGATTAATAATCTTTTCATTGCATTTGATATTTAATAATATTACCATTACATTTGGGGTTTGATAGAGCCTTTAGAGGGATTATGAGGAATTAGAATGAATAGAAATAAAAGTATAATATTTAAAGTTATATGTGTTGTTTCTTGTTTTTTATTGTTGTATAATATCCTTCCGTATTTATATGCGACTTCTTTCGTAATGCCATCAGCAGATGATTTTGGATTTTCAAATAGTATAAAAGAGAAAATTGGAGAAGGAAAAGGCTATTTCGTATCTGCAGTTATACTGACATTAGAAAGTTATTTTACATGGCAAGGGACCTATTTTTGTAATTTTTTGTTATACCTGACCGCACCTTTTGTAAGATATGGCATATGGGGGATAAGAGGACTCTGTTTTATTTCAATCTTATTTTTTTATGTTAGTTTATATTATCTTGTAAAATGCGTAATGGAAAATTATTTTCATATTAAGGAACGGTTAAAGAGCGCATTTCTTTTTTCTGTAATAGTATGCGTTATTTCTAATTTGCGTATACCATCAGAAAATTATTTTTGGTATAATGGAGTTTGTGCATATACAATACCATTGACATTTGCGTTATTGGGAGTTCAGTTTTTGATTAAATATATAGTTGAAAAACAAAAGAATATATATTGGTGGGCGGCAATATTTTTGGGAATAGCTGCATGCGGGGGAACGCTTCAACATGCAGCATTTTTGTGCTATGTATATTTATGTTTAGTGATGTGGGCATGGAAAAGCAAGAAGCTTCACACAAAAAAGCTAATAATAGCTTTTGGCATTCCTTTATTAGGCGCAATTATAAATGTATGTGCACCAGGAAATTTTGTTCGGCATGGAAGTATTGGAGACGGTAAATTGCACATGATGGAGGCCCTGAATTATGCAATTCAAATCATGGTGAATGAAATAAGATATGTGTTGTTTGAAACGGATATGATTGTTTTTTTATTGGTAATAATAGCGATGGGATATGTTGTTGGAAAAAATGGACAGCAGATAAAAGCCAGGTTGTTTTTCATCCTTCTACCTATGTTATGTGGAGGGTTAATTATATCAAATTTTCCGGTTGCGCTTGGATATTCCAGTAACTATATGGAGCCAAGAGGATATTTTGTTTTAGATACCTTAATTACTATAGGTGTATTATTTGCAGGATTAGCTTTTGGCAGTTATTTTTCTCAAAAGTTGCGAAGTATAAAATTTGTTTATATTGCCGGGTATATATTATTGATGTCACTTTTTGGGGCAGGTTGCCTGATTTCTGTTCGGAGCGATAGAATAAAACCAGTGCGGTTATGCATTGAAAATAGTAATAATGATTATTTTGTTAGATTCAGTAACACATGGGAAGATATTTTCCGACAAATAGAGACATCTGATGAGAAAAATGTTCTTGTAGAAACAAATCCAGCTCCGGATACTAAAATATTAAGAACGCCGGACTTGTCATCAGACCCTTCATATTGGGTTAATGTAGTAGTGGCAGAATATTATGATAAAGAAACGGTGTCAGTTGTATGGTTAAAATAGGGAGATGTAAAATTTTGAATTTGTTAAAAAAAGTAAAAAAATCTCGTTTTTTCATGTGGGTTATTTGCTTCATTTTATGCTTAGCAATAGAAGTTATTTTCAACGCTGAGGGGAAATTATATTATGATGCTCTTGATTATTGGAACAGAGGGGCATATTTATGGAAGGATGGTTCATTTTCCTTGATTATGGAGGGATTCCGAGGATATGTTTTTCCTGTATTTTTAGGAATTTGTATTCATTACTTAGGAGGAATGACTGGATGGAAAATACTAAATGCCGCAATGATAAGTACTCTATTTAGTATAATGATTCCATCTTTGCAGAATATAAAATATCAAAATGAGCGGGCAAAAGAGTATAAAGTGATAATTTGCTATTTATTGTTTACAAGTTTTTTTGTAGGGTTAGAAATATACCCATTATCTGATCTGCCTGCTATTTTTTTATGCCTTACAGCTGCTTTTTCAATAAATCATGCTTTGAAAATAACTGGTATTAAAAGGGGATTATGGAGTTTTTTATTTGGTGTTACAATATACTGCTCATATAATGTAAGGACAATATATCAGTTTGCGTCAATTTACCTAGTATTTTATATTATTTACCAGTTATATAAACATCATGCCACAATTAAAAATTCATTAATAACTTTAGTGGGGGGGGGTATTAGGAGTAATTACAGCAACGATTCCACAGATATATATGAATTATTATGAGCTTGGTAAATTTTCAATAAAAGTGCCAACAAATGGTTTAATGAAACGACAACTTTTTTGGGGAATGCAAAATCAGGCATATGGGACTTATGTAGGTATAGAGCAAGAGATACCTCAAATGTATTTTGTGGATAAAGTTGGAATGAACATATTGCAGAAAGAAGGCATAACAGATAGTTTTGTGTCAATTGGTCAGTATTTAAAAGTATGTTTAAAATACCCAATAGAAATGGTGGGGATTTATACCAGACATTTAATTAATATGCTATTACCAATCTGGCCGGAAGCTTATGTGGTTAATATGAACAGCAATAAAATAATAACATCACTTTTAGCCTTTTCATGCATTTTTCTTTTTATTATTTGTGTGTTTGGAAAATATACTTATAGAAATACGTATTGGAATTTTGTGCCAATTCTTATTCCTGTAGTTTTTATAACGCCTGGAGCGGTAGAAATTCGATTTTTTGCGGCACTATTTATTTACATTATAAGCACACTTTGCTGGAACTGCGACTGGAAAAGCATGTTTTCCATGATAGCCCGAAATAAGATAAAATTTATTTTAAGCTATATAGGTATATATGCTTCCTTTATTGCCATTTGGACCAATACGTTATCTAGTATATCAACAGGGTACCCGATATTTTTTGAATAAAATATAGGAATATGCAAAAGGAAAATTTAAAGTTTTAAGAATAAAAGGTATTGGAGATGTGTATATGGATTATATAATGCCAAACAGGATGGACAGAGGATTTTATCAGTACCAGAAGGAGTTTGAAAATAAGGCGATTGAAGTATTGCGTTCCGGCTGGTATGTTCTCGGAAAAGAAGTGCGGGCCTTTGAAGAAAAGTTTGCAGATTATGTAGGCGCAAATTACTGCGTTGGATTAGCCAGTGGCCTAGATGCCTTATGGATTGCCTTTCGGGTGCTTGGAATCGGTGCGGGGGACGAGGTTATTGTCCAGGGAAATACCTATATTGCCAGCGTTATGGGCATTACAATTAATGGTGCGACGCCGGTTTTTGTAGAGCCAGACGAATATTACAATATAGATGTAACCCAAATTGAACAGAAAATTACTAAAAGAACAAAGGCTATTTTAGTGGTGCATTTATATGGACAGGCTTCAAATATGGAGCCAATAGTCAGGATTGCACATAAGTATGGATTAAAACTCGTTGAAGATTGCGCACAGTCACATGGGGCATGTTTTAATAGCAAAACAACTGGAACATTTGGTGACATAGGGTGTTTTTCCTTTTACCCATCTAAAAATCTTGGAGCGTTTGGCGATGGAGGAGCTATTGTTACAAACAGCGCTAAAATAGCAGATGATGTAAGAGTTTTCAGAAATTATGGGAGTGAAAAGAGATATTATAACAAAGTGGTTGGAACCAACTCCAGACTGGACGAAATGCAGGCAGGACTGCTTCGGGTAAAACTTACACATATAAAAGAATTAGAAGAAGAAAAAAGGGGAATTTGTCTTCGCTATCTGGAGAAGCTTCAGAATAAGGAAATAATACTGCCCCAAATACGAAATGGATCAACACACATCTGGCACCAGTTTGTGATAAGGACTAAAAAGAGGGATGCCTTAATTAATTATTTGAAACAAAAGAAAATAGGAACGATTATTCATTACCCTATTCCACCACATTTATCGGAGGCATATCAGTATCTGGAGATACCAGAAGGCAGTCTGCCTGTTACAGAAGACTACGCAAAATCGGTGCTGTCGATACCCTTGTTTAATGGAATGACACGGGAGGAACAGGAGTATGTGATTACAGCTATTAATGAATGGAAAAATTAGGGGACTCTGATGAATGAAAGAAAAAGGTGAAAAAATACTATGGATTGATTGCTTAAAGGCGATAGCAATTTTAGCTGTCCTTCTGGATCACACCTTTATGGTGTTGTATGACAATCCGAATGTACAAACGGCAACGTTTTTTCGGTAAGCCTTTTTATATTAGTTATGGGAATAACAACATGGATTTCAGAAGAAGGTCATTCTAAAGAAGAAAATGGTGCAAAAATCAAAAGAAAAATAAAGAAAATAATTATTCCTTATATTGTGGCAACATTTATGTATACCGTGGTTCAGGACAGATATTTTAATTTTGAATTGTTTATAAACAGAGTGATTTTATTTAATGCGTCCAGCCCATTGTATTATGTTGCTCTTTATATTCAATTAATTTTTATAAATGTTTTTCTGTATACTATTATAAAAAAATGCAATCAATGCAGATATTCCTATTTATATAAAATGATTATTTTTATATTACTATTATTTGGCGCATCGTTGTCCATAAATTATTCTAATATATTAAGTATTTATGGTGGTGGTGGAAAACTATTTGGTGGCACATACGTTGTATTATCTTACCTGGGAATGATTATGGCCCCATGGCTGCTTGCAGAAAAGAGTAATTTATTTTAGTAAAGCTGTCAGGTGCATCATTTTTTTTCCGGGATTTTATGGTTGAGATTTATATGGAAAAATCAATTTCATATCGAAAAATATTTTCCCTTGGGGGGGTATTAACCCGCCTGGAGTAACCTTGTTTGTCTTTGCTATTTTAATGTTGTTGTTTTTATACAGCTTTTTTGTCTGTTAAGCAAAGGGGACAATAAGTATGGGTTAAAATTTGTTAAGTATTAGGAAGCATAGGAGAGAACAGTTTATATATTTTTTTGTATCATAGATTTATCCTGGATTATTTTCTGAAAGTTTATGTACATGCTAATAACATATGGACTAAACGTTTAATATTTTTATTGTGCATGATAGGGATTCCTATAGCAGGGAAAAAATATATATGTTAATTAATCGCAGGCTTTATTCAGGCGAATGAGATCCGGATATGAACAGTAAAATAGCTGTTAAATCGTATGTAAATGATGAAAATATGACTTTTGTAAATAACATTAAGGCACAGTTGGGAAAATAATTAATAAGAAGGAGAAGAAAATGGATTATAGCCAAGATATTCAACAATATATTGAGCTGGAAAGAGAAATTTTAAGTAAGCTGGATATAAATGCTTTAAACCATGCAATGCAGTTGATAGAGGCAGCCTATCGGCAGCGAAAAAAAATATATATATTTGGAAATGGCGGTAGTTCTGCAACTGCCTCCCATTACCAGAATGATTTTAATAAAGGCTTGTCGGAACATCTTGACCCTAAGTTTGAATTTGTCTGTCTGAATAATGATACGCCAACATTAATGGCAATTTCAAATGATATTGGATTTGAAGAGGTGTTCAGGTATCAGCTGCAGGGAAGAATCAGAGAAGGCGATTTGGTGATTGCCATTTCGGGAAGTGGCAATTCAGTTAATATTATAAATGCTGTTGAATATGCCAGAGAGCATGGAAATAAAGTTATAGGGTTAACAGGAATTAAAGGTGGAAAATTAAGGCAATTGGCAGATGTATCTTTGCATGTACCGGTAAACAGTATGCAGGTGACAGAAGATGTGCATATGATTTTTGATCATCTGATGATGAGTGTTTTTTATAAGTCTCTTTGTGGAGTAGATCATATGAAAATGTACTGATTGTATAGGTAAAGTGAAAGAAGATACATGAATAACAGAAGGAGAAGTGGTATAATGCGGATTAGTTTATTAGACTGCACACTAAGAGACGGCGGTTATTTAAACGACTGGAATTTTGGTCATGACAACATTGTCAATATTTATGAACGCCTTGTAAGTGCAGAAATTGACATAGTTGAAATCGGTTTTATTAATGAATCAAGGCTCTATGATGCAGACAGAACCATATTTCCGGACGCGCAGTCTATCAATGAAATGTACCATGGGTTAAGCAGGGGAAATTCCATGATTGTCGGAATGATTGACTATGGAACCTGCGGCCTTGACAAGCTCATTCCTGCCAGAGACAGTTTTATGGATGGTATCCGCGTTATTTTTAAAAAGGAAAAGATGAAGGGCGCAATTGCCTTTTGCAAAGAAGTAAAGCGTCTTGGATATAAGGTTTTTGCGCAGGCGGTTTCCATTACCAGTTATAATGATGAAGAGCTGATGGAGCTGATAGATATGGTGAATAAACTGGAACCATATGCCTTTTCTCTGGTGGATACTTATGGATTGCTGCACAAAAGTCAGCTGCTCCATTATTTTAATTTTGCAGATGAACATATGAAGGATTCCATTGGTCTGGGTTACCATTCCCACAATAATTTTCAGTTAGCTTATGCCAATTGTATTGAGCTGATGGAAATGCCGCCCCGCAAAAGAGAGATAATTGTGGATGGGACTTTGTACGGTATGGGAAAAAGCGCAGGCAATGCACCGCTGGAACTTCTGGCAACCTATATGAATGATAATTTAAATAAAAAATATCATTGTAGCCAGTTGCTTGAGGCGATAGATGTAACCATACTGGATTTATTCAAACAGATTCCCTGGGGATATGCTTTTAAGTTTTTTCTTTCCGCTTCCAAGGACTGTCATCCCAATTATGTAACTTATCTGATGGATAAGAAGAAGCTGTCAGTGAAATCAATCAATGAGATATTAGATAAGCTGCAAGATGGCAAAAAGCTTTTGTATGACCAGGATTATGTGGAGAAGCTGTATGTGGAGTACCAGAAGAAAGAATGTGACGACGGCATAGCCCAGGTCAGGTTTAAAAATTTAGTCAGTGGGAGGCAGATACTTCTGTTAGCGCCGGGGCATCATGTAGTTGATCAGAGGGAAGAAATTAAAGATTACATTAACAGGGTACAGCCATTTAAAATATCCATTAATTTTATTCCGGTGGACATTCCGGTTGACGGTGTGTTTATCAGTAATGCCAAAAGATATGTTCCGTTGTCTACCAAGCTAAGCCAGGCAGCCGAAAGACCGGTTACTTTTGCAACCTCCAATGTGACCAAGACGGCAGGAGAGTTTGATTATGTGTTTAATTACAGTTCGCTTTTGGATGAAGAAGCAATGATTGTTGACAATCCCATGATTATGCTGCTTAAGCTGTTAAACGAAGGGGATGTGGCAGGTGTTTCGCTGGCGGGGTTTGACGGATATGTAAAGGCCGATGCTCCTAATTATGTTAATCCTAATATGGATCATTCTTTTAGCCGGGAAAAAGCAGCTATGATTAACAGAGATGTTGTAAAAAGCATAGAACGTTTAGGTAAGTTAAAATTTGAGTTAAACTATATAACAGATACCCTTTATTGTGAGAATCAGAGCTAATGATTTCCTGGAATATACTCTGGTTAATTATGAAGCGCTTCAAAGTAGCAGAAAAGGTATTCCGGTAGGGAGGACAATTATGAAAAGAAGGTATGACTATGTGATTTTTGATGTGGACGGCACCCTGCTGGATACCACAGAAGGGGTTACATCAGCAGTCAGGCATACGATAGAGAGCGCGCATTTGGAAGGGCTTACAGAAGAACAATTGAAAAGTTTTATCGGGCCGCCTGTTCAGGACTCGTTCAGGAGAATTTACGGGGTGGATACGATAAGAGCACAGGAGCTGGCAGTTATTTTCCGGGATCGGTACAAGGATGTGGACTTGTTAAAGGCGGTTCCTTATGAAGGAATTTATGAGGTGTGCGGTTGTTTAAGGCAGGCAGGAGCCATTATTGGCGTGGCCACTTATAAGAGACAGGATTATGCGGAAAGAATTTTGAAAGCCTTCCATTTTGACAGGTACAGTCATTACCTGTACGGGGCTGACCATGAAAATAAATTAAAAAAAATGGACATTATAGAATTATGTATGAAAGACATGGGAGTAAAGGACAAGTCCCAGGTGTTGATGATAGGGGACAGCTCCCATGATGCTATTGGAGCAGAAAAAATAGGAGTGGATTTTTTGGGAGTGACTTATGGCTTTGAATTTCGAGAGGAATCGGATGTAAGAAAATATAAAGCGGTAGGTGCGGCTGATAAACCGACGGAAATAATAAAATATATTTTAACAGAAGAGGGCAAGTAAAATGGTGGAGTATCGTAAGCATTGCTTGCAGTAAGCGGAGGTATAGAAATGAAGATAAAAGCAGCGCAATATATCGCACAGTTTTTAGTGGAAAAGGGAGTAAGTGATGTGTTTACCATTACCGGGGGTGGCGCCATGCACTTAAATGATGCTTTTGGACATCATCCCCAAATTCATTGTACGTACAATCATCACGAGCAGGCATGTGCGATAGGGGCGGAAGGGTACGCAAGGCTAAACGGAAAAGTAGCGGCAGTGTGCGTTACCTCCGGGCCGGGAGGAACCAATGCCATTACAGGCGTACTTGGGGGATGGCAGGACTCTGTCCCTATGTTTGTGGTGTCCGGCCAGGTAAAGAGAGAAACCACTACTTGGTCAACAACAGTTCCCCTGCGGCAGCTTGGAGATCAGGAATTTCAGATTATAGATTGCGTAAAGGGTATGACCAAATATGCACATATGATAACAGAGCCGGAAAAAATTAAATATCACCTTGAAAAAGCGTGGTATTTGTGTAATCATGGCAGAAAGGGACCTGTATGGCTGGATGTGCCTCTGGATGTACAGGCGTCCATAATCGACCCGGATATGCAGGAAGGATTTTTGCCGGAAAAGGAGGAGGCGGAAACCATGTCAGGAACAGCAAGTATTCTGGCATGTGAAAATCCGATATTTGACAGGCAGCTGACAAAGCAGATATTAGAAAAAATAAGAGAGGCCAAAAGGCCGGTAATTTTGGCGGGAACGGGGGTGCGTCTTTCAGGGGCTTATGACAGTTTTCTTGCATGTATTGAAACTTTGCAAATACCAGTAGTAACAGCCTGGAATGCACATGACCTTTTGTGGGATACCCATCCTTTGTATTGCGGCCGGCCGGGCAGTGTGGGGACTAGAGGCGGCAATTTTATTGTACAGAACAGCGACGTTCTCCTGGTTCTTGGTTGCCGTATGAATATCCGGCAGATTAGTTATAATTACAGGGAATTTGCCCAAAACGCTTATAAAATTGTGGTTGACATCGATGAAGCGGAGCTGAATAAGCCTACGGTCCATGTGGATTTAAAGGTCCATGCAGATGTGGCGGATGTGATGAAACAGATTGTCATGGCAGTAACAGACAGTCCAAAAGAGTACGGTAAAGCAGAAGCAGGCAAACATAAGGAATGGCTGGACTGGTGCCGGAATATAAACGAAAAATATCCTGCGGCATTGGATAAATATTATGAAAAAGACAGTCCGGTGAATCCGTATGCTTTTATAAAAGAATTTTCCGAAGAGCTGGAAGAAGGGGACAAGGTTGTCTGCGGAAATGGAAGCGCCTGTGTGGTTACGTTCCAGACCATGATGATTAAGAGGGGACAGCGCCTTTTTACCAATTCGGGATGCGCCGCAATGGGGTATGGTTTTCCGGCTGCAATCGGATGTGCGGTTGCAGAAAAAGGAAAGAGGGTTATCTGTATTGACGGAGACGGAAGCTTTCAGATGAATCTTCAGGAGCTGCAGACAGTGGTTTACAATAAACTGAATCTGAAAATATTTATTTTAAATAACAATGGTTATCATTCCATCAGGCAGACCCAGAAGAATCTGTTTGAGCCGCCGCTGGTGGGCGTATGCGATGGAAATGGCATTAGTTTTCCTGATATGGAGGGAATTGCCAATGGGTACAAGATACCATATGTGAAAATTGACAGCTTAAAAGAGGTACGGAAGAAATTAAGAAGCGTTTTGGGCGAGGCGGGACCAGTGATTTGTGAAGTTATCGTAGACCCGAACCAGAATTTTGAGCCAAAACTTTCCTCCAAAGTACTGCCTGACGGCAGAATTGTATCTCCGGAGATTGATGACATGTACCCTTTCCTTCCAAGGGAAGAATACGAAGCAAATAAGTGGAAAAACTGGCAGCAGGTTTAGAGGTAATGTCCTTTCGCAGACGTTGATTGCCATATGCAAGGAGATAGATATGAAAAAAATAATTATAATAGGCAGACCCTACAGCAACGGAGGAGATTATCTGATTTATCACAGATTGGTATGCGCAATAAAAAAAAGTATGCCGGATGTGGAAATTGATGTGAAGCTGGGAAGCGACGAACAGCTTAATATTGAAGAATTAAATGGGTATGATGTTATCGTAACAGGTGGCGGAGGCGCGCAGTTTTCTGAAGAGCACATAAGGACAAGCTTTTTGTACAAACATTTTGATGAGATTCAGGTACCGGTCCATTACATGGGGACAGGTCTGTATGGGGCAGACGGGACAAACAAAACTGTATTTGGGTATCGTTATTCAGAAGAAATGTCCGCATACTTTAAAAAGGTGGTTAACCGGGGCGGGCAGATAGCCTCCAGAGACTGGACAGTGGATACGGTTCTTAGAAATAATGGAATTGATGAAGTAATTATGGCAGGATGTCCGGCCTGGTATGATGTGGATGTGCTGGAGCAGACCGAAGATGCCGGAAAAAAAAGCTCCGGTCAGAATGATTTTCCAAAGCAGGTAAGGGTGATTGTAGTATCCAATCATGGGCTGACCAAGAATCCAGAGCTTCATGGGGAAAAACTGGAACAGATAGAAGAACTGGTTTTATTTTTAAAACGGAAATTTGACGGCGCCAAAATTTTGCTTACTTTTAATGACGGATATGTCACAAAATATTCCGCAAATTACAACCTGACTCTAAAGCAGTGGGCAGAGGAACAGGGAGTGGTTTGCGTGGACTTATCAAATGATGCCCAAAGGTTTAAGGCTCTAAATGAAATAGATTTACACATTGGTTTCAGGGTGCATACCCATATTTACTGTATTAGCAGGAAAATTCCCAGCCTTTTGATTGAAGAGGATATCCGGGGATATGGAATGAATGAATCCCTGCATTTGCCTCATTTAACGGCATATGATGAAGGCTGTGGAGGGGAGCGGTTCCAGGCAAATCCATATTTGTTTTCACAGATTTCTGTCCTTCTTGCCCAAATGAATGAGCGGGGATGGAGGGATTATGAGGATGTGTTTGGGCTTATAAAGTATTATTACCAGACAGGGATGAAGAAATGGATGGAAAAGCTGTCGGAGTGTATAAAATGAGGAAGAAATTAGGCCTGATAAGTATACTTATTTTTATGACAATAATATGGGGGGGGTATGAAGTCAGAGAAAGCAGGACTACACAGTTTACGGCAGAGGATAATGAACTTTCTCTTGTGTTAAAAATAGGTAATCAGCAGAAAGAAATCTTTCCATGGCACGAAAAAAACGAACAGATATATTATTTCTTTTTACCTTCCTGTGTGTTGGAAGATAAAATTTATTTTGACCAGATTTCTGACGAAGATATTTCAATTGATGAAAAAAAAATATCAAAATATAACTGCTTTTCATTTGAACAGGGGAAGATATATAAGTTGAGTGTAAACGGCTTGTTATATCAGGCAGTCTTTATGAGAGGAAAAAATATTCCAACTTTTTTTGTAGAAACCAAAAGCGGCAATATGAAATATATTCATTCAGATAAAGGAAATATGGAAACAGGAAATATCACTGTCGTAGATGCAAGCCGGCATATACAATATAGTGGAAAGCTTGATGAAATATCCGGAAGAGGCAATAGTACATGGCTGCCCTTTAAGAAGTCATATTCCATTAAATTGCCGGAAAAACATCCAATTTGCGGACTAAACTCCGGGAGTAAATGGAAGTTACTCTCTTTATATTTTGAACATGATAAAATGCACAGCAAAATAATATTTGATATGTCTGCATTGGCAGGTCTAAATTATACTCCGGAATGCACATGGATAAATTTATACTGTAATGGTTCATATCAGGGGTTATATTTGCTTGCAGAATCTGTGGATGCCCATTTAGAAGAAGATGGCTGTCTTTTAGAAAAGGGAATACCATCCCAATTACAGGAAGATGAGGTTTTCTTTATAACAAAGAAAATGGAATATTTGTTTAAAATGAAGCAGAAGGCTGGGGAAAATGTCGAGGAGATTGCAGGTTTTATACAGGAAGTGGAAAATCTGCTGTCAGAGGGAAATTCACAATTTAAAGAGTATTTAGACATAGATTCTATTGCCAGCCAGTTTTTGATTGACAAAATTGTAATGGAAGCTGATGCAATGATGATGAGTACATTTTTTTATATCAGAAATGGTGTAATTTATGCCGGTCCTATGTGGGACTATGACAGGGCCGTTGGGGAAATTCTGCCGGATTATGAGATGCCGGTTGAAGGGGCGCCAAATGGGATGTCGGGATGGTATATGGTACTATATAATGATATGGATTTTTATGAGTCAATGATTAATACATACAAAAAGCTGCTGCCTTATTTTGAAGAGTTGTTAAATGGGGGAATAGATTATTATGCAGAGTGGATTGAATCATCTGTGGAAATGGACAATATATTGATGAAAAAGTGTTCCACACCCAATGAAACAAGCAGTTATACTGCATATGAAAGTTATGTGAAATACCTAAAGTATTTTTTGGCAAACAGACTCAATTTCTTAAATAAAATATGGGAGATAGATGGATATGAGTTTAAAGCACCAGCAGAGGAAGGGAAATATCACCAGGTTGCTCTTGCCAAAGAAGATGGAAGTATTATTGAAACCAGGAGCATTATGGACGGAGAATGCCTTACCGGGCTGCCGGAATCAGATAAAAATTTTGACGGATGGTACTTTAGTGGAAGAAAAGGATGTATTGATAAAATATATAACGATAAGATTCCAATATATGAAGATTTAGTTTTGTATGCAAAGCGGCAAAATCAGTGAAGAACAAATATATTTTTGAAAGCACAATTTGAACACGTTCAGGGAGGAAGCAACTTTGTATCGGGTTGAAGACAAATATCAATGCAGCGAAGGTGAAATGCGTCTGCTTCAAATGCGCCTGGAATCGCTTCTGCGGCCAGATGATTTTCAGACCAATATTAATGGTTATAAGGTTACGAGCGTATATTTTGATGATGTAAATGATTCTTTTTTGAGAGATACGGTGGATGGAATCCGGTTAAGAGAAAAATACCGGATCAGGATATACGATAACTCTTTTGAAACAATAAAACTGGAAGTAAAATATAAAAGAGATAACCGTGTTCTGAAAAAATCCAGAAATATTTCAAAGGTACAGATGCAGAGTCTCATGAACGGAGCGTGTATAGAAGATAAAGATAACTCTTTAGACAGCCCTGTTACGCTTTTTAATCTGGGAATAAAAACACATGGACTTAGACCCAGGGTAATCGTGGAATATGACAGAAAAGCATATGTATATGATGCGGGAAATGTACGTATTACATTGGACCGGGATATTCGGGCAGGAAACCAGTTAGAAGCTTTTATTTGTGGAGGAACAGTGCAGTATAATTATATAGACGAAATAAGCAGGGTACTGGAAGTGAAATATGATGAATTCCTTCCAGGATTTATTGCAGGCGTTTTGGAAAGTGGTAATATGAAGCAGATTTCGTGTTCAAAATACAGGTTGTGCAGGGAAAGGAAAGGTTTATAGTAATGTCAGTAAAAGATGTAATTAAAAGTAGCGTGTATAATAGCCTTGGGGGGGGTACTAACCTTACAGCAAAGGGAATTTTATTTATTTTAGCAGCAGCATGTCTGATTGGGCTTTATGTCTATGCCGTTTATAAACTTACCAGCAAGTCGGCTTTTTATTCAAAAGATCTTAATGTTACCATAGCAGGGCTGCCTGTCATTATAGCGGCGATTATGGTAGCCATGCAGTCAAATCTGCTGGTATCTCTTGGAATGGTTGGCGCATTGTCAATTGTGCGTTTTCGCAGTGCAATAAAAAATCCGCTGGATTTATTGTATCTTTTCTGGTCTATAAGCGCAGGAATCATCTGTGGCGTTGGACTTACAATGCTGGCAATTATTTTGTGCATAATTATGACAGTTATGCTGTTGATTTTAGAGATGATACCCAATTCAAAAGCGCCATTGCTTCTAATAATCAGAACCGGATATGAAAATGCTAACTGGGAGGAAATTGTAAAAACAATAAGGAAGCATTCAAAATATATGAAAGAAAAGTCCCGGAATATTAGAAATGAAGAGACAGAAGCTATATTTGAAATAAATACAAGAATGCAGAATGCGCTTTTACAGGATTTAAAACAGAATACTCAAATTAAGCAGATTAACTTATTGTCCCATGATGGTGAATATCGGATATAAGAGGTATAGACAGTGAGAAAAAGGGCAGGCTTACAGATATGCCTAATTTGTTGTACCTTCCTCATAAATAGGTGGATAAAAAAATTTTATCTGATATAATGAAAAAGACAGGTGTTTATAGTAAAGTCATAAGAACGCCAGTGATATATAAAGGGCAATACAGAAGTTTTTTATACAGCTGATAGATGAAGTTTTAGAAGTTGTGGAGTGTGGAGGCAGAGTTATGAGATACCTAGTGGTTATACCAGCGAGAGGCGGTTCAAAGGGAATTCCTCATAAAAATATATATCCCTTAAATGGAAAACCGTTGCTGTTATATTCCCTTGAAATGATTACCCAGGTAGATTTTGAAGGGGATGTGGCAGTCAGCACGGATTCAGATAAAATTAAGCAGGTTGCACTTACAGTGCCAGGAATAGAAGTGGTTGACAGACCTGCAGATATTTCGGGGGACAAGGCCAGTACGGAGTCGGCCCTGCTCCATGCCCTGGAGGTTATGGAAGAAAGAAAGCAGTGCAAATATGACGCAGTAGTCACTTTGCAGGCAACTTCGCCCCTTAGAAGGGCAGAGACGGTCAGCGCCTGCTTTAAACGCTATGAGGCGGACCGGGAAAAGTATGACGCCCTTCTTACCTTAACAGAAACACGTATTGATTACTGGATAAAAGAAGGAGAAGACCATTATAGAAGACTGTATCCTGACGCCCCAAGAAGGCGGCAGGACAGGGAGCCTATATACATTGAAAACAGCGCCGTGTATATTACAGACAGTAAATCTTTGAGAGAAACAAATTCTGTACTGGGGCAATGTGTCAATGGCTATGTGATCCCGGAAACAGATGGTGTGGATATTAATGAGCCTGTTGATATTTTAGTTGCAGAAGAGCTGTTAAAGAGTATTTAAGAAAAGTGCGCAAAAGGAGAGTGCAGCATGAGAACGATAAAAATTGAAAACAGAACAATTGGTGAAGGATGTCCGGTATTTGTGATAGCGGAAGGCTGTGATAACCATATGGGAGATATGGAGACGGCGAAAGAAATGTGTCGTCTGGCGAAACTGGCAGGAGCAGACTGCATTAAATTCCAGCATCATCTGCCAGATGAGGAGATGTTGAAAGATGTGCCTATGACATCAAATTTTGATATCCCGCTTTACGAGTTCTTAAAACTTCATGCTCTGACACTGGACCAGCATGTGGAATTAATGAATTATTGTAAAGAAATTGGAATTATGTATCTTTGCACACCTTTTAGCTTAAAGGCAGCCTATGAATTAAATGAAATAGGAGTTTCAGCTTTTAAAATTGGGTCCGGTGAGATGACAGATATACCAACCCTGCAGGCGATTGCCAGACTGGGCAAGCCAATGATTGTATCCACGGGCATGTGTACCATGGAGGAAATCACCCGGACCTATGACGCGCTGGCAGAGAGCGGTGTTCCCTTTGCATTTACAAACTGCCTTTCTGAATATCCCCCCAAGTATGAAGATGTGAATCTGGGGGTTATTGCCCGTATGAAGGAAAGCTTTCCCAAAGCAGTGATTGGACATTCTGATCATACGCCGGATTTATATACCTGCTATGGGGCAGTTGCATTGGGGGCAAGCATTATTGAAAAACATGTAATCATAAGCAAACAGACACCGGGACCGGACCAGACCGTATCAATAGACTTTGAAGATTTGTATCATTTAGTGGATGGCATCAGAAAAATTGAACTGGCATCCGGTACGGAAAAAGTGGTTCATAAAGATGAAAAGGGCATCAGAGAGTGGGCGTTTCGAAGTATTGTATCGCTAAGGCCCATTAAAGCGGGGGAGGTAATTACCCAGGATATGATCTGGTCCAAACGTCCGGGAACAGGTATTCCCTCAAGGCAGATGGACGAAGTCATTGGACGCACTGCCATAAGGGATATTGAAGAGAATGTTTTGATTAAGTGGGAAGATTTATCTGGTAAGGAATGAAAGAAACTTCCAAACAATCTATTGGTGCAGTATCACAAGCAAAGCTTGCGATATGCAGGGGTATAAGTATGAAAAAGATTATGATTATCACTGGTTCCAGAGGTGAGTGGGGGTATATCCGCCCGATTTTAAAGCTTATAAAGGAAAGAGAGGATGTTGAAGCGGTGCTGGTTGTTACTAACATGCACCTGCTTCCCGCTTATGGTAATTCTTATAAAGAGATTGAAAATGATGGGTTTCATATTGATTATAAAGTGCATATGTCTCTGGACGGCTACAGTCATGTGACGCAGGCCAAATCCCTGGGACTGTTCCTCTCTTCCATGCCGGATATTATTGAAAATGAAAAACCAAACTGGATATTACTGGCAGGCGATCGGGGAGAACAGCTGATGGGAGCCATTGCCGGTGCATATACTTATACGCCGGTGGCACATATTCAGGCTGGTGAGGTGTCAGGAAATATTGACAATATGACCCGGCATGCAATAGGAAAACTGGTACATCTTCACTTTGCCTCCAATCAGGATGCGGCGGATCGTCTGATTAAATTGGGGGAGGAAGCCTTCCGTGTGCATAATGTTGGCGCACCCCAGATTGACGAGATGGTTTCCGCACAGTATACGCCTTTGCCAGATATAGAAGAAAAACTATGCGTCAGTCTGAAAGAGGGATATCTGCTTGGAGTAATGCACCCGGTTACAGAGGAGGCAGACAAGGCAGAAAAGCAGGCGGAGATTTTCATTAAAGCGCTGAATCATTTCTCCTTCCCCAAAGTCATTATTCTGCCCAATAATGATGCAGGGTCTAACGGAGTAAAAAGGGCCATTCAGGAATACCGGCAGGGTGAATACTATATGTATGCGAATCTGAAAAGAGAAGATTACCTGGGACTTTTAAAAAATACAAGGTGCATTGTGGGAAATTCCAGCTCAGGGCTTTTGGAAGCGCCAACCTTCAAAGTGCCGGCAGTAAATATTGGCAGAAGACAGAATATGCGCTTTAGAGGAATTAATGTGATTGATGTGCCCTTTGAAAAAGAGATGGTCATTGAAGCCATCAACAAGGCAATAAGCAGAGAATTTAGAAATTATTTAAAAAAAGAATGCGTCAATCCTTACGGAGACGGACATTCATCAGAAAGAATTTTGGATTTACTGATAAATACACCTGTTGATCAGAAGCTGCTGGTAAAAAAATTAACCTATTAGTTTTATTTTTATACGGAAAGCGTGAATATGGCGATGAGTATGAGCAAATATTGTGTAAATGAGAGATATACCATTAAGGAAGTTCTGGAACAGTTTGAAAGCTATAATAACCGGGTGGCAATTGTAACTAATGATTCCAATAAGGTAATTGGAGTGGTCAGCCAGGGGGATATTTTAAGAGCTCTGTCGGCAGGAACCGGTTTATTTGTGCCAGTTAAGCAGATTATACAAAGCTCTTTTCTTCATTTATATGAAAAAGACTTACCAAAGGCCTATCCGATTTTTAAGAAGAAGAAAATCAGCCTTCTCCCGGTAGTTGACCATAATAATGAGCTGATTGATTTGATTACACTTGAAGATATTTACGATTATCTGGAAAGCAAAATGGCAGGAAAAACGGATGCGGCAATGGAATAAGAAAATATCTGTATCAAAATATGAAATGAGTATGTTGGGAATGCTGGTAATGACGCTGGCGCCTGCCCTATTTCTTTTAAGGTATCAAGTCAGGCAGGATGTACTCAATAACACAATGAACAACTTTAGAATTTATTTTGTCACAGCAGTTGTTTTTCTTGTGATGCTGGTATTATCTGCGGTTATATGCAAAAAGATGTGCAAAGACACTATGTTATCCCGCCTCTGGTATATTCTGTATGGGGGGATATTCTGCATTCATTTAGGAATGCTGGGGATTTGTTATATCAATTCAGCAGAGGTATATCCACATTTAAGTGGGGAATGGTTTCCCTGGCATGCAAAACCACTTTGGAAAATATTCCTGTTTATGACAGGAATAAGCGTTGCCGGAATTGCGTTTTCTATCTGGGCAGGAAAGAAAAAACGAAAATTAGTTGAAACAATTCGTTACCCGGTATATCTGGCGGCCTCCGCAGTGGCCGGGGCATCTTTGTATTGCGCTAACTTTATGGCAAGTGATAAAATGCACGGAAGCGCATATTATACATCTATTTACAATGCGCTTATGGAAGCGCCTTTTGATTATAGCAATCAAAGCATATATGGACATTATGCAATTCTGCTGAAGTATCCAATAAAGCTGCTGGGAGGAAGCTATACAGCATACAATATTGTAATTTCAGCTGTAGGGTTTTTAAGTGTATTATTATTGGCCATGGCGCTTGATATGTGCATAAAAAATCACTTTATCAGCATGATAGGAATTTGGGCAGTTCCTGTTATGTTTTTGTATTATCCCCAGAATCACTGGCAGATGTTTCCGCACCGGATATTGTTTGCATGTGTTTTGCTATTTTTGTGCGTGTTGTATTTTTATAAGTTCATAAAAGGAATGAATTTTATTGGATATTTTGTGTGCAGTCTGGCTATGCTTTGGAATGTTGAGACAGGTGTCGTATGTCTGGGAGCCTGGTGTGTGGCATGTATAGCAAGAGAGTGTGCGAATAAATCTGAAAAAAAGGATATCAACTATAGCTGGAAAAAAAGTATCTTAAAAAATCTTGCATATTCTTTTATCTCTGTATTTGGAATGGTAGTTATTTTTAATTTATATAATATGCCTTTGGGGGAGCAGTGGCACGGATTGAGGTTTTTGTTGTTTCCGCTTATAAAGGATTGGGACGCACCTGAAGTGCTTGTGGTGAATGCGGCTGGCCAGACAGCTTTTCCTGTAGACAACAAGCTAATTGACCTGCTGGATAGGTTTGGTAAAGGGTTTGCCTCAGGTCTTACAATTCAGCTGCCTTATCAGATAAGCCCGTGGTACCTGGTTGTGCTTCTTATGGGAGTGGCAATTGTAATATTAATTGTACGGATTATGTTTAAACGTGTCGGGCCGAATGATTATATAATAGGAATAGCAGCTGTACTGGCACTTGGAAATCTTACTTTTTTTATAAACCGGGCAAGCTTTGACTATCTGGCAATTGCCCTGCCGGAGGCAGTATTAATTATGGCTGTTTTGTCAAATGAAGAAATATTTGACAATCATTCAGCCTGGTTAAAAAGACCATACCAGATTTTATTTATCAGTATTATGGCGGTGTTGTCTGTTTTCTCCTTGTGGCAGGCTCGATTTAGATTTTTGACACGGATGGAAAAGGGATATTATGACCAACAGGAGTTTGATATACTGACAGAGGATATTGAACGGAAGGTGCCAAAGAATACCTTTGCTTTTGGGGGACCAGGAATTCAAGAGGTTTATGCCCAGCTGGGGTGGGATACGGGATGTTATGTTGTTGATTTTTCATCATTGGGGCATACAGACACAATTGGAACAATTATTGTCCGGTCGTCCGAGCAGGAGGAATGTCTGATATCTGTCCGAAATAAAAAGAGCGCAGAATTTGTAACGGCACAGGGATTTATGAAAAATTGGGGATATGCGGAAGACGCCATTAGTATAAAGGAACATTGGAAATGCGATGTGGATGAAAAATGGTATTGGGATATATATTATATTGCGATAGACCACAGTATTCCTACAAGTGAATGGACGGAAGGCCATAAGGAGAAAATGAGATGAAAAATGGATATAACCAAATGGATACCGGGCGTCATTTCTTTTTTCCGCATATTGATTTTCCGCAAAAACTGGCATTTGTTGTAGCTATTGCAGGAATGCTGGCAACTCATTTTTATATGTTTACCAATAAAATTGTAAATCATGATGACGTGAACCGCCTGCTTGTGGGTGATACAGATGCTGCAAAAATTCAACATGGAAGATGGGCCGGAGTTATATTTGACCATATTAGTGGCAGTTCTGTAAGCGTCCCGATAATCATTGGAATGATTTCTACACTTTCGGTGGCAGCATCCTGTATGCTGTTGACCAGCCTGCTTAAAGTGGAGAAGAAACTAACAATAGTACTGATTTGCCTGCTGGTTTGTACATTTCCGGTTTCTGCAAATATTTTTTTGTATAACTATATTGCAGATGTTTATTTTATTAGTTTGTTTCTGGCAGCATGGGGAGTTTGGCTTATTTGGCAGGATGGGTGGCGGCAAAGTGCGCTGGGAATTTCTTTACTTACACTAGCCTGTGGATGCTATCAGGCATTTTGGTGTGTAGGGGTTAGTTTCCTTCTAGTCCATTTTTTACAGGAGTTTTTTGAGGAAAAAGAGGAATGGAAACAGCTGGGAAAGAAACTGATAAAATGCGTTGCTTTGGCAGGAGTTTCTTTAATTTTGTATCTTATAATAAATAAAGCAGTGCAGAGTGTAACAGGGGTTGGAGCGATTGAATACCAGGGCCTTAATGCAATGGGAAAATTCCAAAGTGTGTTAAAGCTGATAAAGGTAATTATTGTAGCATATTTTGAGTTTCTTTTTTTCTTTTACAAAAAAGGCTTTTTTGTTTCTTCCAGGACAATGGTTATTTTAAATGTTCTGCTGACACTGTTTACAATAGTTTTAATAGTCAGAAAGGGAAAAGAGAGAAAACGTACTTTATTATACTGGCTGGTATCCTTTGGGTGTGTTTGTGCAATTCCGCTGGTATCCAATTTGATTTCTGTTGCAAGTCAGAACCAGACTCATATACTAATGCAGTATGGGTTTATGATGCCTTATATCATATGTCTGATTTTAATGGAGTGTAGTGAAAAAAAAGAAGATAAGATCAAGTGGATGCCAGTGCTTAAAGGAGCAGCATCCATTATGATATTGTGTGTGATTTATAAAGGTTATATTACGGATAATGAGATTTATTTCAGGCAGCAGCTTAATTATGAGGCAACTTATTCTTATACTTTAAGGATGCTGTATCGTATAGAAGAGTTCGAAGGATATACGCCGGATATGAAGGTGGCACTGATAAATGAAACGCCTCAGGTAAATGACCATATTACCATTATGCAAGAAAATTACCCGGAGGATATGAAATATTTTGATTATCTAAATGATATGGTAGGAACAGAACCAGGAACATTTGTGAAAAGAGCAAATGATATTTCAGACTTTTGCAGGCATTATCATGGGTATGATTTGCAGCTTGCAGAAATAGATTCATTGCCGGATCTGGCTGGAACGGAAGAGTTTTTAAAGATGGATACTTATCCGCAGGCGGGTGGCATGAAGATTATAAATGGGGTTCTGGTAATTAAGCTGCCAGATGGAATTGCTCATTGACTTATCGCCAGTACAGGATTGCTGATTATGGAGACGAGAGTTGATAAAGGAGAATAAGAAGATTGAAAAGAGTAGTTGTGACAGGGGCAACAAGTATGATTGGAACAGCGCTTATAAGGTGTTGTATTGACAATGGCATAGAAGTGCTTGCAATTGTAAGAAAAGATTCAAAAAAGATGAAAAGGCTGCCAGAGTCAGGGTTGCTCAAAATCCGGGAGTGCGATCTGAATGAGCTTGATACATTTGTGGCGGATGAGAAAAAGTATGATGTGTTTTATCATTTTGCCTGGGGATATACTTCAAAGGCAACACGTGATGATCCGGCGCTACAAGAAAAAAACATTCAGTACACATTAAATGCTGTGGAGCTTGCAAGAAAGCTGGGGTGCTATAAGTTTATTGGCGCCGGTTCACAGGCAGAATATGGAATTGTACATCAGGTTATTACAGCTGAAACAAAGGAAAACCCATTTCTTTCTTATGGTATAGCCAAAAATGCCGCTGGAAGGCTAAGCAGAAAGTTATGTGAAAAATATGGTATTACCCATATATGGGGCAGAATATTTAGCGTTTATGGGAGTAATGACAGTGAAGAGACGATGATATCCTATGCCGTCCGGCAGTTTTTACGACATGAAACGGCATATTTTTCAGCAGCTACCCAGCAGTGGGATTATTTGTATGAAGAAGACGCAGGCGAAATTTTTTATTTGCTGGGAGAAAAAGTGGATCAAAACAAGATCTATCGCGTTGCAAGCGGGCAGTCAAGGCCGTTGAAAGAATTTATTTTGGAAATGAAAGAGCTGTTTGGGGACGAGGCCGTATGTGAGTTTGGTGCAGGGGGAAATGGGAATGATTTAGTGAGTCTTCAGGTGGATGTTAGTGATTTGATGGAGGATATTAATTTTTTTTCATTATTACCATTTAAGAAAGGAATAAATGAGGTTGTGAATTATTGGAGGAAAAAGGAAACAAAGAATTCTAATGATTAAGAATAGACAAGGTTTGTGTGCTTATTAATATAATGTGTACTATAATATTGCTATATTGCCCCTACCTCTATGAGAGCATGTTTGAAAAATCATTTCTGCCATCTGTAGTATGCCCCATTTTGCGAGAGAAGTGGTTGGTTTCGCAAATGAAAGTTGATGATAAGTATTAAAGAGGCTGTAACGCGAGGGCACCTACTCTTAGCGGCAGAGGGGCACAGTATTGACATATTTTGCATTCATTATGGTCACTTCTCAAATGATGGAGAAACAAGGTTGCTTCTTAACGGTTTTTTCGGATGCAATGCCATGACAATTTGGTCCATATTCTTTCTGGCATATACATTTATATGGTGTTCCTCCACTTTTGTAGGAGTAAAGCAGTATCTGCAGTACACTTCATCTGGAGGCTGCTTCCGCTGCTTCCAGCCCTCTTTCCCCAAAAGAGGTGTTGGTTTATCCAGCGTTATGGAATGCTTGACCACAACTATCAGTAATCCTTTCAGCTCGTATTCCTGTTCCCCTGCTTCTTCTTCGGTTTCCGACAGGGAATAGTCATACTATATAATGAATTTTTTTACAAACAAGTAATTACCTAGTCAATATAAAGATTTCTCTTGTTTGCAATAACTTATATTTGTAATACTGTGAATAGGATATAGAAAAATACTTTTATCTTTTATCCTGTTTCTATGAACAATAAAGCCAAAGATACTTATTGTCCATACACGCTTCTTGCAAATAATATTTTTTATTATGGTACTCTAACATTTCTGCTTCCCTGAATGAAGAAATAATACACTCAGGAATATAATTTTCATCTTCAAATTGGGAACTCTCATTATTTACCATAATATGATTTATATGAATATCCGAACCTTCCAATCGCTGCCATATAGGATATTCATATGTATTGTTGCCTAAAACCAGCCCGATTTTCTTTGTTTCTTCAGGTATCATATCACACACCTCTTTATACTCATCATAAAGATAATTTCCAGCAAAATACCCGCGGAACCTGTCCAATGAGCCGGTTTGCGAAATCTGCCAGTGAAAATCTACTAATGGGAAACTGCCAGACCAAAAAAAAATATTTTAAAATTGTTTTTGTTTACGGCATTTTTTCCACAGCTGGTAACTGGTCCAATAAGCCGGTATAATCAGTTAAATTGTCTATTTGACAGGCATAAGTTTTCTTATTTAAATATTACACATGGTACTCAAAGGATTCTCTGGGGAGTTTTTAAGAAGCTTGTACTTTCTGAGAGAGTAGGCGTTATTGTAAATGGTATATGGTCAGATTTAGCGACATATGATGGACTTTATGTGTGGGTTGCACTACTTTTGTATCCAATTCAAATGTATTCGGATTTTTCAGGCTGTATGGATATTGTAATTGGTACGGCAGAATTATTTGATATTAAACTGGCAGAAAATTTTAATAATCCTTTTTTCTCAAAGACAAGTCAGGAATTTTGGCAAAGATGGCATATTACATTAGGCACATGGGCGAAAGATTATATCTTATTTCCGATACTTAAGAGTAAAGTAATTATCAGACTGGGAAAAAAGCTAAAGAAAAAGTATGGAAAGAAAACTGGGAAATTTCTTTCAACAGCAGTTGGAATGATTGCATTGTGGATGGTTATGGGAATATGGCACGGTGCGCCTAAATATGTAATTGGTGTCAGTTTGTGGTATTGGATAGTTTTGATGTTAGGGGAACTGACAGAGCCTTTTTTTTCAGAGCTTGTTATAAAATTAAATTTTCATATCAAAAGTTTTAGCTGGAAACTTTTTCAGATGGTTCGAACGTATTTAATATATGCTGTTGGGGCAGTTTTTTTTCGTGCAGAGGGGATAAAAGCTGCAAATGTAATTTTAGGAAGAGCGTTTACGTCTTTTAAAAAGAAAATTGGAATCCATGGATTTTTTTTGATGAGTCAACATTAGATTTAGGGATAACATATCTGGATTTAAACATTATTATTTTTTCGATAGTATGTATGTTGCTTGTTGGCATTTTGCGTGAAAAGTATGGATATGCAAGAAACTGGCTGGATCAGCAGACGATTGTATTTCGCTGGTTTATATGGCTGACATTGTTTTCTGTTACACTTATTTATGGAAGATATGGTAATGGATATAATGCTGTAGAATTTATATATCAGGGATTTTAGAGGTTAGGATTATGAAAAGACAGATATGCAGTTGGGATAAGATTAGTAAATTAATGGTTTTGGTTTTATTTTTGTTTTGCTGGGAAAGGTTTTTTCATCAATTACCTATGTTTTTAGAAATAGCAATAGAAACAGATTGCATGTTGTAGGCATACGGGAAGAAGAACCATTGGATATGATATATGTGGTAGGAAGTGCGGCATTTGTATATTGGGAGCCGTTAAAAGCGTGGAATGACTGCGGATTTAGTTCATATAACCTGGCTACAGATACAATACAGGCAGAAAGCATTAAGTATTATATTAAATATGCATTGGAACATCATAATCCCAGACTTTTTGTTGTTGGAGTACGGGCTTTTCAGTATTATGAAAAGGAAGTAGGGGGAGAAGCAGGAATACGGAATTCAAGCGATTCATTGGATTTAGGAATAGATAGAATTAATCTGGTTAATGAATATTTGAATAATCGTATTATAGATGAAAATATTGATGAATTTTCATTGTATATTGATATAATGAGATATCATTCAAATTATTCTGCTTTGGAGAATCCGGAGAATTGGAGTTTAATAAATAATAAAGGAAGTTCTGTAAATAAAGGTTTTGAATGGATTAAGAGCTATCAGTATTTAAAAAAGCCAGAGGACTATATTTCAGAAAAACGAGCAGAATTATTGGAAGAAAATATAAGTGTATTATATGATTTGCTTGATTTTTGTAAGGAAAAAAATTTAGATGTATTATTTGTCGTGTGTCCATATCAGATTGACAAAGAAGACTATGAGAAATATAATACAATAGCAGATGTTATTTCATCTTATGGATTTGGGTTTTTGAATGCAAATGATTATTATGAGAAGATAGGAATTGACTTTTCTGTAGATTTTTATAACGGAGATCATGTAAACTGTTATGGGGCAGAAAAGTATACAGATTTTCTGGAGAATTATATTTTGGAAAATTATGATATGCCTGACCATAGAGGAGAGGAAGTATATAACAGTTGGGACGAGTATTATAAATGTTTAAGGATGAGGAACTAGAGGTAAAAGAAATAATTAATGAAATGATAAAAAACGTTAAGGAAGGATATGAAATTGGAAAGGCAATATCACATACAACAAATTTTATAGAATGGTCGGAGCTTGTCAGCGATTCCCGATTTACAATATTTGCAGTCGGAAGTGAAGGATTACCAACATTGATGTCTTTAGTTGAAAGGGAGGCATTTGCTAAAATGGGTTTGGATGAAATACAGAATGAAAAATCCTATATTAAAGTGATACAGGCAGGAAGTGTTTTATATACAAATAGCGGTGAGGAAGAGAAAAAGTATGAAGGGATTGCAGGTACAGAACAAGGTGAAATTAGCTCAAACTTTATAATAGAGAATTCAAATGAGGAATTATCTATTAAAATTGATGGTGAGGAATTTAGCAGACAGGATGAGGGGATCAATGTTGTTATCTATGAAAATGATTATCATTATGTTGTTGATTCAGTAACATTGAAATGTGATGAGGTGGGAAAGATACAAATAATTAGATGAAAAGAGATGATAACAAATTATGAAACTACGAAGACTAAAGGAAAAAGATGCAACTGGTATGCTGGAATGGATGCACGACCCTGAATTTCAAAAAAATTTTCAGATTGATATGATAAATAGAAGAATGGAAGATATAATAGAATTTATTAATCAATCACAGACTGATAGGATAGAGGGACAAAGTATACATTATGCAATTGTTGACGAAGAAGATGAGTATTTGGGGACGATAAGCTTAAAGGATATAGATTTATTGGCACGTAAGGCAGAATATGCAATCAGCCTTAGGAAAATGGCGCAGGGAAAAGGAATAGCAACAGAGGCCACAAGGGAATTACTAAGAATTGCCTTTGATAAATTAGGTTTGGAAAGAGTATATTTGAATGTGCTGTCAGAAAACATAAATGCGATTCGTCTGTATGAGAAGTGTGGATTTGTATATGAAGGAGCATTTCGGAATCATTTATTTTTGAAGGGAGAGTATAGAACATTGAAATGGTATAGTATTTTAAAAAATGAGTATATGATGCAATTTGGGGGGGGGTATAAATCTAATTTATACAAAGACACTTCCAATAGTATCATATTATAAAATTTGGTTTGATGTGGAGGTGGCTTAGCATGAGAGAAATATCTGAAAATGCAAAGATATATGAAGGAACAATCATAGAAGAAGATGCCTTTATCAGTGTACTGGTTGCAACAACAAATGACAATACAATGGGGCGTGAAGAATATAATGAAGGCCATGTTGGAGGGCCTCATATTAAGAAAAATACAACGATTGGTGCGGCGGCGAATATGCTGCCTAATACAGTAATAGGTGAAAATTGTATTGTTGGAGCCGGGGCGGTAGTTACGAAGGACGTGCCAGATCACAAAGTAGTTATGGGAGTTCCGGCGAAAGCGATAAGGGATGTAGACCATATAGAAGAAAGCAGTGTTGTCACCCATTCTTTAGCGTGTGGTCAATATTATGTTGGGCAGAAAGGAAAGTTTTCAAAAACCATTTCAGAGGCAGACGTGTATGGATTTGCTGGGATATGTGGTGACTTTAATCCTGTCCATATCAATGAGCAGGAGGCGGGAAAATCCAGTTTTGGGAAAAGGATAGCTCACGGTATGTTAGGCAGTTCTTTAATTTCTGCTGTTTTGGGGATGACTCTTCCAGGTCCAGGAACAATTTATATTTCCCGGAACTTGCAGTTTAAGGCTCCAATATTTATTGGCGATACGATAGAAGCACAAGTATCAATTACAGAACTTATGGATAAAGGAAAAGCAAAACTGAATACTCAGGTAAAAAAACAGAAGGGTATGCTGGTGATTGCTGGGGAAGCAGTTGTAAGATTACCAGGGGGTATATGCAAAATTAATATGCTAAAGCTAGCTCCAAGATCATATATGATAACTGACAAATTTTATGACAGAAGGGCGGCTTAAGAATGGGGAATATTACACTAAAAGAATATGATAAATCCTATGAAGCAGCATGGGATAGATTTGTACTGGCGGAAAGTATAAATGGCACATTTCTGCAAACAAGAAATTTTCTGAATTATCATCCAGGAGGTCGATTCGAGGATAATTCGCTGATGTTTATGAAGGGAAACAATATAATTGCAGTGATTCCGGCCAACATTGTCAGAAATGGAGGCAAAAAAAAGCTTATTTCTCATATGGGAAGTACTTTTGGAGGTATCGTATTAGGAAGGTCTTACAAAAAAATTGATGAGACAGATGCAGTTTTAAGCGAATTAGATGATTATTTGACAAGTAATAGATTTGCACAAATATCACTGAAGATGACAAGCAGATTGTACACGGAAATGGAGTCGGAGCTTTTAGATTATCTTTTATTTTTGCATAATTTTAAGTCTGCTTGTGAAATTGGATATGCAGTGGATTTCTTTCATTACAATCCGGATATTTCCTCTAACTTTAATGCCTCCAGAAGGCGGGGATATAAAAATTCGTTAAAAAAAGAGCTGAGGTATAAATTGCTTGTTACAGATAGTGAAGTGGCCCAATTTTATGCTGTATTAGTAGATAATATGAAAAAATTTAGGACCCAGCCATTGCATACGTTAGAGGAATTGCTTGAGTTTAAAAATTTTAGGTTAAAACAAAATGTCTCATTTTATGGAGTTTATTTTGAAGATACAATAATTGCAGGTAGTATGGTATTTCTTTTTGGAAAGAAAGTGTTTCATACTCAATATTTGGCTACAAATCAAGACAAGCTTTCGCTATATCCAAGCGAGTTTCTATATATGAAATTAATAGAAACCGCGAAAGAGCAGGAATTTGAAAAAATATCCTTTGGCACATCAACTTTGGAACATGGAAAAATATTAAACAAATCCTTAGCACAATTTAAGGAAGGATTTGGAACTTTTGAATATGTAAATAGAACTTATACAAAAATATTGTGAGAGAGGATAGAATATGAAAAAAAAATTGCTAAATAAGTTTGATGAAGGACTATATATTTTTCTTCAGAAAAATATAAATATTATGCCTATGAGGCTGGTAAAACTTATAGCATTCTTTTACACGGACGCAAGGGTAAGGAAGGCATATCTTAGAAAACTTGGTGTAAAGATGGGGAGGCATACATACGGAAATTTAGGATTTCGTATTGTGTCAGATGATTATAGGACAAGAGTAATTATAGGAGATAATGTTTCCATAGCTCCAAATGTGGTGATGATTGCCTGTTCTAGTGCGAATAATGGGAAGAAGATTAATCTGATACCATATGTAAAGGAGCATTTATGTAAAGAAGGCAGAATTATCATTGCAAATGATGTATGGATAGGTGCAAATGTTACGATATTGCCAGGGGTACATGTAGGTGAATGTGCAGTTATAGGAGCTGGAAGTGTGGTAACAAAAGATGTGGAGCCATATACAATTGTAGCAGGGAATCCGGCCAAAGTATTACGATGGATGGAAGAAAAGTAAGTGGATGGAAATGAACAGAATTTGGAGCCTGATTGAACATATTATACGCTTTATATTATGTGAGATATTGCGTTTTAAATTAAGTGATACAGCATTAAAAAAGTTAAGTCAGTTTGTTAAATTTGGAGTTGTTGGTTTAGTCAATAATTTAATTTTTTATGTGGTATATATCATTTTAGTATTCTTTTCCGTTCATTATTTAATTTCAAGCTTTAGTGGATTTTTTGTCAGTGTTATAAATGCGTACTATTGGAATGATAAGTATGTATTTAGAGCAGAAGATAGACAGGAGCAGGAGTGGTGGAAAGGCTTTTTGAAAACATTTTTGTCTTATGCAGGAACTGGTCTTGTTCTTAATAACATTTTGCTGGTTTTATGGGTGGATATTATTGGGATGAGTGAAATATTGGGCCCAATGCTGAACTTACTGATTACAATTCCATTGAATTATATATTAAATAAGTACTGGGCATTTAAGATTTAACCAGAAATCAGTAATTTTCGCAAAAGTCATGGGCACGCTTGGTATATATATCACGAACTATAAGTATATTGTTAATAAAGGTAAAAATATGTAGGATTATAAAAAACATATTTTTATCTTTTTTATTTACAACTTAAAACAATTGTGTATCTATAAGAGGAAATTTCTTAATAATTAGACTATTCGATACCATATTTTCTGCTATAATGAGAAAGCAAAATCTGGATGAACCGTATATCACTATTTAAAAACAGGAAATGTCTGCCTTTCCGATTCCGTCCAGCAATACCAAAACATATTAAAAGATAGAGGGACAGGTATCAGCAGAAACATAAAGTTAAGGATATGAAACACCAGATAAAACCTGCGGCATATAGGGGACAAAATGAAAGAGTGGATAAAACAAAAACTGCATAATTTGATTTCGAAAGCAAAAGGAGCAATAGACAGAGGAAAAAAAGACGTTACAACCAATATAATTTCAACGCTTCCTGATTTTGTAGCAATGCTGGTTGTTATAGCCATTCGTCCGGCAATTGCCGGATACCAGGGAACGGAGTTCTTATATTACTGTGCGCTTTTTTCTGCTGTGGTATTAGGGGCTTTTCTCCTTTTACAGGTTATTTGTGGTATTGGGTATGGGCGAATAGAAAGATTATGGAAGAGGTTAAGACTTGATGTTTGTAAAGTGCGTTCCCTGCAAAAGAAAGCCTTTCTTTTTTTTCTTATACCCTTTGGAGCAGGTCTTTTGATTTTTGTAATTTGCTCCAAGTATTGCAAAACGGAATGCTATGTTTCTGTGGCTGAAGTTTTTGGACTACCGGAAGGGGTTGGAGAGCCTTTAAAGGAAAATGAAGCGGAGCTTCTTGCAGGTTATTGGAAAATAAAAAATTACCCATTTGCGCACAAAATGACGTTGACATATGAAACCAATTACAGTCAGATGGATTTGATACAGCAGCATTCAACTTTATACAATATGATGTTCTTTAAGCCGCCTGTGCGTGTGGAGTATTCTTATGGGAAAGACCGGGATAACGATAAATACCGTGCCTATGGGCAGGAGTATTATTTAAATATGTATGACAGACATTTTAAGATCCCTTTGGAAATTTCCTATTACAGCAGCAGTGACAAGCTGCTTTTGCAGATGGAAAGAAATGATAATGGACAATTTGATATTATTGCATATTCCAGGGAGGATATGCCGCAGCTGTTAAACTCCACCTTGTTTCAGCTCCCCAAAGGGGAAACAATGGAGAGAACCACAGTATCCGGTATAGAAGTTACCTATCATTCAGATGGATTTCCCCAATCACGAAGGCTTATTCCTCATATTTATAACCAGTATGGTGTGAACGGGGAGAAGTATGTTTATGATGAAAATGGGAAATTGACGGGCCTGTATTATCTGGATGCAAACGGAGCGCCTGTATGCAATAAGCTGGGGGTTATGATGACAGCTTTTCAATACAGGGAAAACGGAAATCTGCAAAGTATTCGTTATTATGGCGATGAGAAGGGAGAAAAGAAGACAGAAGGATTTCACGGTGTGTTTTGTGAAAGGTTTATTTATGATGATGATGGAAATCTTACAGAACGGAGACAGTTGGACAGAGATGAAAACTGGTGTTACGACGATAATGAAGTGTACACATATCGTTATTTTTATGAAGCGGGGGCGTTGAAAGGAGAAGAATATCTTGGCTTTAGCGGGGAAAGAATCTGGGTGGATAATTTCCGGTGCCAGGCGGCTGGCTTTCTTGAAAAGAAGACAGCAAAGGGAAATGTAGTCGAAATTTCTTTTGACTCTGTTGGAGAAAATGGCGGCAATGGGGTTTCTTTCAGACTGCCTTATAGTCAGGCCCGTACAACTGGCGCTGACCGCTCTGGGTGGGATAGCGGTCAGCAGGCAATTACGGTGTCCACTCTGTTTGCAGGAACAGGAAGCGGAACAGAGGAGAGGAATGGGGGCAGGGAAAAGAAAGACAGGACAGATTTTGGACGGAATTATGCTTATATTCAATATACACTGGATGGAGAAAATAGAGTGTTTAAGGAGACTTATTTAGATAGAAAAAGAAATCTGGTGATAAATGAAAAAGGATATGCGATAAAAAGTTTGGAATATGACGCCCAAAAACGTATAAAAGAAGAAAAATTTTTTAATGAGACGGGCAGTCCATGTCTTATAAATGAGGGATATGCCCGAATCAGAAAAAAATATTATCAAAATGGAAACATTAAAAGTATAGAATATCTGGATGAGAAAGAGTGTTGTACCATGAACAGGGAGCTGGGGTATGCGTATATTGGGTATTCTTATGCAGACGAGAACGGATTTGAAAGCATTACAGAATCTTATTATAACATGGACAAAAAGCCTTTCCGACTGTTTGATTATGGATATGCGGCAAAAAGGAGAGTTTATGATGAAAGCGGGCGCCTTATCCGGGAGGCTTATCTGGATGAAAGCGGGCGTCCTGTTTGCCGGACAGATTATAAAGTGGCTGAGATTAATTACGCATATGCCGATGATGGAAACAGGATACGGGAGTGGTATAAAGATGCCCAGGGGCAGCAGGCGAACCGACTGGATAAGGGGTATGCGGCCATATACTGGAAATATAAAGATGGCCTTATGGTGGAAAAAAGCTATCAAGGACTGCGAAATCATATTATGAGAGCTGTTCATGACAAGGAGACTGGTGTGTCAGCTACAAAATACGCTTATATAAATGGAAAAAAACAGGAGGAACGGTATTTTGACGGGAATGGGAACCCTGTTATGCGGCAGGATACCGGCTGTGTAATGCAGCGGTATGAATATAATGATGCAGGGCAGCTTAGCGCCCGCTATTCTTATGATGTAAATGATGAGCTGATTTTGAGGAAAGATACGGGATTTGCAATAATCAGATTTCAATATGACGATCACGGCAGAGAGCTTTCACAAATGTATTATGGAGAAGACGGGCGGCCGGTTATCAGCACCAAATACCATTGCGCCGGTTTTGCGTATGGGTATGATGAGAGCGGGAATCGGGCGGATATTCAGTATGTAAATCCGGATGGAAGACTGATGGTCAGAAGTGATCTGGGGTATGCCCGCACTCACAGGGTTTTTGATGGTTTTGGGAATATAACGGAAGAATATTTTTATGACACAGACGGTAGTCCGGCTGTGTGGGAGGAAGGCGGATATTCATCAGCCAAAAGTCTGTACGTGAATGGAGAGTGGATGCGGTCCAGTTATTATGACCAGCAGGGAAACCCTGTCATAAGGAGAGATACCGGTTATGCCGTAATAGAAAATGAGTATGATGGATATGGGCAGAGATCTAAAGAAATATATTTTGGCACAGATCATGAGCCTGTGATTTGTACAAAGTATCATTGTGCAGGCAGGGAATTTTACTATGATGAACAGGGAAACAAAACCAGGACATGTATTCTCGGAACAGACGGTCGTTTGATGGTGCGGGAGGATTTGGGATATGCCCAGATTTATTCAGAATATGACAGTTATGGTAATGAAGTGAAAACATTTTATCAGGATGTGGACGGAAAACCGGCGGTATGGACAGAAGGCGGTTATTCTTATTGTGAGAATGATTATGAGGGGATGAGTAAGACCGCATCAAGGTATTATGATATGTATCATAACCTTGCAGTGAGAAAAGATAAGGGATATGCGGAAATAAAATTTCAGAATGATGAAAGGGGGCAGTGCCTTTGTGAACGGTATTATGGAGTAAATGGGGAACCTGTGATTCATAAAGAAGTCCGGTGTGCAGGCATGACATTTGAACGGGATGAAAGCGGTAACGTAATTGAAAATAAATACATAGGGACAGATGTGCCGGTAATGACCCGAAACGATCAGGGATATGCGCGGATTCATGTGGAAATTGATGATCTGGGAAATACACTGTGGGCATACCAGTCAGATGAAAAGGGTCAGCCAGCAGCATCGGCAGAGTATGGTTATGCTTCCTATGAGAGTATATATGCTAACGGAAAATGGGTAAAAGGAATTTATTATAATACACAGAAGGAGTGGGTGGAAAGGAAGGATACCGGATATGCGGCCATAGAACTTGCGTATGACGATAAAGGTAAATGTACAGGCAAAAAATATTATGGAGCAGATGGCAAACCTGTTATCAGTACGAAGCATCACTGTGCAGGTATTGAGTATGGATATGATAAAAATGGGAACAGAACAGATATACGCTATATTGGAGTGGATGGTTTTCCGGTTAGCAGGGGGGATCTGGGATATGCAAGGATACATAAAGAATATGATGATTTTGGGAATCTGGTGAAAGAGTCTTACTTTGGCGTGGACGGTCGGCCAGTGGTATATAAAAAGGGAGACTATTCTTCAATTGAAAATATTTATGTAAATGGAAAATGCACAAGAACAAGTTATTATGATCTGCAGGGAAATTTGATTATAAATAAGGAATTAGGATATGCTGCTGTAAAATATCAGTATGATGCGTATGGACAGTGCACATCAGAGATGTATTACGGAACAGACGACCAGCCTGTTGTCAGTTTCAAATATTTCTGTGCCGGATCTAAATATGGATATGATGGGGCAGGAAACAGAGATGAAATAAGCTATATCGGCATTGATGGAAAAAAGATGGTGCGCAGTGACTTGGGTTATGCGCAGGTAAAAATAAAGTATGATGATTTTGGGAATACGCTGGAAGAAAATTATTTTGATGCACAGGGCAGTCCTGATGTATGGGAGAAGGGAGGTTATTCTTCTTTTAAAAGAAAATACGCAGGAGAAAGATGTGAAGAGATTACCTATTATGACAGGCAGGGAAATTTGGTAGTGGCGAAGAACACAGGGTATGCCAGAGCTCAGTATCTGTATGATATTTTTGGACAGTGTATTGAGGAACAGTATTACGGAGAAGGTGAGGGAGAGAACCCTAAGCGGGCTGTCAGTACGGAATACCATTGTACCGGTTTTAAATATAAGTATGATGAGAGAGGAAACAAGACACATATACAATATGAGGGACTTGAGGGTGAAGTATATGAAAGAGAAGATATTGGTTATGCCCAAGAGGTCAGGACATTTGACGGCTTTGATAATATAACGGAAGTTGCATTTTTTGATGCGGATGGAAATCCGGCAGTGTGGAAAGGGGGCGGCTGTAATCTGCGCAGGATGGTATATGATAAAGGGAAATGTGTGGAGGAAAGCGTCTACTCCATCATAGATGGGGAACCGGAAGGGACGGTACGCAGGGACACCGGATATATAACCGTGCGTTATCAGTACGACCCCTATGGCCAGTGTATTTCGGAAAAGTATTATGGAGCGGATGGGTGGCCTGTTGTAAACCCCAAAAGTCATTGTGCAGGTATTGAGTATATGTATGACCTTGTTGGAAATAAAGTCAGGACATGTTATATTGATGCAGAAGGTCAGCCGATTGTGAGAAAGGATCTGGGATATGCGCAAATACAAAGTGAATATGATGATCTGGGGAATGAAATAAGGGTGGTATATCTGGACGAGAAGGGAGAACCGGCCATATGGAAGGAGGGAGGTTATGCTTCCTGCAGAAATATTTATCAGAACGGTATTTGTGTGGAATCGGATTATTATGGTTTGGATGGAGAACTGACAGTAAGAGAAGATACCGGATATGCAGTTATAAAGTATCAATACAATGAATACAGGCAAAAAACCGCCGAATTATATTATGGAACGGAAAATGAACCTGTGATCAGCAAGACGAAGTACTGTGCAGGAATAGAGTATGATACCGACGGGAGAGGAAACACGATTATGAACCGGTATATTGGAACAGATGGAAGGCCTATGGTCAGGGAAGATCTTGGATATGCGGAGGTTCGTTCTGAGTTTAACAGTATCGGCGATGCGATACGGACAGAATATCTGGACGCTGACGGCCAGCTGACAGAGCTGGCAGGTAAAGGATATGCTTTTTTGGAAAACAGATATGAGGAGGGAAAGTGCGTAGAGACAAGATATTTTGACAGCATGGGAAATTTAAGGGAGAGAGAGGATACTGGATATGCGGTAATAAAATATACCTTTGATGAACGCGGGCAACGTGTTTCTGAAATGTATTATGGTGCGGACGGCGGGCTGACTATGAATAAGGAATCTTATTGTGCCGGTAAAATATATACATTTGATAAAACCGGGAACAGGACCGATCTTTATTATAAAGGTATAGATGATTCACTTATTTGCCGGAGCGACTATGGATTTGCACATATAGAGACGAGGTACGATGCTTTTGGAAATGAAATAAATTTGAGCTATTTAGATGAAGAAGGGAAACCGGCGGAATGGCTTAAAGGAGGTATTGCAAGTATTGAAAAAAAATATGACAAAGGAAACTGCATAGAAACAAGCTATTATGACAAAAGTGGAAATCTGGCGCCAAGGACGGATACAGGGTATGCGATTATACGATATCAGTATGATGCCTTTGGACAATGTATTTCCGAATTGTATTATGGAACGGAAAATAATCCGGTAGCCTGTACAATTTACAACAATGCCGGATACACGTATGAATATGATGAGCTGGGCAATAAGATAAGAACACAGACTGTGAAGCTTTAAATGCCTAGAGCATTTTTCAAACACGCTCTAGAACAGATATGAATTTCTATTTGACGATAAAGGACAGACTGCTGATCAATGTCCAAGGGGAGTTCATCCTGTCTGTAAATAAAAATAAGAATTTTTGGTATAAATAGATAGAACTATAAGTATATTGTGGAAAAAGGTAAAAATATGTAAAATGAAAAATAACATATTTTTACCTTTTTTATTTCCATGAGGTCTTTGATTTAACTTGTCATATCCGCTCTGCGTCAAAATAAGGAAATTTCTTAATGAATAAAATGATTCAATGCCATAATCTCCTTTGCAACAGAAAAACAAAATAGAAAAAAAGGGCGGACTTATGACACTTTGGAATATTGGAGCATATTCAAAGTATATCAGATTACAGCCATATTTATCCACGTTATTTCAAAGTTTTTTATGGGAAGAGGAAAATTTATGTTGAACTTTTGGGCGGAATAAGTATAGGGGAACAGGTATGGAATTTTTAAATGAAAAAAGACTTTTCCGGAACGGAAAACCTGTTGAAATACAGGATATTTTTTTAGAACGGAAAATATGTTTTCTGGAAAAACAAATGGAGGACCTGAAGCTTAAATGCGTAAATCTAATCCATTGTCATAGCGGTCATCCAATAGATAATTATGACTTAACCCTGGATGAGTCAAAAGCGCTTTGCCTTGAAATATGGAATAAAAGCTGGAGTGAACATACCCAGATTTTAAACATTTTTAAAGCAAAGGCCAGCCTCTTTTTAGGGGCTGTATATGTGTGTGCGCATGATTATGATGTGGCACTGGAGTATTTAAGCGCTGCCAGGGATTTGATGGAAAAGGAAACAGTTTTGTATATAATACCGGAGTTCTATGTTGCTGTCTGCATTGAGATGTCAAAGTGTTATATAGATAAGCACAGTCCGGTTAAAATGGCAATAGCCTGTCTCTCAAAGGCGGAAAAGGTGCTGGAAAGTAACAAAACAGATATTTATGAAAATTATAAAGACTTTTATTATTATAAACTGTCAATGGAATTAAAGCTGCAGCAGGCTTTTTCCGTTATGGATGAGTATTCCGGGGATGGCAGGGGAGAGAACGCGGGTCAGGCGTTAAATTTGCTAAAGGAGGCGGAAATATTGCTTACACAGATGGACTTTGGGAGCAATTTACCAGCCTCGTTTTTGGATGAAGAATGGAAGGAGAAGCAAAATATAACAATTTATACCACCAGAGGGGAATGCTTTAAAAATTTGTACTTCCAATTGAAGAAAAAAATAAATCTTCTGGGCAAAGGGGCAGATGGTAAAGAAATAATAAAGGAACTATGGCAGGTATCAAAAGTCCTTTGGGAAGAAGCGCAGGAGGGTGGCTATGAGGAAGCTAAGCCGCGGTATATTATAACATTGTCAGAGCTTGAATCTCTGCGAGGGCAGCTTTATAAATTTATGGAAGAAAAAGATTATAACGAAGAGACGGGAAGAGAGATAGAGATAAATGGGGCGTGGAAACTTTGTCAGTATTGTCTTGAAATTGGTGTTTCTATTTTTTCCAGGGTGATTTCAGAGCATAAGGATAACACGAAATGTCTAAATGATATAGCTGCTCTTTTTTATGATTATTATAGATGCGGGGCTGGGGGGGGAGAGGCACAAAAAAGAGAATGGAAATGAAACCAGGATATTGCATTATCTGATAGAAAAGTATTGTCGGGCATATAATAGGAGCACTGTTCCGGAGACAATAGAAGCGATTATTGATGAGGTGCTTAGAGTCGAGAGGACCAATATATTTGCGCTCAATATTAAGTCGGCGTTGTCGGAAAAGATGAAAATTCCGGGAAGAATGGGAGATTATCCGGCTTTGCGGCAGTCTTCCTTAAAAAGGTGGCTGATTAGAATGGATGGTAAATGCCCAAGGGATTCAAAATCGCTGGATGTATTTGTGGAGATAGAGATGTGTCTGATTACACTTTACAGCCAGGTATTCAGGTTTATGGATTCTGCAGTTATAAACTGTAATTCTGAGGAATGGAAAAATTTAGCGGTTGGTCACTATACAAAAATGAAGGTTCTTCCCAAATTAATAAATAAGGAGGCCGACGCAAGGCTGCGGATACGGAATGTTCATCATTTAAATGATACCAAGGAAGGGGTATTGCTGATTAACCGTGTTAAAAGAGAACTTTTACCTGACGAAAATAATAATTTATTGCTGGAAGAACTATGGAATTTGTATGATTCGGACAGTGCCGGTGCGGTGAGAAGTTCTGTTTATATGGGGAGTTTTACAGGCAGGCTGGACCAGCTGAATATGTGGGAGCGGTATGGGGATGGAGGAAAGGGGGTTTCCATTCAATTTAATGCCAAAGAGTATTTTGACCCGGAGGCGAAGGTTTCCCTTTCACAGATATCAACCAGTGGAAGCAGCGGATGTTATAAAATTGAAAATATTAAGTATCCTTTGTATATGGTAATTTATTTGCCGGATCAGGAGGACGCAGAGCTGAAAAGTGTGGCAGATTATGCCGGAGCACGTGCATATGCGGCCGAAAAACGGATAAGTGGGCAGGATAATGAAAAAGTAAAAAATAAGGAAAAGACAGAGAAAACCTACACCAGTCTTGAAGCAAAATGGTGGGACAGGCAGAAACGTCTAATAGAAAAGCTTGATGTTTTGGAAGAAGATATAGCCATATCTCTTAAGAACATTCAGCATTATTTTTTACAACTGGATGAGCAGACCCAGAGCAGGCTGAAAAGGGAGCTTTGTAATACCATAATGGTGATTTTGGATCTGGTGCGGTTTTTGGTCAAAAATGACTATTACAGGGATGAAAGGGAATACCGGGTAATTCAATATTCAGCGGACCCGGAGTGCGAAACGGAAGGAACGACTGTTCCCAAACTGTTTATACCCATTGAAAAGGAGCTGGTTTATGAGAAGGTATGTTTTGGACCTCTTGTAACAGATTTTGAGTCCAAGGCCGCCTATATTTTGAATATCAAAAAAAGAAATGATGAAAAATCAATGGATAACTGGGAAATAGAGGTACAAAAATCTTCCATACGATATAAAAAGGAGTAGTGATTTGCAAAAAAAGAAAAGGATTCTTATTACCGGAAGCACCCATGGAATTGGAAAGAAAACAGCAGAAGAGTTTCTTGGGCATGGATGGGAGGTTTACGGCTGTGGCAGCAGCCGTGAAGATGTCAGAGGCCCCCAAATGGCAGAGAAGTATACGGATTTTCATTTTATGTGTGCAGATGTTTCAGATGAAAACGAGGTGGAGGGGCTTCTTAGCTGGTGCGGAAACATAGACGCCGCATTTAATAATGCCGGAATCGGATGGGCGCCTTCTCCTGCCCATCATATGGATATTAAGGCAGCAGGAAGAATTTTGGAGGTGAATCTTCTTGGCACGGCTCTTTGCATGAAGCATGAATGCCGCGCTATGTTAAAGGGCAGCGGAGGGGCAATACTCAATAATTCTTCGGTTGCAGCATATAAGGCGGGAACCGGGGCGGATGGTATGTACTCGGCATCCAAGGCAGGAATTTTGCGGCTTACGGCGGAGGCTGGGGCTTGTGAAGAATACCGGGGAAAAATAAAGTTTTTTTCTGTAATTCCAGGGTGGATTGAAACCAGAATGACGGCCATGGATGATAAGGAGATATGGAAAAAAAGGCTTCCTTCCGGTAAAGTGGGGACAGTCAAAGAGGTAGCGGAGTTAGTTTACCGGGTGGTTGAAAATCAGCGCTGTTTTGACTCCGGACAGGAGTTTCATATAAATGGTGGGGGGATTCTGGTATAAAACTGTACACAGATTTGTGCCGGAATTACCTATTTTAAATGTGAAACCAAATCCGGAATTTGGATGGAAGGACTGCGTAAGGGAACCTTTGGCAGGGAGGTTGGGTATGGATAAAGAGAGAAGGGAAGATAAAAGAGTAAGCGGGATTCTTATGCCTGTCAGCGCGCTACCGGGGGCATATGGGATAGGAGACTTTGGAGAGGGAGCCAGAGCGTTTATGGACTGGTTATGCCAGGCGGGAGTAAGGCAGTGGTCACTTCTTCCATTAAATCCGACCAGTTACGGAAACAGTCCTTACCAGAGTCCAAGCGCTTTTGCAGGGAATATGAACTATATTTCTCCTGAAGTATTAAGACAGGATGGGCTTTTAAGTCAGAAGGAGCTGGAAGAGGCAGCAGTTCCGGCAGGTAATGCCCAGGTAGATTACGGTGTGCTGTTTACAGAAAGGCCAAAGCTTCTTAGAAAAGCCTATGCCCGTTTTGTAAAAAGCGGAGGGGATCAGAAGGAACCATTTCAAAGGTTTTGTCAGGAAAACCGGGGGTGGCTGGATGATTATGGAGCCTTTATGATGATAAAGGAAGAGATGGCATACCTGCCATGGCAGCAGTGGCCAGGGGAGCTGGCATGGAGGAAAGAGCCTGGGTACTCTGCTTATTTAAAGGAACATGGAGAAAAAATTGGATTCTGGAAATTTGTACAGTTTGTGTTTTTTGAACAGTGGGGCAGATTAAGGTCCTATGCCCGTCAAAGGGGAATTGAAATTATTGGGGACCTGCCTTTTTACCTGGCCCATGACAGTGCGGATGTGTGGAGCCATAGGGAGCTTTTTGCAGTTGATGGGAAAAGCGGCCAGGTAAAGATGTGGGCAGGGGTTCCTGCAGATGCTTTTACAGATTATGACCGTAGCTGGGGGAACCCGGTCTACCAATGGGATTTACATGAGGCCGACGGGTATCAGTGGTTCAGGCAAAGAATCCGTATGAGCGGGAAAATGTATGACGGCCTGCGGATTGACCATGTAATTGCTGTTATGCGTTTTTTTGGGATTCGTGATGGAGAAAAGAAAGGAAAATGGTATAAGGGGCCGGATGTACGGCAGTGCAGGCTTTCAGATGCTATTAATGAGGAAGCAAAAAGAAGCGGATTGTTTGTGATTGCGGAAGATTTAGGAGAGGTTCCGGCAGGCCTTCGGGAGCGGATGCGTGAGCTTGGATGGGCGGGAATGAGAGTTTTACAGTTTGCTTTTACAGAGAAGTATGACGCACGAAGCAATCATCTTCCTTTTTTTCATGAAAAAGATATGGTGGTGTATACCAGTACCCATGATCATCCCACACTGAAATGCTATCTGGAAAACAAAACGGATGCACAGCTGCACTATATGCAGTGGTGGACGGGAAAGAGCACAAAGCAGGAATTGCGGTGGGCTTTGATAGAGGAAGCCTACAAGTCCGCCGCACGTCAGGTGATTATTCCATTGCAGGATATCCTTGGACTGGGGGAAGAGGCAAGAATGGTTTTGCATGAAGACTATGAACGGTCCTGGAAATGGCGGCTGACAGACATAAGGCTGCTAAATGAAGCCCTTGCAGATAAGCTGAAAAGAATATCTGTTCTGACAGGACGGTATCCGGCGGAACATAAGGAGTTTTTGGAATATCTGATGCCGCGCATTCATATTGGAGGGAAAGAGACATTTCATGGTAAAACATAGAATTTTGATAACCGGAGCATCCGGCTTTATTGGAACAAATCTGACAAGGTATCTATTAAAAGAAGGACATCAAATTATTGCGCTGGATAAAAGGAAGCCCATTTACCATGGATATAGGGCCAAGGAAGATGCCTTAGTGCAGGTGACAGGTGATATACGGGATCTGAAGCTGCTTCAGAAGCTATTTGAAGGGGAAATTGACTATGTAATCCATCTTGCAGCGTTGTCCACAATCCAAATGGGTGCAAAGGACAATGAGGAAACCGTAAGTATAAATGTGGATGGCACAGAAACCCTTCTCCGGGCGGTGAAGGAAAACAGGCAGGTGAAGGGATTTCTTTTTGCGTCCACAGATAAGGTATATGGAAGGCTTAAAGGAGACGCCTACACAGAAGAAGATAGCTTAAACCCAATAGATTCCCCTTACGACTGTTCCAAAGCCACAGCGGACCAGATGGTATGTCGGTGGTCAAAGGAGCAGGGCGTTCATGGAATTGTTCTCCGGTTCTGCAATATTTATGGAAAGTATGATTTGCTAAAGACCCGGATTGTGCCGGGAACCATTCAGTCCATATTGGAGAACCGGGAGTGTGTACTAAGGGTTTATTATGATGAAAAGGGGCAGGCCCGGAATTTCCGCAGGGATTTTCTCTATGTGGATGATTTATGTGAAGCAATGGGACAAATTATCAAAAAAATGGAGTTATGGAATCAGGAAGGGACAGGCAGCGCCATGTGGGGACAGGCCTTTAATTTAGGGACCGGAACCTGTTACCCAATGGATGAAGTGATTGGGAAAATCAGGCAGATTGCAGGCTGCAGTTCTCTCTTAAAGGTGGAATTTGTAGATTCCCCGGCTGAAATCCCAAGACAAAAGATGGATTATACAAAGGCGCGGGACACCTTTGGATTTGTACCCAAAACCTCATTGCGGGAAGGGCTTGTCCAAACTGTAAAGTGGTGGGAGGAATTTAAAAAGCGCTCTGACAGGAAGGAAGAAGTATGAGAAGTAAACGTGTACAGGAACTGCTTGCATATATAGAAAAGGGGGCCGGGGATGGGACGCCGGTACGGACTTTGAACGCACTTGGAAGTTACCCCTTAGCTTACCGCACCTTTGGCGGTCAGATGCAGGGCAACGGAAATCTGGACGATAAAATATTGGAATCTGCATTCGGAAGTCACTATCTGCTTACGATGCTTGCTTCAGGAGCCATTATCCGTAATATGCTTTACAGGGAAACAAATTCCTGTCACAGTCTGTACTGTGACGGCATGGTATATAAGTTTTTGGACAGACATGGAATGGTGGAGCATGGAGTGTGGGATCAGGTCAATCATCAGGTGATGGATGAAAATATTACCATGGAAAACGTGGATCACCGCATTTACTATTCCGCGGCAAAACCTTATGCACTTCTAAAGGAAGCGGATATAACAAAGGACAGCAGTATCCCGATACTTTTTGTGGATACGGATTTAATATTAAAAAAGCGTCATGATGGTATTTTAAAAAATCCTAAAACCGTCCGGGCGGCTTACGGACATCTGGAAGCTCTGTGTCTGCCCTGTTATCCTGATTTTTCAGGTCTTCATTTTCCCAAAGGGTATCAGCTGCCAGAAAGATTCCGGCTGGATCTTCCGGCAGTAAATACCTGTCTGATGTACTTTAATGACAAGGAACTGCTGGTGAAATGGAGCTGTTTTTTTAAGGAACTGTTTATGGATAACCACCTTCCGCAGACACCGGACAGAGCCACAATTTCCCGACAGCTTTTAGGAATAGACCAACGGACGTTTCCCATGATTGCGGCGGATGGCGGCTATTGGGATACAGAACAGGTGGAAGCTTTTTTGGATATTATCTGGAATCCTCCGCATTTTTACAGCAATCAAACCGGAGAAAGAAAAGAATGGCATTATTATACACTGGAGCATCATCCGGAACATGAAAACTGGCTGCAGGATATTACTCATATCTGGATTAACAAGCGGGAGATAGAAAGAGATATTTCTTACCGGAACTATCAGGGCTGTATGATGCTTGAATTGATTCTGGAACTGGAGCCGGGCATTGAACCGTATCTTCGTACCTTTGAAAGCCTGAAACCATATTTTGCCCTGCGGAAAAATTACAGGACTTTGGAAGATATGCTGCTGGCAGGCGCAGTAAGGGACAAACTGGATAAACTGTGCTGAAGGCGGGGGGTTATGAACAAGAGAAATCATAAAAACGAGGAGATTTTGGAGAAACTTAAAAAATATCTGCCAGAAGGGTGTACAGATATGGGCAGCCATGTTCCGGTCCGGGGAGAGGGATGCCGTTATCAGGATGTAGAGGGAAAAGAATATCTGGATTTTTCGTCGGGGATTTTTACCAACTCTTTTGGGCATGGCTGTGAAAGATTAAATTGTGCCGGGTATGTCCAGGCAAAGAAGCTGTCCAATATTCACGGCAGACATTCGGAGACGGAGCTGCAGTTTTATGAACGGCTTTTTGATTATCTTCCCACAAATGATTACAAGGCTATTCCCTATAATGATGGGGGGTATGCCATTGACCGGGGTCTGACGGATATTGTGAATTATTATAATAAGAAAAAAACCGGCATAGGGGCTTATAGAAACGGCTTTCACGGAAAAACCCAGGCGGTAAAGCTGTTAATAAATGAAACGGAAAAGGCAACGTTTTATGACAATTTTCTAGTGGATTTTCCCAACTGCTACCGGTGCCTATGGGGAAAAAAGCGTAACACCTGCGGAAGGGAGTGCGTTAAAAGCATATGTCAAACACTGAAAGAAAGAAAGGCTGGCGCGCTGGTCTTCGAGCCGGTCCAGGGAGCGGGCATCATTATTCCGCCAGATGATTATTGGCAACTGGTGCAGGCGTTTTGCAAAAAGGAAGGGATTGTGATGTTTGCGGATGAGGTGTTGACAGGAGGAGGAAGAGTGGGAAGCTATCTGGCCAGTGTGCATTTTGGAATTGTGCCGGACATGATTGCTTTGACGAAAGGACTGGCTAACGGGAAGCCTTTATCTGTGCTTCTGGAGAGGGAATATCTGACCCAAAATCCATATGCCGTGCGTCCTATGGAACGGTCATCTACCTTCGCTGCCCACCCGGAGGCACTGGCAGTTGCAGCGGAATTGCTGCAAATGTTGAGGGAAGAGGATATATTTGAAAATGTGAACCAGTGTGGAGAGCTGTTGAGACAGTTGCTGGATGGAATGACTGAAAGATTTATGTCAATTGGAGAGGCAAGGAGTCTGGGACTGATGGGGGCTATTGAGTTTGTAAAGAACAGAAAGACAAAGGAGCCTAATGTGCAGCTGGGAAGGTCTGTCCATAAAAAGTGCAGGGAAAATGGGTTGGAGACAATTGGAGGCGGGCATATTCTCCGGCTTGCGCCACCGCTTAACATAAATTGCACAGATTTAAAAACGGGGATGGAAATTCTTGAAAAAAGTATTGCGGAGGCGGAAAGAGGATAACCGTGTTCCCAATTACTTGTGGGATTGGTAAAGGGGAAAGGAGATTTCTGATGAAAATGGCAAAATATTATTGTATGCGTTTTTATGTCACTTACCGGTGCAATTCCCGCTGTTATTATTGCAATGTCTGGCAGGAAGAAAGGTTCTTTAACACAAAAGAGCTTGCTTTTAAGGAAGGGAAGTCGCTAATCAGACAGTGTTATGAGGCTGGCATCCGTTACATTGATTTTACCGGAGGAGAACCTGCGCTTAATGAAAACCTTGCGGAAATGATACGGTACGCGTCAAGTCTTGGGATCAAGACGGAGGTTACGGTAAACGGACTTTCAGCCTGTCGGGAGCGGCTTTTGGAAGTGGCGGAAAGTGTAAATAAATTTAACATTTCCCTGGACACGCTAAAACCGGATGTTTATAAAAAGGTACGGGGGGTAGATGGACCTGACAGAACTTTGGAAACACTGGAAGAGGTATTGAAAGTCCGAACTCCTAAAATAATGACAGTGATATCGAAAGAGAACATCGGGGAACTGGACAGCTTGATCCGCTTTGCGCAGGAAAAAAAGACCGAAATCTATTTAAATCCTGTGTTTTCTTATTTTGGAGAAGCTGCGGAAAGCAGGGAAAACTACCTGGAACTGCTTCTTGCAAGGATTTATGAACCTTACACGGTGGTAATGCTCCATTTTATGGAATTTATTAAAAACGTAGACCTAAGAGAAGGCCCGCCCTGCTCGGCCAATAACAGAACCCTTACCTTTGCCCCGGATGGCGGACTGATTTTGCCCTGTTATCATGCCATGAAAGAAACCATTCCCTGGACGGGAGATCTTGCTAAAATGCTGGAGAGCGAAACGTTCCGCAAATATGCGGCTATGGAAAAAGCAGGAAGGTGTATGGGGTGCAGGGTGATTCCTTATTTTGGAATTTCCTTTAACTATCGTCTGGACAAGTATTTTCTGCTGCAGTCCTATTCTGAAAAACTAAATCATCTGAAGCGGGATTTTTTAAACCGGATACCGGAACTGAAATTCAATGTGGAAAATTTAAAAAAGCACCTCCGGGAGCTTTTATGTATTGTCCGTTCATTGGATACGAACGGACGGGAAAAAGGAGAATGGCTGTACCAGGCAGAACGGACAGAGCAGGGATACCTTACAGATATATATAAGGAGCCGCTTACCATAGAACAATACGAAAAGGAAAAAAGAGCAGACGACTGCTGGCAGCTGGAACTGGTGCCTCATTATTTCTTTGACAAAATTTATAATGATGTGTTCCAAAAAGCTTTTAACCAGTATCAGACAGGCACATTTGTGGAAAATGCTTTGGATATCTTTAAGGATGCCGCTGAATTTCAGCTGCGGTGGTGGAAGTGGTATACAGGCAGTAAAATGAAGGTTTCCGTGACCGGAAGGGTGGAGGAAGAGGAAGTTTGGATTAAAGGGTATTTAGATAGGTTGGAAGTATGGAGAGCCAAAGAGGATAACAAAATATAAAGAAGCGTAGAATTCTTTTCAGTACACAGATTATTGACAGGGGCGGAACAAAAGGTTTTTTAAGAGCGTACAAAAGCGCGTATGAACCAGATAAAAATCCTGTTATACTTTTAACAATTTTTACCAGAAAAAAGTAAAAGGCGGGACAGGATACAAATGTATAAAAATATTGCATCAATGCTGCAGGTGGTTGAAGGTGAAATACAAGATGAAAGTAAAATAAAGGAAAGAGAGATAGACACCATTGTAAATGCTGCAAATCCAACGTTGATGGGAAGCAAAAATGGAGTAGATTGTGCCATACATACTGCAGTTGATAAAGGGTTAAAGAAGAGCGGCGGTTTTAAGAAAAAAATCTGCAGGGAGTTAAAAACGGGAAATAACAGAAACCTTATCCGGTGTGAACGGGGAAGGGCAGTTGTCACAGGCGGTTATAAATTATGCAGAAGAATTATCCATGTGGTGGGAATTTCCTGTGATGGGGAGAGGAAAAGCGGCATAGACTGTTCCAGCTCAAGGATTGATATTCTTGAGTCCTGCTATTATGAAATTGTCCAAATTGCAAAAGAACATCTGGATATAAAAAATATTGCCATACCAATTATTGGGGCGGGAGAATATGGATTTCCCTTTGAAACCGCTGTAAAAATTGCAATTGCCAGTGTAGGCAATGCGCTGGCAGAATGGAAAAATGCGGACAACGAGCTGTTTGAAATGGCAGGTCTGTCTCATATTTATTTTTACATTTTTGATACCGATAAGAAGCGGTGCAGGCAGAATTTAAAATGTGCCAGTGAAGTTCTGGACAGGTACAGGCAAATATTTAAAAATGATAAAAAAGCAGTGTTCCAGAACTCTTTTGAGGCCCATGTCAGGTATTTATGCGAAATTAAAAGATATGACAACAAGCGGGGCTATTTTGCAGCGGCAAAAGGCTGCCGGATGTTTTTAATGCTACTGCGCTTTCTTTTTATGCCCATCATGTTTATTAAGGACTGGCGGGGAGGGGATGACTGGGAACGGCGCAGACAGTCCGTAGAGCGGCTTGCGCTTGGGAAAATGGTTTTTCCCGTTGCAGCATGGGGACTTTGGCTGTATGTATGCGATAGGGGGCATCTGCCGTTTTTAAAATGGTTTCTGCCTGTATGGGTGATTTATAATATCAGCGATACGGTTACATATCTGCTGACACTTATTCTTATGTCAGATATCCAGAGGCCTTCAGCCAATATTATCAGATCAATGATTATGCTGCTGGTCAATTATATGGAGGTGTCGCTGGGTATGGCCTTTCTTTACTTTGTAAGGTATAAGGATGTTATCGGACAGGCCAGGAAAGCGGTGCGGTTCGGCATCCTGGGCGAGTGGGTGAAGGATGTGGAGATATCGGGACTTGTGGATTATGTTTTTGTGTATGCGGATGCGGCGGTAAAGTTTTTCTTTATTTCTATTGTGTTTGGGTATTTTTCCAGCCATATGAAACAGAGGAGATTTAGGAGCTAGTACATCGACGATCCAGAAGCCGGAAAAGGTCTTTCCAGCCAGTATATCAAATTCTGGCAGGTAGTGTAAAATAGTTTGTGTCTTTGGAAAAAAATACCTCTTTTTTGGTAAGA
>CANCXX010000021.1 GCA_947381965.1 uncultured bacterium
AGACGGCAGAATTTAGTTCTGAGGAAAAGGGAGCGGGCGAGGACAATTACGGAACAGGAAAACAGTAATAGTCCTCGCAAGCGCCCAGAACAAATTCTGACGAAGAAGACGGCAGAATTTAGTTCTGAGGAAAAGGGAGCGGGCGAGGACAATTACGGAACTGGAATAGGAGGAAAAAAATGTATTCATTAGATGAAGTAAGAAATATTGACCCGGAAATAGCGCAGGCGATAGTGGACGAGCAGGAAAGGCAGAACAGCCATATCGAACTGATTGCCTCTGAAAACTGGGTAAGCAAAGCGGTTATGGCAGCTATGGGAAGTCCGCTGACTAATAAGTATGCGGAAGGGTATCCGGGAAAGCGTTACTATGGCGGATGTCAGTGTGTTGATGTGGTTGAAAATCTTGCCATTGAAAGAGCAAAGGAACTGTTTGGCTGTGATTATGCCAACGTACAGCCTCATTCAGGTGCACAAGCTAATCTTGCTGTGCAGTTTGCCATCTGCAATCCTGGGGATACAATTATGGGAATGAATCTGGATCATGGCGGACATCTGACCCACGGAAGTCCGGTGAATATTTCGGGCAAATACTTTAAAATTGTACCTTATGGAGTTAATGATGATGGATTTATCGACTACGATAAACTTAGAGAAACCGCATTAGACTGTCATCCCAAAATGATTATTGCAGGCGCATCGGCTTATGCAAGGACAATTGATTTTAAAAAATTCAGGGAGGTAGCGGATGAGGTGGGAGCTGTGCTGATGGTAGATATGGCACATATTGCAGGACTGGTTGCAGCGGGACTTCATCCAAGTCCAATTCCATATGCGGATGTAACCACCACAACGACCCACAAAACCCTCCGGGGGCCCAGAGGAGGCCTTATCCTTGCGGGAAAAGAGGCAGCTGAAAAATATAACTTTAATAAGGCAATATTCCCCGGTATCCAGGGAGGTCCACTGATGCACGTGATTGCGGCAAAGGCGGTATGTTTTAAGGAAGCGTTGTCAGATGAGTTCAAAGTTTACCAGCAGGGAATTATTGACAATGCGAAAGCGTTGTGTAAAGGGCTTATGGACAGGGATATAAAGATTGTATCCGGCGGCACGGACAATCATTTGATGCTGATGGACCTTACCACATATGGACTTACAGGCAAGGCGGTGGAGAAGATGTTGGACGAGGCACATATTACTGCCAATAAAAACACCATTCCCAATGATCCCAAATCCCCATTTGTGACAAGCGGAATCCGTCTTGGCACTCCGGCGGTTACTTCAAGGGGAATGAAGGTGGAGGATATGGACAAAATTGCGGAAGCAATTGCCATGATCGTCAAGGGCGGTGAGGAAAAAATCCCGGAAGCAAGAACGATTGTGCAGATGCTTACAGACAAGTATCCTTTAATATAATAGAGAAACCTGAAAACAGCATCCAACCGGAAGATACCCAGAAGAATTCAGAACGCGGCAAAGCGGACTGAATTGCTTCTGTCGAATACAGGTATCGGAAGGAAGGATGCGGGACTGGAATTAGGAGGACATAACTTTGGGCAAGGAAAATGAAAGCGCAGAATCAAAAACCTATGCTTATAACTATGAGGAGTATGAAGAACAGGGGAAAGGTCCGGGAACCATGATTAAGGACATTTTGGAAGATAATGCTCTGCCTCAGTTAAAAGAGCTGGTAATTGGTGACTGGGGAAACTCCTGGGAAGACAGCTGTCAGGAAATATTGGATGGTATTGTGGAAAATGCCGGGAGCTTTTCTCATATTAAGAAACTGTTTATTGGCGATATGGATTATGAAGAATGCGAAGTATCGTGGATTATGCAGGGGGATTACAGCCGAATTTGGGCCGCGCTTCCGGAACTGAGAGAACTGACTATTAAAGGAAGCATGGAATTGGAATTGGGAGAAATTGTTCATGAAAACCTGGAGTCGTTGACCATTATCTGCGGCGGCCTTCCGGCGTCTGTCCTTTTGTCTGTTCAAAAAGCAAAGCTTCCAAATTTAAAAAAGTTGCATCTTTACATTGGCGTGGACAATTACGGATTTGACGGAAATGCGGATACCATAAAAGAACTGTTGGAAAAAGCTGATTTTCCGGCGCTGACCTATCTGGGAATTGTGGACAGTGAGATACAGGATGAACTGACGGCTTTGGTGCTGGAAAGCCGTTTTATGGGGCAGATAGACACTCTTGATTTGTCACTTGGTACCCTGACAGATAAAGGCGGGGCGCTTTTACTGGAAAAAATACCAGAGTATCCAAATATAAAAAAACTGGATGTCCATTATCATTATTTGTCTGACAAGATGGTGGAGCAGCTGAAAAAGCTTCCTATAGAGGTGGACGTCTCAGAGCCTAACGAACCGGACGAATATCATGGCAGGATTTATATGAATGCCATGCTGACAGAATGAGACAGGCGGTTCTTCTTGGAAATCCTGATACAAAAAGAACCAGTTATTTTGGGCAGGCGGCAGCAGGGCGTCTGCCTGTCCTTCTGGCAGACTGGAAAGGATGGAGAGAGCAGCTGCCGGAAGGAAATATGATTTTAAAGATTGATCCCCCTCTTTGGGAAAGCTGTGCGCTGGAAGAACTGGAAGAGCTTACAGAGGATTACATTGTCCGACTTATGGAGTTATCTTATCTGGGATTAAATGGCAGGGCAGAGTTTTTTAACCATCCAAAGGCAATAGCGAATCTATTGGACAAGAGGGCGTGTAAGCTTAGACTTATGGAGGCCGGGGTTCCGGTTACAGAGCCCCTAAAGACAGATACCGGTTTGTTATGGAGAGCTGGTACAAAAAATCGGCCCGGCCCTTTGAAACATGACAAAGTGATAAAAAATTGCCGGGAAGAACAGAATGTGGAAGAGCTTATAACTTTGATGGAAAAGGAAAGGGTGAACCAGGTTTTTGTTAAACCCGTAAAAGGTTCTGGCGCAGCTGGCGTTGTGGCCTTTCGCAGACAGCCTGCCACGGGACAAATGGCGCTTTACACCTGCTGCCTTCTGCATCCGGAGTTTGGACTGGTAAACACCAAACGTCTGCGGCGCTTATCAGAGCCAGGTGAGATTTTCACATTACTGGAAGCTGTATTACAGATGGACTGCCTTGTGGAACGATGGTATGCAAAACCGCAATATCAGGGGTTTTCCTATGATTTACGTGCTGTGTTTCAGGAAGGGAAGATGGATTTTCTGCTGGCAAGGCTTTCTAAGGGACCGATTACAAATCTTCACCTAAACAACCATCCGGTAAGTGCGGCGCAGCTGGGGCTTCCGGTATCAGTGATGGAGTCGGTTATCAATGTCTGTCAAAAGGCAATGGAATGTTTTCAGGGGCTTAGAAGTGCGGGGATTGATTTATTGCTGGAAAAAGGAAGTCAGAAACCAAGAATTATTGAAATGAATGCCCAGGGAGACTTGATTTATCAGGATATTTACAACCAAAATATCATATACAGCCATCAGGTCGAAATAATGAAAAGATATGTAGAGGTATGAATATGGAGAGAAAAACAGAGCAGGAAATTCCTGTACGGCTTTTTACTTCGTCTGTAAAGAAAGAAAAACCGTCTGTGGATATGGGACAGGTGGTAGGGGCCTGTGACATTCTGTTTATATGTTTGGATACGCTGCGCTATGATGCGGCAATGCAGGAGGAAGCAAAAGGAGGGACGCCGGTGCTTAGTCAGTATGGCGCATGGGAGGAATGCCAGGCCCCCGGAAATTTTACTTATCCTTCCCATCATGCGATGTTTGCAGGATTTCTTCCCTGCAGGTATGATGCAAAGAGCATAGCGGACAGAGAACTGTTATTTTTTCCAAAGTCAGTTGGACTTGGGAATAAGGTTCCGGAAGGCGCTTTTGGATTTTCCGGAAGCACAATTATGGAAGGGCTGGAAAAAGAAGGCTATGAAACCTGGTGTGTGGGCGGCGTTTCCTTTTTTGATAAACGGTCTGATATTGGCAGGGTATTTCCGGGATACTTCCAAAAAAGTTACTGGCATCCGTCCTTTGCCTGTCCGGTGAAAGACAGCACAAAAAACCAGGTGGATTTTATTTTGAGAAAGCTGGAAGAGGCGGATTCGGATAAACATATTTTTTTATATCTGAATGTGGACGCCATTCATTATCCCAATTATTTTTATCTGGAAGGCGCTTCTTATGACACGGTGGAAAGCCACAGGGCGGCTTTGCGGTATGTGGACGGGGAACTGGGACGGCTGTTTGGAGAATGGAAAAAGCGTCGGGACGGAGCGTTTGTTATTTGCTGTTCGGACCACGGAACCTGCTATGGGGAGGATGGCTGTCAGTTTCATGGCATTAATCATCCAGTGGTTAACCGGATTCCCTATAAACATTTTTTCCTGATGTGAAAAGAGGCATACGCTGTATAAATGAAGGACAGAACATGGTTTTTTATAGCAATGGGTTTTAAGTATACAGACAGAAAGGAAATTGGATATGGAGCCTTATGTACAGTACATGTACAGTTATCCCCATAAAACAGCATATCGTCCACTTAAAGATGTTTCCTTTAAAACCTATGCCCATCATCTATTGGGGGGAGGACATGGTTTGTACCTGCATGTCCCTTTTTGCCAGACGAAGTGTGGTTACTGTAATTTATTTTCTGTTACCGGGCAGGGGGAAAAAGAGGCGGATAAGTATCTGGATGCAGTGGAACGTCAAAGCGGACAGTATGCTGAAATTCTTAAACCATTAAATACGGAATTTTCCCAACTGGTTATTGGAGGAGGTACTCCATTGCTTTTGACTAAAGAGCAGTTGGAACGGATGTTTGGCTTGACGGATAAGTATTTCCGGTTTTGCAGGGAGCGGGAAGTGGTGGTGGAGACAGCGCCAAATCAGACCACAGGAGAGAAACTGGAAATATTGCGGCGGGCAGGTGTTACCAGAGTAAGTCTTGGTATCCAGAGCTTTTCAGATAGGGAACTTTCGGCGTTAAGAAGGCAGCATGGAGCGGACAGGGCAAGGGAAGCGTTAAAGCTTATAAAATCTTTTGGATTTCCCTGTGTAAATCTGGATTTCATCTATGGAATTCCGGGGCAGACAACAAAGAGTCTTCTTACATCCTTGGAGGAAGCTTTACGTTATGAACCGGATGAAATTTTTTTGTATCCCCTATATGTAAAACATGGCGCCGGACTTTTGCGGGAGGGAATTGCCACAGACGGGGAACATGGTCTTTTACAATACCAAAGCGCCAGCTATATGCTGCGGGAAAACGGATTCAGGCAGGATTCCATGCGCAGGTTTGTCCGGCGGCAGGGACAAAGAAAATTTTCCGAATGCGGTTTTGGCACTTCTCTTGCATTAGGATGTGGAGGGAGAAGCTACCTTGGCAATCTGCATTTTTGCACACCTTATGGAATTACCAACAGGGAATGTGCCTGCAGACTGGAAGAGTATGAAAATACAGAAGACTTTACAAGTATTACCCATGGCATTTTATTGTCCGGGGAAGAGATGAAACGCCGTTATGTTATCCGGCATTTGCTGATTTATCCGGGGCTTTGTATGGAGCAGTACCGGAAACACTTTGGAAGTGATGCGGTAAAGGACTTTCCACAACTAAAAGAATGGATGGAAAAAGGATTTGTCTGTCTGCAAAGGGATGGAAGTAAAAGCCAGATAAAGATGGCGGAGAGGATGGAAGAGGTTCCAAGGACAGCAGATGAGATGAACAGCAGGAAAGAAATGGCGGAATACCTGGCTTTGACCAGAAGAGGGCTTGAACTGTCTGATTATCTTGGACCGCAGCTGATTTCGCCCAAGGTCCAAAAGGCGATGGAAGAATGGGAGGAATGTTATGGAAGGGCATATGATTTTGTACAGGGGCAGCCTGAAAAGCTGTAATTATCATTGCTCATACTGTCCATTTTCCAAGCACCGCATATCTTCCCGTGAGCTTGAGAAGGATCAGGCGCAGTGGCAGGATTTTGTGAGGATACTGGAAAAAAGGGCAAAAGCTCTTGGCATTCGTGCGCTGATGGTGACACCCTATGGGGAGGCTTTGATCCATCCCTGGTATTTTGATGGATTTGCACGAATCAGCAGAATGGACGAAATAGACGCCGTGGGTGCACAGACAAATTTAAGCTTTCCTGTAAAAGAGGCTGTTGCAGCCTTTTGGGAAAAGGGGGGAGTTTTTGAAAAGTTAAGAATTTGGGCAACTTTTCACCCGGAAATGACAGAAGTATCCCAATTTGCGGATAGCTGCAGGCAGCTTAAGGAGGCAGGCATTTCCTTTTGTGTTGGGGCGGTAGGAGTACCGGAAAATCTTGACTTGCTGCGCAGAATGCGAAGGGCATTGCCGGAAGATACATATCTTTGGATTAACCGGATGGACGGGCTGCGTCGGCCTTATACACCGGAAGAGAAAAGGGACTTTGAGGAAATTGATCCTTATTTTTTCAGGGAACTTCTGCCTGTTCCTGCCAATTGTGCCATATGTGAAGGAAGGCTTTTTGTGGAAGGAAATGGAAGCATTCATACCTGTAACATCAGCCCTGTGATGGAGGAGAGATGGGAGGAGAGTCTGGACGCAATTCCAAAACCTGTGTGCAGTAAGAGCCGTTGTACCTGTTATCTTGCTTATGGCGGGAGAGCGGAGCTTATCAATCAAATGTTGTTTGGACCTTATCCGCTGTTTCGGATACCCAGACGGCCAAAGGCTGTTTTTCTGGATATTGCAGGTACTTTACTTCCAGAAGAGGATGACAAAGAAATTATAAAAAAAGGGCGGGAAAACGTATTAGGGGGAAAAGCTGCAAAACAGATTGATGAAGGCGTGAAAAAAGGGCTGGAAGCTCTCTATAAAGATAATATATACCTTTTTTTTGCAACAACACTGCCCTTTGAAACCGCTATAAAGAGGTGCAGGGAAATACGGCATCTGTTTCAGGGCGGAATTTTTGCGGGAGGTGCGCATCTGCTTTGGGATGGTCCAAGGGAGAAAAAAGAATGTTTTTATTTTCTGGACAAGGAATTAATCTCTGTCCTTGGAAATATCAAAAGAAAGTATGGATTCCGTATTCTGACTTATAAATGCAGGGAACAAATTTATAAAATAACACTGCTTCGGCCTTTGGGAAGGCCCTGGAAGAAATGGGAGGCAAAAGAAATTTTAGACCTGCTGCCCACCTCGGCCGGGAAATTACTTCGGTATTATATAGAAGAAAGATGTCTGCAGGTAACGGCGGCAAAGGCTGATAAAGCGGAAGGAGTGAAGCTTTTTTGCCAATGGCTTGGGATTTCTCCAAGAGAAATTTTTGCTGCAGGAGATTCCGGAGAAGATGTAAAGATGATGAAACTTATTAGATAATCCCGCTTTGTTGACAAAGCAGAAAGGGAAAAACAGGAGGATTATTATGAAGATTAAGTATCTTGGAACAGCGGCTTATGAGGGAGTGCCCTCTCTTTTTTGTAAATGCGAAGTCTGCCAAAGGGCAAGAGCGCGTGGGGGCCGTAATATACGTACCCGTTCACAGGCAATTATTAACGACGAGCTGTTGATGGATTTTCCGCCGGATACGGTATGGCATTCTATTCAGTATGGACTGGACTGGACAAGGATTAGCGATTGCCTGATTACTCATAGCCACAGTGATCACCTTTACCCGGAGGATGTGGAAATGGCAGGTTCCTGTTATACCAACGGCCACCGTTTCTATCGCTTTTACTCGTGGAAGGACGGATATGACAGGTTAAGCAGCATCATAGAGAAAGACCATATGGAGGGGGCGGCTAGTGTTACGTTGATTGAACCGGGAAAAAGTTTTCAGGCCGGGGATAGGGGGCAGTATCAGGTTCTTCCCCTTTGGGCCAATCATGATACGGCTTCGTCTCCGGTGATTTATTCTGTTTCCTGTGAGGGAAAAAGAATTCTTTATGCCCATGATACCGGAGTTTTTCCGGAAAATACATGGAAAGGATTAAGGGAAGAGGGACGGTACGACCTTGTGTCCTTAGACTGTACAGGCTGTCTTGGAAACGGACAGGACTGGCGCGATGGACATATGAGCTTTGGGACAAATCTGGAAATGCGGGACAGAATGTATCAGGAAGGGTTGATTGATGATAAAACAGTGATTGTCATCAATCATTTTTCCCACAACTCCATACAGGGGTATGACGAGATGCGTCCTTGGGCGGAAAAATATGGGATTTTGACATCCTATGACGGGATGGAAATTGAGATTTAGGAAACCGGGAAATTAATGGATGGATGCGGTATCATGGAATATGTTAATCTTGAGGAAACACTTGTGGAAGAGGCCCTCCTCCTTGCATTAGCAGAATATGAGCAGGAGGGCCGCAGCTGTCCTGCTCTTAGGGAATGTGATCCGAAGAGAGAACTGGAAAATCTGATTCGGACTCTTTTTCGGGCAGGACATGGAAAAGCATTGTTGGAAAATGGAAAAATGATGGGGTATCTTGCATTTGGAGAGCCGGTAGAAGAACTGCATGGGAGAGCAAGGGGAATGTTTTCTCCCTTAGGAGGCAGCGCTTTTGCCGGAAAAGACAGGGGAAGGCTTGCTTCCCTTCTACTGGAAGAGGTAAGCGGCGGGCTGGTGAAAGAAGAAATTATGAGCCTTGCCGTCAGCAGATACGCCCATGATGAAGAGGTGCTAAAATCTTTTATTTTTAATGGATTTGGCATCAGATGCAGTGATGGAATTATGAGTTTAAGACATAGAAGGGCATATGCTGCAGAAGCTAACAGGTCAATAGTCTGTGAACTTTTTGGCAGGGAAAAAAAGAAAGTAATTCCATTAGTGAAAGGCCTGAGCCTTCATATGAGCAAGGCGCCGGTTTTTATTCCGGTGGAAGTCTCTCTGCCGGAGAATGAGGATGAGCTTGAAAATATGCGTGTGTTTGCGGCTAAGGCGGATGGAAAAATTGTGGGATGTATGTGTGTGAAAGAAAAGGCAGAAACTTTTGTTGCGGAAAATCCTAGGATGATAAATATAGGCATTGCCTTTGTTAAGGAAGAGTGCCGGAATGGATACGTGGCAGAAAGTATGCTTTCCCACATTAGCGAGACGTTTGAAAAAGAAGGACGCATGCTTCTGGGGGTGGATTGTGAAACGATAAATCCGGCAGCCCAGCGGTTCTGGAATAAGCATTTTACACCTTACACTTACAGCAGCACACGAAGAATAGACGAAAGAATATTAAAATCTGGTAAAGGAGGTATTTGATGGCAAGTGAAGGACCGGTAAATGGGGAGGAAGAAATCAGGGAAAGACATAAAAGACGAGTGGAGGAAATGCGCAGGGAAAAGGAAAAACAAATGATGCGCCGCAGGCAGATAAAAAAATTTGCCCCGCCCGTCATAGGCGCAGTTGCAGTACTTGCGCTTTCCGTTGGGGGAGTCAGTCTTTTCCATAACTTTACAGGTGATGAAAAAAACAAAGCGGACAAGGCCAATGATAAAGCAATTGAAGGCGTTTATATAGATGACACAAAAGGAAAGAACGATACAACAAAGAGTACAGAAAGGGATGGCGGCGCTGACGGCAGCAGTAAAGAAGAACTCAGTGCAAATCCAGACGCCACAGCATTTGCTGTGGATAAAAGTGTAAGTACAAACAGTACGGACGGTGACGGTGGGAAAGAGGATACAACAGGAGAGAACAAACAGTTTATTCCCGCAAAACAGAGAGTCAATATATTTGATAATGAAAGGATGGGAATTGGCAGCGGGCCCAAGGAAGGCTATGTGGCAGAAAGCTTGCTGGAAAGTGCAGGGAAGCGGAAGTATAAGGCAAATGAGAGTGGAGATATTCTGCAGATTGGGGATACTTTAAGGTCCGGGGATGAGTTTTACAGCAAAAATGCAATTCTGATTGATTTGGAAAGCAACAATATTGTAGCCTGGAAGGGAGCGAAAGAGAGAATCAGCCCTGCTTCCATGACAAAGATTCTGACTCTGCTTGTGGCGGCAGAACATGTGGAGAATCTGGATGACACCTTTACCATTACCCTTGACATTACCGATTACAGCTATAGGAATCAGTGCAGCAATGCAGGCTTTGATAAGGAGGAAGAGGTGACGGTAAGGGATTTGCTTTATGGAACCATTCTGCCCTCCGGGGCGGATGCGGCAATGGGACTTGCCATGTATGTTGCAGGGAGTCATGAAGCCTTTGTGGATATGATGAATGAAAAACTGGAGGAATTGGGTCTGTCAGAGACAGCACATTTTACCAATTGTGTGGGGATTTATGATGAAAACCATTACTGCACGGTATACGATATGGCAATGATTATAGAGGCAGCGGCGGATAATGCCCTTTGCAGGGAAGTGCTTACGGCTCATACCTATGTTACTTCAAAGACAGAGCAGCATCCGGAAGGGCTGGAGCTTTCCAACTGGTTTCTGCGCCGGATAGAGGATCATCTGGAAGGCGGGGAAGTGCTTTATGCAAAAACAGGGTATGTGGATCAGTCGGGAAACTGCGCTGCAAGCTACGCGCTAAGCGATATGGGGAAAAGATATGTGTGTGTAACTGTTGGTGCGGAGAGCTATTGGAGATGTATATTTGACCATGCCGGACTGTATGGACAGTTTTTTGCTTCATAGGGAAAAGATTTGGAAAAACCTTATTATGGCATATGACAGAATCCGCTTGGCGGCGGAAAAAAGATGGAGTATAATGAAATGGATTTATTTGAATATATGAGAACCACTAATATGGAAAAGGAGTCTCCCTTAGCGGCAAGGCTTCGTCCCCGGACGCTGGACGAGGTGGTGGGACAGCAGCACATTATTGGCAAGGACAAGCTTTTGTACAGAGCAATTAAGGCTGACAAATTGAGTTCTCTTATTTTTTATGGGCCGCCGGGGACAGGAAAAACGACCCTTGCAAAAGTGATTGCTAATACTACCAGCGCGGAATTTACCCAGATTAACGCTACCATTGCCGGAAAAAAGGACATGGAAGAGGTAGTAAAGGCGGCAAAGGATACTCAGGGAATGTATGGCAGGCGGACCATACTTTTTATTGACGAGATACATCGGTTTAATAAAGGGCAACAGGATTATCTGCTCCCTTTTGTGGAGGACGGCACCCTGATTTTAATAGGCGCAACAACGGAAAATCCTTATTTTGAGGTAAACGGCGCTTTGCTTTCCCGTTCTATTATTTTTGAGTTAAAGCCTCTGGAAAAAGAGGATATTAAAGAACTGCTCCGCCGGGCAGTGTATGATACAGAAAGAGGCATGGGGGTTTACAATGCGCAGCTGGAACCGGAGGCGGAAGAATTTCTTGCAGATATTGCAGGAGGAGACGCAAGACATGCTTTAAATGCCATTGAACTTGGCATAATGACCACCGGACGGGGAGAAGACGGGAAGATACATATTACACTGGAGGTAGCCCAGGAGTGTATCCAGAAGCGGGCAGTGCGTTATGATAAGTCGGGAGATAGCCATTACGATACCATATCAGCTTTTATAAAGAGTATGAGAGGATCAGATCCGGACGCGGCAGTCTATTATCTTGCGCGGATGCTTTATGCCGGGGAAAGTGTTACTTTTATTGCAAGGCGTATTATGATTTGTGCAGCGGAAGATGTTGGGATTGCAGACCCCCAGGCTCTTACGGTGGCGGTAAATGCCTCTCTTGCAGCAGAGCGCATCGGCATGCCGGAAGCCCAGATTATTCTTTCACAGGCAGTGATTTATGTGGCATGTGCCCCTAAAAGCAATGCCTGTGTAAGTGCTGTATTTGAGGCCATGAAAACAGTGGAGGAAACCGGGAATCTGCCAATTCCGTCCCATCTGCAGGATGCCCATTATAAAGGTGCGGCAAAGCTGGGACATGGAACAGGTTATCTGTATGTCCATGAGTATCCGGGCAATTATGTGCGGCAGCAATATCTGCCTTATGAGTTAAATGGGAAGGAGTTTTATCATCCTTCAGGGAATGGATATGAAGTAAAGGTGAAAGAACATATGAAGCAGATTAAAAGAGCAGAAGGAAAAAGACAGGAATGAGTTTGGATACCGGAAGAAATAAAAGACCGGACAGAAATAAATATAAGAGGAGAAGGGGAAAGAGGAGGGCAAGAAGAAGGGCAGGCAAAAGGAGACGCTTAAGAAGATTATATATTCTGCTGACTCTTATTCTTCTTGGGCTTACTGCGGCAGCTGTGTTTTTGGTTTTGACGAACCAGAAGAAGGGGAAGGAGCAGGCAGATATCCCTTTTTTGGAAGAGAATAAAAGGGACGGGGCAGAGCCGGAGCAGGGGGATGGAGCGATTGGCGGCGATGTGCTTACACATATTGTTACGGCTGAAAATGCAGTGTGGGAATCCTACCTGCAAAGACCGGAGAGCCGTGAGCTGACAGAAGAGGGGGCGGCGGATTTTGCCTCTATAACAGAATGTGTCATAGACCCGGAAACAAAAAAGGTTTCTGTGACAGCAAAGGGAGATGGTATACCCAAAAGCGATGACAAGTATTACTATCTCTTTGCCCTCAATACTTTTGATGAAGGAATTGGAGAGGACAGTGAATATATAGCAAGAGAATACAAAGACAATGAGTCCAGTATGTCAGTTTCGCTGAATTATAACCTTGCCGGAAGCCGTCTTTTTAAAAAATTTGTTTTTGCAGTAAAAAAAGATGGAAGGTTTGTGCAGGTAAGCCAGCCTAAATATATAACAAACCCGGAAGTAATTGCAAAATATACTTCGGTATATAAGGAACCGGCCTCAATTAAGGGGCTTTTGGTGGACCCTGTAAAGCTTAGGGGAAGTGAACTGGATGATTTGGGGGTTAAGCAGGCGGCCTACAATATACCAATAGCAAGAATCCTGGGGCCCACCACCAGTGCGGCATATCCTTCCATCCAGTATACTTATAATGGAAGGACCTACACTTTTAACGGACAGATAATTGCGGAGTATGACCTGGTGTTCAGTACGCTTACGGCAAAGGGGATCACAACTACAGCTATTTTGCTTAATAATTATTCCAACGCTTACCGGCAATTGATACATCCCCAGGCCCGCAGCGGCGGATCAGCCCCCTATTATATGTTTAACGGTGCGGAAGAGTCCGGTGTGGAATATATGGCTGCAGTCGGAAGCTTTCTTGCGGAGCGCTATTCGGATGACCGCCACGGAAGGATATCCAACTGGGTAATTGCCAATGAGATTAATGCCCGTAAGGAGTGGAATTATATGGCCCATACGGATATTGAAACTTATGTGGAAGAGTATGCCCGTGGATTCAGGGTATTTTATACAGCAATAAAAAGTGTCAGCAGCAGTGCAAGAGTATATATTTCCATTGACCAGCAATGGGACAGGAATATTGAAAATAATACGAACTATGACGGCAGGGACATTATGGATGTGTTTAACCGAAATATTTCTTCCAAGGGGAATATTGACTGGGGAGTGGCGCAGCATCCTTACAATGTGCCGCTTACGGAGGCGAAGATATGGAAACCTTCCAATTATGTAACGCATGGCGCGGACACTTCCATGATTACCATGGAAAATATAGATGTTCTGGTAAATTATATAAGACAGCCCCAGTTTCTTACAGATGACGGTCAGGTAAGAAGTATACTTCTTAGTGAGCTGGGATACACTGCCCATGCAGGGGAGGCATATCAGGCAGCTGCTTATGCCTATGCTTATTATAAAATGGAGGATTATCAGGAAATTGATGGATTTTTGTTAAACCGCCAGTCAGATGCGGCGGAAGAGGTGGCGCAGGGATTAGCCTTTGGGCTTTGCAAGTCCGGAGGAGGACACAGGCAGATTTATGATGTGTTTAAGTACATTGACACGCCTCAGCACGAGCAGTATACGGATTTTGCAAAGGAACTGATAGGAATCTCCAGCTGGAGTGAAATTTTCCGTTAAGAGTAGGTGACATCTTTGAAAAAAGGAGTAAAGGATACATTTAAATTATTGGTTAGCTGCATATTTTTGTTATTATCTTTTTCCCCTGTCTGTGTTTATGGCGCTGGAGCAGATACTTCCAGCGCCCTGACAGATAAAGGGGAAGAGGCAAAGGCGCTGCTGGCAGCTTATGAAAGCTATCAGCAGCGTTTTTATCAGGTAGAGAAACGGGACCAGATTGGGGAACATGGGTTTACGGTAATTGAAAGCCAGATATTTCCTATTGAAACAGAAAGTTTTGGAGAGGTGTTTCTGATTCCGGCGCTGGATGATAAATATCATCGTCTGGTGTTATTTTTTGCGGATAAAGAAGGAACCATTGTGTACAAAACGGATCAGCTGGAGGTGAATAACCGTAATAAAGGAGAGCTTAAACAGCCCGTAAGGGATCTTCAGGCGATTTCCTTTCAGGAGCTTGGCAACGACGGACTGATAGATATTGTGCTGATTGTAACCTGTGTCAATGAAAAAGGGGCATACGCGGGACAGCCCTATAAAATTGGAGATGTGCTTTTTCAAAATAAAGGGGGATTTTACCGGGATTACCGTATTTCGGACAAGATTAACCGTTTTGGCATGAATAAAAGTGTGGAGAGCATAGCTGCTTTTGTAAAAGGCGGAGAATCGGCGGAATTTCTTTATACTGCAGTTACCAGACAGGAGCTTTTGGATAATGGGTTTGAAATTGCAAAAGAGCAGTGCTACTTCAGGCAGTTTGAAAAGCTGGGAAGGCTGGAAGTGGTGCCTGGAACTTACACTATGGCTAATTTTGCAACCTTTATGATTTATCTGATTAATGAGCAGGGGTATATTGTTTGGAGTTTCCAGCCTATGGGGGAATATGACAACCTTTATGCCCTTAAGGGAATTGCCTGCCGGGATATTGACGGGGATGGGATGAAGGATTTGCTGGTGCTGGCCCGTTACAGCTATAGTGGACTGGATAATGCCCTTGTAGTACAAAGCGATTATAAAATATATTACCAGCGGACAGGCGGATTTATTGAAGATACGGAAATTAAAAAGCAGTATCCATGCAGTGAGGAGGATACGGTATCAGGTCTTGTGGAGAAGGCAAGGGCGTACTGGGGATGGAAAGCATAGAAATGTAACAGGCGGAGGAACAGAATGATTAAAATATTGATAGTAGATGATGAGAAACCAATTTGCGACCTGATTGATTTAAACCTTTCGGCGTCAGGCTATCACTGTGTAACGGTGCAAAACGGATTGGATGCAATTGATCGGATAGAAAAAGAGGAATTTGATCTGATACTTTTGGATATCATGCTTCCAGGGGTGGACGGATATGATGTGATGGAGTATGTGCGTCCATTAAAGATTCCGGTAATCTTTATCACGGCAAAGCATGAGGTAAAGGACAGAGTGCGGGGACTGAAGGCGGGGGCAGACGACTATTTGGTTAAACCTTTTGATGTGGTGGAGCTGGTTGCCAGAGTGGAGGCAGTGCTGCGCCGTTACAATAAGGCGGATAAACAGCTTACAGCCGGAGATGTGATAGTGGATGTGGAAGCGAGAAGAGTTTTAAAGGCAGGAAAACAAATTGTGCTTACCAACAAGGAATTTGGGCTTTTGGTCCTCTTTATGCAGAATAAAAATGTGGCATTATTCCGGGAGACGTTATATGAAAAGGTCTGGGAAGATGAGTATATTGGTGACAGCCGGACTCTGGATCTTCATGTACAGCGTCTTAGGAGAAAGCTTGGATGGGAGCAGAATCTGGTGGCAGTGTATAAGGTGGGGTACCGCTTAGAGGGAGTGCAGTAAAATTTTGCCGTATATACGTTTTATGGGAAAACCTGGCCGTCTTGCAAATATTGTTCCTGGGCCCTAATCTGCAGACTGGGCAAGAATGGGGGATATAATGAGATTTTCTTCAAAATTACTGTTATGTACAATGATTGTTATGGCGCTTGCTTTTGGGTTCAGCGGATTTTACTTTGTAAATTATGTTTTTGAAACTTCTCTTTTAAGGGAGGCAGGACAGGCCCTGGATGAAAACAGCATTCTTTGTTTTGCGTTTGAGACGGCGGCCTTAAACGTGCCTGCCAAGTATGATATACTACAGAATAATACGGTGGAGCAGATTGCATCTAATCTGGAAAAGGGAGGGCAGAGCGCCAGCCGTATGCTTCGTTTTTCAGACGAGGAAAAAAATGCCATATATGCCAGTATTGGGTTTGAAGCTGACAGTGCGCTTCTTGGGCAGACCGATGAATCTACCAGAACTTACCGCACGATTTCTATGAATGGGCATTACTATATTCAGACTGGCAGCAGTGTAAAAGCCCTTGACCGTGTACTGTATCTGGAAACCTTACGGGATGTTTCGGAGGTTTTTAACGAAAGGGCCTTAGGCTTCCGGGTATACCGTCAGGTGACGCTGGTTATGCTGGTCTGTGGAACAGTGATTATGTATCTGATTTCTTCCTGGCTGACCAAGCCTATCCGCCTCCTTACCCGCGCCACAAAACGCATGGCGGCTGGAGATTACGGTTACAGGGCACAAAAGGTTAGTGATGACGAGCTGGGGCAGCTTACCCTTGATTTTAATCATATGGCGGAGGTGCTGGAAGAAAATATTGGAAAGCTGGAGGATGAAATACAGGCGCGGGAGGACTTTGTGGGGGCCTTTGCCCATGAGCTGAAAACGCCTCTTACCGCAATTATCGGGTATGCAGATATGCTGCGTTCCAGAAAGCTGGATGAAGAGAAAAGCTTTCTCTCCGCCAACTATATTTATACAGAAGGAAAAAGACTGGAAGCCATGTCCATCCGCCTGCTGGATATAATGGTGGCAAGGCATGGACAGGCACAGTTTCAGGAAATACAGGCAGAAGGACTTTTTTTGTATCTGCGGGATATGTTTAAGACAAATGAGACAGTAAATTTTGTGTATACCTATGATAATGCGGTAATTTGGGCGGAAGGAAACCTGATAATTACCGTTTTGATAAATCTTTTGGACAATGCCTGTAAAGCCTCAGAACCTGGGAGTATCGTTGAAGTTATTGGAAAAAAGGAAGATAAGGGATACCGTTTTCTGGTAAAGGATCACGGTATAGGAATTCCAAAGCAGGAGCTTCAAAAGATTACAAAGGCATTCTACATGGTGGATAAATCCCGGTCCCGCAGCAGAAACGGAGCAGGACTTGGCCTGGCCCTTTGTGCGGAAATTCTGACCCTGCATAATAGCAGTCTTAAAATAGAAAGTACGCTGGGAGAGGGAACCTGCATAAGCTTTCTGCTTTTGGAGACAAAAAAAGAAAACAGGGAGGTTTGGAATGAAAAAAACAACGATTAATTCCCTTCTTTTAATTTTGGCTGTGCTGGTTATGGCGCTTTCTATCTGGGGGCCGGAGCTTTTAGCTGGTTATAAGGACCGGATGGTGCTTGACAGAATCGTCGCACAGACTTCAGAGACAGAAAGAGAGGGCTACCGGTACCGGCTTACGGGCAGTGAAAAGCTATATATTCTCTCCCAATGCTTAAACAGCCAGACATTGCCGGAAAGCGAGCAGAATGCCTTAACCAGATCGGACCAGGCGGATTATCAGGAGCTGGGGGGAACATATGCTTTTGTGGTAAACCATAAAGGACCTACGGGAAAGGAGATTACAGATGACGAAATTTTTGCTACCTGTAATGAAATGCTTTCTGCCCTGAAAGCCCTGGAAATTTTGCCGGAAACGGTGAGGGAAGTAAACAGCAGGGATTATGATGCCGTTCTCTATTCTGCAATTGATGTTTTAGAACCCCGGAACAATGTTTCTGTTTGGAAGGTGAGTATGTCCACCAACAAAAAAAATGCAGATAAAACAAACCGGCTGATTGACGCTTATGTGGACGCTGATGACGGAAAGGTATATGAGTTTTATGCAAGGACGGACTGGACATGGGAGGATATGGACCCGGACGGACTGATTGGAAAATGGAGTGAATATATGGGGCTTGATTACCCGGAGATTTATGAAACCGCAAATCCCCTGCTTGAGTCGACGCCATATTATAAAAAATATTTGTTTTCGGGTATGGGAGACGAGCAGACGGTGGTAACGATTGGGTTTTATGAAGGCATCAATGAACTGTTTTTAAAAATTTCAAGATGATGCAGAAATGATGCAAAAATGATGAAAGAATGATGCACCGGTTGTGTATGATATTATTAAACAATTACACATAAGGAGCGCCATTTTATGAATACGAGAGAAAAAAGAAATGCTAAGAAGACAAAAGAACGGAAAAGAGAAGAGAAGATAATATATATTTGCGGAGCCATTTTGACAGGAATATTGGGAACCTTTGCCTTTAAAACAATGGTTGCCATGGCCACACCGGAAAATCCGGAAGTGGAAGCAGCGGCGGAGGCATTAAAAGAAAAGCAAAATTCCGAAAAAGAGGAAATTCCGCCGGAAAAATCTGAACCGGGAATAGAGAGAGAACGGAATACTTTTTTGATTGCGATTGACCCCGGACATGGCGGTGAGGACTGCGGTTGTATAGAAGGCGGAATTATAGAGAAAGACATCAATCTGCAGATTGCATTCCGCGTAAAGGAAAAGCTGGAGGAAAAGGGCTTTCAGGTAATGATGCCAAGACAGAATGATGAATATTTGGCAAAGGAGGAGAGAGTGGAATTAGCAAACAGCTATCAGGCGGACGCCTATGTGAGCATTCATCAAAATACCTATGAGGGCAGCGATAAAAGTGTAAGCGGCATTGAAACATGGTATGACGGTCTGGATGAAATGCGGGATAATAAAAGACTGGCCCAGCTGATTCATCAGGAGACAGTCAAAAGCACCGGAGCGCAGGAAAGGACCCTGTGGGGAGAAGCCCAGTTCTGTGTAACTGGAAAGACACTGATGCCGGCATGTCTGATTGAAACCGGATTTTTGTCTAATCCGCAGGAGAGAGAGCTTCTCGCCACAGAAGAATATCAGGAGAAGGTGGCGGAAGGGATTGCGGAAGGCATTAATCTTTATTTTCATCCCAAATCCATGTACTTGACTTTTGATGACGGCCCTTCCAAGGAAAATACGGACAAGGTGCTTGATGTTTTAAAAGAGAAAAATATCAAAGCCACTTTTTTTCTGATTGGCGAATATGTGGAAAAATATCCGGAAGTAGCCAGGAGAATTGCACAGGAGGGACACACAATAGGGATACACTGTTACCGTCACGATTACCAGGTACTTTATGAGAGTGTGGACAGTTATTTAGAGGATTTCTGGAAGGCTTATGATGTGATACTGGCAACAACTGGCGTAAAGGCAGAATTAGTCCGCTTTCCGGGAGGAAGTGTGAACGCTTATAATAAGGATACCTGTAAGGATATTGCGGAGGAACTTACAAAACAGGGATTTGTTTTTTTTGACTGGAACGCAAGTCTTGACGATGCGGTGGGAGAAAAGGAACCGGAACAGCTTTTGATAAATGCCCGGTTCACCACTCTTGATCGGAAAAAAGTAGTGATGCTCCTGCATGACAGAGTTACGAATACGGCTTTATGCCTTAATGATCTGATAGACCAGTTCCCGGAGTACAGAATGAAAACCCTGAATACCAAAATGGAACCAGTTCAGTTTCCAATGCCATAAAAATTATCAGGCGGTCCAGGAAAAGGTTATATTTCACAGGCAGCGGATCAAACAACTGTCTGTTTGCTCCGCTGCATTTTAAAGAAACCGGTTCTTTTTAATTTTCATAGGGAGATAATCCCAGTCTTATAAAATATCCTTTATTATGGTCACATACCGGACATTTTTCGGGAACCTTTTCCCCTTCATAAATATAGCCGCAGTTCATACAAATCCAGCTGGTTTTTTCGTCAGCGGAAAAGAGCCTGTTATTTTTCATAAGGTCTGCCATTCGGCCAAAACGGTCCCCATGGGCTTTCTCAATTTCAGCAATCATTGCAAAGGAAGCGGCAACCTTATCAAATCCCTCTTCCCGTGCTTTTGCGGCGAAGTTTTTGTAAACATCATCATGCTCTTCATATTCATTGTGCTGTGCCATATAGAGAAGTGTTTCCACATCTTCTGAAAGGTCTACCGGATATCCGCCGTCTATGTGGATGGTTTCACCGGAAAGTTCTTTTAAATGGTTATAAAAAATTTCTGCATGTTCCTTTTCCTGATTTGCCGTGTAAGTAAACAGAGCACCCACTGCATGAAGATTCTTTTTCTTTGCCTGGGACGCCGCAAATGTGTAACGGTTTCTTGCCTGGCTTTCTCCTGCAAAAGCACGCATCAGATTATCTTTAGTTACGCTTTTTTTAAAGTCCACTGCCATATGATTATCTCCTTTTCTGATTCCGCCGGTTCTAAAAGTATTTCCTTAGAAACGGCTTTACCCATATTATGGATAAAAAAGGAGTCTTTATACACTGGCATGGCAAATAATCTTTTTACCACAAACGCTTTGCAGCCTCTTCCCCTGATGCAAAAGGTCCGGGAATTGTGGACAGGCCCCGGTGTGAACCGAGATAATCTTCATTGAAAGTAATGGTTGTGCCATCCGGGTTTTCAAATCTCTGCTCTGGCTCAAAGGCATATCCAAGGATATCGCTGTTGATAATGCCGTCCTTAAAATCCCCAAGAAATTCATATACATTTGTCTTTAAGTAGTAGGCATTGTCCTTTTCAACCAATTCTGCCGTAATCTGGTTCTGGTTATCTGTTAAATGGGACTGTTCTTTTTTCCAGGCTTTTGCCCCGTTAAAATAGGCATTTCCGTTTATCCAGACAGGTAAATGGGAGAAGTGCCAGAATTCCAGTTTCCGCATGTCCGCCTGTTTGTCCATATCAAATTTTTCAATCCATTCCTCATATGCCGGATAATCGTCAAATATATTTGTGCCAACCACCTGATTATCCTCCATCTCAAAGCCCATATCTTCTTTTTTCCCGGCCTCTTCCACTGGCCAGTTCTGGATGAAAAGATTATTGTATATGCGGTTGTCACCGTGGAGGATGGTCATAAACCCGGCCACTTCGGTGCGGTGTCTGATATGATAGGGGGTATAGCGGGGCTGGTTAATGCCATTCACATTGTTATCCGTTCCGCCGCCTACTGCGGTAAAGGCTCCCAAAATCAGATTGTGCACACAGGCAATTCCTTCTGTTGCAATGCGGACAGCAGCCTTTGACAGCATAATATTGTTGTCAATCAGCGTGGGCCCATGGCTGACCTCTATAAAGATATCCTGACTCATCATTGCACCATCTGCCATGGGCACACCTTCCGGTGCGTAATTGTCGTGCAGAAGGTTTTGGGTAATCCGGGTACCCTGGGCCTGCCAGTCGCACCAGATTCCCATAGTGGAATGGTGAATGTGATTCCGGCGCATAACCACATCAATGGCGGCATGCAGTTTAATGCCTGAGATTTCAGCGCCGCCCAGCTGCTGCATATTGTTGATATTATGGATATGGTTATCCTCAATCAGACTAAACACACAGCCCATGCGTCCTACAATGCCTGTCTGTTCGCAATGATGGATATGACAGCGCCTTATAATATGGCTGCCCACTTTCTCCTTCAGCCATCCGTGATACTGACCGCGGCATACGGCGTCACGCTCCATCTGTGTCGGACTTTTTACGTGTTTGCGGGTAAAATAGTGGTCGTTTTCTGCATCATAGTATTTTCCAAGAGAAATACCGCAGCATTTGCTGTTGCTGATTTCGCAGTCTTCAATAATCCATCCCTTTGACCAGTGGGGTCCTACCATACCATCCTGATAAGCTGCAGGCGGTGCCCATGTGGTGGCAGCTTTATTTACATTAAAACCGCTTAAGGTAATATATCCTATACCTGTCCGGGAAGGCATAAAACAATTACGGCGGACATTGATTTCCACTTGTTCTTCGTTGGGATTTTTTCCCTGGAAGTTGGCATAAATCACTGTCTCGTTGCCCTCCTGCAGGGTGTACCATTTATAGACGGACCATTCCTGCTCCCAGGAAGGCTTATAAATTTCTCCTTTAATACAATCTTCAAGTGTTTCCGCTTCATACAGCTGTCGGTCATTCAGGTAAACAGCGCCTGTGTGTCTGATAACCGGCGCAAAGTACCAGTCGCCGCCTACAAAAGTTGTGTATGGATTATAGCTGCCAAATACACCGTTATCTATCCGGCATACCCAAACATTTTCCTTATAATGTTTCCAGTCTTTCATTACTTCCGCACCAGTAATTATGGCGCCCAGCGGTTCCATGCTCCTGTAGGTAATCCGTGCGTCTTGTGTACCTGCATTTACGGGGTCTACGTACTCACGGTAAATCCCAGGCGCTACCAGTACCTCATCACCTGGTTTTGCAACTTTCGCAGCATCGTTGATATGCCGGAAAGGTGTTTCCTTGTTGCCGTTTCCTTCTTTAGCCGCTGCGCCATTGACATAAATCGTCATAGTGTAATCCTCCTGCATTTTTAATATTATGGATAGCTTTCCTTTATTCCCGACTTTAACTAAGCACATTATATATCAGTATGTCAGGTTTTAAAATGGATTTTCCCAAAAATCTGCTGGATAAAATTGTTCTCAAACCCGCTCCGGAATGTCCTGCGCCCCTTCTTTCCAAAATTGACATTTACATAAAAAAGCGTATATAATGTGGATAGTAGCGAAGTTATGCTGATATGGGGAACGGAGATAAAGATGGAAGAAAAGAAAAAACGGTGGATTGTGTTTGCATTATGGCTTCTTTTTATTTTAATGGTAGCAGGGATTTCTTATATCTCATTCCAGAATGGGGAAGAAACGAAAGAGATAGGAAAGGGAACGATTGCGCAGCTTACCAAAATGAAAAACCATCAGGGGGCGGTTACCCAGGAACAGCTTGACAAAGTAACCTATTTTATCAGGCAGTGGGGAAGAGCGATTGCTTTTCTGATGATAGGAATTGTGGGAACGGTGACAATTCATGTGACTTTTACAAAATGCAGCTGGGCTATCCGGTCAGGGATTGCGATATTTATACTTGCAGTCATTGCTTATCTGACAGAAAAACTGAAAATATATATTCCTACAAGGCATTACAGCTTTGAAGAGATGATGATAAGCATGGCGGCTGTGGGGGTGGGATTTGTGTCCGTTTCTGTAATAATCTTTTTGGGCAGACTGCTGAAAGGAACCGCCCGCCCGAAAGCCGCCAGCCATTATTCCCGCCAGCAATGAGTTAAGCGGATGCGAAGGATCCATTTGAGGAATGCCGCGAGGGTCAAAACCCTCGCAGCTTAGCTGCGGGGTTTCCGACTTATAGATGTTCTGTATATTTTTCTTCACAGTATTTGCAACGGTAAATTTCCTTTTTTTCATCTGATAGTACGAAGATGTGGGGAAGTCCCTGCTCAATGGAAGTGATACACCGGGGATTTCTGCACCGGATAACATTTTTGATTTCTTTGGGGAGAAACAACTCCTTTTTTGAGACAATCTCCCCATCTTTTATTACATTGACGGTAATATTGTGGTCAATGAAGGCCAGGACGTCCAAATCCAGCATGTCAATGTCGCATTCTACTTTCAGAATGTCTTTTTTACCCATTTTGTTGCTTCGTGCATTTTTGATAATCGCAACGGTACAATCCAGCTTATCCAGCTGGAGATGATGATAAATAGATAAGCTTTTTCCTGCTTTGATATGGTCAAGAACAAAGCCTTCCTCAATTTTTCCAACATTCAGCATAATAGTTCTCCCTTAATTTCAGTAATCTCCCTTGGGGTGTAATCTTAAGTTTTTAGTCTACTTTGATGTCTAACAGAGTTAAAATAAGAGCCATCCGCACATATACGCCGTACTGCACCTGTTTAAAATAGGCGGCTCTGGGGTCGTTATCAACTTCCACAGAGATTTCGTTAACTCTGGGAAGGGGGTGAAGCACCAGCATATCTGGACCAGCCAGTTTCATTTTGTATGAGTCAAGGATATAAAAATCCTTTAGCCTTACATAATCTTCCTCATTAAAGAATCGTTCTTTCTGAACTCTTGTCATGTACAGCATGTCCAGCTTGGGCATTATATTTTCAAGGCGTATGACTTCCTCATAAGGAATGTTTTTTTCCTTCAGCATATCTGTAATATAATCGGGAACCATCAGCTCTCTGGGAGAGATAAAAACGAATTTAATACCTTCATAACGGACCAGAGCATTGACAAGTGAGTGGGCCGTACGTCCGAACTTAAGGTCGCCGCACAGACCAATTGTAAAATGATCCAGCCGGCCTTTTAAGGAGCGGATGGTCAAAAGATCCGTGAGGGTCTGGGTAGGGTGCTGATGACCTCCGTCACCGGCGTTTATTACAGGAATAGAGGATTTGCCGGCAGCAACCATGGGGGCTCCTTCTTTTGGATGGCGCATGGCGCAGATATCCGCAAAACAGGAGATTACCCGGATTGTATCAGATACACTTTCTCCTTTGGTGGCGGAAGAGGAGGCGGCATCAGAAAAACCGATTACACTTCCGCCAAGGTTAAGCATGGCGGTTTCAAAGCTGAGCCGTGTGCGTGTGCTTGGTTCATAAAAGCATGTGGCGAGTTTTTTGCCTTCGCAGGCATGGGCGTATTTGCCCATATTCGCCTCAATATCGTTTGCCAGGTTAAACAGCTGGTCAAGTTCCTCTGTGGAAAAATCCAGAGGGTTCATAAGATGTCTCATAATATTTGTCCTTTCTTTGATTCCATTCTGAACCATGTCCATAAAAAATCGAAGAGGAAATTCTCTTCGATTTTGTTATAAGCTAACGGCTGAAAAAGGCCGGTAACTTTTATTAACTTTGGAATGTCAACAGTTCCTCCACAGGTTTCCGTCTGGGAGCAGAGGGGGCTTCATCAGGATATCCCACTGGAATAAGTGCAACAAGCTCCCTTTCTTCCGGAATGTTTAATAAAGAAGCAGCTTTTGCTTCATCAAAGATACCCATAATTACGCTTCCAAGCCCTTTTTCATAGGCCGCCAGACAAAATGACTGGGAAGCAACTCCTGCATCATACATCTGCCAGGATGCGCCTTTGGCAGTAGAGAAAGAGCCATCGCGCTCAAAGCCGCTTCTTCCCTTAATGTATGTTACGGCAATAAGCAAAGGTGCGTTAGCGATAATTTCCCCGTTTTTGGGGTATGCCTGGGTACATTCGGCGGCAATCTTGTCCTTTAAATCACCTTCAACGGCAATGTAACGGGTAATCTGCGTATGCTTCCAGCTGGGAGCATAGGATGCGGTTTCTACAATTTCAGAAAGCAATGCGTGGTCCACGGGTCTGTCCGTGAATTTGCGTATGCTTCTGCGTTCCCTGATACAATCTTTAGCGGTCATAAGCACACTCCTGTCTAAGTTTATTTTTACTATCATAGCATATCCTGTGATTTCTTTCAATGAAAAATATATTTGCATTATAGATTTGGATTTAGTATACTACAGGTAAGAAACAAATCGTTTAATGCAGTTTGCTGGAAGGAGCGGCGTTGATGGCGGCAGAATATACAGAGAGAAAAAGATGGTTATTTTTAGGGCTTCCCTTTACTTTTACCAAATATATCATTAAGGAAAATGTGATTACGATAGACAGTGGCTTTTTAAATAAAGTGGAAAACGATTGTTATATGTATAAGGTACAGGACGTGGAGCTGACGGCTTCCCTGATGGAGAGAATTGCAGGTTTGGGAACGGTCGTATGCTATACGGGAGATACAACCCATCCGAAGCTGATACTGTCCCATATCAAAAATGCAAAAGAAGTGAAAAATTTTATTCTGGAATCTTCTGAGCAGGCACGAATGCAAAGACGCACCCTGAGCACCTTTGATATCGGCGCGGAGATGGAAGATATGGAAGGGGATTTGGACTAATGTCCCATTCCGGGCCGGAAATATGAAAACAGGCGGTATGAGTAATTCATACCGCTTTTTGAAAGTCCGCTTTTTGAGAAATGATTACATGCGTTATTCATGTTTAAGGAGCCGTTCATATAAAAGGCCCACAACAAACCAGCCCGGAAAGTAGTCAAGACGTATCCTTCCTTTAATGTGCCAGCGGCTGTGGCTGTAGTTCCAGGGACGTATATTGTATTCATCCAAAAGACTGCCAGTCAGATATTCTCCAGTAAAAAGGCAAAGGGAATAAATGCTCCCACGCAAAAAAATGGATGTATTTTTTAATAACTTAAATACAGGAGATAAAAGGCATACGCTGCCATAAATGGGAAACATCCACAGGGAAGTCTGCCCTGTCAGATGTCTGTCCCGTTTCTGTAAGGAGCTAAGGGCAGTAAACAGTATTTCCAGGCACCAGCCAAGGAAGCCGCATTTTAGGAAGTTTTTAACAAATGTTTTCATATTAATCAGTATAAGAAAAAATACGGATATTATTCATATGAAAGGAAAAAAGCATGAATGTTATGTCCTATGAGGAAGCCATGATATATGTGGAATCTCTGGGTAAGTACGGAAGTGTGCCAGGACTTGCCAATATGGAAAACTTATGTCGTAAATTGGGGCAGCCCCAGCGGGACCTTCAGTTTGTTCATATTGCAGGAACCAATGGAAAGGGTTCCACTCTAGCTTTCCTGTCTGAAATTTTAAAAGCAGCAGGGTACCGTACAGGGAGATATATTTCTCCCACGCTGTTTGAATACAGGGAAAGAATACAGATAAATGGCAGAAGCATTGGAAAAAAGGAGCTTTGCCGTAAAATTACCTTGATGAAAAAAATCTGTGATGAATTGGTAAGCGAAGGAGAGCCGCATCCAACAGCCTTTGAAATAGAAACGGCAATGGCATTTTTGTATTTTAAGGAGCAAAAGTGTCAGATAGTGGTATTGGAGACAGGATTGGGAGGTCTTTTGGATGCAACCAATATTGTCACCAATACAGTGGCGGCGGTTTTTACCTCTATCAGTTTTGATCATATGGCTGTTTTAGGTAAAACGCTGGGTGAAATTGCACAAAACAAGGCTGGGATAATGAAGCCGGGAGCTGTGGCGGTTGCTCTTAAGGGAGAGGAAGAGGTGATGGAAGCGCTTGCCCAAAAAGCCCAGGAACTTGGCATTCCCCTGATTATTGCAGATACGGAGGGAATATCTGGTATAAAGAGAAGCCTTGAAAGACAGCGGTTTTCTTATGAAGGATATAAAAATCTGGAAATTCATCTGACAGGGACTTATCAGACAGATAATGCGGCTCTTGCCATAAAGACAGCACAGCAGCTTAACAAGGCGGGGGTTCGCATCCCGGATGAGGCGGTATACCAAGGGCTTTGGGAGGCTTTCTGGCCTGGCAGGTTTCAAATTCTGGACAAAAAACCTTATTTTATTGCAGACGGAGCCCATAACAGGGATGGGGTGAAGCAGCTGATAAGGTCAATCCGGTTTTATTTTACAAATAGAAGAATTGTATATATAATAGGTATGTTGAGGGATAAGGAGCATGAGGAAATGCTGAAAATAACCTGTCCTTTGGCAGAACAGATATTTACTGTGCCGACAAAGGGACCAAGGGGCTATTCTTCTTATGATCTTGCGCTTTGTGCAAAGCAGTTTCACAAAAATGTAACGGCGATGGATAGTTTGGAGGAGGCGGTGGAGCTTGCTTACCTGATGGCGGATAAGAACACAGTGATTGTTGCCTTTGGTTCCCTTTCTTATCTGGGAAGTCTTATAAAAACTGTGGAAAAGACTGTGGTGAAAAAGGGAAGAAAAGATAAAGGGAGAGATTTGCATGGTAGACAGAGGAAAGATTGAAGAGGCAGTCAGGCTTCTTCTGGAAGGCATTGGGGAAGATGCAGACAGGGAAGGTCTGAGGGATACGCCGGAGCGGGTGTCAAGAATGTATGAGGAAATTTTTGGAGGCATGGAAACTTCGGCAAAAGAGCATCTTTCAAAGACCTTTACGGCGGAAAACAATGAAATGATTGTGGAAAAAGATATTCTTTTTCATTCCACCTGTGAACATCATATAATGCCTTTTTATGGAAAGGTACATATTGCCTATATTCCGGATGGAAAGGTTGTGGGGATCAGCAAACTTGCCCGTACGGTGGAGGTGTTTGCCAGAAGGCTTCAGATACAGGAAAAGATGACTGCTCAGATTGCAGATTCCATCATGGAAAATTTAAACCCCAGAGGTGTAATGGTTATGGTGCAGGCGGAGCATATGTGTATGACTATGCGGGGGATAAAGAAACCGGGAAGCCGCACTGTGACGGTAGTTGCCAGAGGGGAATTTGAAACAAACAGTGAACTTAAAAATTTGTTTTTTAACATGGTAAACAGCTGAAGGAATACGGACATAAGGGAATACTGGCAAATGGAACGGGTAAACAGAATTTTATCAGATGGCATATATAAAAAATATCTGGAAAAAAATAATGAAATGGAGGCGGACAGGAAGTTTTGCCGCCATAATATGACACACTTTTTGGATGTGGCGCGGATTGGGGCAATTTTAAATCAAAAGAAGACCTATGGGCAGGAGCAGGAAATTATTTATGCGGCGGCCCTGCTTCACGATATTGGAAGGTGGAAGCAGTATGAGGATGGAACGCCCCATGAAAGGGCAGGAGCAGAGCTTTCAGCGCAGATATTGCTCCGGTGTGGATTTACAGAGAAAGAAAGCAAAACCATACAGACCGCCATTGGCAATCACAGAAATTCAGAAATAAAGGATGAAAAGTCTTTATCAGGACTTTTATACCGGGCAGATAAAATAAGCCGCCCCTGCTATTTATGTGAAATGGAAAAGGAGTGTAACTGGAAAGAAAAGAGAAAAAACCGGAAGCTGGAAATCTGACAATTTAATCAGGCAGAGAAATACGCTGTGTTTCCATGTGGCAAAAACTGACGTATTGTAACCGGATATTGGAATGGGGAGGAAAAAGAGAATGAAAATAGGCAGCCGTGAATTTGACACAAAAAACCATACTTATATTATGGGGATTCTTAATATGACACCAGACTCTTTTTCTGACGGCGGCAGATATAACCGTCTGGACGACGGGCTTTTCCGTGTGGAGGAAATGTTAGCTGAAGGAATGGACATACTGGATATCGGAGGGGAGTCTACAAGACCGGGATATACAATGCTCAGCGTTAAGGAAGAGATTGAGAGAGTGGTTCCTGTAATAGAGGCGGTGAAAAGCCGTTTTGATGTGCCGGTTTCGCTGGATACCTACAAGGCGGAAGTGGCAAGAGAAGGTCTAAGGGCAGGCGCAGACCTGATTAATGATATCTGGGGGCTTAAATATGATCCGGATATGGCAGCGGCTATTGCAGGAGCTAATGTGCCTTGTGTATTGATGCACAATAGGAAGGAGGCCTGTTATAATAATTTTGTGGAGGATGTAATTAGTGATTTAAGAGAAACACTGGCAATTGCTCAAAAAGCTGGTATTGATTCTAATAAGATTATTCTGGATCCGGGAGTTGGATTTGGAAAAACTTATGAGCATAATCTTGAAATTATTCATTCTCTGGAAAAGCTTCAGGCATTAGGCTGTCCCTTACTTCTTGCGGCAAGCCGGAAATCAGTGGTGGGATTAACACTTGGACTGCCGGTTGGAGAAAGAGTGGAGGGAACATTAGTTACCACTGTTTTTGGGGTAATGAAAGGATGCTCTTTTGTGAGAGTACATGACATAAAGGAAAATGTCCGGGCAGTGAAAATGACGAAAGCGCTTCTTGGACTGTAAGGTATTTAAGGATTGATACTTTTTATAGAAGGGGATATAGGCAGGGATAAAGGAATTGAGTGTCGCAAAGACGGCATATGGAGGAAAAAGATGGATCAGATAAAAATAGAAAACCTGCAGGTTTACGCTGCTCACGGCGTTTTTTCAGAGGAAACAAGGAATGGGCAGATGTTTTTGATTGATGCGGTTTTATATGCCGATTTAAGGCCGGCTGGCATATCGGACGAACTGACACAGTCTACCCATTACGGGGAGGTGTGTCAGTTTATCAGTCAGTATATGAGGGAGCATACGTATTTTTTAATAGAAGCGGCGGCGGAACATCTGGCAAAAGAAATGCTGCTGCATTTTCCTCTGGTGGAGGAGCTTACACTTGAAATAAAAAAACCCCATGCACCCATTGGGCTTCCTTTTTCAAATGTGTCTGTGAGAATAGAACGGGGATGGAAACAGGCTTATCTGGGTATTGGCTCCAATATGGGAAACAAGCAGAAGTTTTTAGACAGGGCGCTTCTGGAAATCAGAAAACATCCGGAAATAAAAAATGTTAAGTGCTCGGAAATCATAACTACAGCGCCTTACGGCGGTGTGGATCAGGATAATTTTTTAAATGGCGCCATTGAGCTGAAAACACTTCTTACTCCATATGAATTGCTGGATTTTTTGCAGAGGCTTGAAAGGCAGGCGGGAAGAGAGAGGAAGATTCATTGGGGACCCCGGACTCTGGATCTGGATATTTTGTTTTATCAGGATTTTGTTTCCAATGATGTAAGGCTGATTGTGCCCCACCCGGATATGGCAAACAGAAGATTTGTGTTAGAGCCTTTAAATGAGCTGTGCCCCTGGCATTTTAATCCGGTTACGGGAAAAAGCGTAAGACAGATGCTTGTGGAACTGGAAGAAAGAAAAGATGGCGGGGAAGAGGGAGATAGTGGCCATGAAAAAAATGGAGAGGCATTTGAAAAATAATTGTGAACAGTGTAATAACTATGTTTATGATGAAGACTATGAATGTTATACCTGTCAGATGGATCTTGATGAGGACGAGATGGCAGGCTTTCTGGCAGGAACCTTTTGGAATTGCCCGTATTACCGGCCAGGGGATGAATACCTGATTGTAAGGAAACAGATGTAGAAAGAAAAGCGGTCATAACAGATATGCTGCAAAGAAGATAAAGAGGCGTGAGTCAATGGATGGATTTGGCGAAAGGTTGGTTGATTCCATCAAAAATCGTGCGGAACGCTTGAAATAAAGGCTTTTGGCAGGCTTAACAGCTTACCGGAAGTCTTTTTTGTATGGGAAACGCTTCGGATGAAGGAGATGTATACCGTCACAGAAAGCGGTAAAGAAATACAAACTATAAAAAACTTGCACTAAAATATGGAAACACCAGAACAAAATATGGATAAATATACCAAAAAGTAAAATAAAATATTAATATAAAAACTGATAAATTGAAATATAATTTTAATAAATTGTTGACATTGCCCAATAATTGTAATACAATATCCATAAAAGAAAGGATAAATGACAAAGTTGGTGAGTGTATGGATGAATATTTAGCAAGTTTAATGACTGAAAAAGTGAATGAAGAAACGATGCAGATTGACCAGTGCGACACCACCGGAATTTTGCGGATGATTAATCGCGAAGACTGCAAGGTTTCAGAGGCGGTAAGAAAAGAAATTCCTTATATCGCCCAGGCAGTGGATATGATTACAAAAGCGCTGCAAAATGGCGGCAGGCTGTTTTATTTCGGGGCTGGGACATCAGGCAGACTTGGGATTTTGGATGCCTCCGAGTGTCCGCCCACTTACGGTGTGGATCCGTCTCTGGTGCAGGGGTATATTGCAGGAGGGGATGTTGCGCTTCGCACTGCGGTGGAAGGCAGTGAGGACAGTGAGGAACTGGGAAGAAGCGAGGTAGATGCTCAGGGAGTGACGGACAAGGATGTTGTGGTTGGAATAACGGCAAGCGGAAGAACCCCTTATGTGCTGGGGGTTGTAAGGCAGGCAGCGCTTATCGGGGCAGGTACTGTGGGAATTGCCACTAATCCAAATAATCTGTTGCAGGAAGAGGTGGATATCTGTATTACGCCGGTGGTTGGGCCGGAGGTAATTACCGGCTCTACCCGGATGAAATCGGGCACTGCCCAAAAGATGGTTTTAAATATGCTGACGACGGCCACAATGATACGGCTTGGTAAAGTTTATGGAAACCGTATGGTAGATTTGAAGGCTTCCAATATCAAGCTGGTAGAGCGGGCCAAGAGGATATTCAGTGATGTGACGGGGGAACCGGAAACGGTGGCAGAGGAATATCTTGCGGCGGCAGGGATGGAAACAAAACTTGCAGTCATGATGTTTTATTCCGGGCTTAATTCGGAAAAAGCATCACAAATATTAAGAGAAAACCAGGGCAGCTTAAGACAGGCGCTTTCAACATTTTCGGGTGGGGAAAAACAGCAGAAAATGCAGATATCCCATATGTGAAAAGAGGGGGTTACATATGAAAGGAACAAAGGTAAAAGCAGGAAAAGGGAACCAAAAAGGAGGAGGAAAACTGGGAAGAGAAATGTGGAGGGCAAGATATGTATATATGCTGATTCTTCCAGTAATTATTTACATGCTCCTTTTCCATTACTGGCCAATGTACTGGCTGAAAATGTCATTTTATGATTACAAAATTTTTAAGGGGTTTGAAGGAAGTGAATTTCTAGGACTGGAAAATTTCCAAAAGTTGTTTAAAATGAAGGATTTTTGGAAAATGATACGGAATGTGTTGGTGCTCAACCTATATTCTCTTTTGTTTTGTTTTCCGGCGCCTGTTATTCTGGCAATTATGTTAAATGAGCTTCGGGGTTCAAAGTTTAAGAAAATGGTGCAGACAGTTACCTACCTGCCTCACTTTATTTCAATGGTAGCATTTGTAGCGCTGATAACCACCTTTGTATCTCCTTCCACAGGAACAATGGGAAGTATTATGCGGGCCTTGGGGAAGGAACCCATTTATTTCCTTGGTGATGAAAAGTACTTTCGGGCAATCTGTGTACTGTCCGGTATCTGGCAGGGGACAGGCTGGGGGGCGGTGGTTTACCTGTCAGCCCTTACATCCATAGATTCTAATCTTTATGAAGCGGCAATGGTGGATGGCGCTAACAGGTGGCAGCGGCTTTTAAATGTTACGCTTCCAGGTATCAGCACTACAATTATCATTATGCTGATTTTAAAGGTGGGAACCATGGTGTCCGTTGATTTTGAGAAGGTTTATCTTCTGCAGAATTCTGCAAATCTTTCTGTTTCGGAGATGCTTCAGACATGGATTTATAAGCGGGGACTGATTAAATACGATTATGGTATGGCGACGGCGGCGGGTCTGTTTAATTCTATTATAGCGATGGCGCTTGTGACGATATCGAATCATTTCAGCAACAAGTATTCAGAGACAGGAATCTGGTAAGGCGTCATGAAATGGCTCCAACTGCCAGTAAAGCAGAATGAGGGAGAAAGATAATGGGCAAAGGAGAAAAGAATTTACAAGTAAAAAAGAAATGGAGAAAAAATGATATAACGGTTGAGGCAGTGCTGGTATTAATTTTTGCAGTAATTTGTGTCATGACCCTTTATCCAATTTTAAATGTACTGGCAATATCTTTAAGCGCGGATGGTTATGTGTTAAGGGGAGATGTGACATTTTATCCAAAGGAGCCAACGCTGGCCGCTTATGGGGCAGTTTTGAAGAATAAACAGATACTGAGATCTTTTGGAAATTCAATATTTATTGCGGGCGTTGGATGCGTAGTCAGTCTTGGTGCGACCCTGCTTGCGGCTTACCCAATTGCATGCTGTCATTTTCCGGGGAAAAAACTGTATACGATATTTATTCTGCTTCCCATGTGGTTTAGCGCAGGTACCATTCCGGCTTATATGTGCATCAATAAGCTTGGGCTGGTAAACAGTTACTGGTCACTTATTTTAAGCGTTCTGGTGGTGCCGTATAATGTTTTGATTTTATCCAGTTTTCTTCAGGGAATACCTAAGGAAATTTTGGAATCGGCCAGAATAGACGGGGCAGGAGAAACCAGAATAATGGTGCAGATCATCCTGCCATTGTCAAAGGCATCTTTAGCTACGATTGGATTGTGGGTGATTGCGGGGCACTGGAATGATTATATGAAGCCTCTTATGTATATTACAGATTTTAATAAATTTACTTTACAGCAGGTTCTTCAAGATATTGTACTTAATGCAAATGCTGTGAAATATGAATTGGGAAATGCCACCACAGCAACTACTGCAGGTGCAGCGCTGGCAGACCAGCTGAAAAATGCGGTTTTGATTATATCCATGATACCAATGCTGGTCATCTACCCGTTTATTCAAAAATATTTTGTAAAAGGCGTTACACTTGGCGCTGTAAAAGGATGACATTTGGCGGCATAACCCGTCTGGTGTATAGATTGGCATAAAAAGAAGGAGGAAACTATTATGCAAAGAAAAAAAGTAAATCGTATTCTTGCACTTGCGCTTTCAGCAGTGATGATAGCAGGACTTGCGGGATGTAAAAGCAGCGGCGAAAGTGCCCAGCCTGCCCAAAACGAGGCGCAGGAGGAAGCGGAAGGAGAAGAACAAAAGGAACAAAAGCAGGAAACAGGGACGGATGAATCCAATAGTGAAAATGTAAGTTTTACAGTATTTGGAAGTATTTGGGATCCTTATCCGGAAAGTTCTGATATTTATGACAAATGGCAGGAAGAAACAAACACAACAATAAACTTTGAATGGACCCAGACCGACAGCTTTGAAACACAGCTTGCGGCAAAGGTATCTTCACAGGAACTTCCGGATGTTATTCTTACAGAAACGCCTCAGTCTCTTATTGATGAAGGAGTACTGGTTCCCATTACCGAATATCTGGATAAAGACTGCGCAAATTTTATGGGAATGTTAAATGATGCAGATATGGCATACCTGACGAATGTGAATGACGGCGAAGTGTATGGTATGGGTTTGATAATGGACATTCAGGGAGCATACAGTACAGCAGTGCGCTCTGACTGGCTGGGAAATTTGGGGCTTGAGCAGCCTACAACCTGGGAAGAATGGCTGGAGGTCTGGGCAAAATTTAAACAGGAAGATGCAAATGGAAATGGGAATCCCAATGACGAAATTCCGCTGGCCGTTGAATATGCAAACTTCTACATGCTGGAAAGTATCTTTGGCATTAACAGTAATGGTTATTTTTCGGTAGAAAACGGTGAATATATTTATGACCCGGAAAACCCTAAATATGAGGCGTTTCTGGATGGCATGAGACAATTATATGCAGATGGAATTCTGTATCAGGAATATATTACATGTGATGCGGCCCAGCTTAGCACGATTGGGTCAGGCAATACGCTGGGGACTATGATAAACTGGGCGGAGCAGGCAAAGCTCCTTGCGCTGGCAAGCCGTGAAGTGGATGAAGACGCGCTTTTCTCCTGCATAACACCTATTACTGGTCCTGACGGAGCAGCCGGTATTCCTGCCCGTGCCAAAGTTCAGCCGAAGATATACTTTACAAGGGCTGCTCTTGAAAGTGGAAAACTTGAAAGAATTTTACAGGCCTTTGACTGGCTGTTTAGTGAAGAGGGTGTTTTACTGACCAACTATGGCATTGAAGGTACTCACTATGAAATGACAGATGGAAAACCAGTTGTGAAGGAACCTTATAATACAGACTTTGCAACAGCCCGGTCTTATGGACTGATTCCTTCTCCAATTGCTTACTGTTTCCTGAAAGATTCCTATATGCAGTACCTGATGGGAACAAACACTTATGAGGATCTGGATGAAACAGGAAAGTCATTTGTAGACGGATTAAATATCAATGATGATTACTTTTATGATAAGGCGCCCACACTTGCAACAGATGCCTATATGGAATACAACGAATTGTTAGAGCAGCAGATTTCCCTGCGTGACCAGTATATTATGGGTAAGATTGATAAGGATTCTTATAATCAGCAGTATCAGGAGCTGAAAGATGCCGGCTTGCAGCAGATTATTGATGAAGCAGCAGCAGCATATAAGACAGTAACAGAATAATATAAAACAGACTTACGGATGTATGGACTGACGGGAGCGGCTTTTACAGAACATAACTGTAAAAGCCGTTTTGAAATTAAAGGATTTATAGTGAAGATAAATTAGTTTGTTGTTTACTATTAAAGAGAAAGGGGCACGAGAAAAGATGAAAACAGTTTTGGGGCTTGATCAGATTGGGGACAGAAAATCTTTATTTGAAGGAAAACGTATTGGGCTGATAACAAATTACTCTGGTGTTGACTCATCCTGGCGGATGAATATAGATATTTTTGCCGGATATAATTTAAATATTACGAAGCTGTTTACGCCAGAACATGGATTGTATGGAGCTACAGCAGGAGAAAAGGTAGAAGACAGTGTCTATCCGGGATACCAGATTCCCATTTTTTCCCTGTACGGGGAAAAAAGAAGGCCTTCCGGTGAGGACTTTGCAGGATTGGATATGCTTGTATATGATATTCAGGATGTAGGGCTGCGGTATTATACCTTTATTTATACAATGATTTATTGTATGGAGACAGCGGCCGGATGCGGTTTGCCCTTTGTGGTGCTGGACCGCCCGAATCCCCTTGGAGGTACGGAGATTTTGGGAGGAAGGATGAGCCGGGAATTGGGATGCTTTGTGGGGGATTATGAGCTGCCGGTGCGGTATGGGCTAACCTGTGGGGAGCTTGGATTTTATTATCTTAAATATAAAAACCTGGATTTGGATTATACAGTGGTTCCAATGAAGAACTACACAAGAAAAATGTGTTATCCGGATACGGGCCTTTTATGGAATATTCCATCGCCTTCACTCCCAGATTACGATAGTACACTTTGCTATAGCGGAGGATGCTTTATGGAAGCTGTCAATATCAGTGAAGGAAGGGGGACAGCGAAGCCATTCCAAATGTATGGCGCTCCCTGGATAGATATGGATGAACTATACAAAGAACTTTCTGTAAAATTAGACAGACAGAAGATAGCGTGCCGCAAACGCAGTTTTGTACCCAGCATTGGAAAATATGAAGGGGAAACCTGCTTTGGCGTAGAGTTTGCGCTGCTTGACAAAACTTTTGATTTTATTCCGGTGGCACTCCAATTAATAAAGACATTGAAGGACTTATATCCTGCTCATTTTTTGCTAAGGATAGAAGGAGGGGAAAATCATTTTGGTGCGCTGACAGGAGGAAGAAGTGCAGAAGAATATATAAATGGAAGTCTTTCCCTTGAGGAATTAATGGAAATCTGGAATAAAGAAGCATTGGAATTTTCAAAGGAATGCGAAGAGATAAGGATTTACCGGTAAACAGCCAACAGTGTTACTGAAAAATAAATTTTTCACAGGCAAATTTGTGCTTGCGCCCAAATTCGCGGGCTGAGCAAGAATGGAGATTATTATAGGAGAATGCGATGCAGGGTTATTATATTGGAATGGACGGAGGCGGAACGGGAACTGACGTTCTTGTAACCGATGGAAAGAAGGATCTGCTTCGTGTAAAGGCAGGGGGGCTTAATTATAACAGTTTTGGGCCGGCAGGAGTGGCGGAAACTTTCGTTAAGATAAAAGATATGCTAAAAGAAAAAGGATTTATGCCCGAAGACTGCCTTGCCCTGGGGATTGGCTGTGCAGGGATCAGCAATCCTGATGCTCAAAAGTTTATAAAAAATACCTTGTCTGGTTTGGGATTTAATTGTCCGGCAGCCTTGGTTGGGGACCAGAAAGCAGCGATGTATGGGGCTTTTGAAAAAGAGGATGGTATTCTTCTGATATCGGGTACTGGTTCTATTTGTTTAGGGCAGATGAAGCAGGGCAGTATAGAATACAGGGCGGGAGGCTTCGGACACTTGATTGATGATGAGGGAAGCGCTTATGCTTTGGGAAGGGATATTCTAAGTGCAGTTGTAAGGGCAGGAGATGGTAGAGAGAAACCGACAGCATTGACGGAAGAAGTATTTAAAAAACTGGATATCACATCTGTACCTGAATTGATTGGTTATGTGTATGCAAAAGAACGCACAAAAAAGGAAACGGCATCTCTGGCAGCGCTCCTGTCAAGGCCCGGAATGGAAAAAGACCAGACTGCAATACAGATTATAGACAAGGCAGTTTTGGGGCTTGCGGAGCTGGTCTACAATGTTTATGGAAAAATGAAGGCAAACAAGAAATCAGGCAGTATTTCTCTTGTGCTGCATGGGAGTGTCCTCTTAAAAAATGATATTATAAAGAATAAACTGCTGGAAAGGCTTATGACGGATATGACAGAAAACAGCGATTTGGGTAAAGACAGTCAGGAAAAACCGGAATTGAAGCTTGCCAGTGCTAAAAACGATGCGGCCCATGGTGCGGCAGGGCTTGCTATACTTGCGAGGGCGGAGGCAGTAAGCGACTGAAATTATTTTTAAAGGTGTTAGAGTGTGTTTGAAAATTGCTTTCTGCCAGATGTGCGTCACAATTTGTGGGAAATTTATGCCAAATAAGGGAGTCGCAGAGGGCGGCGTTGACCGAATTTGACACAAATATCACGCAAAGTGGGACGTACACGACAGGGAAATGAATTTTCAAACACGCTCCGGCCCTATAAATTATTTTAAACATATTTGGGGCTGGCGCCTTTATACTACCTTTCATTATTTTTTTTGGTAAGTGACTGGATAACAGAATAGCTTTTTTCCAGATAATCTTCTATATTAGAATAATCATGGTTGGCAATAGTGGTAAACAAAATGTCTGACAGAAATAACTGGGCAATTCGGGAACTGGTAGCGCCGCTGCGTTTATATATTTCAGGTGAATCCATATATAGAACATAATCACATTTTTGTGCCAGACTATTTAAGGAATGTTTGGTAATGCCAATAACAGGGGTTTTGTTTTGTCTTAAAATATCCACTGCCCGGAGGATTTCCGTTGTTTCCCCTGAATTGGAAAAAAGAATGGCAACATCCTTTGGAGTACTGGTTGCCATAAAAGTCAATGCAACATGATAATCAGAGGCATAGTTTACATTGTAACCAATACGAAGCAGTTTTTGATAGAGGTCGCAGGCAACAAGCCCGGAAGCTCCCACTCCAAATAGCTTGATTGAATGGGCGCGTATAATATGCCATGCAGCCGTTTCTACAATTTCTTCATCAAACAGACGGTGCGTCATTTGTATGGCTTCTATGCAGCTGTTGCGAACATTTTCAGCGATGGCTGATACAGAGGCAAAGTCCTGAACATCCGTAAAGAGGATGGAAGGTTTTTTTACGGAGGCTGTAGACTTACTGGTTTCATCAAATACAGCCTTTTTCAGGGATTTCATTCCATCATATCCCATGGATTTACAGAAACGTACCCAGGCTCCCTGACTGGTGCCTGACATTTGGGCAAGGGAAGCAAGAGGGTATTTAAAAATATCTTCTTTATTTTTAATAAAATAATCAGCGGCAAGTTGTTCAGACTTACTGATTTCAGGATATATGCTTTTGGCTTTTAATTCTATTCCAGTCATAAAAGATTCTGCCTTTCTGAAAGCATTGTGGTTTAGGGTAATGAATTCATTATAGATGATTCCATTTTTAAAAGCAACATATAGAAAACTGAAAACATGGAAATTAATTTCAGATGTAAGTATTAGCTCTATTTTGTTCATTCAGTTCTTAAAGAATGTTGTGATATAAATTAATAAAGGAGGAGCTTATGGATCACAGAGCGGATAAAAAATCTGTTAAAGTTATGGGAAGAACTTTATATAGGAATGAAACGAGATACTTGGGAAACTCAGCTTCATATATTGAGTTTATTTTTAAAGGTACCAGTGCGTCAGCTCAGGTTGTTACATTAAACGAAGTACAGGAGACTGGAATGCAGACCTGTATTGCTGTAATAATAGATGAAGGACGCAGGGGAATGCAGAGAATTGCATTAGAGAGTGGAGAAAAGGAAATCATACTTTTTAAGTCGGAAAAACCGGAAACAGTAAAAATCCGTATTCAAAAACTCTCTGAGTCAAAATATGGGATTGTTGGAGTGCGATTGATTCGGACTGACGGTGCAATAGCTCCCACACCTGAGTTGGAACGGAGGATTGAGTTTGTTGGAGATTCTATCACCTGTGGCTATGGAGTGGAGGGCACTTTAGAAGGAGCATTTACAACCTGGGAAGAAAATCCCCTAAAAGCATATGCAGTGCGCAGTGCAGATTATCTTCTGGCAGATTACCAGTTAGTCGCCCGAAGCGGTATAGGTATAATCTCCAATTGGATTGAACCATCCAGACACACACCGGATATTATAGACCGGATGCCGGCGCTGTATGAATATACAGATCTGCATGGACAGCGAATACTGGAACAAAAAGCGTGTTCAGCCGGAAAAACAGGAGTAAAAAATCCAATAGAAAAAGATGAGGCAGACTTTTGCCCGCATTTGGTAGTAATACATATTGGAAATAATGATGCAAGTTATATCAGAAATGACAGCCAGCGGAAAATGGAATTTGAAAGGGAATATGCTGTTTTTATCAAAAAGGTACAAAAGCATCATCCGGGCGCTGCTTTGTTGTGTGTGCTTGGACTGTTTGGAACGGAACTATGTGACAGCGTTGAACGGTGTGTAAAGGAGGCGGAAGGGGAGGTTTACTTTCTCCAGCTTGAGCAGCAAAAAAGGGAGGATGGATTGGGAACAGGAGAGCATCCCGGTCCCTTGGTTCAGGAAAAGACGGCGCAAAAACTGACGGAAAAAATCAGACAGATTATGAAATGGTAAATAATATCCTGGACCAGGAACTTTTATTTCACTGATAAATTGTAGTAAGGTCAAATACCTGCTGATGTTTGTGCCGCTGGAAGCGGCATGCGGTAAGCTTGATATTCTGTTGCCTGTAGCTACAAACTTTGGGCGTAGGGTAGAAAGCCTTGGATATATAGAAAATCGTTCCATAAAATCAAAAAGAATTATGGAACGATTTTGTTTGATGATAAATGTATACTCTTATTTAAGCCAGTGGATAAAAGCAGTTTTATCAGTGCTGTTATATCCTGCACTAATATAAAATCTATGAGTCGTTTCCTGCTTTGAACCAGTAAGCAGCATCATTTTGTAGCAGTTAGCTTTTTCTGATATTTCTTTGGCATAATTTAAACATTCTGTTGCATATCCTTTTCTACGATAATCTGCATGGGTAACAACATTTTCTATAATGGCATATGGTCTGATATTCCTTGTTAAATTTGGAATAATCACACAAATACAGGAAGATACAATTTTACCATCTACTTCATTAACAATAACATGATGGTTTTTATCCTGAATAATTAAATCCCATGTGTTTTTCAAATGTTCTGTCATTTGGGGTACCGTATCTTCATGTAAGTATAAATACAACATCAACAATTCATTTAATTCATTTTCAGCAATTTCTCTAATCATACAACACCTCAACAATTTTTGTTTTTACAGAGTTGATTATAAAGTATCTATATGCCATTTACAATAAAAATGCTGAATCCGTTTGGCTGATACGTCTTTACCGGAACTGCAGAATATAGATGTAAAGTTTCAGACAATTAGCTGTATTTCAGAACTTTAGGCAAAATAAAAACCAACCAAAGAATTTTGATTGGTTCATTGACAGATTCTCATATCAATATACTTTACAAACCTAGTAAAACTAAGGATTCAAGAAAGCTGCTGACGGGAATCGGACCCGTGACCTCCGCACTACCAATGCGACGCTCTACCGACTGAGCCACAGCAGCCTGTGTAATTGTGTATTACAATCACCATGTATCACTTTATCAAAAGCTCTATCATTTGTCAACTCTAAATTACAATTTTTTTAATTTTTTAATTTACATTTATATTTACTTTTACTTGCATATAACTGTTTCCAATTATAAAATATAAAAGAAAGTAAAAACGAATGATAGATGAAGTATTACAATAGGGATAATAAGTCTGGAGGTTGTTTGTTAATGAAAATAGCTGGTCTGACTGGGCAGTATATACAGGTAAGCCAGAATAAAGGAAAAATAACATATGGCGGTGACCAGGGATTTTTTGCAGGTGCATCCTGCGGATCCCCGGATGAGAGAAAACAAAAGTTAGGGTGTGGGATTACGGCCTTTGGAGATCTTCTTCTTTATTTGGCGGGCCGTGATATCAAATATCGTATTAGAGAAACAGAAAATTATGAAAACCGTATTCTTTCAGAAGAAGAATACAAATCTTATTATAATCAGATTTATGAATATTTAGGTGGTATACAGCCAAAGGCTCAATGGGGATTAAGCGGGTTGCGGCTGCAAAGAAGGTTTAATCGTATGGCACGCAGACAGGGATGGAAACTGCGGGCTAAATGGGGGTGTTGCGGCAGGTGGATATATAAAAGAACACTTGAAATGCTGCATAAGGATATACCTGTAATCTTATGTATACCTATATTATTTGGCAATAGGAATAAAGATAAGGGCATTATACTGTATAAAAAAGATGGGGATGCGTATCGGAAAGTTCAGACAGTCAGTGCACATTATGTTACAGTAACAGGAGTTATTAAAGAAGACAGAGGGCCTTACTTTGAAATATCTTCCTGGGGAAAACGGTATTATATTAACTGGCAGGAATATAAGCATCTGATATATGGAAATTTTTTGGGAACCATATTAGGAAATATTCTTTACATCAGATAAAGAAATATGGAGGATTTAAAATGAAAAAGTACAGTATGCTTACAGACAGTCCGGGGAAATCGCTTTTTTTCTTTGCACTTCCTATGATTTTGGGAAATCTTTTCCAACAGTTTTATTCTACAGTAGATTCTATAATTGTTGGTCAGTTTGTGGGGGAAGAGGCATTAGCGGCAGTAGGGGCGTCTTATTCCCTCACAACAGTTTTTATAATGATTGCCATTGGGGGAGGTATTGGCGCATCGGTTATAACTTCGCAATATTTGGGAGCTGGAATATACCGGAAAATGAAAACTTCAGTATACACAGCGCTTATTAGCTTTCTTACGGTAAGTGTTCTTCTTGGAATGTTTGGGCTGTTTTTTAGCAAAAGCATATTGACGGCTCTTCACACGCCGGAAAATATCCTGGTAGATGCCATACTATATCTTAAAATTTATTTTATTGGCCTTCCATTTTTATTTATGTATAATATTTTGTCTTCTATTTTTAACGCATTGGGCAATTCCAGGACTCCGCTGTACTTGCTGATTTTTTCCTCGCTTTTTAATATTGTAATGGATCTTGTTTTGGTTAGGGGGTTTGGCTTTGGCATTGCGGGAGCTGCCATTGCGACTGTAATTGCCCAAGGAATTTCAGCGGTGATTTCCTTTCTGCTTCTTATGAGATGTCTGGATAAATATAAGGATGAAACAGAGGTATATGATAATCCGGCTATAACTGCCGGGATGGAAATGGTGGGAGCTGTACAGAAGGAAAAATCCGTGTTTTTTGACGGCCAGATGCTTGGAAATATGATAAAAGTAGCGATACCTTCCATGCTGCAGCAGTCAATTGTATCTGTTGGTATGTTGCTGGTGCAGTCTGTGGTAAACGGCTTTGGTTCATCGGTACTTGCTGGTTATACGGCGGGAATGCGTATTGAGTCTATCTGCATTGTGCCTATGATAGCATCAGGAAATGCCGTATCTACATTTACAGCCCAAAATCTTGGAGCTGGAGAACCGGAGAGGGTAAAAAAGGGATATCTTGCAGCAGTTAAGATGGTGGCGTCCTTTGCAGTTTTTATTTGTCTGGCGCTTGTCATGTTTCATGAAAGTATCATTAGTTCCTTTTTGGAAGAGGGGAGCGATGCGGCGGCTTTTGAAACAGGTAATGCTTATTTGTCTTTTATTGCTTTTTTCTTTGTATTTATTGGGCTTAAAGCAATTACTGACGGTGTGCTAAGAGGCGCTGGAGATGTGATAGTTTTCACACTGGCAAATCTTATTAATCTTGGAATCCGTGTTGCTTTTGCTTTTTCTTTTGCGTCTGTGCTGGGGGTACAGGCAGTCTGGTTTGCGGTTCCTATTGGCTGGACAGCTAACTATCTGATTTCTTTTGTAAGATTTCTGTCCGGTAAGTGGAGCAGCAAAAAGCTGATTAAAACAGAAGAATAGAGAGAATAGGGAACAATAAAACAGCGGATGTCCGAACGAATAAGCGCTTATGCTGCTTATTTGCATTTGGGAGGGCAGAAGCAGAACAATAATTAGGAGGAAAAATTTTTATGGAGTTACTGGAAGAGAGAATCAGAAAGGACGGAAACGTTAAACCTGGTAATGTACTTAAGGTGGACAGTTTTTTGAATCACCAGATGGATGTGGAGCTATTTAGTGAGATGGGAAAGGAATTCCGCCGTCTTTTCCCTAGCGAAAAAATTAACAAAATTCTCACTATTGAAGCTTCGGGTATTGGTATTGCCTGCATTGCTGCCCAGTATTTTCATGTGCCAGTGGTATTTGCCAAGAAGTCACAAAGCGTTAATCTGGATGGGGAGCAGTATATAACCAGAATAGAGTCTTTTACTCATAAGAGAGTCTATGACGTGATAGTGTCCAAAAAGTATCTGGGGAAAGGCGACCATGTGTTGATTATTGATGATTTTCTTGCCAATGGTTGTGCGGCGGCAGGTTTGATTGACTTGGTAAAAAGTGCCGGGGCAGTAGTGGAGGGAGTTGGAATTGCTATTGAAAAAGGATTTCAGGAGGGTGGCCGTCTATTAAGAAGTAAAGGGGTAAGAGTGGAGTCGCTGGCTATTGTGGAAAGCATGGACGACCAGACAGGAGAAATTGTTTTCCGTAGCCAAAACTAGTATAATCCGCTCCATACATGTTTCATTAGTCTAAATTTTATCTGCACTGCCTTTTTCCGCCACCTTGCCGGCTGAAAATTTATCCTTTGTAAAACAAAGTGGTAATTAGTGAGGGGCATATTGGGGAGAACGAATAAGATACATAAAAAATAATAAAAAGGTGCGTAAACGCTACGCACCTTTTTATTATTTTTTTATTCTGCAGCTCCATTACTGTCGTCAGGAGGAGCCGCAGGCGCTCCTTCGGGAGGAATGCCGGCTGCCTGCGCTGCTGCTAAGGCAGCTGCATTAATTTCATTTTGCTGTTGCGCAATTATGGCTTCAATACCAGGCTGGGTCATAAACTCAGCATTATGAGGACATGTATTCATCTGGTTTTGCGGCACAACTACTGTGGAAACAGATCCATCAGCATTGGTTATTTGCTGAGTGGTGGAAGTTCCCTGCTGTAAAGAAGGATGTTCTAATGGGGTAAGTTCCAAAACGCCTCCAACCTTGAAAGGACATGATTCGCTGGCAGGAAGGTTTGTGTATTGACAGATCATACCCTGATAGTGGACATCGCAGCTTTCTGTGGGGATAGTCCCTTCTGCAAAATATTCTGACCGCAGAGTTCCGTCACAAAGTCCTGCAATGGGAAGCTTACCGGAACGGGCACAGACTGTTGCCTGTACAATGCCGCTTGACGGCATGGGAAAAGATTCGCTTGGAAGCTCTTCATGAACTCTTTCCATGACACCTCGCCAGAGCTTTTTGGCAAGGCTGCGTTCTTCCCCTTTTCTAAGCTTAGTGTTGTTATCATAGCCAGTCCAGACTGTAGCGGTGTAATAGGGTGTATAGCCAGTAAACCAGACATCATTGTAATCCGATGTGGTGCCGGTTTTTCCGGCAATTGCCATATTTCTGAAATTAACGGCAGTACCAGTTCCATGAGTTACCACATCCATCATGGCGCTGGTTAAAAGCCATGCTGTGGTATCTTTGATAACTTGTCTGGAATCAGGCTGGGAGTTATCCAATATTATATTTCCATCATGATCTACCACTTTGGTGTAGAGTTTTGGTTTTACATAGGTTCCACTATTTGCAATAGTGGCATAGGAAGCGTTTAGCTCCTCATTGGTAACACCGTCTGTGATGCCGCCTAAAGCAAGAGACTGCTGGATGTCGGAGAAAACCTGGGTTTCTCCATTTATTGTAACTTCCTTGCGGTCTACAACAGTAGTAAAACCAAAATTCTTTAGATAATCAAATCCCAGCTGTGGAGTAATCATGGTTAAAGTTTTGACAGCAATAATATTCATGGAATCTATAATACCCTGACGAAGGGAGTTCATGCCCCGGTATCCGGAGTACCAGTTATTGACCGGACGTCCGTTGGCATAGTTAAAAGGCGCGTCATTTACCATTGTGGCAAGGTTTAAACCTGCGCTGTCAAGAGCCGGTGCATAAACGGCAACTACCTTAAAGGTAGAACCAGGCTGACGTTTGGTGTCTGTGGCACGGTTTAAGGTCTTGCTTCCCTCTTTGGCGCCGCGTCCGCCTACCATGGCAACCACATAACCGGTATGCTGATCTTCAACAGTAATAGATACCTGAGGCTGGGGGGTGAGGCTGACATTTTCATCAAAAACTTCATCACCTTCGCTTAAATGTGCAGTTTTGTAGTCTGCAATCTGGGCATAAGCATCTTCCTGCGTGTTATAAATAAGGTTAAAGGAGGGATCCTGCTGTTCTCTGTAATAAGCCCGGAACATTTCTGTGCTGTGATTTTCAAATTCGCCATTAGCTTTTTTTATAGTCAGCGCATAATTTAAATACCAGCGGACATTGGCAGGGTAGTTTTCTTCATTGGAAAACACCTCATCACAGATAGACTGAATATGAGGGTCCTGGGTGGAATAAATCTTAAGGCCCCCACTGTAAAGCAAGGTGAAAGCCTGGGTTTCATTATATCCCGCAGCTAAAAGATCGTTCATCACATCATCGGTTAATGCGTCCACAAAGTATGTATTAACCGCAGAATCTTCGGAGTCTTCATTGACAATCTGTATGCGGGAATAAACGTCATCTGCCATGGCTTCATCATATTCCGCCTGGGAGATATATCCCTGGTCCAGCATATTTCCCAGCACTTTTTTTCTTCTGCCAGCATTGGCATCAGGGTGGGAAATCGGATTAAAGCGGGAAGGATTCTGTGTGATGCCGGCAATGACTGCACATTCAGAGAGATTTAAAGAATTTACCGATTTGTTAAAATAGCGCAGGGAAGCCGCCTGTACACCTAAGGTATTTTGTCCCAGATTAATGCTGTTCATATAATTGAGAAGCACTTCCTCCTTTGACATGGATTTGGTCAACTCAATGGCCAGATACTGTTCCTGGATTTTTCGCTTCATACTGTCAGCAAATCCGGTTTCACTGGTCCAGTCAGTAAAAACGTTATTTTTCAGCAGCTGCTGGGTGATAGTACTGGCGCCTTCTGTAAAATGAAAACCGTTTGTAATACCTACATAGGCCGCCCTGAAAATACCTTTAACATCTATACCGTTGTGATCATAGAAGCGCTCATCTTCTATGGCAACAAAGGCATGGGCTAAGTCTTCCGGAATCATATCCTGTGTGACAGGGATACGGTTGGAATTTTGTGAAACAAGTTTGGCAATTTGGTTGCCTTCCAGGTCATAAACGAAGGTGGAAAAACCTGTAGGGGTGACTTTGACGTTTTCGATGCTGGGAGCAGTGTCAATGACTCCTTTAAAAATGCCGAAAGCCATGCTGACGCCAATAATGCCTATGCCAATAATGGCAAGGAGGGAAAGATTTAATACCGCCAGAAGCAGTTTCTTTCCAAGTTTTGTTGATGTTGCATGCAGGGATTTTTGTCTGGCACGAATCCCTTTTTTACTGTAGTTCATGTATATGCCTCCATGTAGATTGAAATCATATTCAAATTCTGAACACTTAGAGTATACCAAAATGTGGGACCGAAATAAAGTTTTTTATGTTTTATTAAGAATTATTCACAATTTGATACACAATTATTCCCCTTTGTGTTAAACTTCAAGAAGCAGAAATAACAGAATTACAAGAAGAATCATAAAAGAAGGTAAAAGAATATGCAGGGGAATGAAAATGAATTTCTTCCATATAAAGTAGTATATCGGCAGGGGCATGGAGAATATGAAGAAAAGAAATCACGGTTTATTGCGAATGTAGTGCCTGTGACATCGGAAAAAGAGGCAGCAGAGTTTATAGAGACAATAAAAAAGAAATATTATGATGCCCGGCATAATTGTCCGGCCTTTATAATAGGAAGAAACAGGGAGCTTACAAGATGCAGTGATGATGGGGAACCTTCCGGCACAGCAGGAAAACCGATTCTGGAAGTGCTTTTGGGGGCTGGTGTCACGAATGTGGCGGCAGTAGTTACCAGATATTTTGGAGGTACCCTTTTAGGCACAGGGGGGCTGGTGCGGGCCTATACAAACGCAGCCCAGGCAGCTATTATGGATGCCGGAATTGCAACTATGTTCTATGGAAAAGAAATAACAATAGGAATTGACTATGCTGATGTGGGGAAAGTGCAGTATTTGCTGGGAAGCAGGCAGATTGAAATTGCTGCGTCCAGATACACGGATAAGGTGGAGTTTGATGTCCGTATTCCGGCCCAATATCAGCAGGAGGTGGAGAAGGCGCTGACAGAATCTACCTCAGCAAGGGCACGGATAACAGTAACAGGTTCCGGCTATTACATGGAAAAGGCGGAGATGAAAATCCGTTGACAAAGAAAGCGCCTTAAGCTAAAGTAAAAATGGTAACTGACAACAGGCATTCTTCTGAAAGGTGGTGGTTTTTATGAATAAGAGTACAGCAGGCAGTACAGATATTCCTCCTCATGAACGGGGCATAAAAATCATATATAAAGGAGAAGAGCCATGGAAGAGATTAAAGAGCTTGAAGTTATAAGAGAATTGCTGGAAACAAAGCAGTATGCCAGTCTCAGGCGGAGGATGGAAGCCATGAATACTGCTGACCTTGCGGCAGTCATGGATGAATTTGGCGAGGAGGATTTGCTGAAAATTTTCCGGCTTCTGTCCAAGGATATGGCAGCGGATGTTTTTTCTTATTTGGAGGTGGACAGTCAGCAGTTTATCATAACCAGCCTGTCAGAAAAAGATGCGGCAGGCATCATAGATAATCTGATGGCGGATGATGCAACGGACCTTTTAGAGGAAATGCCCGCCAATGTGGTAAAAAAACTGCTTGCCAATGCAAATCCGGAAACCAGAAGGGATATCAACCAACTGCTCAGATATCCGGAAGATTCTGCCGGAAGTATTATGACGGTGGAATATGTGGATTTAAAAGAAAATATGACCATAGAAGATGCTATTGCCCGCATAAGAAAGGTGGGGATGGACAGTGAAACCATTAATATCTGTTATGTGCTGGATGCCAAAAGAACCCTGGTAGGGACAGTAGCCCTGCGCTATCTGCTGATTAGTCCGGGAGATGCAATAATTAGTGATATTATGCACGAAAATGTGGTTTATATCAATACGATGATGGATCAGGAAGAGGTTGCCAGGCAGTTTCAGAAGTATGACTTTACTGCTATGCCCGTTGTGGACAATGAAAAGCGGCTGGTGGGAATTATCACGGTGGATGACGTGGTGGATATTTTGCAGGAAGAGGCAACGGAAGATATGGAAAAAATGGCTGCTATTGTGCCGTCAGACAAGCCATATATGAAAACAAGTGTATTTGAGACCTGGAAGAAACGTATGCCGTGGCTGCTGCTTTTAATGATATCGGCTGCTTTTACGGGAAGTATTCTGACAGCTTTTGAGGGAGCGCTGATGGCGTATGGCGTATTAATTGCCTATATTCCCATGCTTATGGACACTGGGGGAAATGCAGGGGGACAGGCTAGTGTAACGATTATCCGCGGACTGTCCCTAAAAGAAATTGAGTTTCGGGACAGCTTCCGGGTGGTATGGAAAGAAATACGGGTGGCATTGCTCTGCGGCGTTACTTTATCTGCTGCTAATTTTCTTAAACTTCTTTTTTTTGACAGGGTAGGCATAATGGTGGCGCTTGTAGTATGTATTACGCTGGTTGCGGCAGTTCTGATTGCAAAAGTGGTGGGATGCCTTTTGCCCCTGCTTGCAAAAAAGATTGGATTTGATCCGGCAGTTATGGCAAGCCCTTTTATTACAACCATTGTGGATGTTTTATCCCTTTTGGTATATTTCCAGGTTGCAGCATGGCTGCTTCCTATTGGATAATATGATCATATTTTTACATTGCTGTCATCAGGCATCCTTATGTGAAATAAAAACTCCGGTCAGGACTCTGGCCGGAGTTTGGTATTTCTGGGAATGCTGAAGTTTTCAGTTCTGGGCAAGAGATGCGTTTCGCATGGCAGCACGCTTGCGCATGGTGGGGTCCAGAATCTTTTTTCGTATTCTTAAAGATTTTGGGGTTACTTCTAAAAGTTCGTCAGTGTCTATAAATTCAAGCGCCTGTTCCAGACTGAGGATTTTGGGAGGCGTAAGCCGGAGCGCTTCATCTGCGCTGGAAGAACGGGTATTGGTGAGCTGTTTCTTTTTGCAGACATTCAGTTCAATGTCATCCCCTTTTCCATTTTGTCCCACAACCATGCCAGAGTAAACTTTTTCACCAGGGCCAATAAAAAGGGTTCCCCGCTCCTGGGCGTTATATAGACCATAAGTAATGGCTTCCCCGGCTTCAAAGGCAATCAGGGACCCTTGTTTACGGTATTGGATATCTCCTTTGTAAGGGCCATAGCCATCAAAAATACTGTTCATAATGCCGTTTCCTTTGGTATCTGTCATAAATTCGCCCCGGTAGCCAATCAGCCCTCTGGACGGAATAGAAAATTCAAGCCGTGTATAGCCCCCGGAAGCAGCCCCCATGCTCTGGAGTTCCCCTTTTCTCTGGCTTAACTTTTCAATGACAGAGCCGGAAAATTCTTCAGGTACATCAATGTAACACAGTTCCATAGGTTCTAACTTTTTACCGTTTTCGTCGTTTTTATATAAGACTTCCGCTTTGCTTACTGCAAATTCAAATCCTTCCCGGCGCATATTTTCAATAAGCACAGACAAGTGAAGTTCGCCCCGGCCTGATACCTTAAAAGCCTCTGTTGTGTCTGTTTCTTCCACCCGTAAAGAAACATCGGTATTTAACTCCCGAAATAGGCGTTCACGCAGGTGACGGCTGGTGACATATTTCCCTTCCTGTCCGGCAAGGGGAGAATCATTGACAATGAAGTGCATGGCAATGGTAGGCTCCGAAATTTTTTGGAAGGGAATGGGAATGGGGGTTTCAGGAGAGCAGAGGGTATCGCCAATGCGAATATCGGAAATACCGGAAATGGCCACAATGGAACCAGTATCTGCCTGCGTGACATCTACTTTATTTAGCCCGTCAAACTCATAAAGTTTGCTGACTTTTACTTTCCTGAGCTTGTCCGGATCATGGTGATTGACAATAACTACTTCCTGATTGACCCGTACAGAACCGTTGTCCACTTTACCAATGCCGATTCTGCCAACATATTCATTATAATCAATGGTGCTGATGAGTATCTGAGTGCCTGCTTCCGGGTCGCCTTCCGGAGCAGGAATATAATCAAGAATGGTTTCAAACAATGGTGCCATATCTGTGCCTGGTGTTTGAAGGTCCATGGTAGCAGTGCCGGTTTTGGCGGAAGCGAACACGAAAGGACAGTCAAATTGAGCCTCGTCCGCGTCTAACTCAAGGAAAAGTTCCAGAACTTCGTCTACCACTTCGGTGGGACGGGCCTCCGGGCGGTCAATTTTGTTTACACATACAATAACAGGCAGTTTAAGCTCCAGCGCTTTGCGGAGCACGAATTTTGTCTGGGGCATGGCGCCTTCAAAGGCATCTACCACCAGAATAACACCGTTTACCATTTTAAGGACACGCTCTACCTCTCCGCCGAAGTCAGCATGTCCGGGGGTATCAATAATGTTGATTTTAGTTCCTTTATAGGTAACGGCGGTATTTTTGGAAAGAATGGTAATTCCCCGTTCCCGTTCAATATCATTGGAATCCATAATGCGTTCAGTGATTTCCTGATTTTCACGGAACACACCGCTTTGCTTTAACAATTCGTCCACCAGAGTTGTTTTGCCATGGTCTACATGGGCGATGATGGCAATGTTTCTGACATTTTCTCGTTTCTGTCTCATAAATTTGCTCCTCATAGTACATATTACCATATGACCGCCCGGATATACGGCGGCCGGTATTGATATTGTTTTTTATTTACATCTTTGTACAGAACAGTCCGTACCCTTAAAACGTACCAACAGATAGTTTTAAAATTCGTTTTAAACTTCAAACCGCTTTAGTATAGCACTATTTTATATATCATGTAAATATAAAAATTTATATCCTGCTCTCTGGCAGCAGACAGAAATTTTTTGTACGGATGAAGCTGCGCGATAACTGACAGTTCTATATAAAGGATTTTCTCATATAAATAGTAATACATGACAGGAAAAAATTCTTAAAGAGTAAGAAGGGAGAACTAAAATGACAGATAAGGTAATCGAAAACAACCAGGTGGTGATCATGGGGGAAATCGTAAGTGATTTTTCATTTAGTCATGAGATATTCGGGGAAGGCTTTTATATGGTAGATGTTAATGTGCCCAGATTAAGCGATTCCAGCGACATTATTCCGCTGATGGTATCAGAGCGTTTAATTAATGTAGATGAGGATTATAAGGGGCTGAATATTATGGTACAGGGACAGTTCCGTTCTTATAACCGACATGAAGAGCGCAAAAACAGGCTGGTGCTTTCTGTATTTGCAAGAGAAATTGAGTTTGTGGATGAAACACCGGAAAGTTCTAAAACCAATCAGATTTATCTGGATGGGTACATCTGTAAGGAACCTATTTATCGGAAAACACCTCTTGGACGTGAAATTGCGGATTTGCTTTTGGCGGTGAACAGACCTTATGGGAAGAGTGACTACATACCTTGTATCTGCTGGGGCAGAAACGCCCGGTTTGCAAGCAATTTTGCAGTGGGAACCAGATGTGAAATCTGGGGAAGAATTCAAAGCCGGGAGTACATGAAACGTCTTTCTGATGAAGATGCAGAAAAAAGAATTGCCTATGAAGTTTCTGTAAGTAAGCTGGAACTTATGGAAGAATGACTATTTTACTGTAATGATCAGGTGTTCTAAGGCAGGAAAATATGTCCGGCATTTTTTGCAAAATTTTAAGCATGAAATCATAGCATCTATGCGTTGACAGCTTTTTCGCATGGTGCTATGATATTTTTATATTAAAAATCCTTTTTCCATATGTGAGAGAGGACAATAATAATTTCATAGGATTAAGAGATAGAGGTTGCGTGATTTATGAGTAATTTTTTGGATGTGACAGGCACAGGGGAAGAAAGATGAAAGGGAAGAACGCCGAAAGAGTCTGGACTTCCTGTAGCCGGATCCTTGGGCATACGGTGAAAAACCGTATGACTGTCATCAAAATTGATGTTGCGCTATCCGATGAACAGTAATTGTAGTAGTCGATATGCAGCGGCTGCTATTTTTTTAACAATGGGATTAAAAACAGAAACGGTAAAATAGGAGGAGAAAATATGGCTGTATTTACAGGCGCAGGTGTGGCAATTGTTACACCCTTTAAGGCAAACGGAGATGTAAATTATGAGAAGTTTGGGGAACTGATTGAGGACCAGATTGCAGGCGGAACCGATGCGATTATAGTGTGTGGAACTACAGGAGAATCATCCACACTCTCACATGAGGAGCATTTGGAGGTAATCAGATATTGCATTGATAAGGTAAAAGGACGTATTCCGGTGGTGGCTGGAACAGGCTCCAATTGTACGGAGACAGCAGTCTACTTATCAACAGAAGCGGAAAAATATGGTGCAGATGCGCTTCTTCTTGTTACGCCCTATTATAACAAGGCTACTCAAAATGGGCTTTATAAACATTATAAGACAGTTGCTGATTCTGTAAAAATTCCATGTCTGATATATAATGTGCCCAGTCGTACCGGATGTAATGTGGCGCCGGAAACGGTAGTAAGGCTCTGTACAGATGTGGAAAATATTGTAGGCGTCAAGGAAGCTAGCGGAAATATTGCGCAGATTGTAAAGTTAATGTCTCTGGCAGATGGAAAAGTAGATTTATATTCAGGAAATGATGATCAGATTGTACCGCTTCTTGCATTAGGTGCAAAAGGTGTTATATCGGTAAGCTCTAATGTAGCGCCCAGACAGACCCATGATATATGTGCAAAGTTTTTTGCAGGAGATATTGCTGGAAGCTGTGCAGAGCAGCTTCGCATGATATCCCTCTGCAATGCGCTTTTTAGCGAAGTTAATCCCATTCCGGTAAAGATGGCGCTTAACCTGATGGGAAAAGAAGTAGGCTCCCTGCGTATGCCGCTTACAGACATGGAGGAAGCAAATACAGCAAAATTGAAAAAAACAATGGAAGAATACGGAATTTTGTAAAAAGCAGGACATAAAACAGCCAACGCCCATGCAAGTGTCCGGAAAATTAAAGGGTGCAAAGAGGCCTGTAATTACTCTGAAGGAGTTGGAACTTGAGGGGCGGAACTTAAAATAGGAGAAAACATATGTTAAATCTAATTATACATGGATGCAATGGCAAGATGGGCCAAACCATTGCCGGACTGGTGGCAGATGATGATGGTGTTACTGTTGCAGCAGGTGTTGATGCTTTTGATGAGGGGAAAAATCCATTTCCTGTATTTAAAAATATCAGTGAGTGTACGGTGAAAGGGGACGTGATTATTGATTTTTCCGTTGCATCTGCTGTGGATGGTTTGCTGGATTATTGTATAAAAGAGCAGATTCCATGTGTTCTTTGTACCACGGGGCTTAGTCAGCAACAGCTGAAAAAGGTGGAAGAGGCGGCCGGAAAAGTAGCGGTTTTAAAGTCTGCTAATATGTCTCTGGGCATTAACATGCTTATGAAGCTGTTAAAGGAAGCGGCAATGGTTTTGGAACCGGCAGGTTTTGATATTGAAATTGTAGAAAAGCATCACAGGCTGAAGGTGGATGCCCCAAGCGGAACGGCCTTAGCCCTTGGAGACTCTGTCAATGAGGCTCTTGGAAATGAATATGAATATGTGTTTGACAGAAGTGCAAGAAGAGAAAAACGACCGAAAAAGGAAATTGGTTTTTCTGCTGTGAGAGGCGGGACAATTGTGGGGGACCACGATGTAATTTTTGCCGGAGCGGACGAAGTAATTACTTTTTCCCATACAGCATATTCTAAAGCCGTATTTGGCAAGGGAGCGATTCAGGCGGCAAAATTTTTAAAGGATAAGCCAGCTGGATTATATGATATGAGTCATGTGATTGGATGATTTTTTTCAAACTTCATATTTAAGCAGTATCACAGGCAGAGCCTGCGGTATATGGGGGTATAAGCTTGGAAGTAAACTTCCAAGCTGTCTATTGATGCAGTATTGCAAGCATAGCTCGCAGTATGCGGAGGTATAAAAATGAACGATCTAGAATTTATGGAATTAAAATATTTAAAAAGTCTCGCACGTCTTTATCCCAATATTGCGGCGGCGTCCACAGAGATTATTAATCTGCAGGCAATTTTAAACCTTCCCAAGGGTACGGAACATTTCCTGACGGATATACATGGGGAATATGAGCAGTTTAATCATGTGCTAAAAAATGGTTCCGGCGCAGTGAGAAGGCAGATTGATGAGGAATTTGACAACACATTAAGCAGCAGGGATAAAAAACTGCTGGCAACCCTGATATATTATCCCCATGAAAAGCTGGATATTGTTGCAAAGGAAGAGGATAATTTAGAGGACTGGTATAAAATTACCCTGCACCGGCTGGTCCAGATTACCAAAAGAGCAGCCTCCAAATATACCCGTTCCAAGGTCCGTAAAGCGCTTCCGGAGGATTTTGCCTATATCATAGAAGAACTGATTACGGAAAAATTTGATATTTCCGATAAAGAGGGCTATTATAATGAAATTATCCATACAATTATACGGATTGGAAGGGCACCGGATTTTATTGCAGCTCTTAGCAACTTAATACAGAGACTTGTAGTGGACCATCTTCATATTGTAGGGGATATATATGACAGGGGACCAGGCCCTCATATTATTATGGATACGTTGATGAATTATCATTCTGTGGATATCCAGTGGGGCAATCATGATATTGTGTGGATGGGGGCGGCATGCGGTCATCTTGCCTGTATTGCCACTGTGCTGCGGGTTGCTGCCCGATATGGAAATCTGGATACACTGGAAGATGGTTATGGTATAAATCTGATTCCTCTTGCCACATTTGCCCTGGATACCTATCAGGATGTCAATTGTGATGTATTTACCATAAAATATAACACCGATTATAATACCAAGGATTTAAGCATGGATATGAAAATCCATAAGGCGATAGCTATTATTCAGTTGAAGCTGGAAGGACAGGTCATCAAAAAGCACCCTGAATTTGAGATGGACGACAGACTGCTTTTGGATAAAATAAATTTTGAGAAAAAGACAGTTCAGATTAAAGGAAAAGAATATGCCATGAAGGATACAGATTTCCCAACGGTAGACCCTGCAGACCCTTACAACTTATCCCCAGATGAGGAACAGATGATGGCAAGGCTGCAGCAGGCTTTCCTTAAATGTGAGAAACTGCAGAGGCATGTGCGTTTTCTTTATTCCAATGGAGGACTTTATAAAATCCATAATTCCAATCTCTTATACCATGGCTGTATGCCTCTTGACGAAGATGGAAACTTCAAAGCTGTGAATGTAGATGGAAAGAAATACCGGGGCAGAGCGCTTTATGATATACTGGATAACTATGCAAGAAAGGGCTATTATGCAAAAAACGACCCTTCCGGTATGCGTAAAGCGCAGGACTATATTTGGTATATCTGGGCGGGACCCAATTCGCCAGTGTTTGGCAAGGATAAGATGGCAACTTTTGAACGTTACTTTATTGAGGATAAGGAAACGCATAAGGAAACCAAAAACTGTTATTATTCCATGCTGGATGATGAGACAATCATTAATCGTATTTTGGAGGAGTTTGGCCTGGATAAAAAGAGATCCCACATAATAAACGGACATGTGCCTGTGGAATTAAAAAAAGGAGAAACGCCGGTTAAATGTGATGGAAAACTTTTGATTATTGATGGGGGATTTTCCAAAGCATATCAGAATAAGACAGGAATTGCCGGGTATACGCTGGTGGCGAATTCGCATGGAATGCGTTTGGTAGCTCATGAACCTTTTGAGTCCACAGAAGCAGCAATACTTCATGAATCTGATATTTTTTCTGATTCTACTGTGGTGGAAACTGTACCAAACAGGATTCAGGTTTCAGAAACGGACAGTGGTGTAGAGCTGCGTGAAACTATTAAACAGCTTGAACAGCTTCTTCAGGCATACAGGGAAGGCACCATCATTGAAAAGTGACAGGATATAAATAAATCTTTCAGGTTTTTACTTAGAATAAAAAGGAGGCCATCAGGGTGAAACCAGGCCTCCTTTTTTGCACACTTCGGGCAGGCGCTATCCTAAATATAAAGCATTATCCTCGCGCGCTGGTTCCGGAAGTGGTGTTGCTTGTGCCATTAGCAGAATTGTTTGTGCCGTTTCCGTCTCCAATCACATCATCTGTAATATCTGACACACCATCTGCAATGTCATCTACAACATTTCCTACAGCATTTCCTGCATCATCAAGAATTGAGTCTCCGTCAGTACCAGTTCCTGTAGTGGCGCTGTTTACATTACCATTTCCGGCGCTATTATTACCGGTTCCAGTGCCGTTTCCGTTGTTTAAATCAGAGGCATTGTTGTCTGTTGTCATGCCGTTGTCTGTGCCCATACCAGTTCCATTATCCCCTGCGGAACCGCCGAGGGTGTCTGTGGTATCGGCAGCAGTATCATTGCCATTTGAGGTAGTATTGTTTGTACCGCTGCCGGTGGTGTTGTCTCCGGCAGTGTTGTTATCAGTAGTAGTGTTGGTATTTCCTGCCATATCATTTGCATTGTTCTTCTTGTCATTACCACAGGCAGTAAAGATACAAAGCATTCCAAGAACAAGAGATACCGCAATTAGTTTTCTCGTTTTTTTCATAATGACCTCCTTTATAGAACCTGCCTTATCAAACCTTTATTATGGCAGTTCTGTTGCTATTATGCGCAGTTTTTATAAAAATATACTATGTGTTTTTTAAAGAAATCCTGTTATACTTACAAGAAGTATGATAGAATAAAAAAATAAAAAAGACAGAGGCGTAAGATGAAATTCAGACCGTGTATTGATATTCATAATGGAAAGGTTAAGCAGATTGTAGGCGACAGTCTTTCAGACCAGGATAATTTGGCGGCAGAAAATTTTGTATCCTGTCAGGATGCGGCTTTTTTTGCGCAGCTCTATAAGAAAAAAGGTCTAAGTGGCGGTCATGTTATTATGTTAAATCCGCCTTCAAGCGAATATTATGCAGAAACGAAAAAACAGGCAATACAGGCACTGGCAGCTTATCCGAACGGACTTCAGGCTGGAGGAGGAATTACGCCTTTAAATGCAGAAGAATTTTTAGCGGCGGGTGCGTCCCATGTGATTGTCACATCTTATGTTTTTGAACAGGGAACGCTTCACTATGATAAATTGGAGGAAATGCTTTTGGCAGTTGGAAAGAAGCATCTGACGCTGGATTTAAGCTGCCGCAGGAGGGGAAAAGACTACTATATTGTGACCGACAGGTGGCAGAATTATACGGAAGTAAAAATAACAGGAGATATTATACGGGAGCTATCTGAAAAATGTGATGAATTTCTGGTGCATGCAGTGGATGTGGAGGGAAAGGCTCAGGGAATCGAAGAAGATTTGGCAGCCATATTAGGGAATGAGTGTAAAATTCCAGTGACATACGCGGGAGGTGTACATAATTTCCAAGACCTTCAAAAATTAAAAGAGTTGGGAAAAGGAAAAATTGATGTGACAATCGGAAGTGCGCTTGATATTTTTGGCGGCAGTATGAAGCTTGAAGAGGTAGTTTCTTATCTGGCGGTAGAATAAGGGGTTTGTAACAGGAAAGTTTTGGCAGATGTGATAATACGCCCTTAAAAATAACCTACCCCTTATCGGGGTAGGTTATTTCATTAATCTAATAAGACAATATTGCAGGTTCATAATAAAATGAAGCTTATATTAAGAATAAGCACATCGCGTTACTGATTAATGCGCTATAAATAGCACATTTGCTAATTATAACTTGGTTACGTTTACGGCCTGAGGTCCTTTTTCACCGTTAACAACATCAAATTCCACGGAAGCGCCTTCTTCAAGGGACTTAAAGCCTTCCATGTTAAGCCCTGAGTAGTGTACAAATACATCGTTGCCAGATGCGTCAGAGATGAAACCGTACCCTTTTTGGTTGTTAAACCACTTTACTGTACCTTTGTTCATATAGATACCTCCAAAAAATAAATAAGTAAATTGTTACATTGCAAATTCTTGCAACGTAATAAGCATAACACAGTCAGAGACAAAAGTAAATAAAATAACAGGAATTTCACAAAATTCCACAAAATTTCAGTAATTATTAGATTGTTGCGAAATTTTAGTATTTAGTAAATTAACAAACCCTATATTGGTATTGTTACCGGGAACGTTTGCTAATAGTAGAAATGAGCTTCTCCCCTGACTTCTGAATGGAAATGGTAAATGAAGTTGCGTTAATTTATTGCCTGTGATAAAATATAGGTAATTGACCGGAGGTGACATGAAATTATGGGGCAACAGAATAAGAGACAAGGGAAATATTCGCTGGTTCTGGTAATTCAGGAAGAAAGCGGCATGATAAGGAGGCGAAATATCAGCTCTGCCGTAGTTGAAGTAACTGCTGCCATAGTTTTTATTTTGACTGTGGTTGTTATCTGCAAGTTTATTTATGATGAAATTACCATTAGGAATGCAAGGCGGGAAATTGTTGAGCAAATAGTTGCGATTAATAATCTCACGGATGAAAATGAAGCACTAACCATGGAAAATTCCACCCTTTCAAGTAAGGTAACTGTGCTTAGCGGCACTGTAAGCCAGAAAGCAGAGGTGGAAGATGCAATACTGCAGGAGACTATTGAAAATGCTTTGCCGAAGGGATTTCCACTTAGCGGTTCATCAACCATGACAGAGGCAAAGGAAGGGGACCCTATGTTGGTGTTTACCGCATCATCAGGGGTTAATGTGCTTACTTCAGGGATGGGAACAGTGGTGAGCGTGGATAAAGATGAGGTTTATGGTACAAGAATTGTGCTGGACCATGGGAATGGTTATCAGTCTGTTTACCGGAATAATGGGACAGCGCTGGTAAAAAATGGAGAGGCGCTTGGAAAAGGTTATATTTTGTTTACTGTAGGAGAGGACAACAGGGAGCTGGGCTACCAGATAATGCAGAACGATGAATATATTGATCCTTTGATATTAATTGACATAAACGGATAATCCCATATGGATTATCCGTTTATGTTGACGAGACGTTTAAAAGAAGCCTGCCTTCCATATGCAGGAAATAAACTATGTAATATAGAGGGAAGAATTAAGACTCCAGTCTGCCAAATACCAAGTCATACCCATCGTTGCCATAGTGAAGGGAACGGTTGACCCGGCTTATTGTGGCAGTTGAAGCGCCAGTTTTTTCTGCTATTTCGAGATAGGTTTTGTGGTCTTTAAGCATAGAGGCTACTTCATAGCGCTGGGAAAGGGAGAGAAGTTCGTTGACGGTACACAGGTCTTCAAAAAAACTGTAACATTCTTCCTTGTTTTCCAGACATAAAACAGCCTCAAATAAATGGTCTACGGCAATTGTTTGTATTTTCTTATTCATGTATAGACGCCTCCCAGTGTAAATAAATCTGCACAGTAGAATTTTAACATACTAAAGTTTTAAAGTAAAGGGTTTTGGAGGATGATGGGGAATGTGGAAAAGAAAGAAAAAAGATAACAGTAGACCTGCCTATGACAAAACAGGAAAAAGGCCTGTAATCCGTGCAAGTATTTGTACAGGTGAGCGTGTGGCGGGATTTTGTGAAGAGGGCAGTGGACATATGGAAGAGCTGATGCTGATACGGAACGAAAAGGATTTAGAAGAATTTATGGCTTTATATGAAGTAAAAAAGGAAGAGATAGAAACAATCTGGTAAGTAAAAAAGCTTTTTGGTAAAGGGTATGATACTGTATGTGATATGTAGGGGGAAAGATGATAATAAGAAACAAAGGAAAAAGGCTTAGCGGTTTTTTTGAAGATTATGTGGTATTCGATCTTGAGACAACAGGAATTAACCCGGAAAGGGATGCAATAATTGAAATATCTGCTATAAAGGTGTGCGGACATAAAATTGTGGAAGAATATACAACTCTGGTAAATCCCCAGAGGCCTATTCCTGCCGGGGCTTCTGCAATAAATGGAATTACAGACAACATGGTGACAGATGCGCCGGATATTAAAACGGCTATTGCAGGTTTTCTGGCATTTGCTGAAAATAAGGTATTGGTAGGTCATAATATACATACCTTTGACATGAATTTTGCATATGATGCGGCATGGGAATTTCTTGGACATGAGCTTAGTAACGATTATGTGGACACGCTTTATATGGCAAGAAGATGTCTGCCCAAACTGCCTCACCATAAGCTGACAGATATTTCGGAGTATTTTCATATTGAAACCAAGGGAGCACACAGAGCATTGGCAGATTGCATCATGAATCAGAAGTGCTACGAAGAGATGGGAAAAATATTAAAAAATACAGAAAGTAATGAGGAAACGGACCTGCAGTGTCCTAAATGCGGAGGAAATCTGGTAAAGAGAAAAGGAAGATATGGTTATTTTTATGGCTGTGAAGAATTTCCAAGGTGTCGGTTTACAAAAAATATAAAGGAAACAGAAAAATAAAGCAGTGTCCGCAGAAAAACAGTTTCTGCGGGCAATTATTTATCAGGCTCTTTGCTATTTTTTTCTTTTCCTTTTGCCGTGGCTTTGGAGCTGCCTTTGGCAGTTGCAGTCTTAAAGCTGTCAATCATCTTTTCGATAAGAAGTTTTTTTACATAAACATCATAACTGAGCATGGAAATAAAGGAAAACAATTGTAATATTTCCTTGTCACTTTCCGGAGCATTTTGGAACGTTTGCTGGGAAATAGAAAATTTTTTAATGATATCATCCTTAAGAGTAATAATTTCGTCTGTCTCCAGACTGAATACTTCTTCATAAATAGCGCTTAAGTCAAGTTCTTTGCTTGTATGAAAGTATTTTTCTGTGAGAGGGGTTAATAGAGTCCTTATATCACCAATGGATAGAATACCTTTATAGTAGTAAATAAATATAAGCAGAAGAATATGCTCCTTGCTGTATTTCTTCTTAACCGGAGGAGGAAGCAGGTCATTTTTGGCATAATTATTAATCATGGTTTTGGTTAGTATTTTGTCCTCTTCCGGGTTTCTGGTAGTGCTTCTTAACCGTTTTTCCATAAATGTTGTTACCTGATCCATATATAGGTCAATATTAGGGATGTCTTCTGCCTGAATATGTTGTATTCTTCCCAGGCTTTCAATGATACTGTTGAGCAAATTTTCTCTGTCAATTGTCATATATACACCTGCCTTGTTTTTTGTTATAGTAACTATTATATAGTATTTAAAACCACATGACAAGTTTCAATTAATTTTATCAGTTAGATTGTTACAATATAAAATAGAGTATTTTTATGGATTGAAGGTGAATAATTTGAAAAAAACATTGTTTGCTGGTGCATTTCCATTTTGGAATAAGCTTACTGATGATGAACGGGACAGATTAATAAATGAAAGTATTGAAGTCGTATATAATAAAGGAGATTCTATACATCATTCTGATATGGAATGTAAGGGAATAATTGTTGTGCTATTAGGAAGACTAAGAATTTATATGCTATCTGAGGAGGGAAGAGAAGTTACGCTTTTCTATATATATGCAGGAGACAGTTGCGTTCTTTCTGCATCATGCCTGCTGGAAACAATTGAGTTTGAAATTATAATTGAACCAGTTGATGATGTCCGTTCAATTATTATTCCAACAGCAGTGGTACATCCAATTATGGAAAATAATCTGCATATGGAGCTTTATATGTATAAAAAAGCAACAGAGCGTTTCTCGGATGTGATGTGGACAATACAACAGATTTTATTTATGGGAGCGGATAAACGGGTTGCTATTTTCTTATGGGATGAAATGCTCCGGCAGAAACAACAAGTGCTGAAAATTACTCATGATGAGATTGCAAAAAACATTGGCAGTGCAAGAGAAGTGGTGACAAAAATACTAAAGTATTTTGTCAGAGATGGAATTATAATCATGAGCAGGGGAAAAATAGAAATTGTAAACAAGACAAAGCTTCAAAAGCTTTTATAATTGAAGTTTTATAAAATGTTCTGTGTAACTTGATTACATACAAAAAACATCTTTCGTGATAAAATATAAAATCTAATAATAAAAAGGAGGATTGGAGTCATGAAGCGCAGGTTAGCTATACTAACAGGGGCAATTACATTTATAACAATATTGAGCACAGGGGGAACAACCGCATATGCTGCTCCAGTACAAGCAGCAGGCTGCGTTGCTTTTGTGGATGAGAATGGAGATGGTATTTGTGACAGCTGCGGAGTTTGTGTTGGATTTGTGGATGAAGATGGAGACGGTATCTGTGACAACTGGAATGTAAATGCAGGAACAGGCTACGGATGTGGAGCCGGATTTGTGGATGAAGATGGAGACGGCATCTGTGATAACTGGAATGTAAATGCAGGAACAGGCTGCGGATATGGAATCGGATATGTGGATGAGAATGGAGATGGCATCTGTGACAATTGGAATGCAAATGCAGGATGGGGACGCGGATACGGTAGAAGAAATGGCTGTGGAAGAAATGGCAGAGGAAATGGCTGCGGAAGAGGTGGCAGATGGTAATTAATTTAGCGCTGTCTGTGTAAACATACTTTAAAAAATTTATGACACTGAGCAGGAAAGCTGACAGAAAAAGGTTTCCTGCTTTTTTTGCGTATACAGGAAGAAAAAATAAAAATTTTTTAATATGTGAAGATAATCTAAAAGATGACTCGTTATAGATAGTGAAAGTAAGAAAGACAGAAAGCGAGGTGGAAAAAATAAATACCATGGTAAATATGGAAGTCTGTACAGAGAGCAGACTTGCAGAACTGATTGACAGGTATGATAAACTTGTTTTTTCCATCTGCTATAAACTGACTGGCGACTACTTTACTTCGGAGGATTTAATGCAGGAAACATTTTTATCTGCTTTCCAAAAATATGATACCTTTGATGGGAGTAATGAAAAGGCATGGATATGCAGGATTGCCACTAATAAAAGCATTGATTATATGCGTAGCGCCAGTCGGCGCAGTGTGCCCACAGAAGCTGGTTTTTTTGAAATGGAGGTTGAACAGAGAGGGTCCCCGGAAGAAATTTGTATGGAAGAGGAGATTAAGGAACAGCTGAATAAGCGGTGTGAACAGTTAAAACCCCCTTATAATGAGGTGGCAAGAGCATACTATCTGGAAGAGATGAATCCAAAGGAAATTGCCATAAAGCAAAAAAAAAGTGTTAAAACAATCCAAACCCAAATTTACAGGGCAAGGGAGATGCTTAAGAAAATGTACGGAAAGGAGGAACCGACATGAATAACTACCCGACAGATGAAGAATTGGAATTTTTTATCAGGCAGATGGAAGAACAGGAATTGTATGCACCAAAGCATATGAAGGAACAAATTTTAAACCGTGCATTTCCCAATCCAATCAAAGAGGCATTGCCCGATTCCGGGGGCGGAGGAAAGACGGTTCAATTTTTGGCATATCGTCTTAAGATTATAGCAGGAATGGCAGCGGCTGTTTTGATGCTTGTGATTTTGCCTATGCAGGGAAGAGACTGGCAGGATCAGGATAAAACACAGGAACGGAAACTGCTGGATATTTGGGAACAGGAGATGGAGCAGAAAGATACGATAGATATTAATAATATGCTAAATGAGGGAACAAGGAAGGTCAGCAGAAAGATGAATGCCTGGCTGGAAGGAATGAACAATTTGTGGAACCGTAGTTTATTTGACAAAAAAGATGGAGGTTATATTTATGAAAACTAAGAAGAAAAGCAGATTTTTAACATTTTTCTTTTCCTGTATTCCGGGAGGAGGAGAAATGTATATGGGATTTATGAAAACAGGAATAAGTCTGATGCTCCTGTTTGCTCTTACCATTATTGTCTCTTCATGGACCAATCAGGGTGCACTTGCAGCCTTCTGTGTTGTGGAATGGTTTTACAGCTTTTTCTATGCAAATCACCTTGCAAGTCTGGATGATGAAGAGTTTTATCAGGTGAAGGACACGTATCTTTTCGGGCTGGACAGTATACCAGGCATAAAAGGATTAGTAGAAAAACATTATAATCTGGTGGCGTGTGGTCTGATTTTTATTGGTGCCTGTTTTTTGTGGAATTCGGTGGCAGACCTTTTATATGATTTGCTTCCAAATGGATATCGGTTTGTTGCAAGAGTGATGTGGAGAATTGGAAATTATGTTCCAAGTCTTTTAATGGGTCTGGCAGTTATTGCATTGGGGATGAAAATGATTAGCGGTAAAAAGATTGTGGAGGACTCTTTTGATAAACATTTAAAAAAACAGGAAACTGAAGATAAGATTGTGGATGTTGTATATAAGGATGAAGCAGAGCAGGAGGAAAAGTGATGGATAAACAGACAATCAGAATACACAGAGTAGGTTCTGTTACTTTTGGGATGGTGCTGGTTGTGACAGGAGTGATATTTCTTATCCATGTATTCCTGCCAGGGCTGGATTACCGGATTGTCTGTCACTTCTGGCCGCTGGTACTGATATTATTAGGAATAGAGGTGCTCCTTGGCAGCAGACAAAAATCCTTTGAGATAAGAGGCGAAAATGGAAAACTTCTGGAAGAAAACAGGGTGGTATATGATGTGGCGGCTATTGTATTAACGATTGTACTAACTTTGTTCTCTATGGTCATGGGTATTTTAGAATGGGAATTTACCCATTCTGGATGGTATATATATTGAAGGCATAACAGGCCGGAGCGTGTAAATCTGCTCTGGCCTGTTTAATGGTTTTTAAATGACGAATCTTTATTTAATGGCGTCTTCTGCAAATTTGGTGGTGACTAAATCTTCATAGGGAACTCTTTTAGGCAGTTCACCTGCTTCCTCAAGTATATTTTGAAGAAGGGTAAATGCGTCTTCTTCAAAAATCAAATTTTCTTTCCAGGTATCCTGCTCATAGTAACGTGTGACAATGGTGGTAAGGGTTTCCAAGTCTGTCTCTTTGAATTGAGGCTGGATTACCTTGGCAATTTCCTCCGGTGTGTGGCTGGACACATAGTCCATGCCTTTTTGCAGGGCGTTGGTAAAGGATTGGATGGTATCAGGGTTTTTGTCTATATAGCTTTTTTTAGCGCTGAAAGCAGTGTAGGGAACATAGCCGGAATCTTTTCCAAGAGAAGCTACCACATAGCCATCACCTTTGGATTCTAACGAGGTTGCATGGGGTTCGAATTCAACTGTATAGTATAATTTACTACACCAATTTTTATATAAACTTAAACCCTTTGATTTTGTGGGTGTCAGGGTCTATATCTATACTTTTTATGACGCTTTTCCAGAAGGCGTTTTTGTGGGCGTTATCCAGTTTCTGGTACAGTTCCTTCCAGTTTCCGCTGAAAGTGTTTTTTAGTCGTTTGTAGGTTTCAAGGCTGGGGGTTCTGATATTGTCCTGGTATTGCTTTAGTTTTTCGGAAAGGGCGTCGTATTGCGAATCATAATATGCTTCGCTAATCCTACCCTTTTGAAACTGGATATTTAATCGGTCAATTTCCGCCTGTATGCCTGCAGAAGGATTCTTTCCGGACTTTGCTTTTGTGTCTGCCTTCAACATTGCCATTTCCATTTCAAGCTGTTCCGGCACATGGGTAGTCATATATTCTTCCAAAATGTGTTCCGTAATGTTCGCGCCTCCGTGCCGGTTAAACTTATTTCCACAGCGGTATTTGATATAAACACTTTCTCCACCGCATTTCAATTTATGTTTTTTCCTGTATCCGGTGTAATTGTTTCCGCATATGGGACACTTAATCAGGGAACTGAATATGTATGGAGGATATTTTCCATGCCGGACTTTGGACTGCGTAACTTCTCTGGCAAGTTTAAACTGCTCCAATGAAATGTATGGTTCACAGTAATTATAATTGTCTTTATCTTTTCCGGCATAGGTTTCGTTTTTAAATAGCCGGTCTATTTTGTTAACAGAAGGTGACGCGTCTCCATATTTTTCATTCAGGTATGCGATGGTACTTCGGATGGAGTAGCAGGTAAAATAGTGCTGGTAGGCGTCCTCTATGATGTGGGACACGTTTTCGTCTTTGACAAGACGGTTATTTACAACTTTATACCCATAGCATGCACATTTGCCGCTGGTCACTTCCCCAATGGAACGCTTATAGTCAAGTACTGCTTTGATACGCTCGGAGGTTCGGTCGCATTCCGCCTGATTGACGGACAGCATAATATTAATAACCATCTGCCCATTGGCAGTGGAAGAGTCGTAATTTTCGTAAATAGTTTTCCAATAGCAGCCATGGGCCTGTAAAATTTCTTCTGTGATGTTATAGTCTTTAATATTGCGAAACCAGCGGTCAAGCTTTGTGACAAGAATCATATCTATTTTATTCTGCTTTACGTCTTCCAGAAGGGATAAAAGCCCCTTGCGGTATTTCATGGATTTACGGGCGGATATGCCTTCGTCCGCATAATATCCGGTAATACTGTAGTTGTTGGCATCCGCGTATTCTGTCAGGGCTTTTCGCTGTGCCGGGAGGGAAAGACCGTTTAAATGTTGTTCTTCTGTGGATACACGAATGTAGATAGCACATCTTAGTGGTTTAGGCATTATCGTATTTTCCTCCGTTATATTTTATGGCTTTTGGGGAATAAAAATAACAGCCGGCTCATTAGACATTTTCAGGCGGCTTCCGAAGATGATATAATATTTTATTCCCGCAAGCAATGAGTCAAGTGGATGCGAAGCATCCATTTGACCGTAGAACATCATCTTCTGATGTATCTGAACGCCGTTTCGGTTGCTGCAGGGATGGTTTTTATTATATTAATGCAGAAATACGGATGTTTAAATCTTCATAGATACATACAGGAATTTCATCATCAAAGCTGTACTGGTGAGTTCCTTTTTCATTTTCAAGGTCATAGACATTTATAATTCGTGTCCTGGGGTTTACGATCCAATATTCACGCACACCTGCAGAACGGTATTTGAAAAGCTTTATTCCATAATCAATACGTTCTGTACTCGGTGAGACAATTTCAATAATCCAATCCGGCGCCCCGTTACACCCTTTGTCGTTCAATTTTTCTTTATCACATATTATGGAAATATCAGGCTCCACATAATTCCTGTCATCTTTATTTAGAAAGACAGCGAAGGGAGCAGGGAATATCCTGCAGTTTCCACCCTTGGAACGAATATAATTTCCGATTGTGATGTTAAGCTCACTGACAAGCATCTGATGCCTGGTATTTGGCGGCGCCATATCATAAAGCTGCCCGTCAATCAGTTCTGCCCTCTGTCCATCTGGCAGGGCGTAAATATCTTTTATTGTATAAGTCTTTTCCTGTAATAATGCCATGAGTTTTCTCCTTCAAATTTAGTATCGCAGGGGAGCTTTAAAATACAGTTATAAAAGGGAAGATTGCATCCCATAAAGTGTAGAAAATAAGAGTCCATGCAATGGCAGCCAATGAAAGAAATATCCCTATTAAAGAAACTTTCCTATTTTGATTTATTTATAGCAGTTGCCACAGGGAGTTTTACCTTTGGCAATTGCTTCTTCCAATGTTACCATATACGGATTATCCATATTGCACCCATCATTCTTGTGATACCTTCTGGCAGTGTCATCAATCCAGACCATTGTGCTGCTTTCATTAACTGGTTGCTGCTGTTCTGTATTGCTATAAGTATTAAGGTTATTTTCATTTGTACTCTGACCGCCTGTAGCCGGAACTGGATTGCTTGCAACATAGTTTGTGTTAGAATTTCCTTGTTCAACAGGCATAGTGTATAATACGGAATTGTTTGTAGTATTATTGGCGGAGCTAATATTGGAAACGGCATAGTCAGCTTCTGCAGGGGTAAATCGTTCACCATATTCAGATATAAGCTGCTCTCGTATTGCATCTGAAGACATATTCATTGTGGTTTGATAGTCTTTGGCCTTTTGCAGAGCATTATAGTTCCAATTGGTTGTTAGGTTGTCTACAGCATATTGCGCTTCTGAGGCGGTAAATTTTTCGCCATAGTCAGATATCAGCTGGTCATAAATGGCCGCTTTGGACATATACATTGTATCACTGTAGTTTTTTGCCGTTTGCAGCGCATTGAAGCTCCAGTCAGCATTTACATTATCCACAGCATATTGTGCTTCAGAGGGAGTAAATCGTTCCCCATATTCGGAAACCAGCTGGTCATAAATAGAAGCTCTGGACATATACATCGTGTTGCTGTAGTTTTTTGCTGTTTGCAGTGCGTTGAAATTCCAGTCAGCGTTTATGTTGTCTATGGCATATTGGGCAGCATCGGGAGTGAGGCGTTCACCATAATCAGATGTCAGCTGGTCATAAATAGATGCCTTAGACATATACATTATATTGCTATAATCATTTGCTTTATTTAATGCGGATTGGTATTCTTGTGAGATATTATTATTGGTGGCTGTTTCTGGTACTGTTTGGGCCACATTATCCTGATAACTGACGGGATTACTATCAGGTGCCATTTCGGGTGGGGAATAGGTGTCCTGATAGGCATTTACAATGCCCGTATTATTATCTGCCTGTATAACGGCAGTATTCTGAGAAGGAATGTTTTTGTTTTTCCCGGAGGAATTGTTGCCAAGGTTTGGATAGACGAATATTATATAGCAGACAAGTGTGGCAGCACATATGCTGATAACTGTAAAAAATAACGAAAACATATCAAGTAATTTTTTCATTTGTAAAATCCCCCATTCTTATAAAACCGTTTTTTCTTATGTAATTTTCCAAAACTAAAAGAGGTTTTATTATAGACAACTTCTTTGGAACTTTTATCAACTGCCTTTATTGGTTTAGTCATGCTTTCTTTGCTTATTCGGCAAAGATAGAATCCAGCATATTATCGGACAATTGCATACCCGCGTCTACTCTTTCGTATGACCATTTGGCACTGGCATTGTTTAAATAGGGTATTGTCCAGAAAATAGCTACTTCTTTGACAGATGGTTGTTCCATTCCTATTCTTGCTGCAAAATCACTGGAGTACATAGATAGCATTTCTTTTGAAGTTGATGCCTTATTTTTTTGGTTCCATGTTAATCTTGCTAAAATTATGTAATCGCCATCCTCACCGGTTCCCAAGTTCTCATTGATTGATATGGATTCAATGCTTGTATATGTATAGTTTTCTGTAATTATTTTGACTGCATAATCCTGCAATTTTTTTTCAGTGCTTTCAGCTTCATAGGTAGGTTCTACAGAAATCAATGGTATGGATGTAGGATTTTTGGTATGCTGTAGTGCTGAAGAGTCAGTAAAGGTGGCAGAGGAATTAGTTGTTATGTTGTTTGTGTCAGATGCGGTGTTATCCATCGTAAGCCCAAATCCGACAAAACTAATTATCAAAGTTATCGTAGATATTCCAGAAAAAATAAAAGTCTTTTTAGCAGGCTTCTTCCGGATTAAATTTAATAATGCCCATAAAACAAAGACCGGAATACACAAAAAACTTATGCAGGATATGATAAGAAATAGATTATTCATGTAAAATCCCCCCATTTTTTCTTATAAGTACTTATGATTATTTAACATCGCTCTGAAAAGCAATGGCCTTCCCCAAAATATGAAAATTATTAAGCTCCTCATTCGTAAAAATCATATCCTCATAAGCTGGATTTTCCGCTTTTAGGATTACCATACTTTTATCCGCATAATAAAAGAATCTTTTTAGTGTGGCTTCATTATCGTTGTTTACAACAACTGCTGCAATTTCCCCATTCTCTACCATGTCCTGTTTACGAATAAATACGATATCGCCGTCCAAAATTCTTGCATTTATCATGCTGTTACCTTTAGCTTTTAAACAAAAATCAGCCTTAATATTAGTTCCTGCCATGATATAGCTTTCCCTGTCTTCACTGGCATATATTGGTTTCCCGCAGGCTATTTCTCCTAGTAGGGGGAAACGTTTTAGTTTAACCTGGTAAACATTATTTAAGGATATGATTTTTTCTTCTTCTGTCCAGCCCATGAGATAAGCAGGAGTAGTGCCAAGGGCCTCTGAAACTTTTAAAATTTTATCTCGTTTCATATTGGCAATCATTCCATTTTCCCATTTTCGAACGGTACTTTTGCCTACCCCTACCATATCTCCAAGCTCTTCAAGGGTCAATCCTTTTTGGGTTCTTAAGTTATATATTTTTTGCCCCATTTCCATAAAATTCACCTCACTTATGAATATGATTATACACTAAATGTGTCCTTTATGCAACGATAAATACACAAAATAAGAAAAAGTGTCATAAAAGACAAAAAGTGTATTGACAAATTTGGGGGTATGTGGTAAATTGAAAGTGTCTTAAATGACACAAAAGAAAGGAGATGTGTGGATTGGATAAATACAAATTGGAATACGAAATGAGATCCAGGGGTATCTCAATTGAAAAAATGTGTGCTGATATTCATATGAGCCGTTCCACATTTTACCGTAAATGTAACGGGATTACGCAGTTTACTCAGAGAGAAATTCAGAGCATAGTTGATTATATTGGCCTGGATTCGCCTATGGGAATTTTTTTTACAGAAAAAGTGTCTAAAAAGACACCGTCATTAATATAGGGCAGGAGGTGAGAAAGAATGTCAGAATTAGCACAGGAGCAGATTTTAGGGTTAACTGAACGCATAAGGGAAAATGCAGAAAAGCGTACAGGCATTAATGGCAAAAAAGTCCAAGAGACTGTCTCCTGCTATTTGAAGATAGCCAGAGACAATCAGTTGAACTATAACGAACTATTGCAGGTATTGGCATTCGTTAAGGAGTCGGTACTTCAATCTTTAAGTAAAGTTGCGATCTCAACACTTCCGGATACTACTTCTGATACTGCAAAGCCGTAATCCGTTATAAAATTAGTAAATTGTGCCTTTCGGGATATCTGGTCATCTTCAGAATTATTGTGGGAATTCATTTTACAGGTTGCAAAAGCGATTCCAATGTCATGGGCACGTTGCTCTATAGTCATAGGTATTGTTCTCCTTTCTTTAGTATTCCAGATGGCAGTCTGGTGATTACAGTATAGGAGACACACAAATTATTTTCAAGCAGTAGGAACAACCATTTGGAGAGGGGCAAAGCACTGATTGAACAAGAAGAAAGGAAGTGAAAGCAATAAAAGATAATGGGACAATACTATCCTTTATTTTGGGCTGTATCGTGGGCATATGTATCAGGCTGTTAATGCGAAAATATGGGCTATAGAAGATTGATAGATAGATCAGCCAGTATGGTGGTGAGAATACCGGCAATAAATCCAAGTAAGCGGTTTAACCATATTTCAGAGCGTTCCAGAACATAGAGCGAAGCCCTCTTTCCTTCACGGATACACAGAGGGTGGTTATACCCATCAGCCCAAGTAATGCAGATACATTCACTGGTTTCCAGGGCAAGTAATACTTTTAGTTTTTTGGGAGTGGAGCACAGCTTATTAATATCATCACCAGAAATAACGCCGGTTTCGTCATTGAAACACAGTTTTTCAATTTTATTAAGGCAGAAGCGCATTTTTATTCTCATTATAATACCAAACATGGTATATCCCTCCATATGGGTATTATATCACAAATTATTTACTTGCGGTAAAGGAGAAGAAAATTATGACATTAGAAAAAATTTATAATATGGGTTTGGTCAAGGACAACACAGAAATATTCATCCGTGATGAAGATTTTAAGGTGCTTGCGCATGGCAACTGGTATCTGGATAACGTTCTGAATTATATGCACCATGAAGTTGAATCCTTCACATGGCAGGATGATAACAAAGTTTATATTGATGTAGAGTAACTTAAATAATTGTGGTTTGCATACAGAAAGGATGGACAGCAATGGCAATAAAAGGCGCAAAAAGCATAGCAGAATATAAAATCAGACAGTACCTGCTCCAACTGGAAGTTCCCATGGAATATTTTTCGCTTTCCATGGACGGAAACAAGGGGATACTGACGGATGCAAACAATGATACATTGATTCTGATATATGATGCCGAAACTAAATCGGTATATGAAAAATAAAACAGTTTATCAGAATTTGAAATAAGTACAAACCACACCCACATAAAATGAAACATCAGGAAGGAGGTCTGTTTATGAGGGAAGCAGAAATTGATATGGAACTTACGCCTGAACGTGCGGCCCGAATAAAAGAAACCCTTTTAAGGCTGTTCGCTGACCAGATGGGATGGGACTATGACACAATGGAAGTAACTATTAAAAAAATTAACCAGGAACCAAGCTGAACGGTTCCACAAAGGGACAAGCATTTTGGAAAAGGTGATGAAAATAATAAGAAAGCAGAAGTTTTTTAAAATAATCACTATGATTGCATCATTATTAATATCCGCATTAATTGTTCTGAATCTGACAGGGATATTAAATTTTGATTGGCGCTGGATGCTGCTTTTGGCAGGTGTTGTAGGTATGACGATAACAGCGCTTTGGCTATTTATAAATGTTTTATTAACCTTTGATATTTGGTGATAAAACAGTAAAGGGGGGGGGCGAAAAAAATACAGAAATTCATAATTATGACCATGGTGAAGCTGGATAAGAAGAATCGGACTGTAAAAGTTGTGGGAACGAAGACGTTGCCGTGCGAAAGAAAAGAGCCTGAAGGGACAGGCTCCGGTCAGAAAATCCGATAGCGTGTATGAACACAGGGAAAGGAGGCGGGAATTTTGGGAAACAATATATGCCCGTATTGTGGGGCGCATCTGGATCCGGGAGAGAAGTGTGATTGCCGGGAAGATGATAAAACAACTGTAACAAAGGGAACAGGATTGGAAGCAGAATCAGGCAGGAGCTAAAGTAAAAACGTATTACAGCAAAAAAAATGGAGGGCAAAAAGGATGATTGAAATTAAGATTATGGTTGAAGGACTAAACGGTCTGGCAGAAGCCATCAGAGAACTGGCGGTACATATGCACGGGCAAAAAAACACGGATGCACAGCAGACAGGCGTGTGGCAGCCGCAGGGGGCGGTGCAAAATCCGGCTCCGGCTTTCGGGGCGCCGGCGCTGCAGGGACAGGCATCCAGCCCAGTCCAGGCTTTTGGATCACCAGCACCGCAGGGACATGCATCTGGTCCGGCCTCAGCTTTTGGAACACCCACGTCACAGGGGGCCGTTATGCAGCCATCCGTACCTATAACGGCATCAGCCCAGGAATACACCATAGAACAGTTACAGGTGGCAGCAGCGGGCCTTACCAGCTCCGGGAAGATGCCACAGGTGATGGGGATATTGCAGAACTTTGGCATCCGTGCCATGACTGAACTGCGGAAAGAACAGTACAGTGCCTTTGCAGGGGCCTTAAGGGAGGCAGGTGCACAAATCTGATGGGGAAAAAGGGAGAAAAGGCACATGCGCTTTTATCAGCTTCCAGCGCGAAAAAATGGATACACTGCACACCTTCAGCAAAGCTTGAAGCCAGCCTTCCGGATAAAGAGTCAGATTATGCAAAAGAAGGTACCTTAGCCCACAGCATATGTGAGCTAAAACTTTCACGGCTGTTTACAGATAAAAACATGACAGAGCGCACTTACAAAAGCAGACTGAAAAAGTTGCAGCAGGATGCCCTCTACCAGCCGGAAATGGAAGGGTATACAGATGAATATGTTGATTATGTCTCACAGATAGCGTTTGGTTTTCCGGCAGCCCCGTTCCTGCGAATAGAAGAAACAGTGCATTACGGCAACTGGGCGCCAGAGGGATTTGGAACAGTGGACTGCCTCATTATATATGGAGGTGAACTGCATATCATTGATTTTAAATATGGCAAAGGGATTCCAGTGAAAGCGGAAGGAAATTACCAGCTGGCGCTATACGCCCTGGGAGCCTATCAGGAGTACGGCTTCCTTTTTAATATAGAAACTGTGCATCTTCATATTGTTCAGCCAAGGACAGCCGGCGGTTCCTCATGGAGCACCACCCTGAAAGAGCTGTTAACGTGGGGGGAGGCAGTAGTAAAACCTGCAGCAGAAAAGGCGTTCAGGGGGGAAGGGGAATTTTGTCCGGCAGATTATTGTCAGGGGGATAAAGAAAATTACTGCAGGGACGGCTTCTGCAAAGCATACGGAAGGTGTCGTGCGACCGTGGACAGGAATATGTCACTGATGGACGCAGCGTGGGATGACAAAGAGAACAAGAGGAAGGTTCCGCCCTTGCTTTCGTGGGAGGAAGTGGGACAGCTTCTGAAAAAGGCGATGTTTTTAAAAAGCTGGGTGGAAAATCTTGAAAAGATATCCCTTGAAAGAATTGTATCCGGCGGGACAGTGCCCGGATGGAAAATTATAGAAGGGCGGAGCAGTCGTGCACTGCAGGATCCCGATGCCGTATTCCAGGAGCTGAAAAAGGCAGGGTATGAAGAAGAAGCGCTTTACAACAAAACGCCGATCAGTCTGACGAATCTGGAAAAGCTGCTAAACAAAGAAGACAGGGAAAATATTCTTACCCCGCACATTATTAAACCACAGGGGGCGCCTAAGCTTGCACCGGAGGATGATGCACGGCCGGCAATGGTGATAAAGAAAATATCAGCAGAGGAAGCTTTTGGCGGGGATAATGAATATTTACCATTTGATTAAGAAGGAGGATGACATGGCGATAACAACAGGCAGAGTAAGGGCAAGTTATGTAAATATTTTTCAGCCCAGGGTCCCGGAAAACGGAGGGGAGCCGAAATATTCGGTCACACTTTTAATTCCCAAGACGGATGCAGTGACCTTGAATGCCATATTTGCAGAAATAGAAAAGGCGAAACGGGACGGAATCCAGAAATTTAACGGGGCCATTCCGCCCATGTGTAAAACACCTATTTACGATGGTGATGGGTACCGCCAGAGCGGGGAAGCCTTTGGGGAAGAATGCAGGGGCTGCATGGTCATGACCGCCTCCGCAAAAAACCAGCCTGTAATTGTTGACCTGAATATGCAGAATATTATCAATCCTGCAGATATTTACAGTGGATGCTATATCAGGGCAAACATTAATTTTTTTGCCTATAATACCAATGGCAATAAGGGAATCGGGTGTGGGCTGAATGCAGTACAGAAAATAGAAGACGGGGAGCCGCTGGCTATGCACGTGTCTGCGGAAGAAGCTTTTGGGGGTAGCAATACCTATACAGGGGGATTTATATATGGCACCGGCGTTCCACAGGGAACTGTTTCTTCCGGACAGCCTGCAGTGGGGGCCTTCGGACAGACGGGACAAACACAGGCGTTTTACCAACAGCCAGTTGACCCGATTACAGGCAGGCCGGCGCTGGGCGGAGGAGTGATGGGAATAGGGTGAAGACTCTTCATATTGACCTTGAAACATTTTCAGATGTGGATATTGCAAAAGCAGGACTGTACAAATATGTGCAGTCCCCCGCATTTGAAATACTTCTTTTTGCTTACGCATATGATTATGGTCCCGTCCAGGTTATTGACCTGGCGGCGGGAGAACAGGTGCCAGTGCAGGTTATTGAAGACCTGGACAGCCCGGAGGTAGTAAAGACAGCCCACAATGCGGCTTTTGAGATAAACTGCCTGGGGAAGTTTTTTAGGACAGAAACATGGCAGTGGCACTGTACCATGGTGCATGCTTATTATTGTGGGCTGCCTGGAGCGCTGGGGCAGCTTGGAAAGGTGCTTGGGCTGCCAGAGGACAGACAGAAAATGGCAGTGGGAAAACAGCTGATACGTTATTTCTGTGTTCCCTGTACACCCACAAAGACCAATTATGGGAGAAAAAGAAATCTGTGGCATCATGACAGAAAAAAATGGGAACTTTTTAAATCTTACTGTATCCGGGATGTGGAAACAGAGATGGCGATTCACAAAATCCTGGAACGCTATCCTATGCCTGGACAGGAACACGCAATCTGGGTGCTGGATCAGTATATTAACCAACATGGGGTGCAGATGGACAGTGAGCTGATAGAAGGTGCACTTTTTATTTCGGAGCAGACAAGAGAAGAGCTTTCCGGCAGGGCAAAAGCCCTTACCGGACTTGAAAACCCTAACAGTGTGCAACAGCTGATGCAGTGGGTCCAAGATAATTCAGAGTTAGAGATTGAAAGCCTGGATAAACAGACAGTTGCAGAGGCGCTGGCAAATAAGGATGAAAAACAGCTTGTCAGAGAGGTGCTGAAAATACGGCAGGAACTTGGAAAAACATCCGTAAAAAAATATGAAGCAATGAAAACCTGCATGTGCGCAGACGGGCGGATCCGGGGGCTCTTGCAGTTCTATGGAGCAAGCCGTACGGGAAGGTGGGCAGGCCGGCTGGTACAGGTGCAGAACCTTCCCAAAAACCATATAGGAACCCTGGACGTGGCAAGGAAACTGGTGAAGAAAAGGCAGACAGATGCGCTGAAGCTTATCTATGGAAACGTGCCTGATACCCTTTCCCAGCTGATACGGACGGCATTTGTTCCTGGAAAGGGGAATCGGTTCCTGATAGCAGATTTTTCTGCAATAGAAGCAAGGGTGCTTTCATGGATGGCCGGGGAAAAATGGCGGCTTGACGTATTCCGTACCCATGGGAAAATTTATGAGGCCTCTGCTGCTGCCATGTTCGGAGTGGACATCAATCGAATAAAAAAAGGGAACCCGGAGTATGAGCTTCGTGGAAAGGGAAAACTTGCGGAGCTTGCGCTGGGGTATCAGGGCGGGAAAGGATCCCTGGTATCACTGGGGGCGTTAAGAATGGGTCTTACGGAGGAAGAACTTCCAGACATTGTGAAACGGTGGAGGGGAAGCAACCAGAGGATTGTAGATTTCTGGTATGCGGTGGAAAGCCATGCGCTGGAAACCGTGCGGTATGGGGTAGCCAGTCATCTGCCCTGCGGAATTTCTTTTGACCGGGACCCTGATTACCTTATCATCCGTTTGCCGGGAGGAAGAGAGCTGTATTATTATAAACCGGAAGTGCGTAGGAATGTTCTTGGCCGGGATGCCGTGCACTTTCAGGGAGCAGACCAGAAAACCAAAAGGTGGGGGTATGTGTCCACCTACGGAGGGAAACTTACGGAAAATATTGTGCAGGCAGTTGCCAGGGACATTTTAGCTGGTGCAATGATGAACCTGCACCTGGCAGGGTACAGGATTAACTTTCACATTCATGACGAAGTAATACTGGAAGTGCCGAAAAATTCAGGAAAAAGCCTTGCAGAGGCAGTCTCCCTGATGTGCAGGCCTCCTGCATGGGCGCCGGATCTGCCATTGGACGCCGCAGGGTTCGAGGCGGAATACTATATGAAGGACTAAGCGGAAGGGACGGGAAAAACAGTGAAATATGACAGACTGATTAAAATAACCACAGGAACCAGCAGGAAGGCAACCGTATGGACGGGACAGGAAATGTACTGGTCTGACTTTATACTGAAAATATCCCGTCCGGTAAGGACACAGGAAACATTTGAAGCATATAAGTCCCTGCCAAAACCGGAGCAGGATAAGCTGAAGGACATAGGTGGATTCGTTGGGGGAAGTCTCAAAGGAATGCGCCGCAGGAATGAAAACGCAGGGGAGCGGTGGCTGATTACGCTGGATGCGGATAATATAGAGCCGGGAGGCACCCAAAAAGTGCTTAATATCCTGTCTGGGCTTGGGTGCGCTTATGCCGTATACTCTACCAGAAAACATGAAGGGGCGTCGCCAAGACTCCGTATTATTATTCCCCTGGACGAACCGTGCAGCCCGGATGAATATGAGCCGGTAGCGCGAAAGCTGGCAGGCTTTATTGGTATGGGAATCTTTGATCCCACAACTTTTGAACCAGTCAGACTTATGTACTGGCCGGGCTGCAGTGCGGACAGTGAATTTGTTTTTCTGTATGAAGATAAGCCGTTCTTGTCAAAGGATGGAATGCTGGGTCTGTATACGGACTGGAAAAATATAAGGGAATGGCCGGAAGTGCCGGGGGCAGCCAGAATACGGGACAGGTCAGCAAAAAAGCAGGGGGATCCGCTGGAAAAGAAAGGAATTGTAGGTGCCTTCTGCAGAAATTTTTCTATAGAAGAAGCAATGGAACAGTTCCTGCCAGGTGTTTACGCAAACACGGATGATCCTGCCCGTTTTACTTATACGGAGGGTAGTACTGTGGGCGGCGCTGTGCTGTATGAAAATGGCAGGTTCCTTTACAGCCACCATGCAACGGACCCCTGTTCAGGAAAACTGGTCAATGCCTTTGACATGGTACGGCTGCATAAGTTTGGGGATGAGGATGACGAGGCAAAGCCGGATACGCCAGTGGGAAATCTGCCCTCTTTTAAATCCATGTGTCAGTTTGCGGCCGAAATACCGGCGGTGTCTGATATGATGGCGAAAGAAAGATATAAGAATGCCCTAAGCGGATTTGCAGGTGCAGAAACAGTTCAGACAGACCAGTCCTGGGTGCTGAAGCTCCAGACGAACAGGCAGACGGGAAGTTTTCTAAACACAATTCAGAACGTACAGCTGGTGCTTGGAAATGACCCAAGGCTGACAGGAAGGATATACCACGACGAAATGTCAGGACGGGCGGTGGTATGTGCGCCACTACCATGGGAGCCACAGGTATATCCCTATGCGGAAAGGCAGTGGACAGATGGGGATGATGTCGGATTGCGTAATTATATGGAGCTGGTATACCAAATCACGGGTAAGGACCGTATTGCAGATGGGTTTGCGGTGTTTGCCATGAACCATAGGGTACATAAGCTTAGGGACTATCTTCTCTCTGCAGTATGGGATGGTTCCCCAAGAGTGGATACACTTCTTGCTGATTATTTTGGAGCTGAGGATACACCGTATACAAGGGAGGCCATAAGGAAGACTCTTGTGGGAGCAGTAGCGCGAATATTCGACCCAGGAATAAAATTTGATACCATGCTTATTCTTGCCGGACGACAGGGGATAGGGAAAAGCACCTTTTTTCGGTACCTTGGGATGGACTGGTATTCAGATTCATTGTGTACCTTTGAAGGAAAGGAAGCGGCAGAACTGCTTCAAGGATACTGGTTGATAGAGGCCGGGGAGCTAACCGGGTTTACAAGGTCTGAAATGAATTCCGTAAAACAGTTTCTAAGTAAATGTGATGACATATACAGGGCGGCTTATGGGAAACGGACAGAAAAATATATGCGACAGTGCATTATTGTTGGGACCACAAATGAGACAGAATTTCTGAAAGACTATACTGGAAACCGCAGGTTTTGGCCAGTGGATCTGGGACTGCATCCCCACAGAAAAAATATTTGGCGGGACCTGCCCGGAGAGGTGCCGCAGATATGGGCGGAGGCCGTGGCAATGTATATGATAGGGGAGCCACTAAAATTGTCGGATATGGCTGAAAGGATTGCAGAGGGCGTTCAGGATGAGCACCGGGAGGCGTCCTATTCTGAAGGAGCGATTATAGAGTTCTTGGAAAGGAAAGTCCCTAGAGACTGGTACAGGCGGAGCCAATACGAACGCCGAACTTGGCTTGAGTCAGAGTTTGAACGGAAGCAGGATGATGGGGATCAGTTGGTGTACAGGGACAGGATATGCGCGTGGGAGATATGGAATGAATGCTTTAAGATGCCGGGATACAGCAGGATGAAAAAATCGGATTCAAGGGAAATCAATGGAATCCTTGAAAAGCTTCCGGTGTAGTGGTCAAGCTTTTTTGTAACACTTATGGCTAAAAATTGATTGGATTGT
>CANCXX010000022.1 GCA_947381965.1 uncultured bacterium
AGTAAAGGATAAGCCATATTCCTATCAGGCATTTCAGATTTTATACTGGTGTGGCCTGCGTGTTGGCGAATTGCTTACCCTTTTACAGGCTGATTTTAATACAGAGGAGAAAACGTTGTCTATCACGAAGTCATATCAAAGAATCAATGGAAGGGATGTGATTACAGAACCAAAGACAGCGAAAAGCAAAAGGGTGATTACGCTTCCGGATTTTTTGGTATTGGAATTGGAAGAATATGTGAGTAAACTGTACGGTGTGATGCCGGGCGATCGTCTGTTCTCTATTACAAAGTCATATTTGGAAAAAGAAATGATCCGGGGGACAGAATTGTCAGGGGGTAAGAAAATTCGTTTGCATGACCTCAGGCATAGCCACGCTTCCCTGCTGATTTCTAAATTAGGAGCGCAGCCGAATTTGGTAGCAGACCGTCTGGGACACGAAAAGATACAGACAACGCTTTCTACATATTCTCATTTATATCCGAACCAGTCTCGTGATCTGGCTGACCAGTTGAATGGACTGATAGAAGAACCTGATGAAGAGGAAGGAGATAGTGATAATGCCGGGAAAACATAAAGAGCCTACCATAGCATTTCGTCCCAGCGCATGGGCAAGGGCGATTATAGAGCAGAGAGCCACATTGAGCGGGATATATAAAAAGGATTTTATTACAAGGAGCTGCATATATTCCAATATTGTCGTGGTCGGCAGGAAAGAGAATATACAGAGGATTGTAGATTCTTTACAGGAAATGCGGACAGTTATGAGAGAAATTGCCGGACAAGTCCAGTCCGGCGATTTCCCGTTATCAGAGGAAAGTTATCAGGAGCTAAAGAGGGATTATCTGGCGCTTGTGGTAACGATTGTAGATATCGTGGATGGGGCGGCATATCTGTTTGATAAAGAAGTACCGACTAAGCGGAAAAATTGGAAGGCGGAGATGGAATTAGAGCAGTTTAGAAGTGTTTTGGAGATAGAAGAAAATATAATAATAAAGGATTATGAGAAAAATTAGTACGATTTTCTATTGTTTATATTCTTGGATACCTAGCAGGTCTAAAACCTTCAATTTTTAAGTAGATATGATTTTTGAAAGATTAATGTAATATATGCCCAAAATCTAGCAGGTTTGTTGTATAATGTCATAAGGAGGGGAAGGCATGAGAAAAGGCAGAATGGATATTCCTTTTTTGGAAAAATTTATGTTGCCGCCAGATGATTATGAAATATTCAAATTTGGTGGAAATTCCTTAAAGAATGAAGAACGTGGGATTCAAAAAATGTTAAAATATTTTTCTTCCTATTTTACGGAAGAACAATTAAAAGAGAATGTGGCTCGGCATAATCTAAAGACGATGTTCGATATTGTAAAAAAATCTTTTTCAAAAGAATATGATTATACTGGGACAGGGATCGAATTGAGTAATCTTTACCAGAATACGATCAATAGTTATATTTACAATGACAAAGTAAATCCGGCATTCGTACATATTGATGAACTGTTTGAATCAACGGTCATGGGATTCCTGTTGGCAATGTTTAAATGGTCTAAGGATTTTGATAATCTGGAAACATATGGGGAGTGCTTTAAATATATATTGTTCCTGATGAATGATGTGTGTATATTTGGGGAAATGCAGGGCATGGACGCAAATCATGCGCTAATGGATACAGTAAATGGAGATATTCAGATACTGCAACTTGCCGAGGACTGCTATTGGACAATTGTAATATTTAGTTTGGCACATGAGATTGCACATGCCTATCTGGCAAGCATTGGAAAGAAATATACGGAAAAACATCCTGAAAAGGAAGAATATGATGCAGACATGATAGCTTACCATATCGTGTTGAAGATTATTATGGAAGAAAAAAATACTGTTACGGTTCTTGAAGAATATACCTATCTGGCACCAATGATTTATATGGATTTTTTTGACCTTTATTATTATACAGACAGGGTATTGTATAAAACGGTCTTCCATGACTGGCAACATCCATCACCGGTCAAACGTAAGAACAGGCTGTTTGCGATTGCTGACAAGGATGAGTATGATTTCGATACTGTTGATGGAAATCATTTATACAGCGGCTTTCTGGATGTGTATGATGAATTTAAAGACCAGCTTCTTTTGAAAATGGAAAGAGGAAAATTGGATAAGATTGTGCGGACGGAAAAAAGAGAGCTTTTGAGAGGGAGAAATGAGAATGAACAGAAAAGAAGCAGTGGAATATAACGACTGCCTGAAAAAGGAATTGGAGCAGGTGGCATTAAAGTATGGATTGGAGGCGTCAACAGGCGCTTATATAGTGGATAATTATATTACTGTGTTACCCGAAGATGCAAGGAAGGGAATGATATTTTTAGGAAAAGATTCTGCATCTTATAAAGCGGGTAATGTAAAAATTGATCTTAAGAAAGCGATTATAGCAGGATTTGAATTTGCAGCATCTATCAATAAGCCGGAGAGCATATTTAACTATATTCAGCTGGCATTTATTTCAGCCTTTTTCGTTCAAAAATCTATCAAACAGGGACTAAGCAGGTTGGAGGCTTATGTTGTTTATCTGCTACACAAAAAGGGGGCATATGATACCGCTGGAATTGGAGAAGAATGGTTTATTAGTGAGGTGCAGGAAATGTACCAGAAGAAAGAAGGTAAGACTGTTGGAAAGGAAGAGGTTGTAAGGGCAATTAACAATTTATATAGGATAAAAGCGGTAGACTTTGATAATGGGAATATTTATCTGAAAGAGTATGTATGGGGAACGGTGGCATAAGATAGAGATTTGTATTATGTAGACAAAGCGTTTCATGAATAGCCAACAGTGGGAAAGTGAGGTATTTGTGAATGAAATATGATTTGGGGTTGGCACAGTGGCCAGCGGTATTTGTAAGTTCAACATGTTATGATTTAAGACAGATCAGACAGGATATAAGGGATTTTGTAGAAAATGATTTAGGGTATGAAGCTGTATTATCAGAATATGATTCTTTTCCTGTTGATCCTGATATGGATACGATAAATAATTGCCTTAGAGCAGTGGAAGAACGGGCAAATATTTTGGTTCTGGTTGTTGGCGGGCGATATGGATATGTAACGGATCATGGAGAAAAGTCTGTTACAAATTTAGAATACTTGCGGGCAAAAGTGAAAGGTATCCCCATATTTGTTTTTATAGATCAAAGCATATTAAATATATTACCGGTATGGGAAAAGAATAAAACAGCAGATTTTTCAGGGATAGTTGATTCCCCTAAAATATTTGAATTTGTTGACACTTTAAGAAATAAGGACAGCAATTGGGTTCATGAATTTAGCAATGGAAGAGATATTATCAATTGTTTAAAAAACCAGATAGGAAAAAGTATCGCCTAAAGTACTGAAATATTCGGGGCGTGTATTTAAATTGGCTGTTGAAAAACCCGATGGGTGGGAATATCTTTTGTTTGCAGCGGTATTGAAAGATAATCTTGATAAGTTGGATGAATTGAGATATGACCTTAAATACGGAATTACATTTAAAAATGCAATTCTATATAATGAACCAACTGAAATAATTGATTTTGTTCAAATGAAGTGTGGGGAACTTGAAAATAGAGTGGGCATGCTGAGTGAGATAATTAATAATGCTTTTTTGGAGGCAATAGGTAAGCCTGGAGTATCTGGAAATGCTGAATATATCATTTATGTTGCGGAAAGATTGGTTGAGGTATATAAAAGTGTTCATGAGTGGTCGTTAGAGTTTAGGAGTATCATGGTTCCGGATGAATTTGAAAAATTACTGTTATGTGTATCACAATTTAGTCACACTGTGATTGAAGATATCGAAAATTTTATTTCAGATTATGATACGAGAATAAATGAAGCAATTCTGGGAATAGGTGAAAATTCAGAAAAGAAAACGCTATCTTTTTCACTTACGCTAAGAGCGTTTGATATGTCACAATATGAAACTGAAATTAAGAATATAAGGGATATGCTATTATGACAAAGAGAAAAGGTAAATGCATATATAAGAATTTGATTGAGGAGACTGTCGATTTGATGTATAATGATCTAAAAGAAACGACTTTCCTTATCATAAATTGCGGAATAAAATTGGTATATTAAGGAAGGAATATAGGGGGATGGCAGAAAAAGACATTGCAGAAAAGACTTTGGAGGCTTATAATGACGTATTTGCAGATATTGTCAATGTATTGCTGTTCCAAGGCAGGCAGTTTGTGAAAGAAGATGAACTGGAAGAAGAAAGCCCGAATTCCAGTTATAAAGCGGATGGCAAATTACATGCTCAAGAACGGGATGTCGCAAAGTATTGGAAGAAGGGGCTTGTCCGTATTGCATTATATGGACTGGAAAACCAGACGGACATAGACAGTGACATGCCGCTTCGAGTGTTTTCTTATGATGGAGCCGCGTACCGGGCACAGTTTTTGACGGATAAGGAGATGAAAGAAAAAACTGGTAAAACGGCTCCGAGATATCCGGTAGTGACATTGGTTTTATATTTTGGATATGACAGACACTGGAAGACGCCAAGGACACTTTTTGAATGTCTGAAGATACCGGAGGAAATAAAACCGTATGTGAATGATTATCGTATGAATTTATATGAGATTGCATACCTTAGTGATGAACAGGTACAGATGTTTACCAGCGATTTTAAAATTGTAGCGGATTATTTTGTTCAGATGCGGAAAAATAAGAACTATGTAGCATCAGAAGTTACCATAAAACATGTACATGAGCTGCTTCAGTTAATGGCGGTTATGACGCAGGACAATCGTTTTGAAAATGCATATAGCGCTGATATGGAAAGGAGAACGATGACTATGTGTGAAGTATTAGATCGTGTGGAGAACAGGGGGATTCAGAAGGGAGAAGATACTATTCTGACTTTGATGGATTATTTGTTGAGTAATGATCGAACTGAGGATGCAAAAAAAGCGACGAAGGATAAAGCATATAGAAATAAACTGCTCACGGAAGTTTTTGGAAACAAACAATAGGTTCAAAATTCTGGTTCTATGGATACCTGTTGGTTCTGCTCTGGTTCTAAAAGTAATTGAAACAACATGGAAATTGTGTATTTTGTAGATTTGAGAGATTAAAATAAGCGGAAAAAGACCAGAATATAGAGAAAAAGACTCTCATGTGAGAAGAGTTCGAATAACGGATATTGTCGTTGCGGACACCAAATTTCCCCAATATCAAAATTTGGTTTTCGCTGCACAAGACAAGAATTGAATAAAAAAAAGCATCAGACCTTGTAAAGAAAGAGGCTTCTTCCTCTTCCCTTCCAAGGTCTTTTCTTTCCCAAAATAAAGACCATTTCTACACCAAAAAGGACAGGCCACACAACCTATCCTCTTCTTTTCCATTATCTTTCCAAAACCCTTGAAAAAAGGACAATTCAGCAGTTTTCCTATTCTTTTTCAGAAGGGAAAAAGGGGAAGGGAAAGAGGAAGAGGGAAACAAATAAAGATATCCTCTGAAATTTCGTCATGTCTTACTCTTATTTTGGGGAAGGAGGGGAAGGGTGAAGGAAGAGAGGGGGAGAAGGTTAGAGCGAAAATGAGTTTTGCAATGACAGGATATATTCTTGCAGACCACATTTTTGCTCCATGCAGATTATAATTTTTGCTGAGAGCGACAGAAGCAATAAGAAAAAACAGTAAAATTCAGGACCTTGTAGGATTCGTTCTTACAAGGTCCTCTTCTTTTCCCTCAACCTTCCCACAGCATAAAAAACGAAGCATTTTGGGGCACTTAAAAGGGGCAGGAGGGAAGAGGGAAGGGAAGAGTATTTCTCAAAAGTGGTGCGAGGTCGCACCAGTGGAATATAGTCCTCCTCCTTTCCTTTTATTTTTCTGATTTTTTCCTTTTTCTTATAAGACATATCTTCAGTGGGAGTGATTTTGGGTGCTGGATGTTGATGTTTTTCCATTCCTTTTCCTTTTCTTTTTGGGAAAGGTGAGGGAAGGGCGGAGGATAAATTATAATCTGCCATCGGAAAAAACTTCTTCTGCATGGACAGGATAAAATCCCGGAAATGCTGATAATTTTCCCACCCCGTGAAAAGTAACGTTATTTGGGAAAAACATAAAATCATAAGGGGAAGTTCTATTGACTTTCCTCTTTACACTTGTTAGAATAAAAGCACAAGGAAAGTTTACCATTGACCGATATGTGGTACATAAATGGTTGGGTTGAAAGTATAGTCCTTCGCCATAAGGCGGGGGACTTTTTCCTTAATGTGGATAAGCGAATGAAGAAAACGGGGGTGTATATTATAAAGGATAAATTCTTTGAGGATACAAGTACAGGGACTTACTGGATGATACCTTTGTCCAGTCAAATTAGTAAATATAAGTGAGTTGTGGAAAAGAAAGAAAAGCGGGAAAGCCCTGTGCTATTATCCATATTGTAAAATTGGATAATAGCAGACAGAACGCATTTTTGATACAGGATATGTTTCCGATAACGGATGAGTGAACATACCACGTGCGCCTGGCGGCGCACGTTTTTAGCCAGTGTAAAGAGATTTTCTTTTGCCGCTTCTTATGAGTGGGTAGGTTTATTTTTTGGATCTTAGAAGAGTGCATAGATATGGCACAATATAATATCAATAGGTAATTGCGAAACTTGAAGTTATGGAAATATTCTGAAAATATATTCCACTCAAATCCTGTTGCACTGGGCATTCCATCAAGCCCAGAAGGACAGAAGACAGCCGGGGAGCGTCTCTCCTGTCTTCTATGGTCTTGATTCCATGGTGCATAAGGCTTTTCGCAAAATATATTGTCAGAATATTCAGCAGGTTTACGAGTTTCGTAATTACCTATATAATATCAAAAAAGAGAGGATTAGAGTATGAGTGAAATCAATGGACATGAATATCAGTTGCTGAAAATATTTAGCTCGGATTTTGAATATCATATTCCTGCATACCAAAGACCGTATGCCTGGACGGTGGAGGAAACAGACACTCTGTTTAATGATTTGTATGGATTTTATGTTTCTGAGCAGGAAGATGAGAATTACTTTTTAGGCAGCATCGTTCTGATCAAAGAGAATACAGACAGAAAGGCGGATGTTATTGACGGGCAGCAACGACTTACCACGTTGACCATTCTCTTTTCCGTACTTGCGGATAGCCTGAAGGATCCGGATGATAAGTCCTCATGCATGGAGATATTGCAGGAGAAGGGAAACAAGCTTGCGGGGATTGCGAGCCAGCCACGGGTATTCTTAAGGGAATGGGATCAGCCTTTCTTTAACAAATATATTCAGAATGTGAAGATTGATGATTTGCTCAAACAGGATCCGGCAACCCTGGATACTGAGTCCAAGAAACATATTCAGGAAAACTGCCGGTCTTTGAGAGAAAAATTTAGGGAAACATTTCAAGATGATGAGGATGAATTACTGAAGTTCAGCAATTTTCTTCTAAACCGATGTTATCTTGTTGCAGTTTCAACTCCAAGTCAGGCATCAGCTTTTAGAGTTTTCTCTGTTATGAACAGCAGAGGGTTAAATCTGTTACCGACGGATATTATTAAGTCGGAAACAATAGGAAAGCTTCCTCCGGATCTTCAGCAGACATATACGGACAAGTGGGAGAATCTTGAAAACATGGTAGGCAGAGACGGTTTTAACGAGGTTTTCACTCATACGAGAACTATCTTTACTATGGAAAAGGCAAAAAAGAATTTGCTGGATGAGTTTAGAACATATGTTGTTCCGGAAACAACTCCGAAGTCGCTTATTGATAATTATCTTGAGCCTTATACCATGGCGTACATGAAGCTGAAATGTTGTGAGTACACATCGTCAAAGAATGCGGAAGAGATCAACAACTATTTATATTGGCTCAATAAAAACAATAACTATGACTGGATGCCTCCGGCACTTCTCTTTATGACGCTTTATCCGGATAATTCAGATTATCTGTTATGGTTTATCAAAAAGCTTGAAAGATTGGCTTCTTATCTGCAAGTGACAGCGCAAGATGTTAATCACAGAATGGCCCGATATAAGTTTGTTCTGGCAGAAATGAAGGAAAGAGCCGATAGTTCATTGGGGGATCCTCTTAAGAATATTGAATTGACGGAGTGGGAAAAAGAAGAATTTCTGAATACACTTAACGGTGAAATATACACGATGCCTTCAGCCAGACGAAACTATATCATTCAGAGGCTTGATTCATTTGTCTCGGATGGTGGTGCTACATATAATGCAAAGCTGTTTACGATAGAGCATGTTTTGCCACAAAATCCGAGTGTAGGAAGCGAATGGTTTGACATATGGTCCGAGTCAAAGGAGCGTCAATACTGGCTGAATAGAATTGCAAATCTTGTTCCGCTTACAAGGCAAAGAAACAGCGCGGCTCAGAATTATGATTTTGATACGAAGAAAACAAAATATTTTTCTACAAAAAGCGGAACATCTTCATATCAGTTGACGACTCAGGTGCTCAGTTTTGATAAATGGACTCCTGAGATTGTTCACCAAAGACAGAAAGATTTGCTGGATATATTTACGAAGAATTGGGATCTTCAAAAGAGTGACAAGAAGAAGGAGCGTGAAGGATTTCTTCTTTTTGGAAGAGGTGGCAACGCATTTGGGTATCCACTTGATGACGACAATTTTGTTGTACTTTCTGGCAGTAGGATTTCAAGGGATGTTACGGATGGGTTTGCTCAGGGATATTTTGACCTGAGAAATTCCCTGATTGCAGATGGTACGATTGCAGATGGCATATTTGTAAGGGACCATACATTTACAAGCTCTTCCGCCGCAGCTTCTGTTGTATTAGGCAGAGCAGCTAACGGAAGGAAGGAATGGACGCTGCTTGACGGCAGGACATATGGAAAGTATGGACAGCTGGAGAGTGAGGAATAAGTATAACGAACCGAGGATAAGCGCATAGCACTAAGCAAATCCTCTCTGTTGATTAGAAGCTATGAGAATATTTGCCGGATCCTCCGGGATATATACAATGGCATAAAGAATACCTTGCTGACTTGCGCAAATAATGAGCCAAGCAGCTGGAAGCTGAATGTCGGCAAGGTCTTTATGCCTTTTTATGCTTTTTTCTTTCTTGAATTTCTGAAATTCTGCAGTCACAGGTTTTCTTAAACGCGTGGGCAGCATCCTTTTTACAATGCCAGACGGTATATTTCTTCCATATCATCCTGACACAGTATTTTTGCTGATCCTTTCTGCCCTCCGCAGGCCTTTGCACATCGCACAGCCATTTCGTGAATCTGTCTGTCCGTTGGTGTTACACCTAATTCTTTCATATTTACCGGCATACCAATAGAATGGTAAAATTCCTCCATTGCAGCAATCCCTTTCAGGGCAATTTCTTCGTCTGTCCCTTCCGGGTCTACCTGCATAACATTTACCGCATAGCGGACAAACCGCGGCAAGGCATTTTTGTAGACATATTTTGCCCATGAAGGCCACACTGCTGCCAGCCCTGCGCCGTGTGTTACGTCAAACATGCCGCCGATCTCATGCTCCAGCATATGGGTGGCAAAATCGCCCCCAGCGTTTCCGCATCCGGTTAGATTGTTGTGGGCCAGAGAGCCGGCCCACATCACCTCGGCCCTTGCGTCATAATCCTGGGGATTGGCGTGCAGAATTTTTGCATTTGTCATTACCGTGCGTAGCAATCCTTCCGCAATGGAATCGGTGATTTCCATATTTCCACCGTTGGTAAAATAGCGTTCCATCGTGTGCATCATAATATCTGTACAGCCGCTTTGGGTCTGGTAATCGGAAAGCTCAATGGTCAGCGCAGGGTTCATGATTGCAAATTTAGGCCGTGCCAGATTGTCATCATAGGCCCGTTTTTCTTTTGTTTCCTCATTTGTGATCACCGCCCCCATGCTGGTTTCGCTGCCAGCCGCTGCAATGGTCAGGACAGACGCCACAGGCAGGCATTTTTCTGCTGTGCGGGTATGTTCAAAAAGCGTCCATACATCCTTGTCCTTTTCTGCAAGGCCATAGGCAACTGCCTTTGCGGTATCAATGACAGAACCGCCGCCTACAGCCAGTATAAAATCTGCCTGCATTTTTTTCCCCAGCTCAATCCCTTCATAAACTTTGGAAAGGCGTGGATTGGGAACAACGCCCCCTAACAGTTCATAAGCCAGCTCTTCCTCTTTCATGGATGCCCTTATCTCATCCATCAGGCCATTTTTTAAGACACGATTACTTCCGTGTATGACCAATACTTTTGTCCCGCCGTGCTTTTTGATATATTTTCCTGTTGAACACTGGGCTCCTTTTCCAAAGATTACCTCCGTAGGCGAATAAAAGTTAAAATTGTTTACCATAATAGCAGCTCCTTTTTTTGATGATAGATGGATTATATCAAAAAGAACAGATTGAAAATATGAATTTGGAGACATATAATATAAATATAAAGACAAAATAGAGAATATTTTTATAATAAATTTGACCTTTGGGACTGCCAAAGAAGTCCTGCCATAATCCTATCGGAGGACAAACGGATGAATTACTCGTTTATACAGGATGAAAACGCTGTTGAACAGATTGACGGGATTACATATGAATTCCCATACACCATGCACGAAAGGGATTTAACCAGTTATACGATTCCCTGGCATTGGCATGAGGAACTGGAATTTAATTATGCGTATAAAGGTTCCATTATCATTGAGACGGTAAATCGCACATATACTGTCCGGCAGAGCGAGGCTTATTTTATCAATACGAATATAATGAACACAAAACGAAAAGCAAAAGGGGCGTCTGTTGCAGTTGAACACGCCCATCTGTTTCATCCCATCCTGCTTGCAGGACATTACCGCAGTATTTTTGAAACAAAATACCTGAATCCTGTCCTTCAGAATCAATCCATTGAGGTTATGGTCATTAAAGAAGATACGGAAAGCGGAAAGGAATTTTTGGAACTTTTACACTGCTTAACCAGGCTGCGCAAAACAGAAAATTCAGAGTTCCAGGTACGAAATCTGTTATCGCAGGCATGGCTGGTGCTGGTGAAAGAAATAGGCCTGCAGCGGCAAAAAAACAGCCTTCAGGCTGCTTATACCCATGAGCGCACCAGGGATATTTTAAGTTTTATTCACAAGCATTATCAGGACAATATAACGGTTGCCAATATCTCTGAACATGCCAACATCAGTCCCAAAGAATGTATCCGCTCATTTAAGAATACCTTTCATCAGACTCCTATGGACTATCTCATTCATTACCGGATCGAGCAGGCAAAACGGCTTTTGCGGGAAACAGATGAATCTATCACAAATATAGCGTTTATGACAGGCTTTCATAACAGTGCTTATTTTGGTAAAATGTTTAAAAAATTGGCTGGAATGACGCCAAGGGAATTCCGGCAGGAACATAAAAAATAATTAGGAGTATTTTATAGGCTGTATGATTAAAGGGGATTAAACTAATATGAAAAAATTAGGTGGAGAAGCTATCTTTAAAAGAACGGATGGTAAGGATAAAGATTTTATAGAAAATTGCAGACTTCTTGATAGGGATTTAGACTTACGTGTTGGAAAAAAAATAAAAAGAGATAAATACAAAAAATATAATCAGCTGGATGAAATTAAAGAAGCAATAGTTGTCTATGCAGATAATAAGGTGGTTGGCGGTGGAGCTATAAGAAGATATGATGATGAAAATATAGAATTAAAACGAGTGTTTGTACATAACGAATATCAGGGACAGGGTTTAGGAAGCAGACTGGTTTCTCTGTTAATAGAGTGGGCTATGGAATTGGGATATAAAAGAATGGTTCTTGAAACTGGGGAGTTATTAGTTGAATCCTGTGCCGTATATAAAAAATTGGGTTTTAAAGAAATTCCAGGTTATGGTCCATATGCGGATATGCCAGAATCATTATGTATGGCAAAGGATTTGAACAGCAGATAAAATATGTTAGGAAGAGATTGGAACAGCAGATAAAGGCTGGAATACGAGTGGGGAATTGTCGGAGGTGCGCATGAACTTTATCAATACAATAGAAGATTTATATAATATGCTTGACAAGTATACGGAAGGAGTTGATTGGAACACTTTTTATGCTAAGAGGGACAAACCGGCTCCTTTTTTAAAATATAATAAACTGCCAGATAAATGTGTGGTTGATTTCATAAAAGAGCATAATATCAGAAATGCCTGTGAATTTGGTTGCGGGGAGGGAAGAAATGCCATTTTTCTGGCTAAAAATAATGTGTATACAGAAGCATATGACTTATCAGAAATTGCAATAGAAAATGCAAAGAGAATCGCAAGAGAAAGCAGGGCGGAAAAAGTTGTCTTTAAGGCAGGAAATATTTTTGAGTTGGATTTAAGGGATAAGAAGTTTGATTTGATAATAGACAGTGGTATTTTTCATCATTTGACACCACACAGACGTTTGCAATATAGAGATATGGTATCAGAAATATTGGCAGATAATGGATATTTTATTTTGCTGTGTTTCGCGGCAGGAGAAGATGGTGCGGATGAAGTGGATGATTATGAGTTTTACAAGTGCAGACAAACAGGAACAGCATTTACCAGAGAAAGGTTGAAGGAATTTTGGAAATTGAAATTTGACATTAAAGAACTCCGTAAGGGAGAGAATGTTGTAGAAGCCCGGATGTGGGAGAGTGAATTTTTGTACATATGTGTGTTAAAAAAGGCTTAGCGGCTTCCTGTTTAATGTGGCGAGAAGGAGAAGAAAGTGTTAATGGAAAAAATATTATATGTAACTGATTTAGATGGAACGCTGTTAAACAGAAATGACAGGATTAATTCTGAAAGTATAAAAATTATCAATTATTTGGTGAAAAATGGGATGGTTTTTACTTATGCCACTGCAAGGTCGCTGGTATCTGCCAGTGTGGTTACAAGAGGGCTGTCACTGGACAATCCTGTTATCATCTATAACGGCGCATTTATTATCCGGCCGGATACAGGGGAGGTATTGGCAAAAGAGAGATTTGAGGAAGAAGAAATGGATCAGGTTCAATCCGTCCTTGAAAAGCAGAATATCAGTCCGTTAGTGTATTCTTTTATAAATGGTGTGGAGAAAGTATCTTGGAATACAGAAAAAGAGAATGATGGAGTGAAGCGGTACATTGGCCTAAAAAAGGGGGACAGGCGGATGAATCCCATTAAAGGAGACACAAAAGCGCTGTACCAGGGGGATATGTTTTACTTTACCTGTATTGGTGAAAAAGAGGAACTCCTGCCGGTATACGATATTTTTTCAAAAGACAGCCGGTATCGCTGCACCATCCAGCAGGAATTGTACAGACCGGAATACTGGTGTGAAATTATGCCCGCAAAAGCCACCAAAGCAAATGCCATAGAAAAGCTAAAGGAAATGCTGGGCTGCACGAAAGTCATTTCTTTTGGGGATGCTGTTAATGATATTCCCATGTTTCAGATATCAGACGAGGCCTATGCAGTGGAAAACGCAGTGGAAGAGCTGAAGGCACATGCAACGGGGATAATTGGCAGTAATATAAATGATGGTGTGGCAAGATGGCTGGAAGAACATGTTATTTTACATGCTGACAAAAAAGAGCGATACCAGACTGCAGAAGCTGAATCAGCTAAAAGTGAGCTGAATCAAAAAACAAAAAAATAAAATTATTTTTATACGGAAGTTTACTATAAAATTGACATATATTATAATAAAGCTTCAAACGATGCAAAAGTCATTCTGTTAAGGGCGTGGAGCTAGAGCGTGTTTGAAAAATCATTTCCAACATCTGCACGCGGAAAACCGCGTCCCCACATTTGCGTGATATTTGCGCCAAATTCAGGTTACATAGCCCGCTATGCGCCCTTCATTTGGCACAAATCTCCCACAAATTGTGACGCACATCTGCTGGGAAGCATTTTTCAAACACGCTCTAGAGCTTGTTTTGCAGGCTGATAAACAGAAGAGGAGGAAGGAAAGTGGGAAAAAAGGTAAAAAGAGGTTTCGTAACAGTTTTCGCAGTCGCTGCTATTGCAGGTTCGTCACTGACGGTATATGGGGCACCGGTAGCTATGCCGGATGGAACCGTTTTCGACGCAGATTTTTATGGGGCAAGTAATCCGGATGTAGTGGCGGCTTATGGCACAGACGCAGCCGCACTTTATCAACATTATGTGGAACATGGAAGGGCGGAAGGAAGGAAACCGATGTCAGATGCGGAGGCATCCTTAATAATTCCGACAGCAGATCGCAGCAGTCAAAAGAAAACTGGCGGAAACGTAAAGGATGTGATTAATTCTGCAGTTTTAGTGCCGGTATGGTCAGGTTCAAAGGAAGTAAACGATATAATTGAACACATATTTGCACAGATTATTACGGAAGAAATGACAACCTATGACAAAGTGAAGGCCTGCTATGACTGGCTGATTATGAATACGGAATATGGCATAAGCGACAACTGGGGCGTATGGATGTCCGGGAATATGACTTTTGAAGATTTTATGGTATATGATGTTCTGACCAGTCATTATGGTGTTTGTGATCATTATTCTGCTGCATTTGCATATATGGTGAGGGCTATAGGACTGGACTGTCGTGTGCAGGGCGGTTTGACCCATAAAGCGGATGGAGGTTATACGCCCCATGCGTGGACTGTAATTGTGATTGATGGCGCTACATATGTGTTTGACCCACAGGTGGAAGATAATATTTCAAGGGGAGGAACAATTGGGTATTATCGTTTTGGCAAGACCTATGGGGAAGTAGCTGATAAATACATAATAGAATAAAGAAGAATTTTGGCATTTTTGTTTGGGTAATATAAAGTTGCTTTTTCAAGGATTAAGGTGCAAAACTTCCAAAGGGTCATTGGGTTTGCACCTTATCTGACAAAAGGCTTATAAAGAGCCAGTTTCCATTGCATGTAAATCTCTTGCAAATTCCTGCTGATTTCTGCCAGGCATGGAAGCGGCTTTTCTCATGTAGCGCAGGCTTTCACCGGTATCTCCCAGTCGGTAAAGGGCGTGAGCGTATCCTCTTAGGGCTTCCCGGCTGTCAGCATCCAGCTGCAGGGCTTTGGCGTTGGCTTCCCTGCACAGTTCATAATTACCGCACATGAATTCTGCATAGCCTTTGGCAAGCAGGGCATTTATATTTTCAGGTTCCAGCCTAAGGACCTGATCCAATGCGGCGGCGGCCTCCTGATGCGCCCCCTGTCTTATCATGCTGTCTGAGAGCAGGAATAATTCCTGTGGGTCTGAGATATTTTCATACTTTTTTTTCAGATTTTTTAATTCAAGGTTATAAGCACAGTAACGGTTTTCAGAATAAATGCTTCCCTCCATGGTAAGCCGGGTATTGGGGCATCCTCCTAGACATTTACTGCTATAAGTACAGGTACGGCAGTCGCCGGAGAGCTGGTCTTTCGTTATTTTTCTGCGCCATGAAAAGCTGTTTTCATCTTCCCAGATATCCCGAAGACTGCGCTCTCTTATACTGCCTTCAATGTAGCTTCTTTCACGGATGGAGGTGCAGCCTAAGATCTCTCCGTTATGCAAAATTCCAAAGCCTCTGATGCCTGCATTGCAGCCATCCCAGATGGAAACCATATTTGTCTGGTAAGATAATCTTTTTATGGCAAGTTCTTTTTTGGTGTAATATCCGATACAGTCTGCCGGATAAATTTTAATTCTGCCTTCCTTGGCAGTATCATAGCAAAAGTCAATAATATCTTTTACTTTTTCAGGGGCAAGGAGCCAGTCAGGTTTGTCTTTCAGGTTTCCCATGGGCAGCCCAAGCTGTACCTGCCATGTGCTGACACCGATGCGTATCAGTTCTTCTTTTAATTCGTTTAGTATATGTACATTCTGGTTGGTAATTGTTGTTACCGCACCTGTTTTTATTCCCAGGCTTTTAAGCGTCAAAAAGGCTTTTTCGGCATGTTCAAAGGCGCCTTCTTTTCGGATCATGTTGTGGATCTCCCTGGTGCCGTCTATACTGATGGCCGCTGTGGAAATACCGCTGTCTTTAAGAGCTTTTGCCATATTCTCATCCAGGAGCCAACCGTTTGTAATAATATTTACAGCAACCCCCTGACTGGTCAGGCGCTTTACCAGCATGGCAATGTCTTTTCTGGTTAGGGGCTCCCCGCCGGAGAGCGTAACCCACTTAAGTTTTAAGTCTGCAATCTGGTCACACAGATTCAGCGCCTCCTCGGTGGTAAGTTCGTCTGGCAGAGGCGTTTCACAGGAAGAACCACAATGGCCGCATCTCATATTACAGCCCATAGTCACTTCCCAGACGCAGGTAATTGGTTGATATTTCATATATTCTCCTATTTAAAATTCCAGTTTCGCCTACACCCAGGCAGGCCGTCAAGCCATCCACAAAAAATGCCGTCGGTAAAATTGCCGGATTTCTATGAGAGGCCTGTCTAGGCGGGGCTGTTTCAGGCTTCTGTTTATTCCCGCCAGCAACGGGGCTTTTATTTAGTCATTGGAAAAGCATATAAACGGGCCTCCTGGCCAGTGTATACCATACCATATGGACGGCTGTCCATGGTATAATCTGCGCAGGCGTTATTGGAATATACAAGTCCGTAGGGCATTGCCGCAAGGTCAGCAGCATAAGGAAGACCATATTCCATAACCGGATATCCATATTTAAGGGAGGCGTCATTTACACCGCAGGGGTATCCATATGCAAGTCTTGTATCGTTTACACCACAGGAGTACCCGTACTTAAGGTTCGCGTCGTTTACGCCGCAGGGATATCCATACTTAAGATTGGCATCATTTACGCCGCAAGGGTACCCATATTTAAAGGCAGTATTTGTACTGCAGTCATTTTTGTGTATAAATGGAGTATTCTCCGGGCCCCAGGAATTGCGTCTTATGAAAGGGGTATTATCCACACAGGGATATCCATATTTGAAAAGGGCGGCATTGTCACTGCATACAGGTGCCTGGTCCCCTGCATAGGTAATACCATATATGACTCCGGGAGCCGGGCCGTTTTCACTATAAGATACAAATTCATCTGAATTGCTGGGGACAATTTGGATTTCAGCCTTAAATTCGTCAGATACATCTGAAACATTTGACAGGCAGGCTAGTACAAAATCAACCTCCACATTGATAGTTTCCGCTGACACAACTGAAAAATAAAAGCGCTGCAACATGGGAGAGATTCCCGGTCTTGTGTGGGTGTTCTGGGTCCCTGTAAGAAGAAGTTCCGCCGGCATGGATTTAAGACACCAGCCATAATTGGTAGACCCCAGCATTGACTGGAGCTCCACATAAAAAGATTTTCCCTGTAAAACAACTAATTTGTTACTCATTTGTATGCTCCTTTCTGATTATGTTGTTTTTTTATATTTTTCAGACGGCTCTGGGACAAGCGCCTGAATTCCATATAAAATGTGTCTGTTACTATGCTACCATTTATGGCAGGATTTTCCATATTTTGACATCTAAACATACCATTTTGGCCGCCAATATTGAAAATCGTTTTTTAAGGAATTATAATGATTCATTACATTTTAGTACCAGGTGAGAGCGTTTTTTATGAAGATAGCAATTGTTGAAGATTTAACAAAAGACAGTGACATTATAACCGCACATTTAAACACTTATTTTTTAAACACATATGTGGGGGAGTTGCCGCTTATATATAATTTTAACAGTGGGGAAGAGTTTCTTCTCACATTTGCAAAAGATTCGTATGACATTATTTTTATTGACTATTACTTAAAATCTTTATCAGGGATGGATACGGCTTATTCCATCAGAAAAAAGGATCCTTTGGCTGTCATTGTGTTTGCCACTGCCAGCCGGGATTATGCGGTGGAGGGGTATAAGGTACAGGCGTCTGGGTATCTTGTAAAACCCATTTCTTATGAAGATATTGCAGAGTTTATGTCTGCTATTAACCTGAAAAAATTAAAAAAGCGACGTTTTATAGAAATTACAAGTGGCTATCAGACAATAAAAATTCCTTTGAGAGATATCGTATATTGTGATATTTCCGGTCATTATGTACAAATACATACCAACACTTTCGGAATGCAGCGTTCCCGGATGTCGTTTTCGGAATTGAATCAGATGCTTGCTCCATATCCTGAATTTCTAATGTGTTACAGGGGCTGCATGATTAATATGAACCATGTGGAGCATATGAGCGACCTGACTTTTTTTATGGATTGTGGAGAGCGTATTCCTTTTAGAAAGAAGGATCATAACGAGATTCTAAAGGTGTATTCGGAATTTTTGTTTCACAAGGTCAGGGAGGCGCCTGTGCGGAAAAGCAGGTAAATGGGACAGGGAACATGGACTTTTTTCGGATAATGGAAATTATGCTTTATGTTTTAGTGGATTTATTCCCCAATCTGATTCTTGCAGTTGCTCCTTTCAGGGACTCCCTGCGTTTTTCTGAAAAAACGACTGTGGCAGCTGCCATAGCGCTTTATATTTTTATGGTGTTAAGCCGTATTGTGGCTTTAAGAGGACTTTCCACTGCTGCATTTTTATCTATATTGTGGATAGCGCTTTATCTTGGCTATTATGTTATTTTTATCAAAGCGGAGTTAGCAAAACTTCTTTTTGTCCTTCTGACCATTTTAAATTATGGAAGTTTTACAACAATTGTATTTAATTATTTTACTTGCCGTATATTTCCGCAGGCAGCGGAACGCCCATATTCTTTGTATATTTCCGCTGCCCTGATAATTGATTATCTGATCAGTTATCCGTTTGTTTACCGGATGCTTGGAAGGAAGCTGAGAAGTCTTATAGCTTTTCCTGAAAATAGCAGATATTGGAGATTTCTATGGCTGGTACCGGCCACTTTCTGCCTTTCCTATTACTACAGTATGTATGCAAGCGGCGGAGTTATGTCGTTTTCCGTTAGCCGGAGCAATATGCTTTTTGCAGTATTTTTTAATCTGGGAGCCCTTTTTGTTACCTATCTGGTGATGCACCTTTTGGAGGAAAGCAATGCAAGCATGAGACTAAAAGCAGAGAATTATCAGTTGGGAATGCAGTCAGTCCGATATGAAAATCTGAAAAAGCGTATGGATGACGCCAGAAGGGCAAAGCATGATTTAAGGCAGACGCTTGCCGTTATACAGGCATATGTGCAGCAGGATGATAAAGAAGCTCTGTTAAGCTACATGCAGAGCTATATTACTTCCCTGCCCCCGGATCTTCCCATTTCTTATTGTGAAAATCAGGCGGTAAACGCCCTGATTGTTTACTATGGGGAGCTTGCCGGGGAGAACAATATTTCCTTTGAGGTTTGGGTGGAATATCCGGAAAAAATTGCAATTGCTGATGCGGACGCAGTAGTATTAATAGGAAATCTGCTGGAAAATGCGTTGGAGGCCTGTCAAAGAAAAGAAAAAGGCAAAGGCTTTATTGTTCTTCGTATACAGCCTGTGCAGGGAAGGCTTATTATTGTCATGGATAATTCCTGTTCCGGTCTGGTTCAGAAGAAAGGGGGAACATTTATCTCAGCCAAAACAGGACAGGAGGGCATTGGACTTTCTTCTGTCAGAAGAATTGCAGATAAATATCATGGCGTATTGACATTAGCATGTGAGGAAGAGGTGTTTCATGTGTCTGTAGGATTGGAAGGCGGCAGCGCGGAAAAGTAAAAAATTGTATTGGTTGGACAGGGACTAAAACGGAGAGGTGAATATGAAAAAAGGTGATATTATTATTTTTAAGGCAGAGGATTGCTGGTTTAGCAGGGCCATTGCCGTATTGTCGCATTCGGATGTGTGTCATGCGGCTATGGTGTATACGGAAGATTCTATTACGGAAAATCTTGCCGATGGCGTTCAGGTAAACAGGGTTTCGGTTTCAGAGGGAGATGACGTTTATGTTCTGCGCCTTGCATCAGAACCGGACGCAGGCCCCTTGCTGTGTTGTGCGGACGCTTATTTGCAGAATAAAAACAAATATGATTTTCCAGGTCTGGTACTTTTGGGAGGCTTGCTGATTTACCGGTATATTGTGCCAACCCCAAAGATTCTAAAGATTGCGGATCATATCATTGACGCAGCTTGTCTGCAGCTGGATTTGATGATTCAGAATGCGCTGCATTATAAGGGAAGGGCAATGGTGTGCTCTCAGTATATTTATCAGATTTTTTATGATTGTGGAGAAGAATATAGAATTAATATTGCGGATGGTTGTCTGTGGAATGACGCCAATAGGACTCTTGAAGAAAATGCTTCGGGCAATATATGCCTGGCCCATTACCAGAAGGAAAATAGGAACATCTGCAATAGCTTTAGCAGTTTTTCGAACTGCCTTAAGGAAGGGGAAGAAGAAGCGCTTTATAAGGAATTGTGTATGGCGTTTTTAGAGGCAGAAGAAAATGGGCAGCAGGAAAACTGTCTAAAGGAGACGGATGAGGATAAGGTGCAGAAACAGATCGCATCTGCAGCACAGAAGGCAGAGGGATTTTGCTCCCGTCTGAAGCATTTCCTGGAACTGATGAACTGTGATATGCCAGTGGATGCCATGTTTGTGACGCCTGGTGATATTTTAAATCATTCTACTAATTTAAAAAGAGTGGGGACGGTTTCCTTAAAGAGGGTTTAGATAACCATAATTATATTTGGGCGATTAAACTGTTTTTATTACTATAAGAAAGGCATATTTAATATTTTCCTCTGAAAACAAAAGCACCGCCCAAGCTTTTATGTCATGTAAAAAACTCCTGTTAAGAAATGCAGGCTTAAAAGTTACTATTCACGGGTCAGGAATGCGCACTTGTTGCGCATTCCGTGAGAACATGATGCAGGAGTGAGGGGCGATTTTTGCGAAGCAAAACTTGGAATATCGCTCCGAATTGTTATTATGAGCGGCTCCCAGGCCGTGAATAGTAACGGCTTAAAAACATTACTGAAACGATAAAAGTGAAAAACTTGACAAATAAACTTTTTAAGGCAATAATATAGAGTAAATACCCCGATGCGCAGGGGACGGTTACTTCGACTATAGGATCGCGTTGTTGTGGGTTCGAGTCCCATCTGCCGCGGCTTGATGCGGCAGTAGCTCAATGGGTAGAGCACGATATATACCGTTTCCGCTTTTTCTTGGGGTATTTTTAGTACGTAAAGCAATCATGAACGTTTTCTTAAGGAATAGTCGCAAAATAACTTGTGCAGATGACGCTGGATAAATTTCCATAGGCCAGGCGGAAGAAGGAGCCGTAGTGGGCTACGGAGACTGATGACAACAACGGCTATGGAAATTTAGACAAGTCAGATACACAAGTTATTTCAAGACTGTTCCTAACAGGTGGAGGCGATAAAATTGAGCCGTTTTCGGGATGTACTGGATTATGCCGGAAAGAGTGATATAGTAATGAACTTTATGGGCGGTGAATCCTATCAGATAGGACCGCTTCAAACGCTTAAAATGATTACAGCATCTTCTATATTTGGAGAACCTTCCTATTACCGCAGCGGCGGGCTGGGAGGAAGAACGAAAGACGCCAGGTATCAAAGCTGCAGGCTGCTGGATGGCTGCCTGCTTTTTGCGGACGAATGGGATGGGCGCACCACCACTGAAATTATGGAAGCGGCTATAGATGAGGCGCTTTTAGCAGACTTTGAGGGAACGTTAAATTGGGCAGTTACGCTCAGACAGGATTTTTTAATGCGTCTGAATCCTCAGGTAATTATGGTAAGGGCGGCGCTGCATCCTGACAGGGAAATATTTACCCGGAAAAATCCGGGGATGTTTGGCAAAATCCAGCAGCAGGTTATGATAAGGGGGGATGATGCCTTATCGCAGCTGGCTTATTTTTTGTATATTAATCATGGAAAACAGAATATGCCCAGCATATTGAAACGCTCTCTTGCAAGAGCGCTGGAGGGGCTGGATGCTTATGAAGCCGCCAAGTATAAAAATGCGGAAATAGGTCTTAGGGACGCAGTACGCATTACCCATGCCCATTCGCCTGTTATTGATGAATTTATGGGGGCAGAGGGTATTTGTCTGCCAGATGCAAAGAAAACATGGGAGAATCTTCGTTCAGAAGGAATGAAATGGAAGGACATTTTTTACCAGATTCCTATGGGGCATATGGCGCTTCTGAGAAATATCCGGGGAGTGTTTAGCGAAAAGGGAGAGGTCAGGTTTGCAAAAGACTATCTGGACAGGTTAAAAGGCGGGGTGGCGAAGGGCAGGCAGTTTCCCTTCCGTTATTACAGCGCTTACCAGATGGTGGAAAAAAGTGAATGCGCCCATAAGCCCTGGATTTTAGATACGCTGGAAGAGTGCATGGATTTGTCTATGAAGAACCTGCCCAGGTTTAAAGGAAAAACTATGTGCTTATCGGATAATTCCGGTTCAGCGTGGGGAACAGTCCCATCAGAATACGGAACGGTCCGGGTGGCGGAAATTGATAATCTATCTTCTGTAATTGGCGCAGCCGCATCGGAAGAAGGATACGTGGGAAAGTTTGGCGACCGGTTAAAAGTGTTCCCTGTCTCCAGCCGGGGGCAGATTTTGCGTCAATGCAGGGAGATAAGCCAAAATGGACATGCAGATGTAGGGGGAGCGACAGAAGGCGGTATTTGGGAGTTCTTTTATCATGCAATTGAAAAGAAGGAGCGCTGGGACCAGATTTTCATTTATTCTGACCAGCAGGCAGGACACGGCGGACTATATGGAACCAGCGAACAGCAGAAAAAATATCAGGCGCTGGGGTTTTGCTGTGCACCCGGTAAACGGGGCAGGGGTACATACATTAATGTTTTTGATTTGATACTTGCATACAGGCGGCAGGTCAATCCGGACGTAAATGTCTTTTCCATACAGACAGCAGGCTACAATAATGTCTGCATCCCGGAATATGCTTATCGTACCTGTATTTTGTATGGATGGACAGGAAGGGAGCTATCATTTGCCAGGCAGATGATTGATTTGTGGGATAAAATGTAGGTGCATGGAAATCAACTTTCAAAGATAACTGAGAGATATTTTAAAGGAAGGACGCACAGGAGACTGTGGAATTGCAAACCCAGGTATTTTAATTTATAATAGAGATTACAGTGTTGAAAATATACCCCATGAGGAGGAAAGTTATATGATATCAGTGTTTGAAGGCGGCGCTTATCTGGTAAACGGCACAGAAGTTATTCCGGAGGGCGGGCAGGCTCTTGCAGAAGTAGGGGCTAAAACGGGAAAAGAGATTACAAAGGAAGAGGCCCGGCAGCAGACAATTGCCTATAATATTTTAAAGGAACATAATACATCAGGCAGCATGGACAAGCTGAAAATCAAGTTTGACAAGCTGACTTCCCATGATATTACTTTTGTGGGCATTATTCAGACAGCAAGGGCGTCCGGACTGGAAAAATTCCCAGTGCCTTATGTGCTGACCAACTGTCATAATTCTTTGTGTGCAGTAGGTGGAACCATTAATGAAGATGACCATATGTTTGGTCTGTCCTGTGCGAAAAGATATGGCGGTGTTTATGTACCCCCTCACCAGGCGGTTATCCATCAGTTTGCAAGGGAAATGCTTGCAGGAGGCGGGAAAATGATTTTAGGCTCTGATTCCCATACCCGTTATGGCGCTCTTGGCACTATGGCCATGGGTGAGGGAGGCCCGGAGCTGGTAAAACAGCTGTTAAACCAGACTTATGATATTAATATGCCCGGTGTGGTTGGCGTATATCTGACCGGGGAGCCGGTAAAAGGCGTAGGGCCTCAGGACGTTGCCCTTGCCATAATCGGAGAAGTTTTTGCCAGTGGATATGTAAAAAATAAAGTGATGGAATTTGTAGGTCCCGGTGTGTCTGCTTTAAGCGCCGACTTTAGAATTGGGATTGATGTTATGACTACAGAAACCACCTGTTTATCTTCTATCTGGCGGACGGATGATGTAATTAAAGAATTTTATGATATTCATGGAAGAAAAGAAGAATATAAGGAATTGAACCCAGGGCAGGCTGCTTACTATGATGGTATGATTACCATAGACCTGGGCGCCATTAAACCTATGATTGCCATGCCGTTCCATCCAAGCAATACTTATACCATTGATGAACTGAATGCAAACCTGATGGATATTCTGGATGATGTGGAGAAAAAGGCGGCAGTTTCTTTAGACGGGGCAGTGGACTTTACCCTGAAAAACAAGGTGAAGAATGGCAAGCTTTTGGTGGATCAGGGAATTATTGCAGGCTGTGCGGGAGGCGGATTTGAAAATATCTGTGCGGCAGCGGATATTATGAAAGGAACTTATATTGGTTCAGACGGTTTTACCTTAAGCGTATATCCGGCCTCCATGCCTGTTTATATGGAACTGATTAAAAACGGCTGTGCGGCAACGCTGCTTGAAACGGGGGCTGTTATGAAAACAGCATTCTGCGGCCCATGCTTTGGGGCGGGAGATACGCCGGCAAACAATGCGTTCAGTATCCGCCACTCCACCAGAAATTTCCCTAACAGGGAAGGATCCAAACTGCAAAATGGACAAATTTCTTCTGTTGCCCTTATGGACGCTCGTTCTATTGCGGCAACTGCGGCCAACAAAGGCGTGCTTACTGCCGCTACGGAGTTTGATGGGCCGGTGAACAAATACCAGTATCATTTTGATGCCAATATTTATGCAAACAGGGTGTTTGACGCCAAAGGGGTGGCAGATCCTGCTGTAGAAATCCAGTTTGGCCCCAATATTAAGGACTGGCCGGCAATGACAGCGTTGCCGGAGAATCTGGTTCTGCGTGTTGTGTCGGAAATCCACGACCCGGTAACAACTACCGACGAACTGATCCCTTCCGGTGAAACATCCTCTTACCGTTCCAATCCGCTGGGACTTGCTGAGTTTACTTTATCCAGAAAGGACCCTGCTTATGTGGGACTTGCCAAGGACATTCAGGCTGCCCAGAAAGCAATAATGGAAGGAAAATGTCCTGTGGAAGAAAAACCGGAGCTGAAGCCGGTGATGGATGTGATTAAAGAGAGCTATCCGGAAACAGGAAAAGGAAATGTGGGATTTGGATCCACTATCTTTGCGGTAAAGCCTGGCGATGGCTCTGCAAGAGAACAGGCCGCGTCCTGTCAGAAAGTGTTGGGCGGATGGGCAAATATTGCAAATGAATATGCAACCAAGAGATACCGTTCCAACCTGATTAACTGGGGGATGCTTCCATTTTTAATTGAGGAAGGGGAGCTTCCATTTAAAAACAAAGATTATCTTTTCCTGCCCGGAATCCGAAAAGCGGTGGAAGAGAAATCGGATGTAATTAAAGCATATAAGGTAGGGGAAAAGGAACTTACGGAATTTACCCTGCGGCTGGGAGAGATGACAGACGAGGAAAGGCAGATTATATTAAAAGGATGTCTGATCAACTATAACAGAGTATAAAATGACTTTAAGGCTGGCGGTGCGCCAGCCTTTTTTCTTCGGCGGAAGGGAGGGCGAAGCCTTTTTCCGGCAGATAATTGGAAAGGCGGACTGGACGCGAAGCCTCCTTTTGCAGCGCAGAAAATTATACAGCCACACTTGCATTCCAGCGTTCCATAACTGTAGCGGAAAAGATGCCGGCGGCAAGGAAAAAAATGTTCAGCATACAGGAATAGGTGGAAACATTAAAACTCTGAAAGGGAATAATCATAATGGTGGCTGCAATGACAATTCCCACAATGGCATGAAAGGCCAGGGAATAGTATTTGTCAAACAGATTATTGACTGCTTTTGAGAGAAAGAGGATGGTAATCAGTGCTCCTATGCCGGCAGGTATAAGAACTTCCGATGATAAATGCCCGATACCGTCCACAAATGGAGTGTAAAGACCCAAAGGCATCAGCAGGGTGGAAAAGCTCATTCCAGGTGCAATAATGCTAAGAGCAAGGCAGAAACCGCAAAACAGGTACCACAGGAAATTAGGGGTAATGGTTACGGAAGCTGCACGCAGGCCGAGAAGCAGGGTAAAAACTGCAAACATAGCCAATAACATGGCTATAAAAGAATTTTTAGTGCGTCCAAACAGACCGGCTTCCTGCCATAGGGAAGGAAGCATTCCGGCAATCAGACCTACGAACAGGCAGATGGAAGGAGCGGGATAATTTTCAAGCACAAATGCCAATAGCCCTGCTATTCCCATAAATCCCAGAACTTCCCCTATAATATAAGGAAATAGTCTGGGAATATGGGTTCTGAAATTGCGGAAAGGATTTGAGAGAAGTTCCATAATTGGTTTGTAAACGCCAAACACCACACTAAGGACTCCGCCGCTTATGCCGGGAAGAACAGCCCCCAGCCCAATCAGAGCTCCCTGCAGCATTTGGAGAAGAAATTTAAAAAAGAATTGGCTGCCAGTATGCTTTTTTCTCATATGACCTCACTGCTGTAAATTGGAATTATTTATAATAAAGGATATGACATGGGAAGACATTTTTATTCATGAAACGGGAGATGAAAAATTATTTATAGCCGTTATGAAATAATGAATGCAATATTGTTGTATTATACTAAAGATAATGGTAATCTATAATTAGATTATAAATAGTGGAACTATAAAAATTAAAACATCTGTCTGCATATGTGGGGGATAAAAATGAGGTTGGTTAACACACCATATGATGATGTGTTTCGCACATTATTAAACGATTGCAGTGTTCTCATTCTACCAGTTATAAATGAAATGTTTGGAGAACATTATATTGGAAAAGAAAAAATTGTGTTTTCGATTAATGAGCATTTTTTAAACAGCCAGGATGGGAACGAAACAGAGCGTATTACGGATACAAGTTTTACAGTGATTGGTACAGAAGTGAAAAAATACCATTGGGAATGTCAGAGTAGTCCGGACAGCAGTATGTTAGTCAGATTTTTTGAGTATGATACACAGATAGCGTTGGACGAGGGAAAAATAGAGGGGAACATGCTTAGCGTAACGTTTCCTCACTCCGCAGCATTGTTTCTTCGGCATCATGAGTCAACGCCGGATAAATTGAAAACGGAAATTATTACACCAGGGGGAAGTGTCAGATATATATTCCTATAATGAAGCTCCAGTTTTATAAAATTGATGAAATTTTTAAAAAGAAACTGTTATTTTTGATTCCTTTTTATATTTTTTCATATGAAAAGCATTTTGAAGAGTATAACAACGACAAACAGAAATTGGAACTTCTTATGAAGGAGTATGAGAAAATAAAAAACAGGCTTGAGGAATTGGTAAATGCAGGGGATGTTAATGAATATACAAAATGTACCATAATTGATATGTCAAATAAGGTATTAGAACATATTGCGATGAAATACAATGATCTCAGGGAAGGAGTGAAGTCGGTAATGGGAGGAAAAGTTCTTGAATATGAGGCAAAAAGCATAAGAAATGAAGGAATACAGGAAGGCCTGCAGAGGGGAATACAAAAAGGAATGCAAAAAGGAATACAACAGGGAATGCAAAAAGGAATACAACAGGGAATGCAAAAAGGAATACAACAGGGAAGAGGAGAAGGCGTTCAGGTAGGAAGGCTTGAAATGTTGTTTGATCTTGTGCGTGATAATCTTCTGCCTGTGAAAGATGCTGCTTATAAGGCCGGACTTTCAGAGGAGGACTTCAGAGAGAAAATGCAGACACATACCAGGTAGGAAGACAGGAGGGGCGATGCCCCTCCTATTATATCAGTTAACATGTTTCAGAGAAGAGCTATTTTTTTAATCCGTATGGCTCTATGGGGTTATCTTTATATCAAATTTAAATTGTTTCGTTACATAGTATCTGGTAAAAATTTTCTCTTGCCTAAATATATTATTCAACCGGCCGATAAATATATTGCAGGTGTTCATGGCCAGGATACCAGCACAAAATATTGATTTAGTCGCCACGGATGGTATGCCTCAGGGAAACGGACAGCCCTTTTGTGTATCATTTTTGCGTTTTTTCAATCACGGAGGAGAGAAAAGAGGCAAGGGACTTAAAGAGAAGGAGGAAGAATGCGAGTAGATTCCGCTGCAATAGGAATGGAGTCCGACAGACGCTACACTTCCATTTCCGGGAGGGTGAGCAGATTAACTATTACGACTGGGAGACAGAGCCTTAAGGATGGAACCGGCGCTCTGTTTGGAAACTTATCGGATGGTGATGTGGAACAGGAAGGGAAACAGACGGAAGGAAAACGAAACCCGGAAGAATCCTTAAAGTCTGCATTTGACGAATTCCGGGCAAAGACGAAGGCGCTTGGTTCGGGAAATGTCAGGGATGCAGATGTGGCATCCATCCATAAACAGCTGATGGAAATCAGACAGCAGTGCTTAAACTATCTGATGGATATTCTTTTCCCTCACAGAAGGGGATTATCGGCAGATGCAGGAGCAGGGGTAAGTCAGGATGCAGGTGAAACTGTGTCCACGGCGGATACGCTTGCGTCCACGGCAGGGCTGGGGGTCAAGACATATACTTACAGCACCCAGTATTACCGGCAGGAGACGGAAACTGCAAGATATTCCACTACAGGGACTGTAAAATGTGCGGACGGAAGAGAAATCAGCTTTAATCTCAATCTGGAAATGAGCCGTAGTTTTCAGGAATATTATGAGGAAAAAGTAACTTCCACCCACGTAAATATGTGTGATCCGCTGGTAATTAACCTAAACGGAAACATAGCTGATTTATCTGACCAGACTTTTCTGTTTGATATTGACGGGGATGGGAAAGAAGATGAGATCAACCGCCTTGGAGCGGGCAGCGGTTATCTGGCACTGGACAAAAATGGCGACGGAGTCATAAATGACGGCACGGAGCTTTTTGGAACAAAGTCAGGTAATGGATTTGCCGATCTTGCAGCTTATGATACGGACCATAATGGCTTTATTGATGAAGGCGATGAAATTTGGGAAAAGCTGAAAATCTGGGTAATGGACGAAAACGGGAACCAGCAGCTCTATTCTCTGGCAGAAAAAGGAGTGGGAGCCATCTGTCTTCAAAATTCCGCTACCGATTATGCCATCACGGATGAAAATAATCAGGCCAAAGGAATGATCCGCAACACAGGCGTTTTCCTGTACGAAAATGGAAATGTAGGTACCGTCCAGCATGTGGATTTGGTTCTTCATGAGCAGAAGACACAGGCGGAGCAGGAAAGGGTTAGAAAAAAGCAGAGCAAATATGAAAAGTGGCTGTATGACATGGCAATGTAACAGGCAGAAAATCTATTGACAGTATAGCCCGAAAGGGGCAAAGCGGTTAATAGGAAAAAGGTATAAAAGAGGGGCGCTTTCGCATAAAATAGCCTGGAGGTGTCCTATGAAAAAACTTAGAGTCTTTCAAACTGTCAAAATAAAAAGAATCGTACCCGGATTTCTTTCAGGAAATTTGGGGACGGTTCTTTTGTTTTTGCTGTTAGTTCCTTATTTGGTGACGTTTTTATTCGGTAATTTGAAGGAAGGAACAGGAAGCGGGGAAACATATGCAAAAAAAGAAGGCAGCACAGAGGAGGGACGTTTTTTTATTAATAACAGGACCCTGCTGGGAACTGAAAGAATTCCGCTGGAAAGCTATGTGGCGGACAAACTGGCCAGAAGTATGGATGGGGATTATGAAATAGAAACCTTAAAGGCACAGGCAGTGTTGATACGGTCCGGGCTTTTAAGGCAGATTGCGGATGCAGGCGGAAATGAAATTTATGTGGAGGATACAGGCTATGGAAGCATTCCGGCCACGGAAAAAATCTATACAGCAGTATCGCAGACAGAAGGCGTGTGTCTGATTTATGAAAACAAACCCATAAACGGCGCTTATTTTCTGGTCAGCAATGGGGCTACAAGAAATGCAGGGGAGCTGCTTTCGGAAGAATACCCCTATTTAAAAAGTGTGCTTTGCAGCAGGGATTTTTTATCGGAGGATTATGCGGGTCTGGCCTATTATGAAGAAAATGAATTTGAAAGGCTTTGGCAGCAGACACCCTCTTTTCCTGCCACAGAGGAAAAAATTATGGAGAACGATAAGGTCACTGTTGAAATGGAGGCAGGTGACTATCAAATATACAGGGACAGTGTGGGGTATGTTCTGTATCTGGAGCGGGATGGAAAATTTGTTACAGGTGAGCAGTTCCGGGAGAGCCTGCGTATTCCATCTGCCAGTTTTCATTTAAATAAGGAAGAAAATAAAATACTTATTACGTCCAAAGGTGTGGGACACGGATTGGGAATGAGTCAGTTTGGGGCCAATGAAATGGCAAAGGAGGGAAAGGATTATGTGAAAATCCTGAATTATTTTTTTCAGGATGTAACAATTACAAAATCTGAATAAAGAAGGAAAAAAGGGTAAAACTAACCATAAGAACAAATCATGTATATACATGGCATAACAGGTTCCAGGAGGAAGAGATATGAGAAGTAGAAGAAGAAAAGGACTTGCCAGAGAACGGTTTCTTATGGTTGCTTCAGCAGTACTGGTTTTAGGCTCTCTGACAGCTACCGGGTTGTGGCTGGGAAGGGATAAAAGCAGTCAGGACGAGGGGTATGTGGTAGATTTAAGCACCATTGAAAATAACACGGCGGCAGGTCTGGCAGAAGGAAACGGGGTAAACCCTGCGGAAAATGTGACCCAGGGAGTGGTTCCGGCGGACGATCTGGACTATGACCCCTATTTTCAGGAAACAAATTCTCAGAGGATTGAAAACCCGGACCAGTCAGACAGCGACAGCATGTCAGATGGTGCAGAGTCAGAAGAAACAAAAGACAAATCTGCTTTAAATAAAGATAAAAAAGAGGAGGAGACAAAGGAAGAAGAAACAAAATCAAAAACACAGCCCCAGATGGAGGCGAAGGAACAGACAAAGGCGGATACAGACGAGGGGGAAGGAACCCCGGCCCTGTCTACAGCGATGCAGCCAGCCCTGACCTTTGGCGATTCAGACACACTGGTATGGCCTATAGTGGGAAATATACTTGTAAATTACAGTATGGACAAGACCGTATATTTTTCCACGCTGCAGCAGTATAAATACAATCCTGCCATTGTCATACAGGCAAATGTGGGTGATTTAATTACTGCAGCGTCAGCAGGGAAAGTAATTTCCGTTTTTAACGATCCGCAAATTGGAGATGCAATAACCATGGAGCTTGGCGGCGGCTATGAAGTTACCTATGGGCAGCTGACTAATATTTTGGTATCAGAAGGGAGCTTTGTGGCGGCGGGAGACGTGATAGCAGAGGTATCAGCGCCCACCAAATATTACAGCGTGGAAGGCCCAAATGTTTACTTTAAGCTTACCAAAAATGGCGAACCGGTTAATCCAATGGGGAAATTAAGCTAAGGAAGATGGGTTATGTTATATATTATTGGCGGTAAAATCCTGACTATGACAGGTGATATCTGGGAAAAAGGATATATATGTATTGAGGATGGAAAAATAAGGGAACTGGGGCCTATGAAAGATGGAGCCCCTTTTCCCCTGCCAGAGGGAGATAAGGTGCAGGTTATCAATGCGCTTGGATATCTGGTGATGCCAGGTCTGATAGAAGCACACTGCCATATGGGAATCACGGAAGAAAAAAAGGGAATGGAAGGGGATGACTGTAATGAAACGGTTGACCCCATTACCCCTTATCTCCGTTCCATTGATGCAATTAATCCTATGGACGCGGCTTTTGACGATGCCTTAAGAGCGGGCATTACATCTGCTATGATTGGTCCGGGAAGCGCGAATGTGGTGGGAGGTACATTTTCCTTTGTAAAGACATGCGGCAGGAGCATTGATGAGCTTGCGGTACTGGCTCCCGCAGCCATGAAGGTTGCCTTTGGGGAAAATCCCAAGGTAAATTACTCCGGGCAGGGAAAATCGCCTGCCACAAGAATGGCAATTGCGGCAATGCTGCGGGAAGAACTATTTAAGGCACAGCGTTATTATGAAAAAAAATGTGCAGGCATGAAACGGGAGGAAGAAGATTTCCGTTATGAATGCTGGCTTCCGGTATTTGAAGGAAAAATTCCCTTAAAAGCCCATGTGCACCGGGCGGATGATATTCAGACGGCTATCCGTATTGCAAAAGAATTTCATCTGGATATGACCCTGGATCACTGCAGCGAAGGCCATCTGATTGCGGAAGAAATCAGAAAGTCAGGGTTTCCGGCCATTGTAGGACCGGACCTTGCAAGCCGAAATAAAATTGAAGTTCAGAACATGGCGTTTAAAACCATAGGGATATTGAACAAAGAAGGAATCCCAACGGCAATTACCACAGACCATCCTGTATCCTTAATCCAGTCCCTTCCCATCTGTGCAGGTCTTGCAGTGAAGGCCGGACTTGACGAAATGGAAGCGCTGAAATCCATCACCATTTATCCGGCAAAAATCTGCAGGGTAGACCACCGGGTAGGATCTCTTGCGCCGGGAAAGGATGCGGATATTGCAATTTTTGATTATCTCCCTACAAAGGTGGAGGCAAAAACCTTATGTACCATAATAGAAGGCCGGATTGTTTATGCGGACCAAACCTTTCCTTTACCTGAAAAGAAAAAAAATGTATAATTACAGACGAAAGGGTATAATGCCAAAGCGCTGGAATATAATGTATTGTTTATCCTGACCTGATTAAATTCAGGGTACAAACAGGGAAAATGGCATTTTTTGCAAAGCGCGGGGCATTATATTCTCTTTTGATATGTAAGGCATTGGTGTAAAGTGGGCCATAAAGCAGTCCATGGAAGGTTTGCAGAATATATAGTTTGGGAGGTATGGCATGAAGGTTGTTGTGCTGGCGGGTGGCATCAGTACGGAAAGGGATGTATCTTTAAGTTCCGGGAAAATGATTTACCAGGCATTGCGGGAGCGGGGATATCAGGCAGTTCTTCTGGATGTTTATCTTGGATTTGAGTGGGAGGCAAAAGAAGAGAGGCAGAATATTGCCGGAATATTTGAAATGGAAAAAGACTGGGCCGGAGAGCTTGGGACGATTACAGAGAAAAACCCAGACATCCGGCAGATTAAAGCCATGAGAGCAGATGGAGATAAAAATTTTTTTGGCCCCAATGTTATATCCATTTGCCAGGCGGCGGATGTGGTATTTATGGCGTTGCACGGTGAAAATGGCGAAAACGGGAAGATACAGGCATGTTTTGACCTGATGGGTATTACATATACAGGCACGGACTATGTAAGTTCGGCCATTGCAATGAACAAGGGAATTTCCAAGGAACTTTTTGCCTGCCATGGGATTCCGACGCCCTTTGGTATACGGGTGAAAAAGGGGCAGAAACAGGAAGAGAGAATTCCCTTTCCCTGTGTTGTAAAAGCCTGCTGCGGCGGTTCCAGTGTGGGGGTTGGCATAGCCCTGTCGGAGGAGTCCTATGAAAAGGCGCTGGAAGAAGCGTTTTTATACGACGATGAAGCGATAGTGGAGCAGTATATTGAGGGCAGAGAGTTTTCTGTGGGAGTGATGGAAGGAAAAGCGCTTCCGGTAATAGAAATTGCGCCCATTAAAGGATTTTATGATTATAAAAATAAGTATCAGCCCGGAACAACAGTGGAAACCTGTCCGGCAGAAATATCCCCTGAAAAAACAAGGGAGATTCAGGGATATGCGGAAAAGGTGTTTTGGGCCCTTCGGATGAATAACTATGCCCGGATGGATTTTATGATGAACGGCAGGGGAGAGGTTTTTTGTCTGGAAGCCAATACTCTGCCTGGCATGACGCCTACCTCCCTTTTGCCCCAGGAGGCGGCGGCAGTAGGGTTAAGCTTTGGGGAGTTATGTGAGAAAATTCTTTCCTGTGCACTGAAAGGGGCGTAAAAGGGCGGATAAAAGACGGAACATGTGGAGGAAACATGATGAAAAATATGACTTTGCAGGATATTGCACAGGCGTGTAATGGAAGTTTATGCCTGCCAGAAGGAACATGGGACAGGAAGAGAGAGGCTTCCTGTGTTGTAATCGATTCCCGCAAGATAGAGCCTGGGGGAGTTTTTATAGCTACAAAAGGGGAAAAAGCAGATGGGCATCAATTTATACCGGATGTAGCGGCAAAGGGGGCAATGGGAGCTGTCTGTGAAAAACTGCCCAAAGAGTATGATATTCCCTGTATTTTGGTGCAGGATTCTTTTAAAGCCCTTAAGGATATTGCGGAATATTACAGGAAACAGCTTGACATTTGGGTAGTGGGAATTACAGGGAGCGTTGGAAAAACCAGCACAAAAGAGTTTATTGCCTCTGTCCTTTCCGTAAAATATAAGGTTTTAAAGACCCAGGGAAACTTTAATAATGAAATTGGCCTGCCCCTTACGGTGCTGTCCATAAGACCGGAGCATCAGGCGGCGGTGCTTGAGATGGGTATCAGCGATTTTGGGGAGATGCACCGTCTAAGCAAGATTGCAAGGCCTGACATATGCGTCATGACGAATATAGGTCAGAGCCATCTGGAAAATTTGGGAAGCCGGCAGGGAATTTTGCGGGCCAAGTCAGAAATATTTGATTTTATGAACCCTGATGGTTATGTGTTTGTGAACGGAGATGATGACCTGCTTGCTCAGATAGAGCAAAAGGGAAACCACAAACCCATTCATTTTGGAATGAATATTTCCAACGATATTTATGCCTCTGATGTGATGAGCCAGGGGCTTTTGGGGACTCATGCGGTCATCCATGGACAGATGAAGGTTTTTCCGGTAGAAATTCCCCTTCCAGGGCCGCATATGGTTTTGAATGCTTTAGCGGCTGCGGGAGTAGGTATGAAGGCCGGATTATCGGGGGAAGAAATCCGTCAGGGGATTGCCGGTGTGGAAACTGTAAACGGAAGGAGCCATGTGATTTCCCTTCCGGATTATACGCTGATAGACGACTGTTATAATGCTAATCCTGCATCCATGCGCGCTGCCATAGATCTGCTTGCCATGGCCCAGGGCCGGAAGGTGGCGGTTCTTGGGGACATGTTTGAACTTGGAGAGAGGAAGGAAGCGCTGCATGGCGAAGTAGGGGAATATGCGGCAAAAAAAGTGGATGTTTTAATCTGCACAGGTCCCCTTTCCCGGCATATGTATGAAAAAGCAAGGAAAAGCCAGGAGCTTTCCGGCAGTGAGAACAAAGGGGAAGTTTATTATTTTGCGGACAGGGATGAGATGATGGGGGAGCTGCCCGGAATTTTGAAAAAGGGTGATACCATACTGGTAAAGGCTTCTCACGGAATGGAGTTTGAAAAGGTGGCGCAGGTGTTATATGGACATTTCAGGCTTTTTTAAGTATAATGTGAAAAAAGATCTGACCCGCTGCAAAATAAGGGTAAGCGCGCTCAGAGAAAGGCATGGTTGGTGATAGATATGGAAGTAGTATTGGAGAATCTGACAAAAAAGTTTCCGGCCCGTGGCAGGAAGAGTCAGGGGGAAGTAACGGCCGTCAATAATTTTACATTTAAGGCGCCGGACGGTAAGCTGATTGGTCTGCTGGGACCTTCCGGGTGCGGTAAAAGTACCACCCTTCATTTGATAAGCGGTCTGTTAAAGCCTACCAGCGGAAGAGTGTTTTTTGGAAGTGATGATGTCACCAGCCTTGCGCCGGAACATCGTGGAATTGGGCTGGTTTTTCAGAATTATGCGCTTTATCCCCATTTGACGGTGAGGCAGAATATTTTATTCCCGTTGCAGAACTTAAAGGGAAAGGACAAGCTTTCCAGGCCGCAGATGGAAAAGGCGGCACAGGAGGCGGCGCAGCTTGTGCAGATTGACGGGCTGATGGACCGCAAGCCGGGGGAGCTTTCCGGGGGACAGCAGCAGCGGGTGGCAATTGCCCGCGCCCTTGTAAAGATGCCAAAGGTGCTTTTGCTGGACGAGCCTTTATCCAATCTGGACGCACGTCTGCGGCTGCAGACAAGGGAGGAGATCAGAAGAATCCAGAGACAGACCGGAATTACCACGATTTTTGTAACCCATGACCAGGAAGAGGCCATGAGTATTTCCGATTTGATTGTTGTGATGAAGGATGGGATTGTGCAGCAGACTGGCAGGCCCCAGGAGGTATATGACAGCCCTGTGAATTTGTTTGTAGCCAGATTTCTTGGAACGCCTCCCATTAATGTTTTTAATGGAAGGGTGGAAAACAGTAAATTATATATTGATAATACAGAAGTAATGGGGGAAGTGATGGCAAAGGACCAGGAGGTTTATGTGGGAATCCGGCCGGAAGGTTTTCTGCTTGAAGAAGAAGGTCCCCTGGGCTGTCAGTTAAGAAGCGTGGAGACGATGGGACGAGATGAGAGCGTGGTGGCAACCCACAAGGAAGCGCTAAGTCCCGCCATACGCGCAATTATCGGGGTAAAGGAGGAGCTTTCTTTAAAAGAAAAGCAGCTGCAGGAGGGGGCGGAGGTAAGATTTTCCCTAATACCCCGGAAGGTATTTCTTTTTAATAAAGAGACGGAAGAAAGAATTTACTTTCAGAAAGGAAGGACATCATGAGGGAACAGGCAGGCAGTGGCAGGTTCAAAGGTTTGCTTTATCTTTTACCCGCGCTTCTTTTTCTGGGAGTATTTATGGTATACCCTTTGATTGACGTTTTTATCTATTCTTTTGAGGAAGGATATAATTCTGCTTCACAGACCTATTATGGCGTTGGTACATATAACTATTCTTATGTCCTGCATGATCCTTATTTTCTGCAGGCAGTAAAAAATACGTTTATACTGGTGGTGATTACGGTTCCGCTTTCCACAGGCATTGCCCTGCTTATTTCTGTGGGGCTTAACGCAATAAAGCCTCTTCGGAACCTGTTTCAGACGATCTATTTTCTCCCCTATGTGACAAATACACTGGCGGTAGGGCTTGTTTTTATGATTTTGTTTAAAAAGACGGCTTATTCGGACGGGCTTATTAATCTGCTGATTGGATGGTTTGGAGCAGGTCCGGTGGATTTTATTGATGGTCCGTATTGGGCGAAAATGACGGTACTGTGCTTTTATACGATCTGGGTGGTAATGCCTTTTAAAATATTAATACTGACCAGCGCCCTTGCATCGGTGAACCCGGATTATTATAAGGCGGCGAAAGTAGACGGTACTTCCGGTTTTCGGATTTTTATGCGGATTACGCTTCCAATGATTTCTCCTATGCTTTTTTATCTGGTGATTACAGGCTTTATTGGCGCTTTTAAAGCATACAGTGATGTGGTGGCGTTATTTGGAACCAACTTAAACGCGGCGGAAATGAACACCATTGTCGGCTATGTTTATGATATGCTTTATGGTGACAGCGGCGGATATCCTTCTTACGCGTCAGCGGCAGCAATTATATTGTTTGCCATTGTGCTTACGATTACCTGTATTAATCTGTTAATTGGCAGCAGACGCCGTCTGACTTCGTAAATAATGTGAGAGAATTTTACGGTCTGGCCTGTAAAAGGGTCTGGCCTGGAGGAACATCATGGAAAATAGAACTGATTATAATAAAATGGAGCAGACGGCTCAGGTTAAAAGAAAAGCGGTAAAGACAGTTACCTATTTATTTCTGACGCTGTGGGGACTCGTAGTGCTGTTCCCCTTTTACTGGATGATGCTGACATCTGTAAAAAGTTATGGCGCATACAGTTCAGAGTATATTCCCAAGTTTTTTACGTTATCTCCTACTTTGCAGAATTATGGGGATGCCTTTACTGCGGTGCCTCTTGGCAGGTACCTTGCCAACACGGTAATATTTACGCTAACCACCACTGCGCTTATGCTGTTTGTAATAACCCTGGCGGCATTTGCCTTTGCAAGGCTTGATTTTCCCGGAAAAAATATTTTGTTTGTGGGATTTCTTTCTCTGATGATGATACCAAATGAACTGGTGGTGATTACCAACTTTGTGACAATCACTAATCTGGATATGCGCAACACGTTTCAGGGGCTGATCTTACCCTCTGTGACGTCCGTTTTTTACATTTATCTGCTAAAGGAAAATTTTGAACTGATACCGGACAGTCTGTATTACGCTGCCAAAGTGGACGGCACCTCTGATCTGAAATACCTCTTAAGAGTAATGATTCCCATATCAAAGCCCACGCTGATAACAATAACTATATTGAAGGTGATTGAATGCTGGAATTCTTACGTATGGCCAAGGCTGATAACAGATAATGAAAACTATTTTCTTGTGTCCAATGGCATTCAGGAGATACGGGAAAATGGATTTGGCCGGGAAAATATTCCGGCTATGATGGCGGCAGTGGTGGTAATATCGATTCCTCTTATTGTTTTGTTTTTAATATTCAGGAAACAGATTATGGATGGCGTTTCAAGAGGAGGGACAAAGGGATGATGGGACAAAAGGGAGTCGGAAGCAGGATTCTTTTTGGGGGAGCCATTATGGGCGCGCTGCTGTCAGTTACCGGGTGCCATGGGCAGCAGCAGAAAGCGGCCGCCTTTGAGATCCCGAAGGAATTTGATGAATCCAGGGCATATGAAATAACTTTCTGGGCCAAAAATGACACAAACAAGACCCAGACTGCCATATATGAACAGGCAATCAGGGATTTTGAAAATCTTTATCCCAATATTACGGTTAATTTACGGCTTTATACGGACTATGGGAAAATATATAATGACGTGATTACCAATATCGCCACAGACACAACGCCCAATGTGTGTATTACTTATCCGGACCATATTGCCACTTACCTGTCCGGAACCAATCTTGTGGTCCCTTTGGAAGATTTGTTTGAAGATGAAGCCTATGGTCTTGGCGGAAGCAGGGTGCGCTTTGACGCTCCGAAGAAAGAGGAAATTATCCCTAAGTTTCTGGAGGAATGCGCATTTGGCGGTCATTATTATGCCATTCCATATATGCGATCCACAGAGGCATGTTACATCAATAAAACCTATGTGGAGGCTTTGGGATACAAGCTGCCGGAGACGCTTACCTGGGATTTTGTGTGGGAGGTATCAGAGGCGGCCATGGCTATGGACGGGGAAGAAAACTTTCAGGTAAACGGACAAAAGGTTCTGATACCATTTATCTATAAATCCACTGACAATATGATGATACAAATGCTAAAGCAAAAGGAGGCCGGGTATTCCACAGATGCCGGAGAAATTCTGCTTTTTAATGATACAACGAAAGAGCTGCTTAATACCATAGGAAACCATGGGGGGACCAGAGCCTTTTCTACTTTTAAAATTTCCGGTTATCCGGCTAATTTTTTGAATGCCGGACAGTGTATTTTTGCAGTGGATTCCACAGCGGGCGCCACATGGATGGGAACGGATGCGCCTCTTACAGATATTAGCGAAGATAAACTGGTGGAGTTTGAAACAGAAGTAATGACCATTCCCCAGTTTGACCCGGAAAATCCCCGGATGATTTCCCAGGGGCCTTCTGTGTGTATTTTTAATAAACCTGATTCCCAGGAAGTTTTAGCGTCCTGGCTGTTCGCTCAGTATCTGCTGACAAATGAGGTGCAGACAGCCTATTCGGAGACGGAAGGGTATGTGCCGGTGACATCAAAGGCGCAGCAGTCACCTGAATATCAGGATTATCTGTCAAGAGGCGGTGAAGATAATTCCATGTATTATGAAGTGAAGCTGAAAGCGGCCCATCTGCTTCTTGATAATATTGATAACACATTTGTCACACCTGTATTTAACGGTTCCGCTTCCCTGCGGGACGCGGCCGGACAGCTTATTGAAAGTACGGTGAAATCAGTCAGAAGAGGGCAGGATATCGGCGGCGGATATATGGACCAGCTTTATGATGACACCAGCTCCTTATACCGGCTGGACCAGTCAGGAGGTCCGGGAGCGCTGGCCGCATCCGGTAAAAAGGATTTGGGAAAACTTGCCCCCATTGCAGTAATATTGCTGGCATCTTTAGCCGGGGCATGGGCGTTTATTATTTTATATGTTGGATTTTGCGCCTTAAAAAGGAAAAGAATTAAGCAATAATACTATTGATTTATCAGTAAATTAGGGTATAATTATTTCGATGTTATAGTAAATATGATATCAGGATGGAGGATGAAAATGAAAAAGATTATTGCATTACTTATGGCTGTGACTCTTGTAGCAGCCTGCGTGGGCTGTGGTTCCGATAACAAGGACAGCAGTGCAGGAACAGAAGCGGCTCCTGCAGAAACAGAAACAGGAACGGAAGCTGATGCCGGACAGACAGAGGATGAGTCTGAAAATCAGGAAGATACACAAAAAGAGCAGGAAGCTCCGGCAGAAGATGAGCCAGCGGCTGATACGGAGGATGTAAAATCCGAAGGGGTTATGACATATGAAGAATATGCTGCTGCAGAGATTGAAACAGAAGTAGTTATTGAGGCATATGTGCAGGCAAAACAGTCCTGGTGGGAGGACAAGGCTACTGTATATGCCCAGGATAAGGATGGCGCTTATTTCCTGTACAATATGGCCTGCTCAGAGGAAGATTACGAAAAACTGACTCCCGGAACCAAAATAAAGGTTACAGGCTTTAAGGCAGAGTGGTCCGGTGAAGTTGAAATTATTGACGCAACATTTGAAATTGAAGAGGGAAATTATATTGCGGAAGCCGAAGATGTTACTGCGCTTCTTGGAAAAGACGAGCTGATTGACCATCAGAATAAATTTGTATCCTTTAAGGGAATGACTGTGGAAGCGGCAGGACAGGATGCAGAGGGCAATGATGTGGCATTTCTTTACAGCTATGATGGTTCCGGTCAGGAAGGCGACGACCTGTACTTTAATGTTTCCCTTGATGGAAATACCTACACCTTTACGATTGAGTCCTATTTGTGCGATAAGTCAACAGATGTATATGCTGCAGTAAAGGCGCTTAATATTGGGGATGTGATTGATATGGAAGGATTCCTGTACTGGTATGAAGGCGTAAATCCCCATATTACCTCTGTTAAGCCCGCAAACTAAAGCGCAGGGGACAAAAAATGTTTTTTAAGGCTCTTAAATAAATTATGTAAAAACAGTAAACACCGTCCGTACATAGCTTCCCATGAACAGGCGGTGTTTTTATTCTCACAAACCAACGAACTTTGACCTTACCACTTTACCGTGTGCAATCTGTGAAGGTATAGGGTTAGGTGGTAGGATTTCTTAGCGGACACTCTGACATGCTGATTCTGCTTTTTAATACATGAAGTCCGCAGTCGGTCAGGAAATCCTGTAAAATAGGCAGGGACTGCGGGGAGGTAGGACCAATGATAATTTCGCCGACCAAATCGGACAAGTGCATATTCAGCCGGCCGCACATCCGGTTAAGATCTAAGGGATAGTACTTTTTTATCCTGTCCACAGAAACATAATATTTAGGCTCCACAGCAAACTCGTTGGAAAGAAAAGGGGAAACCACCAGACGGAATTCTGTTTCGCTGGCAAAGGAAGGATGTTTGAAGGCAGCCGACTGTACCCAGGCATCATTCATCAGCTCCTGAAGCGCAGGCAGCTGTTCGGAAAAATCCTCTGACTCTTGTATCATTTTGTGAAAGGCCTCTACCAGACGGTGTTCACGCATATCCTTTTGATAATATACCTTCTGGAGAGAGATGGCGCCGCCTACCATTTTCTGCATCAGATGTTCGTGGAAGGCAATACACACGCCCTGGCCAAAATGTCCATATCTTTCCCACTGGGCAGCATCATCCCTATATTTGGAAAAACATGCGGCGTAAGCGGAATAACGGAAAGCCTCTTCCTGCTCTTTCTGGAAAAAGGCTCTGGTTTTGCGGATTTTATCTTCATCCCCGTCTGCGCTTAATTTTTCGACTACGGCTTTGCAGATACCGTTCATAAACAGTCTCATTTCAGAGGAGTCGTTCATGTTCAGGATATTATTGAGCCTAAGCTCGGCACACCGTATAATGCCGTCAAAGGCTTTAAAGTCAGTATAATGATAAAGCATAAAAGACCTCCGGAAGGGGCGGATGATAAGTTATTTAATTATTGGATATTTGTAAGGATGCTTCTTCTTTGATTTTAAAGTAGGTTTCCTCTATAATGCCTTTGGTATAAGCGCCGATTTTTTTCTGGTTTTCCTTAGAAAGCTCTTTCATATAGATGGGTTTCCCGTATTCTAAAATTACATTTGTCTTTTTAATTTTCGGCAGATGATCTTCGAAAATATCGGCGGAGTTATAAATCGTCATTGGAATAATGGGACACCCTGTTTTGGCGGCAATTTTGAAGCTTCCGTCATGAAATTCCATAAAGGTATGGTTCACCTTATTCCGCGTTCCTTCCGGGAAAATGCAGATAGAAACCCCTGATTTTACTTCATCAATGGCAGCTAATATAATTTTAAGTCCCTGTTTGATATCGTTTCTGTCCAGAAACAGGCAGTGGAGGTTCCGCATCCAGTTGACCAAAAGAGGCCACTTAAGCATTTCTCTTTTGGCAATGTAGCCGGTGGGACGGGGAACACGGACGTAGGTAATCAAAATGTCAAAGTAGCTTCTGTGGTTTCCTATGTACAGGACAGGTACGTCTCTGGGAACATTTTCTTCCCCTCTTACAATCACATTGGTGCCTGCAAGAAAAAGACAAACCCGGAAAGCCCAGTTTACAATGGCAAGAGAGCTTTTGTTTTTCAGGTCCATATTGTATTTCCCGATAATCCACTCGGCAATCAGCAAAGGGATGCTGAATACCAGAAATAAAACAACAAATAAAGCGACTAACGCAATCCGAATCATAATGTGACGCCCTTTCTTTTTAGGTTTTTATTTCACATACCTATATATCATAAGGGATAGCAGGGGTTTTGGCAATAGCGGATTTATGCGTATTAAACCTTGGAAATCCATAGATATTGGAAATTGAATTCCACGGCATAAAACTGGACTTCCGGTTAAAACTTTGATAAAATGGTAAAATATAGTTAGTATACGATATGAGGGAGAAAAGGAAGCATTCAGATGGATAAAGTTGCTGTATTAATTCCATGTTATAATGAAGAAAAAACCATTGCCAAGGTAATCCGGGACGCAAAGCAATCCTTGCCGGAGGCGGTAATTTATGTATATGATAATAACTCTACAGACCGTACGGCCGAAATTGCCTTAGCGGAGGGAGCCGTACTGCGTCATGAATATATGCAGGGGAAGGGAAATGTAATCAGACGGATGTTCAGGGAGATTGAAGCCCGATGCTATATTATGGTGGATGGGGATGACACCTATCCGATGGAGTTTGCACCGGAGATGGTGGACAAGGTGTTAAATCATAATGCAGATATGGTGGTGGGAGACAGGCTTTCGTCCACCTATTTTGAGGAAAATAAACGTCCTTTCCACAATATGGGCAATTCTCTGGTCCGGGCAAGTATTAATCATTTATTCGGCTGCAAGGTTAAGGACATTATGACAGGATTCCGGGCCTTTAGTTATGGTTTTGTAAAGACATTTCCGGTTTTGTCCAAAGGGTTTGAGATTGAAACGGAGATGACCATACACGCAGTTTATAACCATATGCAGATTGACAATGTAATTGTGGAGTACAGGGACCGGCCGGAGGGAAGCGTTTCCAAGTTGAACACCTATTCAGACGGTTTCCGGGTGCTTGGCACAATTTTCAGGCTCTACCGGGATTATAAGCCTTTTGGCTTTTTTTCCATCCTTTCCGTAGTGCTTGCGGTAATGGCGATTCTGTTCTTTATACCTGTTTTGGTGGAATTTCTGGGAACGGGACTGGTACTTAAATTTCCCACACTGATTGTGTGCGGTTTTGTAATGATGGCGGCAATCCAGTCTTTTTTTGCAGGACTTATTTTGTCTAACATGGCTATGAAAAACAGACGGGATTTTGAATATCGTTTTACCCAGGTCTGTGAAAGGGAAAAACGCCAGAGAGAGGGAAATAAGGGGGAGGAACAGTGAAAAAGCTGATTTCACGCTGGTATTTGTTTATAGTGGCCGGTTTTTTTGTGTTTGCAGGGCTGGTATTTATTTTGTGTGGTGAAAGCAGCATTATTGCGGTCCATGACAATCTGGACCTTTTTATTCCACAGTTCCAGATGATGAAAAATACGGGCACTTTCTGGGCACATGGGGTTGATGTGCCCTTTTTGGGAGGTATCAGCAGAGACACCCTTCCGGCGGAATTTTCCGTTTATACAATGTTGTATATGATTCTTCCGGCTTATCCGGCTTACATTGCAGGCTATTTTCTGAAAATAGTTATCGCTTTGTTTTCCTGTATTCTTCTTGCAAAAGATTTATATGGAGAAAGATTTGAAGCCTATAAGCCGTTGGTCTGGCTTCTTGGGTTTGCATATGGGCTTCTCAATGTATTTCCGGCATTTGGGATTCCCTTTGCTTCTATACCGCTGGTGATTTTTCTTGTGCGCAGGGTTTACAGGGAACCTTCTGTCAAATGGTATGGAGCTTTATTTTTGTATCCTCTGCTTTCTTATTTTTCCTATTTTGGTCTTTTTATACTGGCATATATGGCAGTTTCTCTTATTTGGCTGTGGATAAAGGATAAGCGGTTTCCTTTAAGGATTTTTCTGGCGGTGTGCGTGCTCTCAGCAGGCTGCATTGCCTGTGAGTACCGGCTGTTTGGAACCATGTTGTTGTCAGATGAAGTGACAATTCGTTCCACCATGGAGGCAGGCAGCTTTACGGCCGCAGAGATTGCAAAGACCATAAAAGAAGTATTTGCCAAAGGAATGTTCCATGCGGAAAGTGTGCATACGGTATTGGTTTTGCCGGTATGTATGATTTATTTTTTATGGCGGAATGTTTCCTATAAAAAAAATAAAAATTTAAAGGGAATAGTTAATGATTTATATAATCTTTTAATGTTGGTGATTGTTTTTAACAGTGTGGTTTATGGACTCTATTATTGGGAAGGCTTCCGGGGGCTGGTGGAGGCCCTCTGTCCGCCGCTTACGGGATGGCAGTTTAACCGGACCGTATTTTTCAGCCCATTTCTCTGGTATGCGGCATTTTTTCTTGTGCTCAAAGGGATATATGACAGCAAAAGACGGGGGGCAAAGGCAGCTGCAGAACTGATGGCCTTTGCAGCGGTAATGATTATTGTGCTTTCCGGCACCAGATACAATGATTTGTACCACACCTGTCTGGACCAGACATACCAGATAGTAAAGGGAAGACAGACAGACCAGATGTCCTTTGGAGAATTTTATTCGGCGGAGCTGTTCGAAAACGCAAAAGAGGATATTGGATATCAGGGAGAGTGGTCTGCGGCTTATGGTTTTTATCCGGCTGTTTTGGAGTATAATGGGATTGCCACACTGGATGGTTATCTGGGGTTTTATTCCCAGGAATACAAAGAAGCTTTCAGGAAGGTGATTGCACCGGCTCTTTTGCGGGTGCCGGAAAGCCGTGATTATTTTGACAGCTGGGGAGCCAGGGCGTATCTGTATTCGGGAACAGATATTTCTATTGTAAACGCTTCACGGAATTATCAGATAACAGAACAGGATATTTACATTGATCTCGATGCGTTTAAGGCGCTGGGGGGCCGTTATATTTTTTCACGGATGGCTTTAACCAATGCAGAAGAAGCAGGGCTTACGGAGGCAGGGGTTTATACACATGAGGATTCCACCTATACTTTGTACGTTTATGAGACTGCAGGGGAGTCATGAAAAACGGGAAGATCAGGCAGCAGAAGTCGGAATATTGAGAATTGACTTAGGATAATTTGGAAGAAAGGAATTTTTGCAATAAAGGAACTAAGTGAGGCAGAATGGCATGTGTGGACTATGGAAGGACGCTGCTTGGGATAAGCGCGGGAAAGCCTCAGGGGATAAGAGGCTGAAATATTTTTACGGTCATTGGGGGAACAAAAGGCAGTTGAAAGAATGCCTGCAGATGATTGTAAATAAACCGGCAACGATGGCCGGCACAAAAGCGCTGCTGATTATTCTTATGGCAGGTATCTGCCTGTTTACCTTTAACGGAAGGATACCGCCAGACATAAGTCTTGCAGCGGAAAATCCGAAAAATGGGGAAAGGGCAGCAGAGACGGAAAATTCCGGTTTTTACGGAGAAGAGATTTTGGCTGTAGAGATAAAGGGGACAGATAAGCTGGTGATGGAAGAGGAGAAAGGAGAATTGTCCAATCCCCCGGTCCGGGAGGGCGACATGCTGGTACTGGACTTAAATTTTGACGGTTGGGATGATTTGTGCTATAGGGACGGAAATGCCAGTGGCCTCAACATTCCATATTATTGTATGCTTTGGAACCAGCAAACCCGCAGGTATGAATACAGCGTCATGCTGTATAATGTGGAGACGGACAGTGAAAACCAGTGGATATCCTGTCAGGTAAGGGAAGGAGAGGGAAGGTATTGCACAACTTTTTACCGCTATGATGCTGATAACCGGCTGCACATGGTAAGGTATAAGGAGGAATATCTTTTTGGAGATAAGCTGGTCAATCAACTGGATCTTACCTATGTGGATGATAACGGCATCTATACATTACCTGCAATTGTGGATGAAGAAAATCTGTACCTTAAAATGATTGCCATGGCCAGAGAGACTCTTTCGGAAATTAACAACTGGACAGGCAGTGAAGTGGATACTGCCTGCTTTCAGGTGACAAATATGGGAAGCGTACTTTTAGCTTTATCTGCGGAGGATATGGAACATTCCAGAGTATTTGGAAGCAGATCTTTTGGAGCAGATACAGAATATAATATAAGCGGTTATGAAAAAAGTATTTCCTCCATTGGCGTGGCATCAGGAAGAAATGTATGGTTTTCTCCAATCCTGTGGAAGTTCTTGCCTGAAAACATGGACCGCATGACAGACGAAGAGGTAATTACCTGGTATTTTGAGAGACTTCCTATAGAAAATGCGGGCAAGGTAAAAACCATAACCCAGCGTCAGGAGGATATGTGGACGATCCAAACCAGAGAAGGCAAATGGTTTGAGGTGGTATACAGCCCGACGTTACGGGAGATATATGATGTTGTCGGGCCATATCCTTCTTATCCGGAGCATTAAGTGTTAAGCCTGTTCCACCAGCTGTAATTCGTACAGACGTTTATACAGCCCGTCCTTTGCAAGCAGTTCCTGGTGGGAGCCGGACTCATGGATCCGTCCTTTGTTCATAACGATTATCTTGTCGGCATGCTGGATAGTGGAAAGACGGTGGGCTACCATAATTGTAGTGCGCCCTTTCATCAGATTTTCCAGTGCATGGGTAATCAGGCTTTCTGTTTCCGTATCAATGTTGGCAGTGGCCTCGTCCAGCACTAAGATAGCAGGCTTATAGGCAAGGGTGCGGGCAAAGGAAAGGAGCTGTCTTTGTCCGGCGGATAAGGTGCTGCCACGCTCTGTTACGGGGGCATTATACTTCCCAGGCAGCTTTTCAATGAAAGTATCTGCGTGGACGGTCCGGGCGGCCTGTCTGATTTCTTCGTCTGTGATGGAGTCATTGCCAAGGGATATATTGCTTTTGATATCTCCCGTAAAAAGGAATACATCCTGCTGTACCTGACCAATAGCGCCCCGCAGCACATCTGTGTCAATATCCCGGATATTGACGCCATCAATAAGGATTTCCCCTTTTTGGATATCATAGTAGCGTCCGATCAAATTCAAAATAGAAGTTTTCCCCGCACCGGTGGCGCCTACAAAGGCGGCCTTTTCTCCGGGGCGGATAACAAAACTTACGTCTTTTAAAATATAATCTTCTTTTTCATAGGCAAACCATACATGTTTAAATTCAATCCGTCCCTGAATCTGTACATCTATGGGGGCGGCAGGGTTTGTAATCTGCGGTTTTTCATCCAGAATGGAAAAAACCTTCTGAGCGGAGGCAAGAGAGGATTGGAGCGTGCCAAATTGTTCCGCTAATTCCTGGATTGGTTCAAAAAAGCTTCCAATATATGTAATAAAAATAAACAGTGTGCCAAGGGACAGGGTTCCATTTAACACAGACTGGCTGCCAGTGCCGATTACCAGCAGCATGGCAAGGATGGAAACCATATAAATGGACGGGCGAAAAATGGCAAAGGTCATTGTTTCCCGCCAGTTAGCCTCATAAAGTTCCTTGGATTTCTGGCAGAAAGCCTTATATTTGGTATCTTCTCTTGCAAAAATCTGAATAAGGCGCATACCGGAAATGTGCTCGGAAAGGAAAGTATTAATTTCCGTAATTTTATTTCGGGTAAGCTGATAGGCCTTCCGGGAAAGATACCGGAAGAAAAAAGTAAGGACAGTTACTACGGGAAGCAGGGCAAAAGACACCAGGGCCATAGAAGCATTGATGGAAACCATCACGACTCCATAGCCAATAATTTTCACCACATTTTTAAACAGCCTTACCAATATGGAGGAAAACAGCTCATTGACGGCCTCTGTATCATTGGAAACACGAGTCACCAGCTTGCCTACTGGTGTGGCGTTAAAAAAGCTTAAGGACAGGCTGTGAATATGGCCAAATACTTCCTTTCTCATATCAAAAATAATTTTTTGTCCCATTTTTTGGAGCATCCAGGTATCCAGGGCATTTAAGGCAAACCCCAGCAGCAGCATACACAGATAGGCAAGCGCAGCGGTGAGAATACCTGTAAAATCGTAACGGCGCAGGGCGGCCAGATCTTTTTTGTCCAAAAGAAGGGCGCCTTTTTGCACATAGGCTTCCAATTGGGACAAAGAGGCATCCTCCAGCAGCTCGCATTCCTTTGCGCTTAAGCCCTCTGCCATGTAATAGTGGTCCTGATAAAGAAAAATCTGGTAAAATTCCTGTACGCTTCCGGCGTCAAATTTCCGGGTCAGCCATAAATCATGATAGGGAACGCTTCCGGGACTGTCTTTTCCGGCTGCTGCATATGGATGATAATAGCCATTAATATAATTGTCAATTGCATTGCCGATAATAATCGGCCGGTATAGTTCAACCACAATGATAAACAGCACCAGAATGGTTGCAGCTGTCATAACCTTTGCATGGGGTTTTAAATATGTAAGCAGTCGTTTCATGACAAATTACCTCCCTGGGATTTGTTGCTGGCAAAGGAGATGCCGCCGATGGCTGCTTCCAGCTGCTGCTTATCAAACATACTTTTGTATATGCCGTCTTTTGCCATCAATTCTGCATGGTTGCCGATTTCCTTTGCCATACCCTCTTCCAGAACCATAATAATGTCAGCATTTTGAATCGTGGAAATACGGTGGGCAATTAAAATTGTGGTTTTCCCACGACGGTCCTCTTTAAGGTTTTTAAGGATCTGCTCTTCCGTATCAGTGTCCACAGCAGAGAGGGCGTCATCCAGAATCAGTATGGGGGCGTCTTTTATCAGAGCGCGGGCAATAGAGCTGCGCTGTTTTTGTCCCCCCGACAGGGTAACACCTCTCTCCCCCACAATGGTTTCGTAGCCCTCAGGGAAGGAAACAATGTTTTCATGGATGCAGGAAGCTTTGGCGGCACGGATTACGGCGTCCATATCCACTGTCTGTGCGCCAAAGGAAATGTTTGCGCTTAAGGTATCCGAAAAAAGAAAATTGTCCTGGGGAACATAGGCAATATGCTCCCGCAGGTCTTTTAAGGGTATAGTATTAATGTCCCTTCCGTCAATTAAAAGCATACCAGGACGGGCATTATAAAGCCGCAGCAGCAGGTTTACCAGAGTGGATTTTCCGTTTCCCGTTCGGCCGATTATCGCAAGGGTAGTACCCGCTTCTATTTCCAGGCTTATATCTTTTAGAGTAGGTTCCGTATGCCCTTTATGGGTGAAGGTCAGGTGGGAGAAGGTAATATCTCCTTTGATTTTGGGAGTGGAAAGGGCCTTGTCGTCATCAAGGACCTCCGGTTCTTCCTCAAAGATTTCCTGCACACGGCGGATGGACGCGCTGCCTTGTGAAAACATATTAATGGCATCCCCACAGGCCAACATAGGCCATACCAGCATATTAATGTACTGATTAAAGGCAACAAACCGACCCAGGGTGATTTCACCGGTAAGGGCAAGATAACCGCCGTAAATCAGAGTGATCAGACTGCTTAAGCCGATGATTACATCCAAAAGAGGCATGACAATGGCCTGAAGCCGTACTACATTTAAGTTTTTGTCCATGGTATAGCGGTTTGCCTTCAAAAAACCATACATCTGGGCGCGCTCCTGCACAAAGGCTTTAATGACCCGTACACCGGAGAAGCTTTCCTGCACATAATCCGTCAGATTGGAAACCGCCTCCTGCCGTTCCTTATATTTAGGGTGCATGATTTTTCCGTAACAGATCTCTCCAATACAGATAATAAGCATGGGAATAAGGGCCAGAAGGGTCAGACGGACATTTACATAAACCATCATCTGGCCGATTACCATCACAGTCATCACAGTTGCGTCAAAGACACAGATAACTGCAGGGCCAATGGCCATACGTATCATATTTAAGTCGCTGGTAAACCGGGTCATCAGGTCGCCGGTTTTGTGTTCATTATAGTATTCAACACCCAGCTGCTCCAGATGGGCAAACATATCATCCCGCAAATTCCGCTCAATGCCTCTGGCGGAACCAAACAGGAAGAAACGCCAGAAAAAGCGTCCCAGCGCAAGAGCGGCGCCTAACAGGAAAAGCGCCGTAAGATGCCATTTGATATCTTCCATATCCATGGCGGAGGCTGTCAGGCCGTCGGTAATGGCGCCTGTAAGCTTGGGAATGAAAATGTTGAAAAAGTCTACCAAAAACAAAGTGATGATGCCGGCAATATACCGGACTTTGTAACGCCGGATGTACTGCCATATAAATTGAAAAGAGTTCATTTTCCAATGCTCCATATAAGTGATAAATTACTGTCCGTTTCCAGTCCGGTAACAATTTAAATACCCCGCCGCATGTGACGGGGTATAAATGTAAAGTTTTAGTACGGATAACAGCGGGGCTATCTGCTTATCTGACGGTAATGTCAGTTAATGGTGATTCCGTTCTTATATTTGGTGACAACACTCTGGATACGTTCATTGGGATTAAGCAGGTCGCTGATAGAGGCATCATGATTTAAAGTGTCAATCAGGTATGCAATGTACTTGCTCATATCACAGTCAATATACCATTCCCGTTCCAGCAGTTCCGGCGTCTGATAAATCAGGTTGGTGGTAAGCACCCGGTCAATCAGACCGCTCTCATAGATTTTGTCAAATCGTTCCAGTCCGTTAGTAAACAATCCGAAGGTAGCGCAGATAAATATTTTGCGAGCCTTCCGTTCTTTCAGAGCGGTGGCTACTTCCAGAACACTTTCACCGGAGGAAATCATATCGTCGATAATGACCATATCCTTCCCTTCCACAGAAGAACCGAGAAATTCATGGGCTACAATAGGGTTGCGTCCATTTACCACACGGGTGTAATCCCTTCTTTTATAGAACATGCCCATGTCAAGGCCAAGTACGTTTGCCATATAGATGGCACGTGACATGCCGCCTTCGTCCGGGCTGATTATCATCATGTGGTCAGAGTCAATCTGAAGGTCGGGAACATGCTTTAACAGACCTTTAATAAACTGGTAGGTGGGCTGTACCGTCTCAAAACCGTGGAGAGGAATGGCGTTTTGCACTCTGGGGTCGTGAGCGTCAAAGGTGATAATATTATCTACGCCCATGCGTACCATTTCCTGCAGGGCAAGGGCACAATCCAGGGATTCCCTTGCGGTTCTTTTATGCTGGCGGCTTTCATACAAAAAAGGCATAATAACAGTAATGCGCCTTGCCTTCCCTCCCACTGCCGCAATGATTCTCTTTAAATCCTGATAATGATCGTCAGGGGACATATGGTTTTCGTGTCCGCACAGGGAATAGGTAAGACTGTAGTTGGCAACATCAACAAGAAGGTATAAATCGCTTCCTCTGACAGACTCTAAAATCATTCCTTTGGCTTCGCCTGAACCAAAGCGGGGAACCTTGGCTTTCAGAATATAGGAATCCCGCTGATAGCCGGCAAAAGCAAGGCTTGTTTTGTGTTCGCTTTCCCGGACAGTACGCCATTTGACAAGGTAATCATCAACCTTCTGACCAAGAGATTTGCATCCTTCCAAAGGGATAATGCCGAGAGATCCGACAGGTATAGTCTCTAAGTTTCTTGTTTCTTCACGCTGGGACATGAGGGTACCTCACTTTCTGTTTTGAAGTCTTTTTTTAAGCATCCGAATGTCTGGACCTGTAAATTTACAAATAAAATATTGATTCGTAATGCGGGAAAAAACCCGGTCTGAATATCGGTTTCTTACATCCTCCAGAGATAGATTGGTAGAAATAATTGTGGACTTTTTGTTAAGGTGGCGCTGGTTTAAAAGGGAAAATAACATGGACGGTGCAACATTTTTCGTATATTCGGTTCCCAAATCATCAATGATAAGTAAATCGCAGGTTTCTAAATCCTCATGAAAACTAAGGACGTCATCCTTATTCTTATAATCAAACATATTTCTTGACATGGTTTCAAAGAGTCCGGCGGCGCTGAAGTAAATAACGGAGTGGCCGGTTTCTATCAGCTCTCTGGCAATGCAGCCGGATAAAAAAGATTTGCCTGTACCCACTGTACCATAAAAAAATAAATTATGGTAGTCCGAATCAAAAGATTTTATAAATTTTCTGCCTTCATCCACAGCCTTTTCAAAGCGGGTAAGATCCTCTCCCTGATAGTATTCGTAAGAAAGCGTATAAAAGTTTTCCTTCTCAAGCAGTTCCCGGATGCCGGACTGCTCATACAGAAGGTCAATGACAGCCTGTTTAAAACAATGACACTTGGCGCCGTCAATATAGCCAGTGTCGTGGCAGCTGGGGCAATCGTACACTGGCGACAGGTAATCGGCAGGGTAGCCCTGCCCGGTAAGGAGCTGTTCTTTCATGGAAGAAAGGCTGCGGATAGATGCTTTCAGGTCTTCCAGGGCATGTTCGTCTCCTTCCAGAAGCTTTTTTCCCTGGGAAACGGAAATGGCGGCGATGGATTCCGCTATTTCTCTGTATCCTTCCACTTGTCGGTAAATCTCTGCGGTACGTTCTTCCAGCAGATGCCTGTTTCTGGTCTGCCTGTTTTCGTATTCCCGCATAATGGTTTCATACTGCGAGTTGGTTAGTGCCACGGCGGTTCTCCTTTGCTTTCTGAATGAAAAGTTGTAGGGGAGCTTATCTTATGAAGAAGGTTTTTAGTTGCTTAGTATCTCCCGTTCCAATGCGTCAAAATCATAATCAGTGTGCATAAACTGATTGAACTGACCGTTTGGAGCGGCTGACTTTACGGAAGGCTTCTGGCTGATGGAGCGGTTACGGGTGTAAGCCTCATCCAGTTCCTTAATATCAGCTTTATGATGAACCTTCTTCTTATACCAGCTGGTTAAAATACTGTCTGCATATTCAAAACGGTGCTTGTCCGTAGCCATCACCGTCCGGTGACAGGCTTCCAGAACAATATCAGGCGTAAAACCGTATTCCCTTGCCCATTTCAGCGCATAATCCGCTTCGGCGCTAGTTGGCGTGCCGGACTTCCCAAGGGCTTTCATAACGTCATATACGGTTTTATCATATTTAGAGGCAAACTTTGCGGCCTGGGCAGGGGTGGTAATTCCCTCCTGGGCCCAGCTGATGGCCACTTTTTCTATGTAGCGGAAATCTTTTTTTCCTTTGTCCACACAATACTGAATCAGGTGATCGATTAAATCCTCGGAAAATCCAAGCCTGTCTGAAAAGAACAGAATGGTTTTGATTTCAGAAGGACTTAAGGGCTTTCCGATATACTGCTCCGCAACAAAAAGAAGCTGGGAGGTTTCTTCGTTATCTTTAAATTCCTTCAGCTGGTCAAGACTGTAAGAGGGCTTGGTAAATTCCTGCTTTTGAGGGGCAGCGTCTATCCGCTGGGTGGAGATCTGGGTTTTGGCAGGAAGCATTACTACAGGCGCTAAAGGGACAGTATCTTCACAGGAGCTTTTGTCAATATTTAAAAGAAGAATGCCGGTAAGGTTTTTGGAATCATCATATTCCAGGGAAAGAAGACGCATCTTTTCCCAATATTTTAACGCCCGCAGCACATCCTTTTCCGTATGGTTGAACTGGTCTGCAATGTCGGAAATGCTGGTGGATAAGCCTGCGTTTAGCTGGCGGAGAAGGTATAAATATACCTTCAGCTGGGCATCGTTGGCATCCTTCATATAATTATCTATGAATAAATTAGAGATTACGGTTACATCTGTAAGGTTTTCCTGATAAATTTTAATATGTCCCATGAAGCGTTTACCTGCCTTTATGTATTTACACGCAGCGGCAAAACTTTGTTTTGGGCTGCATATGCCAGTTACTGCTGTGTGATATGAATTAAAAGCAAAATGAATTATAGCATAAGCTTTTCCAAATGGAAATAGGCAAAATCCCGAAAAATTCAGCATTTCCAAGGCATTACGGAAATTGTGGATAATGTGGAAATTGTGGATATAAGAAGCCCCTTTTTAAAGTGCGGCGGGAATCTTCTTAGAAAATGCGCAAAGGAAGGACTTTTCTTCGGATAAAAAATATCCACATATTCCGGCCCTGCAAAAAGCGCCCCAATATGTGGATAATGTGGATAATTATTGTTTTAACAGATTATCTCCAATGTTTCCAATGTCTCCGGCGCCCATAGTTATCAACAAGTCTCCGGCTGTACAATTTTCCAGAAGAAATTTTTCTATCTCTTCAAAGGAGGGAAAATAACTGCATTTTTTCCCAAGGGCTTCCACTTCTTTTTGAAGGTCTTTGGCGCTGATACCAAGGGTATCCGTTTCCCTTGCAGGATAAATATCAGCCAGCACTACATGGTCCGCATGGGAAAGGGCTTTGGCAAACTCCTTCATAAATGTCTTAGTCCGGGAAAATGTATGGGGTTGGAACAGACACCACAGAGATTTATGGGGATAATTTGCGGCTGCACGTAAAGTTGCAGTAATTTCTGTGGGATGATGTGCATAATCATCTATTATAACCGTTCCGTTTACAGTTCCCTTGTACTCAAAGCGGCGGTCGGTTCCGCAAAAACCGGATAAGGCTTCTGAAACCCTGGAAAAGTCAACAGAAAGCAGGTCAGAAAGGGCAATGGCGGAAAGAGCATTATAAACATTGTGTTCGCCGGGAACCCCTAAGGAAATGGGTTGGGCAGAGCCGTCCTTTCTTATTAAAAGAAAGCTGGCGCATCCTTTGTCATCATAGCGGATCTGCTCCGGGTGGTAGTCGTATTCCCCGGTGCTTCCATAAGTGATGACATGGCAGGCAAGACCTTCGGTAATTGTGTCTATTTCCGGAATTTCGCCGTTAATGATGAGAGCGCCGTCAGAGGGCAGAAGAAGGGCAAACTGATGGAAGGAATTACGGATATCACTGATATCCTTAAAAAAGTCCAGATGGTCCTCCTCTACATTAAGAATAATGCCTATTTTGGGGAAAAAGCTTAAAAAGCTGTTGGTATACTCACAGGCTTCCGTTACAAATAAGCCAGAATGTCCAATACGGAAATTCCCGTTGATGGATTTTAAGATTCCGCCAACAGAAAGCGTCGGGTCGGCCTCTGCCTTTAACAGGATCTCGGATACCATGGAAGTGGTGGTGGTTTTGCCATGGGTGCCTGCAATGGCAACAGGCGTTTCGTAATTTTTCATCATCTGGCCAAGAAGCTGCGCGCGGGTAAGGGAGGGAAGGCCTTTTTGACGCATGGCGGCAAATTCAGGGTTGTCGGGATGGATGGCGCTGGTGTAAACGACCAGGTCAATCCCTTCTATTAAATTTTCAGCCCGCTGACCATAAAAAATAATGGCTCCTTTTTTAACAAGAGCCTGGGTAAGGGGAGATTCCCTGGCATCGGAACCGGAAACGGTAAACCCTTCATTAAGGAGAATTTCGGCAAGGCCGCTCATACTGATTCCGCCAATTCCAATAAAATGTATGTGAATAGGGTGATTGAAGTCTAACTGATACATAAAAAGTCCTCCGTCCGTAATAGTCTTGACCTAATTATATATAATTACACAATAAAAACCAATGTTTTTTTTATGAGCAGGCGGCACTGGCGTTTCATTTTTCTATGGAATTAAAAAAATATTGTTGAATATAGACATAAAAACCATATTTTATCCGAATTATTTTGTAAATAATATTCACTTTAAAATAAATCTATGATATACTATTCATACATTTTATAAATGGTACCTAAAAAGAGGTGCGGCAACTAAAATTACTTGTAAGAGGTGATGACATGATTAAAAAAGAAATGATTGCCATGTTATTAGCGGGCGGTCAGGGGAGCCGGTTGGGAGTGCTGACATCAAAAGTGGCCAAGCCAGCGGTATCTTTTGGAGGAAAATACCGCATTATCGACTTTCCCTTAAGCAATTGCATTAATTCAGGGGTAGACACTGTTGGCGTTTTGACACAGTACCAGCCGCTGCGGCTGAATACACATATTGGAATAGGTATTCCGTGGGATTTAGACAGGAACATAGGAGGCGTGACGGTTCTTCCGCCTTATGAAAAGAGTTCAAACAGTGAGTGGTACACAGGCACTGCGAATGCAATTTATCAGAACCTGGATTATATGGAGAGCTTTAATCCGGAATATGTCCTGATACTTTCCGGAGATCACATATATAAAATGGATTACGAGGTTATGCTGGATTTCCATAAAGAAAAAGGGGCTGACGTGACGATTGCGGTTATGCCTGTTCCCATGGAAGAAGCCAAACGTTTTGGCATTATGATTACGGACGGGGAAAGAAGAATTACGGACTTTGAGGAAAAGCCGGAAAATCCCAGAAGTAATTTAGCATCTATGGGAATTTATATTTTTAACTGGAAAACGCTGAAAGAAGCGCTTCTTGCCAACTCTGAGCAGCCAAGACTGGATTTTGGAAAGCATATCATTCCCTACTGTCATGAGGCAGGAAATCCTCTTTATGCCTACGAGTTTAACGGGTATTGGAAGGATGTGGGCACACTGCATTCTTATTGGGAAGCTAACATGGAGCTGATAGATATTGTACCGGAGTTTAACTTGTATGAGGAATACTGGAAGATATACACCAGAAGTGAAATTCTGCCGCCTCAGTTCCTTTCAGATGAAGCAGTGGTGGAACGGAGCATTATTGGAGAGGGAGCGGATATTTACGGTAAGGTATATAATTCCGTAATCGGCTGCGGTGTGACGATTGGAAAAGATACAGTTGTCCGTGACTCCATCATTATGAACAACACAGTAATTGGCGATGGATGCGAACTGAATAAAGCGATTGTGGCAGAGAATGTTACGATCAAAGATCATGTAAAACTGGGCGTTGGGGAAGAAGTGCCCAACGAGACAGACCCGCAGATTTACAGTAATGGAATTGTCACCATAGGTGAAAAGAGCGTTATACCGGAGGGTATTTCGGTGGGGAAAAATACCTGCATTTTTGGAGTAACCACCAAAGAAGATTATACAGATAACTGGCATGCAGGCGGAAAAACTTTGATTAAGGCGGGTGATGAACATTGAGAGCGATTGGTATAATATTAGCAGGTGGAAACAGTTACAGGATGAAAGAACTCTCACGCAAGAGAGCCGTATGCGCGATGCCTATTGCAGGCAGTTACCGCAGCATTGACTTTGCGCTCAGCAACATGACAAATTCCCATATCCAGAAGGTGGCAGTGTTTACACAGTATAATGCAAGGAGCTTAAATGAACACTTAAATTCCTCTAAATGGTGGGATTTTGGCCGGAAGCAGGGAGGATTGTACGTGTTTACTCCGGCGGTGACTGCCGAGAGTAATTTCTGGTACAGGGGAACCGCAGACGCCATTGCCCAAAATCTTTCGTTCCTTAAGAACAGCCACGAACCTTATGTGGTAATTGCATCCGGTGATGGTATTTACAAACTGGATTTTAATAAAGTTCTGGAATACCATATTGAAAAGAAGGCGGATATCACTGTTGTATGCAAAGACATGGGCGAGGATATAAATGTGGAACGGTTCGGCACCATTAAGATGAACGAGGAAAGCCGGATTGAAGAATTTGAGGAAAAGCCTGTAGTGGCGAAGTCTAATACGATATCCTGCGGTATCTATGTTGTCAGAAGACGGATGCTGATAGAAATGATAGAAAAGTGCGCGGAAGAAGACAGATATGATTTTGTCAAAGACATTCTTATCCGTTACAAAAATATGAAAAGAATCTATGGCTATAAGATTAAGGAATACTGGAGAAATATAGCCACAGTGGAAGATTATTTCAGTACTAACATGGACTTTTTGAAAGCGGAAACAAGGGATTATTTCTTCCGTCAGTACCCGGATATCTATTCAAAGGTGGATGACTTGCCGCCTGCCAAGTATAATCCGGGTTCCCAGGTTAGAAACAGCCTGATTTCCAGCGGATGTATTATTAATGGTACAGTGGAGAACTCTGTCATTTTTAAGAAGGCGTATGTGGGAAATAATTGTTATATCAAAAACTCCATCATTTTGAATGATGTATATATTGACGATAACACACACATTGAAAACTGCATTGTGGAAAGTCGTGATACGATAAGGGCAAATTCTTATTATGCAGGAACAGATGGAATTAAAATAGTAGTAGAAAGAAATGACAGGTATGTCATCTGATGAGATGGCACGAAATGACGCTGTATCACGGCTTGTCTGAGCCGGAGGGTATTTCGTGAAGAGTCTCAACGTAAGTGAGAGGTCGTACTAAGGGGGAAGAGAAATGCAAATTACAGATGTACGGGTAAGGAAGATTACCAAGGAGGGCAAGATGCGCGCCATCGTTTCCATTACCATTGATGAAGAGTTTGTGATCCATGATATCAAGGTAATTGAGGGCGACAAAGGATTGTTTATCGCAATGCCCAGCAAAAAGGCCACGGATGGTGAATACAGAGACATCGCCCATCCCATAAACTCATCTACGAGGGAACGAATACAAACGATTATCCTTGAAAGGTACCAGCAGACAGCACTGGAACCGGTAGAGGAAGAATAAAACAGAAAAAGGCTGCGGCACAGGCAATTGGAAAATTGTGAGTGCAGCAGCCTCTTTTTTGTGGTAAAATATTATGAAAATTTCAGCCTATTATTTCCCCAGGCAAATAATCGAACTTAGAAAGGAAGAAAAATGTTTATAATTGCAGGACTTGGAAACCCAAAAAAGGAATATGATAATACCAGACATAATATTGGATTTACTATGATTGATATATTGTCAGATAAATATGATATTTCGGTGATGAATATCAAACACAGGGCCATGACCGGAAAAGGAATAATAAATGGTCAGAAGGTCATTTTGGCAAAACCGCTGACCTTTATGAATGCCAGTGGAGAGAGCATAGGGCTGTTAACTGATTATTATAAAATAGATTTTGAGACAGAGCTGATAGTGGTTTCGGATGATATTACACTGCCGCCGGGACAGATAAGGATAAGAAAAAAAGGAAGCGCGGGAGGGCATAATGGATTAAAAAACATTATTGGTCATCTTGGCAGCGAGAACTTTCACAGAATACGCATAGGCGTAGGGGAAAAGCCTAAAGGATATGACTTGGCGGACTATGTGCTGGGACATTTTTCAGAAGGGGAAAAGACCCTGATGGAAGAGGGCACTATTAAGGCCATCAGAGCGGTGGAAATGATGGTGGCAGGAGAAACTGACCGGGCTATGAATGAATTTAACAGAAAGGTTTTGACAGAATAATAAAACAATAGGTAATTGCGAAACTTGAAGTTATGGAAATATTCTGACAATATATTCCACTCAAATCCTGTTGCACCGGGCATTCCATCAAGCCCAGCAGGACAGAAGACAGTCGGGGAGCATCCCTCCTGCCTTCTATGGTCTTGATTCCATGGTGCATAAGGCTTTTCGCAGAATATATTGTCAGAATATTCAGCAAGTTTACGAGTTTCGCAATTACCTATAATAAAACAAAACTGTGAGGGTGGACAACATGAGGGTATTGACGGCGCCTTTGGAAGAACTGGGAGAATTTGAAGAGATTAAGAGAATGTTGAAAGAGGATGGAAGCTGTATTGCGCTTACCGGCTGTATGGAATCCCAAAAGCTTCATATGATAAATGGACTTGGCGGCGGGTTTAAGAATCGGCTTATCGTTACTTTCAGCGATTTAAGGGTAAAAGAGCTACTGGAAGACTACCGTTTTTATGATAAAAATGCAGCTGTATATCCTGCCAGGGATTTGATTTTCTATCAGGCGGACATTCATGGAAACCAGTTGGTAACAGAGAGAATAAAATGCTTAAGGCGTATGCTGGAAGGAAAGCCGGTCACAGTAATTACTACCTTCAGCAGCCTGATGGCACCTCAAATCCCTTTTTTTATATGGAAAGAATATCTTTTAAAAATTGACGGTAAGGGGCAGATTGACCCCAAAAAGCTGTCAAAGCAGCTTGTGGAGATGGGATACGAGAAAAATTATCAGGTAGAAGCGCCCGGACAGTTCAGCATCAGAGGCGGAATTATAGATATTTTCGATTTGACAGAAGAAAATCCCTACCGCATTGAACTTTGGGGGGATGAGGTGGATTCTATCAGAAGCTTTGACGTTTTAAGTCAGCGTTCCATTGAAAGGCTTTCCGGTATTACGGTTTATCCTGCCGTTGAGATGCTTCTCTCCGGACGAGAGCTTGAAGCGGGGATGGGAAGAATTGAAAAGGAAGGTAAAAGCTTTTCAAAGAAATTCAGGGAAGATATGCACACAGAGGAAGCCCATCGGATAGAAACCCAGATAAAGGAACTGAAGGAGCAGGTGTTTGAGTTTCGGAATCTGGTGAATTTAGACGCCTATATTCACTATTTTTATGAGGATACGGTGTCATTTCTGGAGCTGTTTGATTTAAAGCAGACTTGTATTTTTGTGGACGAACCAGCGCGGGTTATGGAACATGCGAAAGCGGTGGAGCTGGAGTTCAGGGAAAGCATGCTGCACCGTCTGGAAAAGGGATATCTCCTTCCGGGACAGATGAAGCTTTTGTATTCTGTGGAGGAAGTGGCGGCGAAAATGGGGAAGGGACGCATTGCCACATTAGCGGCGCTGGAACTGAAAAATTCTCTTTTTAAGGCTGATAAAAAGGTGGATGTTCCGGTTAAAAGTATTTCTTCCTATAATAATAGTTTTGAAGCTTTGGTACAGGATTTAAAACGTTACAAAAAAAATGGCTATCGGGTTTTGCTTTTATCGGGTTCCAGAACCAGAGCTACCAGACTGGCAGAGGATTTAAGGGAACAGGATCTTTTGGCCTTTTATACGGAGGACCCGGATCGGGAACTGCAGCCTGGGGAGATAATGACTTTTTATGGCAGAGTCTTAAAGGGATTTGAATATCCGCTGCTTAAGTTTGCCGTTATTTCAGAAAGTGATATTTTTGGTTCGGACAAAAAGAAGAGAAAAAAGAAAAAAACTTATGAAGGACAAAAAATCAATGACTTTAATGAACTGAAAATTGGAGATTATGTGGTACATGAAAATCATGGCCTTGGAGTTTATAAGGGGATTGAAAAGGTTGAGGTTGAAAAGGTCGTAAAGGATTACATTAAAATTGAATACCGGGATGGGGGGAATCTCTATGTACTCGCCACCGGGCTTGATGTAATCCAAAAATATGCTTCTGCCGATGCAAAACGGCCCAAATTAAACAAGCTGGGGACCCAGGAGTGGAACCGGACCAAAAGCAAGGTGCGGGAAGCAGCCGGGGAGGTCGCAAAAGATTTAGTGGAGCTTTATGCAGTACGCCAGCAGAAAAACGGATTCCAGTATGGAAAGGATACTGTCTGGCAGAGGGAATTTGAGGAAATGTTTCCTTTTGAAGAGACGGAAGACCAGCTTAGCGCCATTGCTGCCACCAAGGAGGACATGGAGAGTACCAGAATCATGGACCGTCTGATTTGCGGGGATGTAGGCTATGGAAAGACAGAAATAGCCATCCGTGCGGCATTTAAGGCAGTACAGGAAGGAAAACAGGTGGTATATCTGGTGCCAACCACTATATTGGCCCAGCAGCACTATAATACTTTCGTCCAGCGAATGAAGGAATATCCGGTGCGGATAGATCTGCTTTCCCGGTTCAGAACCAGTAAAGAGCAGAAAAAGACGGTGGAAGACCTGAAAAAAGGTCTTGTGGATATTGTGATTGGCACCCACCGGGTATTATCCGCTGATGTTGTTTATAAGGATTTGGGGCTATTGGTTATTGACGAGGAACAACGGTTTGGCGTCACCCACAAGGAAAAGATTAAGAAGATGAAAGAAAATGTGGATGTTCTTACGCTGACAGCAACACCTATACCCCGGACACTGCATATGAGCCTTATTGGTATTCGTGATATGAGTGTTTTGGAGGAGGCTCCTGGGGACCGAATGCCAATCCAGACTTATGTTTTGGAATATAATGAAGAAATGATAAGAGAAGCCATTGTCAGGGAGCTTTCCAGGGATGGACAGGTTTACTATGTGTATAACAGAGTAAATAACATTGCGGATATTGCGGCCACTATCCAGGGACTGGTGCCGGAGGCTGTTGTGTCCTTTGCCCATGGACAGATGCAGGAGCGGGAGCTGGAACGGATTATGTACGATTTCATTAACGGTGAAATTGATGTTCTTGTGTCCACTACCATTATTGAAACGGGACTTGATATCTCTAATGTAAATACCATGATTATTCATGATGCCGATAATATGGGACTTTCCCAGCTCTATCAGCTAAGAGGAAGAGTAGGAAGAAGTAACCGTACAGCTTATGCGTTTTTAATGTATAAGCGGGATAAGATGCTAAAAGAAGTGGCGGAAAAACGTTTAGCAGCTATCAGGGAATTTACAGACTTAGGAAGCGGATTTAAAATTGCCATGCGGGATTTGGAAATCCGGGGAGCAGGAAATCTTCTGGGGGCAAGACAGCATGGGCATATGCAGGCGGTAGGATATGATATGTACTGCAAAATGCTGGGGGAGGCGGTGAAAAGCCTAAAGGGAATCCCTATGGTGGAGGATTTTAATACTTCGGTGGATTTGGATGTGGACGCCTTTATTCCTCCGGCCTATATTGTCAATGAGGTACAGAAGTTGGATATTTACAAGAGAATTGCTGGAATTGAAAATCAGGCAGAATGCGATGACATGAAGGAGGAACTTTTGGACCGGTTTGGGCAGATACCTGTGGCGGTGGAAAATCTGTTTCGTATTTCTATGATACGGGTCAGCGCCCATATGCTTTATATTACAGAAGTAAAGGGAAGAAACGGTGAAATTAAGTTTACTTTGAAACCGGATGCGGACATTGCGGCAGAGAGAATCCCGTTATTGCTTAAGATATATGATAAACTTTCTTATAACCATAAGGGACTTTTCTTTTTGTTCCGCTATAAAAAATGCGGTATGGTGGAACGGGATGCGCAAATGCTTCTTAGTTTTACGGAGCAGCTGCTCTTTTCCATGCAAAAGGAGCTTATAAGAGAGCCTTAGAAAAAGGAAGCGGAACAAATCTCCGCTTCCTTTTTTAGGTTTTTAGTTATTAGGGATGGAAACATACTTTTCGACAATGGCAGCCATTTCTTTCCATTTGGCTTCCATATCTGCCACCAGCTTAAACTGAGTTCTTGCGCGGTCTAAGTTATGTCCTTCCCGATGAATTTTAAAGTAAACATCTCCCTCAAGGAAGTCTGCCAGAAAACGGATGCCGCATTCGTAAGTCATTAATTTTGCGCCCATTGGCAGCATTTCGATTTCCTTATCGGTAAGACTTCCTCCGCAGCCTTCAATAAATCCTTTGGTAAAGGCTTCAAACAAAGATAAATCAAGGGATATTTTGCTTAAGTCCTTTTCATCCTCTGCCCCGGTGCTTGCCCCAAAACGGATGGAATCCCCATAATCATAGAGGGAAAGTCCGGGCATCACAGTGTCCAGGTCAATGACGCAGAGCGCCTTTTTGGTATCGGCGTCAAATAAAATATTGTTCAGCTTGGTGTCATTATGGGTAACGCGAAGAGGCAGTTCCCCCTTTTCCAATAATTCGGTGAGAGCAGAAGCTTCCCCTTCCCTGGAAAGGGCAAAGGCAATTTCCTTTTCTGCCAGTTTTGCTCTGCCCATTACATCCTTTTCAACTGCCCGTTTAAAGTCCAGAAAGCGGGAAGGTGTATTGTGAAAATTGGGTATCGTTTCATGCAGCGTCTGGGCAGGGTAATTTGCAAGCATACGCTGGAAATTGCCAAAGGCAGCGGCGCTGTCATAAAAGTCTTTTGCATTTTCAACCATTTCCAGGCAAACCGTATTTTCTATGAAAAGAAACATCCGCCAGTAATTATGGGCGCTGTCTTCATAGTAGATGCCGCCGTCTTTGGTTTTGACTACATTCAGCGTTTCTCTGTCGGGGTTTCCGCCTGCAGCAAGGATGCCTTTGCGGAGATACTCTGTAACATTTACCACATTCTCCATAAGCTGGACCGGGTTTTTAAAAATGGTGTGGTTCATTCGCTGTAGAATATACTGTTTTTTTTCTCCTTCCGGCAATTCGTAGATAAGCAGGAAGGTATCATTGATATGTCCGTTCCCATAAGGGGATTTTTCGGTCAGCGTACCTGCTAAGGCAAACTGCGCAATGGCTTCATCTATATTGGCACAAGTCTGGTTTTCTGTACTCATAAATTCTCCTTGTAATCTACCCAGCGCATTTCCATAGGCGCCAAGTCTAACTGATATTTTAATTCACCCTGTATGTAGAGGTCAGTCTGGCGGGGTTCTTTGGAGTTATTGATAACTGCTATTTTGCCCGTTTCCTCAAAAACGGTCAGCTCCGTATCAACATTGCTTACATAAAATTTCTTCATCTCCGCTTCCTGATGGGCCGCATAATAAATGGCGCGGAGTAAAATCCGGCAGTTCTGTGGAGAATAGGGAAGACCTGTAAAATAAACGCTTCTTCCTTTTCCGTATTCGTTGGTAACAAGGCGGCTGTATTTTCCATCCATGTTTAGAATCTGGTAATTTTCTCCCTGTGCATAAATCCGGCTTTTTCCTTCCCCAAAATCTATTTCATCCTTAATGTCTTCCAGGATAAAATGTTTGCTGTCCATCTCGTTATACTTATCTGTGCTCATGGAAAATCCAAGCTCCCTGTCCACACCAAGCACATCGCTTAATTGGAAGAAACGCCCCTGATACTGACAGGCGCTGGGCTCACCGACACCGATAAATCCGCCGCCGTTATCCACAAATCTGCGGATGGCGCATAGGACTTGCTCATCCATCCAGTTTTCCGCCCCGCTCCAGGAGGTGTAGGCGTCTCCTGCGTTGATAATTACCTTGATTTCAGGGTCAAGCCCTTTTTTCAGTTCTTCAAAGGTAATAAATTCCACATCCACCGGCATTCCGCTTAAGCATTCAATAACCCCCACATAAGAATAAATTTCCCGGTACCAGAGGGCATGGTGTACCTGATTGGCCATCCACCTGCGCAGATTGCCCCAACAGTTTAAAATTCCCACTTTGAAGGGAGCGGTGTAAGCTTTGGTTCCCTGCATATTATCGTGTATCTGTCGGAATTCATTTACCACTTTTTGAATCTGGTCAATAAAGCCAGGCCATTCGCTTGCCAGCTTTAAATAGCCGCCATAGCCAATCCGGTCAAGAGGGGAACGCATGATGGCGCGCCTTGCCTTCAGCCAGTTATCCTGGGCTTCCCCGATAGGGTCGCCGCCTTCGGTAAACACATCCGGGAAGAAGTAAGGCAGGAGCCGGCCTTCAGTGTATTTTACGCCTTTAATGTCTGAAATCATCCGTAAGGTAACGCCATCGCCAACAGAGCCGACTACGGCGTCCAGACCAATATTTGCAAAATATTTTCCAAAAGGTTCTGTTCCAATCCAGTGATCGCCTAAGAACATCATAGCTTCCTTGCCGTAGCTGTGCACAATATCTACCAGTTCTTTGGCAAGTTTGCTTACTTCAATCTGCTGAAATTCAATAAAATCAAGAAATTCCTTTGAAGGTACCCGGAAAATGGAATTGTGGTAGCCTTCATCTACAATAAATTCCGGGCGGAATTTGTAGCCTGCCCATTTTTCAAATTGTTCCAGAATATATGGGCTGACACTGGCGCTGTAGCCAAACCATTCTACGAATTTTTCTCGTTTCTGATCGTCAAAGGTAAGGGTAAACTGGTGGAAAAAGGTGGTAAAACGAACCACATCCACGTTGGGGTTTTCTTCACACCATTTTTTAAGCTTCTCTTTGACATATGCCTGGGTTTTAGGCTGCCTGACATCATAAGTAAGCTGATGGGGGGCGTCTTTCCAGTCATTGGTTATAAAGTTGTACATGTGAACCGGGTCCCATATCAGGAAAGCCAGGAAACTTACTGTGTACTGGTGATAGGGAATTGATTCAATAACGACTTCACCGGAGGCTTCGTCATATTCCCATTTATCAACAGAAACCACTGCTCCTGTGGTGCGGTCCATGACTTCCCACCACTTTTTGGGGGAGTCAATGGTATTTACCTTAAGCTGCTGGGTGTGAAAGCCCTTCATAAGTTCAATTCGCAGCTGATTCCCACGGGCAGTATGGCGGTCGCTGATTAAGTATTCCTGCTGAATTTCTTCCGGGTGCGCCATTGCCCAGTCATTGTCTTTCCGGGTAGTGTAATAGGTGGCGTATATTTTCGCATTTTGATTCAGCAGCTCTTCCGGCATGGAAGTTCCGTCGCAGTCTCTTAAGGCGTCTGCCTTAAGCAGTTCTTTTAAACGTATGGTTTCTTCTACCATATCAATATCTGTTGGCAGTGTAAGTCTTCCTGTGTTTTCACAATTCATGTCATACCTCCGCTGTTTTGATTTATTGAAATTTTTTGTTATACAGGTAAAGAAGAGCCAGTATTCCGGCAAGACCGATAATCATAATAAGCAGGCCCGTGGGACCGATGCTGCGCTGCCCGGCTATAATAAGCGCCATACTTACAATAAATACAAGCAGATATAATAATTTAATCATCCATTTCATATATTTATCCTCTTATCTTTTATTCCAATTACCATAATTATTTTGTCCATGCCATTAAAGGCGGTGTATGGTCCGGGTAATTACTTAATTCCAGTGACGTAATTGTATTTACCCCTTCAGGCCGCCAAGACTCATGCCCTGGGTTAATTTTTTCTGTACCAGAATGTATAAAATCAAAGTGGGAAGCATTACAATAACAAGTCCTGCGTAAAGCTGCCCATAGTTGGCTGCTGCTTTTTGAGCCTGCATCAGCTGCATCAGTCCTACGGGAAGTGTTTTTTCATCCTTTGTCAGCAGTGTCATGGAAATGATATATTCATTCCAGAAGGACAGAAAGTTAAAAAGGATAACAGTAATAATACTGGGAGTGGCCATTGGCATCATGATTTTTATCATGGTACGGAAGTAGCCGCTGCCGTCCACATACGCCGCTTCTTCATAATCCTTAGGAATGGTGACAAAGAAGCCGGATAAAAGATAGATGGTAAATGGCAGGGCGGTGGAAGCGTATACCAGGGCCACGATAAATAAATTATTTAAGAAAAAGCCATCCCCGCCTAACCCTCTTAAAAACTTGTCTGCATCCACAAACATTAAAAAGATTGGAACCACAATGTAGTTTACATTAATAAATAAACCGCCCATAAACATAGTGTTAATCAGTTTGCTGCCTTTAAAACGGTATCTGGCAAGCACATAGGCTGCAGGAAGAGCGACAACCAGCAGGATAATAAGGGCTAATGCCGTTACGATTACAGAATTAAAGAAGTAATCTCCCATACGGGCTTTTTCAAAGGCGTCAATAAAGTTCTGGAAGTAAAACCCTTTGGGCATTGCCCAGGGATTGCCGTAAAACTCTGAGTTTTCCTTAATGGAAGCTATGAACACCCAGGCAACGGGAACAACGATGCTGATGGCCAGGGTAAGCAGGGCAACGTAGATAAATAGTTTATACAGAGTGTCAAAACTCATTTCTTTTTTCTTTTTCATATCTGCTCCTCCTTAAAATTCCAAAGGCTCTCGTTTGGTAGCAAAGTTTACAATAGCCGACAGACCAAAGGAGAATAAGAAAACTACTACGCCGATTGCCATACCATAGCCGTAAGAGGAATTGGTGTAGGCCTGTTTATACATATAGCTCAGGAAAACTTCTGTAGCGCCATCGGGACCGCCGTTGGTAAGCGCCTTTACCAACAGAAAACTTAAGTTGATAGAGCTGATGACAAAAAATGTCAGGGTGGTTCTTACGTTTGTCCAGATAAGTGGAAGGGTGATGGAGAAAAACTGCTGGAATCTTCCGGCTCCTTCCAGATTGGCTGACTCATAAAGGCTTTCCGGCACACTTGCCATACTGGCCATATACATAACCATATAGTAGCCGATGGCCTGCCAGATTAAGGCGATAACCAGACTGTATATTACCAGTTTTTGATCCCCCAGCCAGAGGATGGGTGTTTCGTTATTTTTTCTGAAAATGCCAATAATACTGTTCAGTAACCCGTTGGTGGGGTCATAAATAGCGGAAAAGATTGCAGAAATAACCACTACTGACAAAATATTGGGTATGTAAAATATAATTCTGAAGAAATTCTGTCCCTTAATTTTTTCTCTGGAAAGGATAGCTGCAAACAGCAGGGAAAGAGCCATTGTCACTGTGGTGACGCATACGATAAGCAGTATCGTGTTCTGAAAGGAACGGAAAAAGTTCATATCTTCTATCAGAATTTTAAAGTTGTTAAATCCAACAAACTCTTTGGTGTTGGAGTATCCGCCCCATTTATAAAGGGACATCTTAAATACATTAAAGGTGGGAATAAGCATAAAAATGATAAACAGTATAACTGCTGGCGCTACGCATATTCCGATAAAAACGTTTCTTGCCTTGCCCTTTTTCAAATCAATACCTCCGTTTTCTGTTAAAAAAAGACACTCCAAAGGCGGAAACCTCCGGAGCGCCCTTAAAAATTATTCCATTGCCGCTCTTAACTTATCGCTTACTTCCTCTACGGATGCCTGCCAGTCAGCAACTGTCTTGTCACCGCTTACAATACTGTTAACGGTTCCGAATAAAGTATCTGCCATGGAAACTCCTTCAACAGGAGCTGTAGCTGCGAATCCGCCCATAACTGCGCTTGCACCATTGTCATAGATGCTGTAGAACATTTTGTTGTCGCCTTCCAGATAATCACTTACACCTGTGATAGGCTGAATAGCTGTAGATTTTGCAAAAATCTGCGCTGCTTCATCGGAATACATATAAGCAATAAATTCTTTTGCCATATCCTGATTCTGTGCTGCAGCAGGAATCCAGATCTGCTCAAACCAGCAGAAGGAACATCCTGAACCGCCATCATTTACTGCGGGAATAGCCATGAAGCCCCATTCGAATCCGTCTGCTCTGGGCGCGTCTGCCATTTCGCCGGGCAGCCATGTGCCGTTAGGACAAAAGATTGCCTTGTTGTCAAGGATCAGCTGCTGATTCTTGGTGAAGTTTTCATTGTTTGCATTAGCAACAGTAGTGCCTTCTGTGTACTCTGCCAGTTTTCCGATCAGTTCAAATACCTTGGTAGCGTTGTCGCTTTCCCAGATGCCATCTTCGTAGGTCATGCAGCTGTTAAAGAAATCAGAACCGCCTGCAGAAGATAATACTGCATATGTAAATGCGTCAAAGTAACCAGTGGTAGGGTATGTAAACAGTGCAATGCCTTCTTCTTTCGCTTTGTCGCCTAATTCCCACATTTCATCCCAGGTAGTAGGAACATCCCAGCCTTTTTCCTTCAGCAGGCCTGCATTGTAGAACAGTCCGCAAGGGCTGTAGAACATGGGTGCATAGTAGGTTACGCCGTCGCCATAAGGGTTAGTTGCCAAGGTATCAAGGAAACCGGGAACGATTTTATCCTTTACCTTAACATCTTCACCGGGTACTGTCATGTCAAGTACATCTGTCAGAGGAAGAAGAGCTTTTTCCTTGGTCAGTGTTTCTGTAAGGGCAGCTTCACGTCCGGTTGCAAGATGCACAACGTCAGGATAATCGCCTGCTTTCATGCTGGGGCTGATTACATCTTCGATTTTCTTGTCAATGGTAAGTTCTACGGTAACGCCAGGGTGGGAAGCTTCAAAAGCAGCAACTACTTCTGACCACATATCCGCACCATATCCGCCTTCGAAGGCAGCAACCTTTAATGTCTGCTCTTCCACAGGTTCCGCTTCGGATTCTGTTTCGCTGTCCGCATCTGTGCTTTCAGACTCGGCTTCCTTTTCTGCTTCCGGTTCCTTGGTTTCCTCAGTTTTTGAGGCGTCGCCGGAATTGTCAGCGGCCGGCGTATCTGTTTTGCCGCCGCAGCCTGCTAAAAGTGAAACCGTCATGGTGCTTATGAGCAAGGCTGAAATAACTTTTTTTAATTTCATAATAAATATCCTCCTTAAATAATGTGCTGAAAGATGCCGCAGCAGTTATTGTTGCAAATGTTTTCACCTTTCATGACATCATTAGTATAGAAGAAATTTATACAGGTATCAATCTGATTGTTGCCTGAAGTTTTATATATATTGCTTTTTGTGGAGGTTTTTGTAAAAAAGATATATGATAATATTACCGTTCGTGCATTATTTCCAGAAATAAACTTTAAAAATAATAAAATATTATACATATTTATTAAAATAAAAATCGCATATTGCGTAAAGAAGCATATTATATATCAATTTTTATAAAATAGGTTTTAAGCTGTTTGAAAAATTTTGATGTATTTGTAGACAATATTTATAAATCCTGCTATAGTATAATTGCCATTGTATATATTATGGAGGTTTTGGAGTATTTATAGGTAATTGCGAAATTCGTAAACTTGCTGAATATTCTGACAATATATTCTGCGAAAAGCCTTATGCACCATGGAATCAAGACCATAGAAGGCAGGAGGGACGCTCCCCGACTGTCTTCTGTCCTGCTGGGCTTGATGGAATGCCCGGTGCAACAGGATTTGAGTGGAATATATTGCCAGAATATTTCCATAACTTTAAGTTTCGCAATTACCTATGGAGTATTTAGGTTTAGAGGTTACGAAATATGGAGGGAAAATGGGAAATACAAGACACAGAATTGAAGGTATTAAACCGTCATCCTTTGCCACATCAAAACTTTTATACATATCAACATCAAAATATGAGGGGGACTGGCAGAGCATCCTTCATTCACATCCATTTAGTGAATTGTTCTATGTGGTAAGCGGAAGCGGTTCTTTTGTTGCGGAAGGCAAGGAATTTCCGGTTGGTAGGAATGATTTGGTGATTATTAACCCGCATGTGGAGCATACGGAAAAGTCACGGGACGTATCTCCTTTGGAGTATATTGTACTTGGAATAGAAGGACTGACTTTTTCCTTTGAAAACATTGCATCCATTCAGGACGGTGTTTTTCTAAAGACGGCTTCAGGTGCCATATATAAGTATAATGTACATAATTCTAACGTCTATGCTTATTTAAATATTATGCTGGAAGAAGCAAACCAGAAAAAAGACAATTATGAAACGGTGTGTCAGAACCTTCTTGAGGTACTTTTGGTCTGCCTGCTGCGGAATGATAATCTTGCCGTAGTTCAAAGCGACAGAACGGTTTTAAACAGAGAGTGCACACAGATTAAGAATTATCTGGATTCCAATTATTCGGAAAATATTACGCTGGATACTCTGGCGGATATTACGCATATGAATAAGTACTATATGGCCCATGCGTTTGCCAAGTGTACAGGACTTTCCCCGATTAATTATCTTTTGCAAAAAAGAATTCAGGAAGGAAAAAACCTGCTGGAGTCTACTACCCATTCCATTGCGCAGATTTCAACTATGCTGGGTTTTTCTTCCCAGTCCTATTTTTCCCAGGCGTTTAAAAAGGCCACAGGGAAAACGCCGATTCAGCACAGAAGCGAATATCGTCAGTTAAAACAGAGGTAGCCGGAGGCTCTTCTGTTTTTTTGTGTCAGGAGCTTCCTTTGGGAAAATGTGAAAAATGCCTATATTCAAAATGGATGATATAGTGTAAAATAATAAACATGCGGCCTGTCTGTCCGGAAGGTTATAGGGGACGCATGTTTACATAATATCCGAAAAGGTTTTTCCAAATTACAAATGAATGCAGTATTGCAGGCGTGCCTGTGATATGCGGGAGGTATTGTATGGACATATTTGATGTTCTGACCATGGTTGGCGGCCTGGCATTGTTTTTATATGGAATGCAGGTGCTTGGCGACGGCTTGAAAAAGGCATCCGGCGGAAAGTTGGAGATTATTCTGGAGAAGTTAACCTCCAACAAATTGACGGCGATTCTTCTGGGGGCGGGAGTGACGGCTGTAATCCAGTCCTCGTCGGCAACCACTGTTATGGTTGTGGGGTTTGTCAATTCAGGTATTATGAAGCTGTCCCAGGCAGCAGGGGTTATTCTTGGAGCCAACGTAGGCACTACGGCAACTGCCTGGCTTTTGAGTCTGACAGGTGTGGAAGGGTCAGGCGTTTTCCTGCAGCTTTTAAAGCCCTCATCATTTTCCCCTATACTGGCAATCGTGGGAGTTGTCATATTAAGTATGGGAAAAAAGGAAAGCTATAAAAACGCGGCTACAATTATGATAGGGTTTGCGGTGCTTATGACAGGAATGGATACTATGTCCAATATCGTTAAACCACTGGCTGAAAACCCGGAATTTACCAATATGCTTCTTACATTTTCCAATCCGGTGCTGGGAATGCTGATAGGTCTTGTCCTTACAGCGATTATTCAGTCTTCTTCTGCGTCGGTAGGTATTCTGCAGGCTTTGTGCGTATCTGGTGCAGTCAGTTATTCTACAGCGATTCCGATTATTATGGGGCAGAATGTAGGGGACTGTGTGGCGGCGCTGCTTTCCAGCGCAAGCGCGGGAAGGGCGGCGAAAAGAGCGGCGCTGGTAAACGTTTATTATAAAATTATTAAAACTGTGGCTTTTATGCTTATTTTTTATTCTCTGGATGCGGTGATACATTTCAGCTTTTTGGGAAGACCTGCAAGCGCTCTTGGAGTGGCGGTGATACATACGGCCTTTAATGTGGCGGCAGTGGTCTTTATGTATCCTTTTACCTGGGTACTGGAGCGGCTGGCGTATCTCACAATTCCGGAGCGGGGCGGAGAGATGCAGGTACAGGAAACGGCAAAGAAGGAAATACAGATATTGGATTCCCGTTTCTTGAGCACGCCTGGTTTTGCGCTGGAACAGTGCAGAAACGCCGCGGTGGATATGGCAAATTATGCCAGAGACGGATTGTTTTTAGCGATGGGATTGTTTGAAAAATACGATAAAAAAGCGGCGGCTAAGGTGATAGAGCTGGAAGAGCTGGTGGATCATTATGAGGATGAACTGGGTTCCTATCTGGTAAAACTTAGCAGCAAGCATTTGACCGCAAAGGACAGTCAGGAGCTTTCTGTCCTGCTTCACTGTATCGGCGATTTTGAAAGGATTTCGGACCATGCAATTAACATTATGGAATCGGCAAAAGAGATGTGCGAGAAAGAATTGCTGTTTTCCAAAAAGGCGAGGGAAGAATTGTTGGTTTTTACCGGGGCGGTAAAAGATATTGTAAATACCTGTATCCAGGTGTTTCAGGAGGAAGACCTGAAGCTTGCAGGAATGGTGGAACCCCTGGAAGAGGTAATTGATTATCTGAATTCTGAAGTGAAGAAGCGTCATATTAAAAGGCTGCGAAAGGGAAAGTGTACAATTGAGATGGGGTTTGTACTCTCAGATATTACCACCAATTACGAAAGGGTATCGGATCACTGCTCCAATGTGGCGTTATGCCTTCTGCAGCTGGAAGAAGAAAATTTTGAAACCCACGAATATCAGTTCAATCTGGCAAACAAGGAAAACCCGGCATTTACTGCAGAGGTGAAACGACTAAGAGAGCAGTATCAGCTGCCCAAATAAATATGTTCGGAGCGTGTTAAAAAATAGATTGTTTCATATGAATGAGTCCGTTTTATGGGACACTGTAAATGTTATTCTTGTATTAGAAGAAAACAGGAATGACAGGAACGGAGGATTTGATATGAAAGGATATTTTGTAAGCAATGGATACATGGGCATGGTAGAGGGACGTTATATGCTTTTTGCCAGTGAAGAAGATTATCTGGATTATCTGGAAAATTAACAAAAGCAGGTGTATACTTTATTCGTATATGGAAAAATTAAGAGCAGGCGGCGGAGGCAGGCAATGAATAAGGAAAAACTGGAAAAGCTGAATGAATTATTTGAAAAGGAAGTGGAGAGGGAGCGGCTGAAGGGCGCGTCACTTCTGGTGGAGCATAAGGGGACGGAGGTATTCCGCCGCATTTATGGTTCAGACAAGAAAGACAGCATTTATAAGCTATATTCTATGACTAAGCCTGTGACTGCGGTGGCTGTGATGCTGCTTTATGAGCGGGGAACGATTGACCTTTATGACCCGGTGGATAAGTATCTGAAGGGGTTTAAAAATATGAAGGTGTCTACCGAGGGCAGACTGGCAGATGCCAAAAGGCAGATTACAATTAAGGATCTGATGAATATGACATCAGGGCTGGTGTATCCTGGAGGGGAGTATGAAGCGGAGCGGGTTATGGAGCAAATCCGCATTGACCTTCATGAGCGGGCAGTAAAAGGAGAGAAGTTTACAAATGTGGATATTTGCAATGCCCTTGCAGGTGCGCCGCTGCTTTTCCAGCCGGGAGAAGGGTGGCGTTATGGTATATCTGCCGATATCGCGGCCGGTATTGTGGAGGTGGCAGCAGGGATTTCCTATGGGGAATTTCTGCAAAAAGAGATCTTTGAGCCTTTGGAAATGAAGGATACGGGATTTTATGTGAAAGAACCGGACAGACTGGCAGTTATGTATTCAAGGGACCAGAATGGGGTTTTACACGAGGCGGATGAAAAGGCGCTTGCATGGCTTAATCTTTATGCGCCGGATAAGCCTCCCTATATTGAATCAGGCGGAGGCGGTCTGTATTCCACCCTTGAAGACTACAGGCATTTTGTAAGGATGCTTTCTGATGACGGCGTTTTTAGAGGAAAGAGAATACTTGGAAGAAAAACCGTGGACTATATTCGGACCAGCCAGCTGAACGAGGAACAGAAAAAGTGGGTAAATTTAACTGCTTTTGAGGGATACGGATATGGTAATTTTATGCGGGTAATGATAAACCCTGCAGAAGGTGGCAGCAATGGCAGTGTAGGCGAATATGGATGGGATGGACTGGCGGGAAGTTATTTTATGATTGACCCGGAGGAAAAGCTAACGCTTATTTATATGCAGCAGATAGAGCAGGGAGGCGATTTGTCCCTGCGCAGAAAGATGCGGCAGATTGTATACGGGGCGCTGGAGGATTAAAAATGGCGAAACGATTGGGAAGAAAATTTTTGAGCCAGCCTGCGGCCCGGCTTGCACCACAGCTTTTGGGAAAGCTTCTGTGCAGAAGAACAGAAAAGGGAATTTTAAAATACAGGATTATGGAAACAGAATGCTACTGTGGAGAAGAAGATACAGCCTGTCATGCCTGTAAGGGAAAGACAGAGAGGACAAAGGTCTTATATGAAAAGGGCGGAACTGCCTATATTTACCTTTGCTATGGTATGCACTCTTTGTTTAATGTGGTCAGCGGAAAGGAAGGACAGCCGGAAGCGGTGCTAATCCGCGGCGTAACGGGGTTTAATGGGCCGGGAAAGCTAACCCGTGCCATGAAAATAGATAAAATACTGAATGAGACTGACATGGTGGTATCTGATCAGTTGTGGCTGGAGGATGACGGGTGTCAGCCTGGATATGTTACTGGGAAAAGAGTTGGGATTGATTATGCCACTGAGGAATATAGAAATAAGTTATGGCGTTTTATAGTAGAAGACGATAATTATAAGCCGGCAAAGTAAACAGATGATAAATTTACCGGGCAGGGGACGACTGCAATATATGGATAGCCTGCGGAAAAGAGGTTTGGGGATGGAGATAGTTTACGGCACAGGAAACCAGGCAAAGATTTTGGCCATGAAAAGAGCGCTTAAGGGCCTTCCGGTTGAAATTTCCGGTATCATTCAGGCGGTTGATGCAAGGGGAATGGAGCTTCCAAGGATAGAGGAAACGGGAAGCACACCTCTGGAAAATGCAAGAATAAAAGCGGAAGCATATTTTAAATTGCTGGGCAGTCCTGTATTTTCCTGTGACAGCGGGCTGTATTTATGGAATCACCATACAGGAAGGCCCCTTCCGAAGGAAGAACAGCCAGGCGTTTGTGTACGGGGAAGAATGGAAAAAAGACGCAGCGACGACGAGCTGCTTGCCATTTATACAGGATTGGTCAGGAAATATGGGTTAATCCGTGCCAGATATAAAAATGCCATCTGCCTGATATGGAATGAAGAAGTAAGGGCTGAGAGCATGGCTGAAGACTTGTGGGGGGAGGAGTTTTTACTGACGGACAGGCCCCATCCAAAGAGGGTGGAAGGATTTCCATTAGACAGTATTTCTATTGATATACATACTGGAAAGTATTATTATGATATAAAAGACAATTCTCAGGATGCAGTGGCAGGTAATAATGGCTTTTATAGGTTTTTTAATTGCTTCCTTGAGCGATTATCTGACAAAAGGTAAGGAACAATTTTGTTTTTACGGATGATCTCTACAGTCCGCAGGGCAGGAAAATGAACAGCTGAAACAGCTGGTGCGGTACAAAATAAGTATCGTGCGGTGAATTACAACTGTTCACATAAATTGACGTATTTTATACTGGAACAAAAGTTATTTTTGTAGAAGGGAAGAACGGAAGTATGCAGATGGATGTAGATGTTGAGAAGAAAGTAGAACAGATGGTTTCACATATGATGCTTGATATGGGTGTTCCGGCACACCTGAAGGGATACCGTTATGTGCGCACGGCTGTCCTTATGGCGGAAGAGGATATGAAGGTGGTGGGCAGTGTTACAAAGCTGCTTTACCCGGAAATAGCCAAGCTTTACAATACCACAGACGGTAAGGTGGAAAGAGCAATTCGCAATGCCATAGAGATTTCATGGGAAAGAGGAAATAAGGAGACTTTTGAATACCTGTTTGGGTATTGCGCAGAGAGCGGTCAGGGCAGACCCACAAACAGCGAGTACATAGCGGCAATTGCGGATGTAATAAGAATGCAGAAAAATTCCAAAAAATGGGAAAAGGAGTAAGGTTTCCAAGTAAAGAAGCCCGAAGAAGCACCCAGAGTAAATTATGACTGGGAAGCAGGCAGAATTTGCTCTGCCTGAGAAGGTGCTAAGAAGGGCTGAAGCGGA
>CANCXX010000023.1 GCA_947381965.1 uncultured bacterium
ATTGCAATAGCCAGTGCTATGCAAACATAACATATCGTCTCATATACAAATCCCCTTTCTAAAATTTTTTTCATAATATCATTTTTGAGGGAATAAATCAAATTTTTGTTCTAATTGTTTTTAACACATTTGTTACATGTATTGCGTATATAACATTTCGGATATATTAAAACAGGCAATTCATTTTAATAATAAAGTATCTGTTCTTTTTTTGTAATTTTCTTGAAAGCATTTCAATCAGTTCACAATTACCGTATGTTTTGTGCTATAATGTTTTTATAACTGTTTCCCTTATAAATTATCAAGTTACAATCAGTTTTTTGTAAAGGAGTTTATTGATGGTTGTTGTTCGTAATGCGGTGATGGAAGATGCGGAACGTATCTTGGAGATATATGATTATTATGTAAAAAACACAGCAATAACTTTTGAATACGATACTTCGTCCCTTAACGAATTTAAGGAACGAATGGAAAAGACAATGCAGCGGTATCCTTATCTGGTCATATTGACAAAAGTCTGACGGATCATTCAGAAATATCCGTGGAGCGTGTATGTGGACCTTGATGCTTACTGCGATACGGCAGGACAGATAGAAATCCAATTCATCCGGTGGCAAAGTACCTCCAAGGCTATTTATAAATCCGGTTCTATAAAATGCACGGCGGAGGTATCCCAATATTTTTTATAAACCCGGTTTTTATTATCATCAAGATTAAGCTGATATGTCCGAAATGTAACTAAAAAGTTCTTTGGCTGCCATTGTTCTTCGTAAGAATATTGGTATTTCATTCCCACATTTCGCATTACACCGCCGCTTCTGGGATTATTTCTGTCATGCGTTGCCGTAATATAAGGTAAGCCATCCTTTTTCACTTGCCCAATCACCGCTTTGCCCGCTTCCGTGACAATCCCTTTATGCCAGAATTCCCTGCGAAGTCCATATCCAAAATCATGATGCTCCTCCATATCAACTTGTATGTAGCCAATCGGATAATTATCTTTTTTCAGACAGATTGCATAGGCATATGCCTGCGGCCGGGCATATTTTGAAGCGTATCTTTCTTCATAGAACTTCTTTGTTTCTTCCATGTTTTTTACCGGATACCAGGGCAAAAATGTATTGACCTCCTCATCTTGAAGTATGAGGAATAGCGCTTCCATGTCCCGGTCCGAAAATTTTCTTAAAATTAAACGCTCTGTTTCTAATGTAGGCGTGTTCATTCGTTACTCCCCATTATTTGTCAATGCGTTCTCAAGGTTTCTGTGAAAGGCTCATGTATAAAAGAGGATAGGGGTTTCCCTGTTCATCCTGGTCCGTTCTTTTATAAACTTGGAAGCCCATATGCTCATAAAATCCTTTTGCTTTGGGATTTTGCTCGTTCACAGCCAATTTTTTTACTGAGTAATGTTTTATTCCGTATTGAATAAGCTGTTTTCCTAATCCTTTGCCTCTTTCTTCTGGTGTTATGAACAACATTTCCAGACTTTCATTTTCAATCCCCATAAATCCGGCCGGGCTTCCTTGTGCATTTTTGGCGATTATTAAATGAGAAACTGCTTTCAACGCCTGAGGAACATACTGTTTAATATTGTTAATCTCGTCATTTGATAAGAATAAATGTGTTGCTTTAACTGAGTTTTCCCACACCTTTAATAAAGTTTGTATCAATTCTGAACTTCGCTCTGTTATTTCAATTACTTTCATATTATCTTCCCCCCATGTAATTCAGACTTGTGGAGAGGGTGAGGGTTGAACTCACCATCGCCGGAGACTATGTTCCAAATCACTCTACCATTTACCCCGTATCCCAAGTAGTTTCCCCCAATTATATCACGGACATTGGTGGAGTGCGGTTAAACGATTTTTGGAATATGTAACTGACTATGGAATTGGAACTAAGATCTTCAATGTAAATTGGCCGTTTTCACATTTGGTTGTCAACTGTCCCCCGTACTTTTCAGCTGCCTTTTTCATATTGGAGATACCAAAACCGTGGAAAAAATCATCCTGCTCTGTAGTACGGCTCTTTATGCTTTTCTTCATTTCCAGACAATTATTTTCGATCAATAAAGAAAAGAAATTTTGTATCCTTCCCGCTTTCACAAGAATTGCCCGCTGCTCTTCGGGCAGTTTTTCGCTGGCTTCAATGGCGTTATCAAGTCCGTTCCCGAAAATAGTGCTGATGTCCAAAGGCTCAATAAAATCCACACCGTTTAAGTTTACAGATACAGAAAGGTCTATTTTCTTTTCATGGGCTTTTTCTGCCTTATCCTTTAAGATAATATCCAGAAAATCATTGCCTGTATGGGTGTAGTTTTCATACATGACCACTTGTGATTTAAGGTTTTCAACCATCGTTGCCGTTTCGGGCGAGTGAATCTGCTGCTGTAAAACAAGCAGATGATTTTTCATATCGTGATAAACAGAACGTACCCTTTCCTCGTCCTTAAGTTTTTCCCGATAGTAATCAAACTGCCGGTTAAGCTGTGCAATCTGTATTTTGTCTTTCTGTTCCTGCTCACGGAGATAGGAAACATTTTTGGTATAAAGAAACTGCACAATAAAATACATACAAAGTACAGTTGTCACCAAATCCAAAATAAGGGTGTCTTCCAACTGTAAATTCAAATAATTGTATGCACTGGTAAATGAAACGCAAAACGTCAGCAGGAAACCAATCGTCAGAACAAAAGCGTCCTTTCGCTGTAAACGATAATGGAAATTGTGAAGCAGATAATATACAACTGCAAGGCATATGCAGCGAACCAAAATGGTTAAAACATATAGTTGCCATTTTAAGATAAGAACATTACCGATGGTATTGGTAATATCACCATTGCAAATAAAGCTCATCAATGATACAACAAGCGCTTCGGGAAACATGCTCATTACCACAAAAGACACTTCCATAATAATAAGGCTCTCATGGAACGTAAACCGGTAGGCAAATTTAAGAATGGCAACAATTATGGACATTCCTATAAACATTTTAAGTGCGCCTAAATCTGTGAAAAATGTCAGCCAAATCACAACTGCCGCATAAGCAGCAGGCCAGATGATTCTGTTTATATTTCTTTGAATTTGGGGAGTCTGACAAAAACAATCTATGATAACAAGCAGGGAAAAGGACTCTGTTATTGTAGATATAATATCCCAAAAGTTATAGAACCACATCACAGCATATCCCCCCAGTAATCAGTGAGCTTTGTCATGAAGTCCTTACGTTTCGGCTGACTGACAGGAATGCGTTCGCCTGTAGTCATAACAAGCGTTAATCCCTCTACCCCTTTTACATAGGACATATTAACCACAAAGCTCTGGTGGGGGCAGGCAAACTGCGGCTGTTCTAAAAGCAGCGCGGACATCTCTTTCATATTCTTATAAATGACTTGCTTCTGTCCTTCAAAGTGCAGCATAACATTTCGTTTTTCGGTTTCTGCATAGCAGAGGTTTTTATAGAGTATCTTATATTTTCCACTGTCGTTCTGAAAACTCAAATAGGGCTCCTCTTTTCCCTGATAGCGGGCAAAGTAACGGTCAAGTTCCATTTTCAGAATGCCGTATCTGACAGGCTTTAAGAGATAATTGACCGCACGATATTCGTAACCTTTCCAAACATACTGTTTCCATGAGGTCAGAAAAACAAGCCCCACAGCGCTGTCCATTTTGCGAATTTCTTCCGCAGTTTTTAAGCCGTTTAGTTTCTCCATTTTTATATCCATAAAAATCAAATCGTAATCGGGCCTGTAGCCGGCAAGCAGTTCAATTCCATCGTGGTAGACAAAAAAACTAAACTCTTTGCCAGTTTCATCGGCATACTTTTTCAGACAGTATTTTAATTCATTAATAAGCGTATCTTCATCATCGCAAATTGCTATGTTAAACACATCTGTAATCTCCTTGCCTTTATACAATACAATAGGTAATTGCGAAACTCGTAAACTTGCTGAATATTCTGACAATCTATTCTGCGAAAAGCCTTATGCACCATGGAATCAAGACCATAGAAGGCAGGAGGGACGCTCCCCGACTGTCTTGTGTCCTGCTGGGCTTGATGGAATGTACGGTGCAACAGGATTAGAGTGGAATATATTGTCAGAATATTTCCACAACTTAAAGTTTCGCAATTACCTATTACAATACAAACTTATAAGGACATTTCATTTGATGTACTTATTATAAAAAATTCCAGGCAAAAAATCAATATGGCGAACAAAAGGGGAACAACTTCCCGGCGAAGCGTTCCCCTTATAATGCTCAATTTTATAGTAGTTTTCTTATTAACGCACCGTAATGCGGCTTGATAAATCAACGCCTGCCATGGCAGAAGCCTGGGCAAGGTAATTAGGGTCGCCGGCATGCTTGTAGAACTCATACGCCATTTTATGTCTGCCGTCAGGGGCAATAACGCCTACTGCCAGTCCCTGTGCAATTTCGGTCGCATGGTCAAGTTCACGGGAAAGAATCAGGCCGTCGACATATTTGTTGCTGGCTGCCTGCAAAAAGGCATAAGTAACTGCAATTGCCTGTTGTTCTTCACCAGCGCTGGATGTAAAGCCAACTTCGGAAAGTTTCACTGTGCGGACTGCGCCTTTTGGAGATAAAAACTCCGGCTGGGAAAGAAAATCTGTAATAACATCAATGTTCTGCATGGTTACATATCTGGAATCCTGAGAGTGGGTAGCATATTTGGTAGGAGTCCAGTTGTTGGGATCATACAGCGGTACATTGTAAGGATGACTGGAAAGCCGCCAGTCAATATTTCCCTGTGCCTTTACATAATTGTTGAACGCCACAAGGAAGGGGCGGGAACCAAAGTAGGAGGGCCCGGAAGCAACAGCCCACTGCTGATCGGTAGCCACATAAATCTGTGCGTTGCCGTTTTCTGATTTAATACCATTATACATAATACGGAAGGCATTGGCATATTCCGCCGCATACTGGTTGATATCAGTGGTCTGCATGAAATTCCAGGGGTTACGTGCGTTTACCTCATTGCCGATAATCCAGTTATCCACGGTGCCATAACCGGTATCAGAGTAACGCTGCCCTAAAAAGGAAGCCACTGCCGCCAGTTTTTCCACGCCTGCCTGATCAGCGGCGTTTAAGGCATAATAATTGGCGGAGGCGCCTCTGGATAAAGGATGAATCAGTGTCTGGTCCGCACCAAGGTCGTTTAAGATAATGAAAGTTACCTGAATGCCTTGTGCGTTCATTTGCCTTGCTATGGTATCGTATTCTCCAATATAGCTGGAATTAAAGCTATATGTTTTTCCATTGTACTGGTAATTGATGCCGCCGCCGTTGGTAATCCGGCCAAGGAGCAGATTATAGGTAATCTGTTTGACGCCAAGGTCTTTTAAGTTTCCGGCGTTAAGCAGCTGTGCGGCAGGGAGCATTCCTTTGATGCTTCCGTCCCGTCTTGGAGCTGTGTGGCCTGCTGATGCTTCCGGGTTTGTGATGTATACGGAATTGGAAACCGGGGTAGGCACTCCATTTTTGATTGCCACAATGGTGAACTTTTTAAACAAGTTACTGCCTGCACTGTTTTTGTTCAGCGGAAATGTAAATATGGCTGACCCGTTGGGGGCCTGCGCAACCTCAACGCCCTGTGCGCCGGTCTGGTAGGCTTCCTGGGCATATAGGTGCAGAACTCCGTCTTCGGACACTACAGATGAAGTGCCGGATACCACAACCTGGTTCCCCTGAATCAGGGCCGACTGCAGAGATGCAGTTTCTGCTGCATAGACTTTGGAGTTACCGGAAAAAAACAGTATGATAACTGCAAAGGCTGTCAGTGCAGCGGTAAAAATGGATTTGTTTCGAAACATTTCTGTTCCCTCCTCAATGTTATTTTAAATCCCTGAGCCTGTCTGGAACAGACTCAAAGTTATTATAATAAACTTTTAAGCTTGTTTCAATAGAATGAAGAATGTTCCAGTTATTTTCTTTGTGTCTGTGCTGCAATTCACGGACCGGGGCCGTACATACGTAACCATTCGGAGCAGTATTATCCCCTGCCCCTGAGTCATATTCTCATGGAGGGCGCAGTCTGTACGCATTGCCATCTGATGGAATGGACAAAAAGCTGTGGAATACATAAAATGTATATGTTAAAATAAAAATAAATTATCAAACTGGAAGGAGCAGGCAAATGGAAAAAAGAAAAATGGATAACATAGGGGTTGAAACTTCCCTGTTGGGTTTTGGATGTATGCGTTTTCCAACAGTAAATGGGGAAATTGATGAACCTCTGGCGGAAAAAATGATAGATAAGGCGATTGCTGAAGGAGTAAATTACATTGACACGGCATATCCTTATCATGGCGGAAAAAGTGAGTCGTTCCTTGGGAAGGTTTTAAAGAAATATGACAGAAACTCCTTTTATCTTGCAACAAAGCTGCCTTTGTGGATGGTAAATTCCTTAGAGGATGTGGATAGAATATTTGAAGAACAGCTTCAAAAGCTGCAGACGGATTACATTGATTTTTATCTGCTTCATGCGGTGGGCAGGGAACGCTGGGATGCCATGCAAAAAATCGGATGTGTGGAACGTCTTGAAAAGCTGAAGGAGGAAGGCAGAATAAAATATCTGGGATTCTCTTTTCATGACAGCTATGAAGTGTTTGAGGAAATATTAAACAGCAGGTCCTGGGACTTTTGCCAGATTCAGCTTAACTATATGGATACGCAGGAACAGGCAGGCTTAAAAGGATACGCTCTGGCGGCCGGAAAGAATATTCCGGTGGTGGTAATGGAGCCTGTAAAAGGCGGATCGCTGGCAGCTTTTTCTGATGAAATTTTGGAGAAATTCCGTGAAATTGAATCTTTTACATCTCCGGCAGGTGTGGCTCTGCGCTGGGTAGGAAGCCTTCCTGGTGTGAAAGTTGTTTTAAGCGGAATGTCTTCCATGGAACAGGTGGAGGGTAATTTAAAAACTTTTTCTCCTTTTTGTCCAATGACTCAGAATGAAAAAGATGTGGTGGCAAAGGTGACGGACATCATACGAAGCCGTGTGCAAAATGGCTGTACCGGATGCCGTTACTGTATGCCCTGTCCGGCAGGCGTGGACATTCCAGGCTGTTTCCGGGCCTGGAATACATACCATATGTACCAGAATTACCATGTGGTAAGCTGGAGCTGGGAACAGGAGCTTGGGGAGAAAAAGCAGGCAAAGAACTGTATCAAATGCGGTAAATGCGAGGCAGTTTGTCCCCAGAAGCTTGCAATCCGGAAGGACCTTGAACAGGTACAGGCGGATTTGGATAAAAAAGAAATGATTCTGTAATTACTGTTTACTGTCAAATCCATGCACCCAGTCGCTGAACAGATAATAAATGAGATATATAACAGAGCTGATTCCCCATGTAATCGGATAAGCCATGTAAATATGTCTTATTTCACCTGTAAGGCGCATAACCAGCACAATATATATAATCCGCACAACGCACCAGATGGACAGCATGATAATCATGGGCACAAAGGCTTTTCCCGCTCCCCGGCAGACGGCCGCGACGGAGTGGGAAAAGGCAAGTAGGCAGTAAAATAAAGCCACAGTATGGGCCTGCTGCACACCGAACGCAATTACACCAGGGGTTTTATCAAACAATCCAATCAGCTGGGGGGCAAACAGGTAGTAGCAAACGCCGATTGCCTCCGCAAGAAGTACAGCCGTCAGAATGGAAAAGGCAGCCCCTTTTTTCGCCCGGTCATATTTTTTGGCTCCAAGGTTCTGACTGATAAAAGTGGTACATGCCATATTAAAGCTTGTGATGGGCAGAAAGGCGAATCCTTCAATTTTGGCATGGGTGCCGTAGGCTGCCATGGCCATGGCGCCAAATGAATTAATCTGCGTCTGCACAATAACATTGGCTAAAGCAATTACGGAATTCTGCACGCCGGAGGGAAGTCCAAAACGGATGATTTCCCCGAATACATCCCGGTAAAAGCGGATTTTGGAAATTTCCACAGTAAAAAGGTTTCCTTTCTTTAACAAATGTATCATACATAAAACCACACTTCCCGCCTGGGAGATAACCGTCGCTACGGCTGCGGACCCTACCCCCATGCCAAACACTGCCAGAAATAACAAATCCAGCGCTACATTCAGCACAGATGAGAAAATCAGATAATATAAGGGACGTCTGCTGTCTCCCAGCGCATTCATAATGCTGCGGCAGATGTTATACATAACCATAGCCAATGCGCCCAGAAAATAATACCGGAAATAAACCACAGCTTCCGGCATCACCGCAGGGTCTGTCTGCATCCAGGCCAAAAACACAGGGGTCAGGGCAACGCCTATTACGGTCAGAAGAATTCCGCTGGCAATTCCAAAGGCCATTAGGGAATGAACCGCTTTGGATACCTGTTCTTTATCGCCTGCCCCGAAATATTTGGAAATTACAACGCCGCCGCCCATAGCAGTTCCCATAAAAAAACTAATCATCAAAAAGATAAGGGTTCCCGATGAAGTTACCGCCGCAAGAGCGTTTGTTCCAAGATATTTTCCGACAATCAGCGCGTCCGCTGTGTTATAAAGCTGCTGGAAAACCTGGCTTAAAAAAACCGGAATGGCAAATTCCAGCATCATTTTGTAGGGATTTCCTACCGTCATGTCTTTTGTATGTGATGGAGATAGGGTTTTCTTTTGTTTAATCTGTTCCATGATTTGGCCTTCCTTTTTCCCCTATTGTACTTTAAATCCGGAGGAAATGCAAAACCCTTTTTTACATACCTTGTATCATATGCCCCTGTATGGTAAAATCAGAAAAAAGTCAAAGGTGCCGGAAATAATTTTTCAAATATGCTTTAGTGCTCTATCCGGCCAGTAATCGCACTGCCAGTGCCGAATATTTTGTCAGTCTGCAAGGCGGAGGAAGGAGGCGATGCGGTGGCATCGTTGACTGACGACAACGCAGAGAATGGCAAAATAGGCGGTGCTGAAAGTGTGATTACTGACCGGGTGGAGCACTAGTTGGCATGAAGATGGGGAAAGTAACATGGAAGATATAAAAAAATTTGTTATAATGATGAAAGACATTGAAGTCATGAAGGTGGATTTTGGCGCCTTGCAGTATGAGGTTATAAATGAAAAATTCATTCCCTATCCCATAAAAGGAAAATTGTGTGCAATGCCTAGTCTGTGCGGGACGGCAACGGTTAGTGAAATGACACAGTGGATGGTTTGCGCCAGGAAAAATGAGGAAGCCGTTGTCGGATGGCTGGCAAACCGGGTGCTGCTTTTAAGCCGGGCAAATGCAAAGTGGATTTATAATCTCTGTCATTTTGAGCAGACAGGTACAGATGAGCAGAGGGTCAAAATTGCTTTAGCCTGCAGAGCCGTGTCGGTGCTGGACTCGTATTGGCTTAAGTTTGAAGAGGATGGGGAAATATTCTGGCATCAGGTGGATGTGAAACAAAACCCTTTAAACGAGATTGTGGCGCAAGTGGCTTTGCATGGAAAATCCCTTACCCTGCAAGGCTCCCTTGTTACCCCAGAGCTTACTACCAACGGTGCATACGCAAAAGCCTGGAGGAGACATGAGGATTCAAAGCTGTGGCTTTATAAGTTAGGAGCAGACGGAAATACCGAGTCACGGATAGAAGTGATGTGCTCCAATCTGCTGGATAAGATGAACGTGACGCATGTTCATTATGAAGCGGGAGAGGATGAGGGAAAATATGTTTGTATGTGCCCCTGTATGACCACAGAGCGCAAGGGGATTTTAACAGGAATGGAATTTATTTCTTACTGCAATGTAAACGGTATGGACCCTGACCAGAGAATGTTTGAGATTGATGGAGAGAGCATTTATAAGATGTGGATAGTGGACTTCCTAATCAGCAACAGGGACAGACATGGGCAGAACTGGGGATTTTTTTATGATATGGAGACAATGGAGATTTTGGAATGCCATCCCTTGTTTGACCATAATAATGCTTTTGATATAGAGTTTATGAGAAATATGGATGCGCCTTATCAATTTGGAGACATGACGTTAAAGCAGGCGGCGCAGAAGGCCATGGATAAAGTAGACTTTCATTTTACAGAGCCTATAACCAGAGAAGATTTTATTACAGAGAGGCAATACAAAAGTTTTCAGGCAAAGGTTAAGTGCCTGGGATTAAAAATATAGAGCTCCCTTTCCAATGCCAAGTGACTGCCCGTTTTGATAAACAGAAAGTATAAGGACTTGATGGGGCAAATATGTAGAAAAATAGATTAGGGCTTGCGTCCGTCAAAAGTTGTTGACATTTATTCATGTACGAGCTGTGTGCCATATGTGGATAAATAGGGTGAGTATATGTAAGTAACTTGCAACATAAATAAATACGCTATACAATGAAAAAAGGAAGGTGGTTGGATGAATGTGGCAGCAGTAAAGCAATTAGGTTATCATACAATTGAAGATATATATAATTTACCGGAAGGACAACGGGCAGAATTAATTGACGGTGAATTATATATGATGGCAACGCCTAACAGAATCCAACAAAGACTTGTTATGCTGTAGTCAAATCGCATTTTTAATTACATTCAAGACCAAAAAGGGGATTGCGAAGTGTATCCTTCACCATTCCCAGTATTTTTGAATGCGAATAATGATATTTACCTTGAGCCTGATATTTCTGTAATCTGTGATAAAAATAAACTTACAGATGAAGGATGCAAGGGCGCGCCGGATTGGATTATTGAAATTGTATCTCCTTCCAGCCGCCCGATGGATTATAGCAAAAAGTTATTTTAATACAGGTCGGCAGAAGTCAGGGAATATTGGATTGTTGACCCAATGAAACAACAGATTATAGTTTATAATTTTGAGTGTGATACTTTTGGAGAATATTCTTTTTCAGATAAAGTAAAGGTTGGAATATATGAAGACGTTGAAATTGATTTTGCGGAAATAAGTGTAATGTAATCTATGTGAAAAATATTCTTTTACAAATAGAGAAATATTTAATGATTGCTTATTATAAATTATTAGACTTGACGCCTGCCGGTGTATTTGGCTAATATTTTGCAGACCACAGCTGCAAATTGATTTTCGTGGCTGCCAAATTCCTGCTTGAGTTTCCGCAAAGTGTAATTAAAAAATGGAAATGTCTACCCAAAGTATCAATCTGTCGTATAGAATGGCAGTCCTATATTTTGGTCATTTTTTGAAAGTTGTTCACTATGATACTCATAAAATCAGGGTCTTGTGGATAAAACTGCGGAAACTCAAGGAATTTCCGGCATTGACAAAATAAAGAAGTTGTGTTAAATTACCATCAATAACATAAGAAAAGCGATGACGGAAAAAAGTAGTTTAGTTGGAAGCATTCAGAGAGAATAGCGCTTGGTGGAAGCTGTTTATGTGGAAATTAGACGAAAACCATTCCAGAGCTGTAATGCTGAAATGAGTAAGTGTTACCGTATGCCTGCGTTAAAGGATAGGATTTGATAGAATCTGAAGTGAAAAGTTAAGGTGGAACCGTGCGAAGTGCACCCTTAAGACTATATGATTATGGTCTTATGGGTGCTTTTCTTATGTTGTTGCCAAATAGTTAAAATTTGAATAGGTAATTGCGAAAATCGAAGTTGTGGAAATATTCTGACAATATATTCCGCTCAAATCCTGTTGCACCGGGCATTCCATCAAGCCCAGCAGGACAGAAGACAGTCGGGGAGCGTCCCTCCTGTCTTCTATGGTCTTGATTTCATGGTGCATAAGGTTTTTCGCAGAATATATTGTCAGAATATTCAGCAAGTTTACAAGTTTTGCAATTACCTATAAAGCCTGAAAAGAGAAAGGAGCAACAAATTATGAAGGTTCTACGAAAAAATGGAGAGGTTGTAGAAATAAGCTTTGAAGAGCAGGAGGGCAAAAAGGCATTTTGGCATACAAGCGCGCATGTGCTTGCACAGGCTGTAAAACGCTTATATCCGGAAACGAAGTGTGCCATTGGTCCGGCAATCGAAAATGGATTTTATTATGATTTTCAATTTAATTTTCCATTTTCAGAAGAGCATTTAAAGACAGTCGAAGAAGAAATGCGAAAGATTGTAAAGGAATCTCTCTCCTTGCAAGTCTGTGAGAAGTCAAGAGAAGAAGCTGTCAGATTTATGGAGAATGCAGGTGAGAAGTATAAAATTGAGCTGATTCAGGAACTGGATGATGCAGAGCAAATTAGTTTTTATAAGCAGGGTGAATATGAAGAGTTTTGTGCAGGACCACATATTTCCAATGTGTGCCAGATTAAAGCAATCAAGCTGTTGTCAGTGGCTGGAGCTTATTGGAGAGGCAGCGAAAAAAATCAAATGCTTACGAGAATCTATGGGATATCTTTTCCCAAAGCGGTACAATTGGATGAATATTTGCATATGGTTGAAGAAGCAAAGGCCAGAGATCACAGAAAATTGGGAAAAGAACTTGGAATATTTACGATTTTTGATGAGGGACCGGGATTACCAGTATTTTTGCCAAAGGGAATGATATTGAAGAATCTGCTGATTGATTACTGGAGGAAAATCCATCGCAGAGAAGGATATGTTGAAATTTCTACGCCCATTATGTTGGAAAGAAGTCTTTGGGAGACATCCGGCCATTGGGATTTTTATAGAGATGCCATGTACTCTCTTAAGGTCGAAGATGATGATTATGCAATCAAACCAATGAGTTGTCCAGGTGGAATGTTAGTGTATAAGCTGGAACCAAGGTCATATAAGGAGCTTCCTATTCGAATGGGAGAATTAGGGCTTGTACATCGTAATGAAAAGTCTGGAACATTACATGGCCTCATGAGAGTACGTTCATTTACGCAGGATGACGCGCACATTTTTATGAGAGAAGACCAGGTAATGGATGAGATACAAGGCGTTATGCGTCTTATTGATGAAGCTTACCAGAAGTTTGGTTTTTCATATGAAATTGAACTGTCAACGAGACCGGAGCATTCCATAGGAAGTGATGAGGACTGGCAACTTGCTACAAATGCTTTAGAAAAAGCAGTGCAGGGAATGGGAAAGTCTTATGTGATAAATGAAGGAGATGGCGCATTCTATGGACCGAAGCTTGATTTTCATCTGAAAGATTCCATAGGCAGGACCTGGCAATGCGGAACGATTCAGCTTGATTTCCAGCTTCCACAACGATTTGATATTGAATATATTGGGGCAGACGGTAAGCAACATCGCCCGATTATGCTGCATAGAGTTATATTTGGCTCAATAGAGCGTTTTATTGGTATTTTACTGGAACATTATGGGGGGAAATTTCCAGCGTGGATTGCACCTGTACAGGTAAAAGTCCTTCCGGTTTCAGATAAATATAATGATTATGCCAGGAAAATTGAGAGGGTTTTGGAAGAAAATAATATCCGGGCAGAAGTGGATGTTAGAAGTGAGAAGCTTGGATATAAGATTCGGGAAGCACGCATGGATAAGGTGCCATACATGATTATCATAGGCGAAAACGAGAAAAAAAATATGTCTGTATCCGTAAGACAAAGAGACGCAGAGACTGATAAACAGGACATGGGAGAAATGAGCCTGGAACAAGTAATCAGTTTGGTAAAGAAAAGTGAGATAGAATGAAAGCAGCAAGAGTTATTAGAGAATATCAGCAAAGGGACTGTGATAAACTGGCCGATTTATTTTACAGCACGGTCCATACAGTCAATGCAAAGGATTACACAAAAGAGCAGCTATCTGCATGGGCGACGGGGAGTATAGATTTGCAAAAATGGAACCGTTCATTGTTGGAGCATTACAGCTTGGTTGCAATTGAGGATGATGTGATAGTAGGATTTGGCGATATAGATAAAACAGGCTATCTTGACAGGCTGTATGTGCACAAAGATTATCAAAGAAAAGGCATAGCAACAGCTATCTGCAATGAATTAGAGCAGACAATTCAGGGGAAAATTACGACGCATGCTTCCATAACGGCAAAACCTTTCTTTGAAAAGAGGGGATATAAAGCTTTAAAGGAACAGAGTGTGGAGCGACAGGGAATTGTCCTCATAAATTATGTTATGGAGAAATATAAATAGCGCCGCCCATACCAGTGCCCAAAACGGCAAAACATAAATTGCCGTTTTGGGGTATTTGCTCAAACAGTCCAATAACAGTGCCTTGCTGCAAAACAGGATTTTCAGCTGAAATCTTGTCTTCTGCCTGTATTTTCCAGCGGGAATATATTATTGTTTTCCAATCCGATACAGCGTATTTGAAATTCGCAATTATTTGTCATTTGATTCCCCCTTTCAATTCCATTTATAATTATATCTAATGCAGCGTCAATGGCTTGGGCTGCATGGAGTTTACTTTCCAATTTAAGGACTTTTTAATAATTTCTTTTTTATAATAGCTTTTGTACCGCTGTTTATATCAAAGCAGAAGCTTAGATAATTGCGAACTCCAAAGCTGCGAAGCTGTTGACTCCCATGGTGCATAAGGCTTTTCGCAAAATATATTGTCAGAATATTCAGGGATTTACGAGTTTCGTAATTACCTAGAGTGTGTTTGTAAAATGCTTCCCAGCAGATGTTGGAAATAATTTTTCAAACACGCTCTAAGCAAGTTTACGAGTTTTGCAATTACCTAGCAAGTTTATGTGTAGAAAGGAGAAAATCATGCTGCTTCATATTATAAAAAGGGATTTAAAAAGAAAGAGGACAATGAATCTGATTTTATTTTTATTTATTGTTCTTGCAGCCACGTTTCTGGCAGGCAGTGTAAGCAATTTGGTTACAGTTATGGGGGCGGTGGACCATTTTCTGGATACGGCCAACACGCCGGATATCATCATCATTGCCCTTGAGGAAAGGCTGGAAAAATTTTTGGACGAAAGCAATTTTGTGTCCGAATATGAAGTTTTGGACATGCGCGCGGTTTCCGGGGATGAGATTGAGATTGTGCGCTGCCAAAAGGAGCCTGGAAAAAAGAAATATGAGAAAGGAAATACACTTGCAATTGGAACCGTACCGGAGAACTTTTCAAAGGTCTTCGACGGGGAAGGAAATACGCTTGATTTAAAAAGAGGGGAGGTGGCGGTTGCCAAGTTACAGGCCCAAAGCAATGACCTGCAGGTAGGGGATGTAATTAAAATCACGCTGAGCGGCCGTTCCTTGGAGCTTACGATAAAGTCCATAGCCAAAGATGCAGTGTTTGGTTCCCAGATGATAGGCTTTAAGCGTCTGTTTCTGAATCAGGAAGATTACGAATACCTTATGGGAGAAGAACCTTATGTTCATATTCTTGTATATAATGTGAACTGCCTAAGGGAAGGGCAGGAAGCTTTTTTAAAGGAGTACAGGAGAAGCAACTTTAAAGTGCTTAGTGTGGTAGAAAAGTCAACAATTAAAATGACGTACATTTTTGACATGCTGATAGCGGGAATATTGATAGTGGTGAGTGTATGTCTGATTTTAATTTCTTTTTTGATTTTACGTTTTACCATTGTCTTTACAATGCAGGAAGACTATAGGGAAATTGGCGTTATGAAAGCAATTGGCATAAAAGATGTGGGAATCAGGAGTATTTATATGGCAAAGTATCTGCTGATTGCCTTAGCAGGAGTAGCGGTTGGATTAGCGGGCAGCTTTCCCTTTGGAAAAATACTGCTTTCATACACCATGACTAATTTTGTGTCAGGGGATTTAAGAAATGGGGGAGTCATTCATTTTTTGTGTGCCGGATTGATTGTGGCAGTTGTTCTGTTGTTTTGCTTTGCAAGCACGGGTATAGTGAAAAAGTTTACCGTTATGGAGGCCATACGCAGCGGTAAAAATGGAGAACGTTACCATGCAAAATGTCTGTTCAAACTAAGCAAAAGAAAAAGAATGCCGCCTGCTGTTTATCTTGCATTTAACGATGTACTGGGAAATGTGAAAAGATATCTGGTTCTGGCATCAGTTTTTTGTATCGGAACCCTTTTAATCCTTCTTCCGTTAAAGGCTGCCCATACCTTAAAGGACGAAGGTGTGATTAGGACTTTCGGAATGCAGCCTTCTTCTGTGTTTATTGAAACTGGTGAAGAGGAAAAATATCTGGCGGAAAAAGATAATAAGCTGCTGCTTTCGGAGCTTGACCAGATTAAAAGGGAGCTTGGCAGACATGGACTGGAGTCGGATGTGTGGATAGAGGTAGATTACATGGTGCCTTGTTATGGAAGCAGCCCGGAAGAGAGTGTTGCTTATTTTACCATGCAGCAGACAGGGAGAGAAAAAGAGGACTATGATGTTCTATCAGGCAGGGTTCCAGAGCTTCCCAATGAAGTGATGGTAACAGAAAAAACCGCAAGAGAGCTTTCTGTGGGAATAGGGGATCAGGTGTTTTTTACTTATCCGGAAGGACCGGAAGCATTTATAGTGACGGGTATATTCCAGAGTATGCTGAATATGGGAAATGGGTTTCGGGTAAGCGCAAAAGCAAAAATACCATGGCAGTATGTAAGCGGCTCTTTTGGTATACAGGCGGAGATTTTTGATGATCTGAATCCGGAGGAAACAAAGAAAAAAATACAGGACATTTTTCCGGAGGTAAAGGTGATAAGCGGTAGGGAATATACGGACAGAATGATTGGGATGCTGGACCAGCTGGACAGTTTTTCTCTGCTGGTGGTATGTACAGTTCTGTTTGTAAATATGATGATTACGGTTCTCACAATGAAAACCTTGTTTGCGGGAGAAAGGGGAGAGGCCGCTATGTTAAAGAGTATTGGTTTTACAGACCGGACGTTAAGAGGGTGGCAGAGCATGAGGATTCTGCTTGTATTGGGGGTGTCAATTGTACTTGGAACGGTACTGTCCCATTTTCTTGCGCCTGTTACTTTAGGCCCGATTTTTGCATTAATGGGAGCGGAGCGCCTGCCGCTTATTACGGAACCTTTGGAAACTTATGTGGTTTATCCGCTGATACTCCTTACAGTAACGGGACTGGCGGCTTATCTGTGTGCGTTTGGAGTAAACAAAGTGGACTTAAGAGAAATCAATACATTAGAATAGAAACAGGGAAGGACTTATGCGGAACTGGAAAACAGCATAAGTCAAGACCAGTGCCCAGAGGAAATCCGGGACGTGAAGCGGAGAGGATTTGCTCTGAAGGAGCAGGCACAGGGAAGGACTTATGCGGAACTGGAAAACAGCATAAGTCAAGACCAGTGCCCAGAGGAAATCCGGGACGTGAAGCGGAGAGGATTTGCTCTGAAGGAGCAGGCACAGGGAAGGACTTATGCGGAACTGGAAAACAGCATAAGTCAAGACCAGTGCCCAGAGGAAATCCGGGACGTGAAGCGGAGAGGATTTGCTCTGAAGGAGCAGGCACAGGGAAGGACTTATGCGGAACTGGAATAAGAGGTGACAAAATGAATCAGTTGGAAGTAAAGGATTTGTGTAAAACATATGTTGTAAATAAAAGACCCAACAATGTGCTTCGTAATGTAAATCTGACTGTGGAGGAAGGAGAGATGGTGGCTGTGATGGGGCCTTCCGGTTCAGGAAAATCTACGCTTCTTTATATGGTCAGCGGTATGGATGGCATAACAGCCGGTAAGGTGGTGTTTTCCGGCCGGGAGATAGGAAGTTTAAGCACAGGGGAAATGAGCGAAATACGGCTGAAGGAAATGGGGTTTATTTTCCAGCAGATGTATATGTTAAAAAATCTGACAATTTATGATAATATTATTTTACCGGCATATCAGATAAAGTCAGGGAGAGGAAAGGAAGGGCGGCGGGAAGTGAACGGGCGTGCCATGGAACTGATGCGCAAGCTGGGAATTGCAGAAATTGGGGAAAATGATATCACAGAGGTTTCTGGTGGACAGCTGCAGCGTGCCTGTATCTGCCGGAGCCTTATCAACAAGCCCAAAATGATCTTTGCGGATGAACCCACAGGAGCTTTAAACCAGCAGAGTGCAAAAGAGGTTATGAGGGAGCTTAACAGAGTAAACAGAGAGGGAACAACGATTATGCTGGTTACTCATGACGGAAAGGTAGCGGCAAAATGCGACAGAGTTCTTTACATTGAGGATGGAAATATCAAAGGGGAGATACGGCTTGGAAAGCTGGAAGGGGAGGAAGTAAAAGAACGGGAGAGAAGGCTGACAGGATGGCTTTGGGAGATGGGATTTTGAGTTTGGTTTTATGGAAGGAATAAAAACATGGCAACGGATATTCTTTTGGTGGAGGACAATAAAGAATTGGCGGAACTGACAGGAGCTTTTCTTGAAAAAGACGGTTATCATGTGACTGTCCGGCAAAGCGGGGAGGAAGCGCTTGGATTTCTTAAGGAGCATATAGTGAAGATGGTTCTTTTAGATATTATGCTGCCGGGAATGGATGGCTTTGGTTTTTGTGCGGATGTGAGGAAGGAAAGCAATGTTCCCATTATTATGGTAAGCGCAAAGGGGGACAAGGAAGATAAGATGAACGGCTTTGCGCAGGGGGCGGATGATTATCTGGAAAAACCGGTGGATATTGATATTCTGCGGGCGAAGGTTGGGGCGCTTATGAGAAGAAACTATGAGCTAAAGCAGGAAAACCGGATGCTTTATTCAGGGGCAGTTTCCATAGACAGACAGGCAAAGCAGGTGTTTTTCCGGGGAAAGGAGACTGCGCTTACAGGGAAGGAATATGAGCTTTTGCTCCTTTTTGTAGAAAATACAGGGAAAACCTTAAGTAAAGAGTATTTGTTTGGAAAAATCTGGGGCGCGGACAGTTTTAGCGAAAACCAGACCCTTACCGTACATGTGAAAATGCTGCGGGATAAGGTGGAGGAAGAGCCGGGAAAGCCAAGGAGAATAAAAACGGTGTGGGGGGTAGGGTATCGCTATGAAGAAAATTGAGGTTCTGATTGCAGGGCTCTTCTGTTTTTATTTATCAGCAGTTCTGGGGATAAAGGTACTGTGGGGGCATCAGCAGGAGGCGCGCAGCAGGGAATATCTGGTGGAGGCCAATAGGATTATGAGAGGCATGGAAGAGCAGGGAGGCTTTTTCATGCCTGATTTGTATAAAATGGAGCAGATAGACGGCGTCTCTTTTCTGGAAATCAAAGCCGGAAAGGAGACGGAGGATGGCAGGAAGACTTCAGGTCAGACAAAAATCTGGGAGACGGAGGAGATAGAAGAATTTTTTAGAAAAAAGAATGGCCATGAAATGTATATTGAGCCGCTGATCATTGGGGCGCAGGCGCTGGGATTTGTGCGTTTTGATTATAAAACTTTTCTAAGCCCAGTGAAAGAATTGTACTGGATAATAGAAGGAATGATTATGCTGTCAGGAACGGTAACGCTGGGAATTTTGTTCTATATGAAAAACAAGGTGATAAAACCCTTTTTGTCCCTTAGGGATATGCCCGGTGAACTGGCAAGAGGCAGACTGGACGCGGAGCTTTTGGAAAACAAAGATCGTTATTTTGGCAGTTTTGTGTGGGGAATTGCCATGCTCCGGGATAACCTGAAGGCGGCAAAGAAAAAGGCGCTTTCTCTGGAAAAGGAAAAAAAGATGCTTCTTTTAACTATTTCCCATGATATCAAAACCCCTCTGAATTCCATAAAGCTTTATGCAAGAGCCATAAGGGAAGGTCTTTATGACACAGAGGAAAAAAGGAAAAAAGCAACCTGCCAGATAGAGAAGCTTTCAGAGGAAATTGAGGATTTTGTGAGAAAAATCGTTCATGCGTCCAGTCAGGAAATCGTGCACATAGAAGTGGAAAATACGGAGTTTTATCTAAAAGATCTGGCAGAGCAGGTGCAGGAATACTATACGCCCAAATGCAGGCTTTCCATGACAGAATTATTGTGGGGCGCTTATGAAAATAAGCTGTTAAAGGGAGACGGGGACAGGGCTTTTGAGGTAATGGAAAATGTAATGGAAAATGCTTTTAAATATGGTGACGGACAAAAAATTGAGATCACTTTTTATGAAGAGGAGGGCTGTCAGATTGTGAAGGTAAAAAGCTTTGGAAATCCTGTAAGGACAGAGGAAATTCCGCATTTGTTTGACAGCTTTTACAGAGGGAGCAATGTGGGAGATAAGGAAGGAAACGGACTGGGACTTTATATCTGCCGGGAAATGATGCGGAAAATGGAAGGAGACATTTTTGTAAAGAGGGAAGGGGAAAATATGAGCGTTCATCTTGTATTCCGAATATAAGGAGCCGTAAAGAAAAATTGTGCACAATCTTATCAGGTTATTTCTTTTGGCTACTTTCGGCTCCTAAGGCAGGAAAAGGTTGACAAAAAGAGCAGATGGATAAAGAATAGAGTTAATTTAATTATTTTTTACAGGAGGGAAATATGAAAACGTCAAAAAGATTATTGACAGCAGCGGTTTTGTCTGTGGCAATGTTTTTTACAGGATGCGGCAAAGCAGAAGAGGTGGTTTTAGCAGACTTTACATCGGAGGACGGTACCATAGGCATCCAGATGAATGAAAATTGGAAAACGGAGGATATGGGAACTGAAAACTGGCTTGCCGCCTTTAATGAGGAAGAGACAGAGGGAATTGTTGTCTTGCAGCTTCCAAAGGCTTTGTATGCCGGAGACATTGACGATATGGATGATGTAAAGGAGCTGGTGGAGGACTCCTTTGAATTTGAAATGTCAGGAACAAAACAGGTGGAAGGCCTTACGGTTCCGGGATTAAGCGGTCTTACTACATACAGCGGTACAATGACTGTGGAGGATGTGAAAGGGCAGGCAATTGTTGTATATGGTGACACAGACTATGCTTTTTACAGCATTTTGTATGCAGCGCCCAAAATCAATAAAGGGAAAACGGAGTATTTTAAAAATGTATGCGCTACCTTTCAGGAGACAGAGCCTGTGGCCGACGAGATTGCGGCGGTGCCGGTTACTGACACCATCCGCTGGTTTAACGGCACTTATGCGGTGCTGACCAGGGCAAATGGCTGGGATTATAACCTGGTTGGAGGAATCAGCCCAAATTCGCTGGGCCAGTCAGTTATGCAGTCGATGCTGGATGAATGGTGGGGCGTAACTGACAATGAAAGCGCAGACGAGACATTGGAGTGGCTGCTTGTCGAGGGACACCGTGTAGATTTTGTGGAGGATATGCTCTATCTGGGAGAAAACGGCATCGGAGACGTTCCGGCGGAGGAAAGAATGGACTTTGTACTTGAAAACTTTGAAGTCAGTGAGCAGGAAGCGCAAAATTATGCAGACTGGTACAATGCTTTTGAGGAAAAGGGAGAGAGTGTGATTGCTGCATGGGATTACAGCCGGGCAATGTCCCTTTTGGGATATTATTATCTGGCAGGCTTTTATACACAGACAGAAGCGCTTGATGCTTCTTATGACCTTGCAACTGTTATCCAGCAGGAATTTGACTCCTGGGAGAGCTTTATGGAAAGCTATCTGATTGGATATGAATACTGGGCAGAGGAGGGAAGTGAGGAAAGGAGAGCGCTTTACGAAGAGATAAAGGCGGCTTCTGACAGTCCCTATAATCTGGACTGGAATCTGACATTTGAAAAAAGCTGGTAAAATAAACACTGTAAATGCCAGAAAGGATAAGAGAAAATAAGATATGATACAGAATACTTTGGATATAGAATCGGCGCCATTACTTTTACCGGAATCATTTTATGGAAAACATAATAAAATTTGTGATATTTGCATTATTACTTTTTCCCATGAGGTTATCCGCTGGGCGCTGGAGCATCTAAAGTGCCGGAAGACAGCGGAAATACGAAGCATTAATGGGAACAGGCCCATATATTTTGCAGAAGTGGATGGAAAGAAAATAGCCTTCTATATGACATTTATATCGCCGGGGGCAGCTGCTACATGTCTTGAAGAAGCCAGATGTCTGACCGGGGCGGATCATTATATTGTATTTGGTTCATGCGGATCGCTTAATCCTGGTGTGACGGATGGGAAAGTGATAGTTCCTGTCCAGGCGTATCGGGACGAAGGGCTTTCCTATCATTACCTGGCGCCGTCTGAATATATAGAATTAGAGAATGCAGGATTAGTTGCAGACTTTATGGAAAAGAGCAAGGTTCCATATGTGACAGGGAAAATCTGGACTACGGAAGCGCTTTACCGGGAGACAAAAAATAAGGTGGAGCGACTCAAAAAAGATGGATGTATTGCTGTGGAGATGGAAGTCGCCGCTTTGGAGGCAGTGTGCAGATTTTATGGTCTGCATCTTTACGGCTTTCTCCTTCCGGGGGACTTCTTCAGCGGGGAAGAGTGGAGCGTGGGAATTTTGGGAAAAGAAGAGGAACTGGATGTGCAGGTTCGCTGTTTTAATCTTGCAATTGCCCTTGGGGTGAATGGGATAAAAATTTAATATGTCCCAAACGAAACAGAGCGGGGGCTGAAAGTAAATATGAGAACGTATATTGATATGCATTGTGACGTTCTGACACGGGTGTGGATGCACCGAAACAGGGACTTATATCAGACAGGCAGCATGGTGGACTTACAAAGACTAAAGGCCGGAGGGTGCCGGATGCAGTTTTTTGCGGTTTACATGCTGCCGCTTCCCCTTAAGCAGTGTCTGGGAGCAGTTTTTCCTGAGGATGAGGATTATATTAGCAAAAATTTGGATATTTTTTACCGTACATGTAAAAGCTATCCGGATTTACTGCGGCCCGTATACCATCCCAGGGACATGGAAGGGGAGAATTGGGAGGGCGTCTTAGGCATTTTGACGCTGGAAGATGGAAGGGCGGTAGAAGGCAGGATAGAAAATCTGGAGAAGTTATACCAGAAAGGCATAAGGCTGATTACCCTGACATGGAATGATGCCAATTGTTTTGGGACACCAAATTCCCGGCATGTGAAAGTGATGGAGGCCGGGCTTACGAATTTTGGGTGTCAGGCAGTTGAGCGGATGAACGAACTTGGAATGTTGGTGGATGTCTCCCATCTTTCGGATGGAGGTTTTTGGGATGTGGCTGCTTTAAGCCGGATGAGCAAAAAGCCTTTTGTGGCGTCTCATTCCAATTGCAGGGCGCTGAATCCTCATCCAAGGAGCTTGACAGATGGGATGATACGTGCCCTTGGTCAGTGCGGCGGTGTGATGGGGGTAAATTTCAGGCCGGAATTTCTAACCGGAGACATCAGGTGCAAAAGAAGCAAAGCGGAAGATATTGTCCGTCATCTTCGTCATATGATAAATGTGGGAGGAACAGACTGCGCCGCAATCGGCACGGATTTTGACGGCATCAGCGGCCGGCTGGACATTGACGGCCCGGAGCAGATGCCCCTTTTATTTACGGAACTGGAGAGGGCAGGATTTACAGAAACGGAAATTGATAAAATTGCCTTCCGGAATGTGGAGCGGGTGCTCAAAAACGTGTTATAGAGGATTAGAGACAGATAGGTATAAAGTTTGGAAGTAAACTTCCAAACTACTTATTGGTGGCAGTACCGCAAGCGCGGCTTGCGGTATGCAGGGGTATAAGTATGAAAATTATTAATTTAATAGAAAATACGCAGGGCAGCGGGGCTTGCCTTACAGAGCATGGGCTTAGTTTTTATATTGAGACAAAAAAGCACAGACTACTGGCGGATACAGGGGCATCGGATGCCTTTCTGGAAAATGCCATGCGCCTTGGGGTGGATTTAAGACAGGTGGATACGCTGGTTTTAAGTCATGGGCACTACGACCATGCCGGAGGAATTATGGAATTTGCAAAGATAAATCCCCATGCAGCGATACTGATGCAGCGGGAGGCAGCAGGGGCGTATTACCACAAGAATGAGGCAATAGAAAAATATATAGGCATTGACCCGCAGATTATGAATCTTCCTCAGGTGGAACTGATTGAGGGGGATAAAAGAATTGATGAAGAGCTTTTCCTTTTTGGCGGTGTTTCGGGAAGGCGGCTGTGGCCTTCCGGCAACCGGGAGCTGAAGGTAAAAAAAGATGACGGGTTTTATCAGGACGAATTTCTTCATGAACAGTATCTGGTGATAGAGCGTCAGGGTGGGGAAATTCTTATTTCAGGCTGCGCTCACAATGGAATTTTAAATATTCTGGAAAGGTTTCGGCAGATTTACCACAGGGACCCGGAAGCTGTGATAAGCGGGTTTCATATGCGGAAAAAATCCGGGTACGGGGAAGAGGATTTGGAAATCATCAGAAAAATTGGCGGAGAATTAAAAAAGATGCGGACAAAGTTTTATACTGGACACTGTACGGGGGAAATCCCTTTTCAGATACTAAAAGAGTGCATGGGAGAGCAGCTTACCTATGTGCACAGCGGGGATGAAATTTTTTTATGACATAGAATGGGCTTTCCATGACCACACCACTGTACTGCCTGGAAAAGCGGACCGATAAAAATATTGTAATATTTTTGTTTGATTTAAAAACTTTGGCAGGGCGGAGAGGGGGAATTCTATGTACCCGGTAAAAAATACAGATTATTCATCTTCATATAAATATGGGGAATCATATACATCCTGTACATCCGTGCGCAAGGAGGAAAGGGATGCCCAGGGGAAAGCGGCAGAGGGCGCGCCGCAGGCAGCTTCCGGGAGCGGGAATACGGAAGCGGCCGGCAGCCTGCAGGAAAACAAAAAGGAAAATAAGAAAGAAAAGACAGAAAAAGAGACAGATTTCTTTACCCAATTGCAGAAGAAACAGGAAGAAGAGGACGTAAGCGGAATACAAAAACTGATAGAAAGAATGAAAAGCGAATCCCAGGCAATTAAGGACGCTTTTGACAAGAAAAAGCAGAAAAACCTTTATGACGCCACAGCCGATCTGATGGCCATAGCCAATGCGGAGGAAGAGGCTTCTCTTAGAACCATTCACACAAGGCTATTGTTCAAGGCCCGGATGCTTCGCAGCAGCGGGGCGTCTTCCGGGGAAATTAAAGTGGCCCTTACCAAGATAAAAAAGGTAATTGGAAAAGTAAAGGCAAAGATTAAAAATCTCCAGAAGGAAGAAGAGATAGACAAGAAAAGAGAGCGGGCAGAGAAAGCAAAGCAGCGCAAAATGGAAGAAGAACTTAGAAGGGAACTAGAGATGCGCAGAAACGTGCGCAAAAAGAGGGAAAAGAAAGATGTGGAGGAAAGCCGGATGGGAATGGGCGCCAATTATGGGGGGCCGGCAGGAAATGATACGGCCTCCATGCAGTCAGCAGGCGGCAGCGTTATTTCCAGCATTTCACCGGAGGGAGCGGCCCTGGCGGATGAAACGCTTCTGTCTGCGGATGCCATGATGGGAGCAGGGGAGGCTCCTGTAATAAATTAAAAATACCGGCCATAAGGCCGGTATTTTTGCGTTCTCAGACAAGCACATCCTTGAACTGCATATGGTATAACTCGGTGTATCTGCCATTTCTGGCAAGGAGGTCCCCGTGTGTACCCGTTTCCACAATCCGCCCCTTATCCATTACAATGATTTTGTCCACGTTGATAATGGTTGAAAGTCTGTGGGCAATAATAATAGAGGTGCGGTTTTGCATCAGATTATCCAGCGCGCTTTGTACCAGATTTTCCGATTCGGAATCCAGTGCGCTGGTGGCTTCATCCAGTATCAGAAGCCTGGGGTTGCGCAGAAAAACTCTGGCAATGGAAAGACGCTGTTTCTGCCCGCCGGAGAGTCCGATGCCTCTCTCCCCAAGCAGAGTATTCCAGCCCTCCGGGGCATTCATAATAAAATCATAGGCGTTTGCCGCCTTTGCCGCCGCTGTCATTTCTTCTAAAGTGGCGTCCGGTTTTCCATACTTTAAATTTTCAGCAATGGTACCTGAAAAGAGAATGGTATCCTGAAAAACCATACCCATCTGGTTATACAGGGAGGCAAGGGTATAATCCCTGATGTCCTGTCCTGCCACCCGGATGGCGCCGGAGTTAACATCATAAAAACGGGCAAGGAGATTGACAACGGTGGTTTTGCCGCAGCCGCTGGAGCCAACCAGCGCCACCTGCTCCCCCTCTTTGACGGAAAAACAAATATCCGATAAATTTTGTATGTCACTGTCGTTATCGTACTGAAAACTTACATGGTCAAAGTGGATGGTAACAGGCGCCTCCGGCGAGAAATCAACGGCGTCATCCCTTTCAACAATATCAGGAGGCGTGTCTAATATTTCATAGACACGTTCTATTCCGGCAATGGTTCTTGCATAGGTCACATTCAGCTCTGCAAAACGGCGCAAAGGGGTAATCAGGTAGCCGAGATAAGAGTAAAAAACAATCATATCCCCAATGGTCATATCCCCCTTTACAATAAATACAGCCGAAAGGCAGATAATAATGGAACTGATTATTTCTGAAAAGGAACCGGTAATGGCGACGCCAAGGGAAGAAAAACGGTTCCGCTTCCGGGTGAAACGGTAAATAGAATTTGAAATACCGTCAAATTGTTTTTTCTCCTGCTCCTCCATGTGAAACAGCTTTACCACAGCAAAGCCGGACATCCGCTCCTGCATATAGCCGGAAATATCGGAAATCTCCCGTTGGGCACATTTGCTGCTTTTACGGATATGTTCCCGGATTTTTTTGGTGACAACCACAGAGGTTGGCAGGGTAATAAACGCAATAATGGTAAGGGGAATATTAATGCGCACCATCAGGGCCAGGTAAACCACCAGTATAATAGAGTCAATCCACACATTGGTGGCAACGCTCCATATAAATCCATGGATTTGTTCCACATCACTGTTTATTCTGGTAACAAGGGAGCCGGATTTATTTTTCTGGTGAAACCGTGCGGACATAATCTGCAAATGATCGTACAGCTGACAGCGCATGGTGTGCATAATACGGTTAGACACTTCCTGGGAGCCGGCTTCCCGCAAAAATGCAGCGGGTATGTAGATAAAAAGGAACAAAAACAGCAAAATAAAAAGCCATTTATATATTTCCTGTATTTTCTGACTGGCGGTAAGGGGGCTTGGGGCGGGCAGAAGCTCATCTGTAAAATATTTCATCACCTGAGGCAGAATCAGAGGCAGGGTAAGTTTAAGCACGCCGGCAATGGTGGAAACCAGTATTAAATACCAATGAGGTTTGATATACATGATTGTGCGCAGCGCAGCGCTTTGCTTTTTCTGACTGGCCATAAATATACGCCCTTTCTTACTAAAATACAGCCTTTTAAAAGTTATTTGTCAAGGAGGCTTAAAGCTTCGGCATGGAACTTTTCAAGCAGATTCTCCAGGGCATGTTTCAAACGCGCTCCGGGAACATGAATACAGTATATGACATAAAAACTTTGAAATCATCCATATTTATTATAAAAAACCTTGCTAAAACTAAGTTTTCATGACATTATGTATTATATAAGAATGATAACAGGATGGAAAGAAACCTATGGCGACACCATTAAAGGAAGGAACAAATATTAGTGTGGAATGGAAGCATTTTGGCGTCAGCTACGCCATGCCTTCTATGGAAATGGCAACGGATCATTACAGCGCAGGATTTATTGTCAGCGGGGACAGGAAAACCATTACGCCTGTAGGCACTTACAGCTACAGCGCAGGCGACGTGGGACTTACGAAGCCTTACCTTTATCACAGGACAGTGGCGGATTCGGCAAAACCCTATGAAAGAATTCTGATTAAATACACGCCGGAATTTATTAAACCTTTTATAGAAAATATGGGGCAGCAGGTGTTTGATGAAATATATGAAAAGAATGTCTGTCATTTTACCGGTAAGGCCCGGCAAAAAGTAATGGAGATTTTTGTCCGGATGGAAGAGGTCTATACAAAGGACAGACCCTATAAAGAATTTATTTTACAGGGAATGCTGTTTTATCTTCTGACAGTAATCTGGGAGGAGCGTCTGCCGGATACGGAGCGGATGGAACGCCGCACGCCGCTGACGGTACCTGTTATGGAGGCGGTTACCTATATAGAAAATTTTTACTATAAAAACCCCTCTCTGGGGGAGGCGGCGCGGGCGGCAAATTTCTCGGCGGCATATTTTTCCAGATTGTTCAGGGAACAGCTTGGCATGTCTTACACAGAATATTTAAACAATGTAAAGTTAAGGCACGTAAAGGTGCTGCTTGCCCAGACCGATAAGTCTATTATGGAGATTGCCCAGGAAACCGGATACTGCCATGGAAATTACTTAAGCGGGCAGTTTAAAAAGGCTGTGGGAATGACGCCTGGGGCTTACCGGAAAAATGCAGGGCGTCATTGATTACAAAAAATTATCTTTTTATTACAAGAGAAATGATTCTTTTTAAAAATCAGCCGATATAAAAATATGAAAAGAGCAAGAAAGGACATGGTTACTTAAAGATGCTTCAAATTGCGGTCTGCGATGATGAAAAAAGCATGGGAGAATATCTCAAAGCGCTGATAAAAAAAAGACTTGGCGATGAAAAGGACTATAAAGTCAGAGTGTTTTCATCAGGTGCGGAACTGCTGGAAGGGAGCAGAGAGTTTGATATCTTTTTTCTGGATATCAATCTGAAGGATATGAGCGGCATTGATATGGCTAAGAGTATCCGGCAAAAATCCGAAGCCGTGATTATTTTTGTAACTGCGTTAAAAGAGTATGTGTTTGATGCGTTTGACGTACATGCGTTTCAATATCTGCTAAAACCAATTGATGAAGAAAAGTTTTTTCAGGTACTGGACACTGCTATTGCACAGTGTCACCCTGCAAAAGGGAATGAACCGCTGGTAATCCGGGTAAAAGGCGTATACCGGAATGTTCCGAGAGAAAGCATTTTATATGCGGAAAATGAGGCGCGTAAAGTGGTGCTTCATTTAAATGGGGAGCAGATTTCATATTATGCAAAGATGGGAGAATTGGAGGGTGTGCTGGGAGATCAGTTTTTCCGCTGCCACAGAGGATATCTGGTGAATTTAGGGGCGGTGAGAGGATATGATACAGGCAGCATACAGTTGAAAAATGGGGAAACCATTTTGATGGCCAAGCAAAAGTACAGCGCTTTTGTCACCGCTTACATGGAATTTCTCCGCAGAAAATAATGGAAGTTTTTAATGTAGTTTTTGACCTTATAATGCACTTTTTAAGAAGGCGTGTAATTATATATTTATTTCAGGGCCTGATAGAGGTAAAGGACAGATTTTCAGGGAAAAAGAAAATAGTGGAAGCGGGCTTTATCGTATTGTCCATGACTTTTTATATTGCAACAAACTATGTACCGTCAGTCAAAATAATCCTGTATGGCAATGTAGAGGGAATGACAGAGAGCCGGGCAAGTATTTTGCCGCTTTTTATCAGCCTGACTCTGATGCTGCTTTACTGCCTGTACTTTTATGGCGGAAAAAGGAGCCGTATCTGCTATCTGATTACAACGGCTTATGCGCTCAATGAGCTGGTGTCGTTTACCTGCCATTCTCTTTTTGTGGCGGAAAGCGACAATGTCATGAACCTTTTGACATACTATCTGGAAAAAGAAAATAAATTTGCCATCCGGCATTTTCGACTGATATTTGGCCTCCATCAGGCACTTTGGAACATTGCTTTTCAGATAATAACCTGCTTTTTGTTTTATCAGGCAGTCAGGGCGCTTAGAAAAAATCTGCTTTATGTGGGAAAGTCTCCAGGCAATGTGCGGGAAATGTTTCTGGCGGTTCCTACGGTGACGGGGCTTTGTTATCCTATACTATTGCGTTCCATTATGTACGCGTACCGGGGCAGCAGGGCAAATTTTCTGATGGACGAGTACCCGGAAACCAGACTGCTGATTCCCATAATCTCCGGCCTGTGTTTATCATCTATCCTTTTAAGCGCTTATATTCTGAAAAAGCTGGTGGAAAGCAATGAAAAGGAAATGCTGGTGGAAGTTTACCAGAATCGGATTTGCGATATGGAGGACCACATGAAGGACGTGGAGCGGTTGTATGAAGGCATCCGGGGAATGCGTCATGATATGAAGAACCATGTGGCGGATCTGGAGCTTTTGCTGAACCAGAATCAGGGGCTTACAGATGGAGACAGGGGAGGGACAGGAGAGGAAATCAGACGCTATTTAGACGGGTTGTGCGATGCAATGGAAGAACTGGATATGAAGTGCAGCACGGGAAACCCTGTTACAGATGTGGTAGTCAGCCGTAAAATGCGGAAGGCTGAAAAAGAAAAGATTGATTTTGAATGTAATTTTCTGTTTCCTGAAAATCTTGGGATAAGCGCATTTGATGTAAGCATTTTGTTAAATAACGGACTGGATAATGCGCTGGAGGCTGCCGGAAAAGAAGAAAATCCTTATATCCGGCTGGATTCATACAGGAAAGAAAATATGTTTTTTATAGAAATAAGGAATGCCTTTACAGGCAGCCCTTTGCCGGATGAAACCGGAAGATTTTTAAAGACCAGCAAAGCTGACACATCCATACATGGATTGGGAATAAAGAATATGGCCAATTGTGCCGAAAAATATTATGGAACGCTGAGGTGGGAGAGGCAGAATGGGGAATTCCTGCTGGTAATCATGCTTCAGGGGAATGGAGGGAAAGATGAATACAAAAGGGATTAGTTCACTGATTATGCAGAACAGACTTCTTAGCCGGGCCCGATCCCGTGCCAAGACCCATGGCGGAAATGCCGCGTCAGTTCTTAACAGTAATTCGGACAGCGGAAAGAAAGCATTATTAAATGCAATTAAAAAAGAAGCTGACAGTCAGAGATATCTGGGTAAAAATGAAGGGGCAGCAAAGTCAAAGGAACACTATACCGCCATGAAAGCGGCGGCGGAAAGCATCCAGAAAAATGCAAAAAAACTGTTAAGTATGCCTTCCAAAAAGTGGGAGGAAATGACAGAGGAAGAAGTTGCCAAGTATAAAGAGGATGTTGCAAGTGAAATGTCCAGCTTTATCGGCAATTACAATACACTGGTAAATAATTTATCAGAGGAGGCAGACAGCAAGGTAAACGAAATTTATTTAAAACAGCTGAAAGGTTATTTTACCAATGTGAAAGCAGACCTGGAAGCTTTGGGAATCACTCAGGACGGAAAAGGAAAGCTGTCTTTGGATGAGGAAAAGCTGAAAGCGGCGGATGCGGATAAAATTAAAAAGCTTCTGGGCACAGAGGGAACCTTTGTGGATGATGTGGGAAAAAGAGCTGAGAATGTTGCCGCCAACGCGGACACCAATTTGGCAGTTTTAAATAAAAGCCTGTATGCAGGCAATTACAGCTATAATCAGAAGGGAAATGATATTTTTGATATACTTGCCAGCGGCGGTAAGTATAACGCAAAGGGCTAAAAAAGTCAGGAAGCCCACAAAGCCTGTAAACCCGATACTTGAAGGCCCCCCGCAGCAGCTGCGGGGGTTTTTTGACCGTCTTTTTTCCGTTGTAATGTTTTTGGCAGCTGTTATTTTTTATGGGGCTGCGTTATGAATTTATTATGGCGCATTTTAATCTCTGAAAACAAAGCCGAACAGAGGACTGGCCTTTTTGATATATACGAAAGCACCAGCAAACAGGAATTTGAAAAGGGGGATGGAGCTGTAAAGTGTAAAGTCCTGTGTATCTGATACCCGGTTGTACGCTGGCAGCGTCCGTACATTTCCCCCATTTCCCGCTGTGTGTGATGGCCGGAAAAATAAAGAAAAATTCATAAACAATTCTTGGTGCTTCCCCAAAATTCTTCCATTACTTCATTAAACTTTTGGGGCGTATCCATATTTACGCAATGCCCGGCATTTTCAAAAATCGCAACTTTTAATTGGGGTTCTCTGCTTTTCCAATCTTCTACAGCTTTCAACTCCATTGGTATATCAAATTTTCCACACCCTATCAATAAAGGATACTTTCTTGATTTTGTTTGGAATACATTTACCATACTATCCAATGATGCCAAATACAAAAAAGATTTCTTTGGAAATTGAATATTCATATCATAAAAGTCATTTTGAGCCTGTGGGGAAAAGGCAGATATTTTCTTATTTGCTTTTGCAAACCATTTAATAGAAACTAAAGCCTTTAACATCATTCGTATTTGTGAGGTGCTATTTTCTTTCTGCATTTTTTTATCAAAATTGTTAATATCATATCCGCCGAAACAGGCAAGGGAATTTACTGCTTCAGGATACCGATTTGCAAAATCCTGTGCTAAAACAGCGCCCAATGAAATACCGACAATATGTATTTTTTTAATTTTTTCAGCGTTCATAATATCGTATATCCATGCCGACATTTTCTCTAAACAGTCCCCCTTTTTTGTATCTGTTGATTTCCCATGACCGATAATGTCAACCGCTAATAGGTTATATTTGTTTTCAAAATATTTAATCTGTGGTTGAAACATTTTGTGATTTACAAATGCAGCATGAAGAAATAATACCCATTCACTGCAACCTTTTCCGCTGGTGTAATATACGATTGGCGAAAAATTCAATTTGAACTGCTGCATTATTTTTTATCCTCCATTTCATTGATTAGTTTTTTATACCATTCAATATTAAATTTCATAAAATCTCTTCCATAACGAGCCGCCGAAAGCTGATAAAAAATTATATCCTTGTTTTCTTCCGTAATATTTACATTTTGTGCTTCTTCACAAATGGCATTCAGCACGTGATACTTCTCAGTCAAATGGGACAGATATTTTTCAATGTTATTTCTGCGGTTTGTCTTATTTGAAAAACCCATAAAATATACCTTTACTAATTCCGGATTTTTGATATTTTGCACTTCAAACGGACTGTTTACCCATTCAAAGAAATAACCTTTCCCATTATCCGTTATAAAATAAATTTTTTTGTATTTTCCATTTTCCACGCTTTCTTCGTAACTGATATACCCATGATTCAGCAGTTTTTTAATGGCTGCTTGTATGCTTCCCATACTGCTGCTATACATCAAATCCATTCCTTTTCTGATTCGTTCTCTTAACTGATAAATTGTCCTGCTTTCCAAAAGCAAAAGACCGAGAATTATATTATCCATATTTTCCTTCATATATTACTATTAGTAATATTACTATTATAAATTTATTTAATTTAAAAGTCAACAAGAATATCAATAGACTTTGTTTGGTTCTTTGATAGAAAGGATAAGCATGTAGTGTATTTCATAGTCAAAGACACAATGCTTGTCTTTTGGTCTTTGGTTCGGAATAGTGCGGTGTTGAGCCAATACATGGAGTGAGCAGGTGGTCTGTCTCATAAAATCATTGTTGTAAATTAAATAGAAGAGAATGTGCGTCTTAAAGTCTGAAAAGTGCATCCTGACAGGTATGGCATTGCATGGAAAGGGAAATCTGTTACAATGATTATTGTGGACAGCTTTTATAAGACAGGTTATGTGTTTGCTGATAGCAGAAACAGGCAGAAAAATGTCATAAAGGAAAGCAGCATGGAAGAGGAAGGACAGGGAATGAATGAAGCTGACAATGAACAGAATCATCAAAGGGGAGGACGAGGTGATTATCCGATATCAGGATATGACAGAGCAGATAGAGGCAATCGCCAGGATGGTGCAGGGAACAGAGAGCAGGATAAGTGCTTTTGCGGAAGATAAAAGAGTGCTTCTGCTGCCAGAAAATATTTTATATGTAGAAAGCGTGGACGGCGTCACCTATGCTTATCTGGAAGAAAAAGTCCTGCGGGTGCAGATGAGTCTGACAGAAGCAGAGATGCGTTACGGAAACCGGGGATTTTTCCGTTGTTCCAAGTCCATGGTTTTAAATATATATAAAATCAGTTATCTGAAAAGTGAACCAGGAAACCGTATCCGGGCGGCTATGGAAAACGGAGAACAGGTTATGATTTCAAGGAGATATGCCAAAGAACTGCGCCGTGTTTTGAAGGGAGGTGGTGAAGAAGATGAAGAGTAAGTGGAAAGAGAGAATCAAGCGGTACTTAAGTCTGGAAATTGCCATAGAATATAAATCATGCCTGTACTTTTCCTGCATTATGTTTTTTTATTTTGTTTACCTGATGGGGCAGAAGATTTTTTACGCCAATGTGGTTAATATGTTTGAAATGATACTGACTGCTTATGGGATAGTTTATATACAGGTATATCTGCTGGGGAATTTTGATGAAGGAGAACAGCTTGGAAGAAGGAATGCACTGTACATGATTTCCTGTACCTTTCTTTATACTGGCGCCTCTTTCCTGCTTAACTGGTTTGAAAGGAAAATTGCTGTAACAGCGTTGTTTTTTGCATATATGTTTTTGGTTTATTTTTTTGTGTTTTTATGCAATAAAATAAAAAGAATCGTGGATACGGAAAACCTAAATAAAATGTTAAACGAGTACAAAAAAATACAGCCCAAAGAGAGGGCGTGAGCGGAACTGGAAACAGCGAAAGCCCGAACGGGGCCCAGAGGAAAGACGGGATGGGAGGCAGCCCGGATTTGCTCTGCCGGAGAAGGCGCCGGAGAGGGCGTGAGCGGAACTGGAATAGAGGTAAAAATATGGAAAATGCAATTGAAATTAAGGGGCTTACCAAATTTTATGGAAAGCACAGAGGAGTAACAGACATTAATCTGGAAGTGAAAAAGGGAGATATTTTTGGTTTCCTTGGGCCAAACGGGGCTGGAAAGTCTACTACCATACGAAGTATGCTGGGGCTTCTCCGCTATCAGAAGGGGGAAGTACGGCTGCTGGGGATGGACGCGGTAAAACAGAGGAAGGAGGTGCTTAGACAGATTGGTTACATGCCTTCGGAAGCCATGTTTTATCCGGGAATGAAAGTAAAGGATGTGATTGCGTTTGCAGCAAAGGCAAGGGATGTGGACTGCGGTAGGGAGGCAGAGAGAATCAGCAGCCTGCTGGAAGTGGACGGCGGAAAAAAGATAGAGGAATTGTCTTTGGGAAACCGCAAAAAGGTAAGTATTGTATGCGCCATGCAGCATAAACCGGGGCTTCTTATACTGGATGAACCCACCTCCGGCCTTGACCCGCTGATGCAGGAAGCTTTCTTCAAACTGCTATTGGAGTACAATAGTCAGGGAACCACTTGTTTTTTGTCTTCCCATGTGCTTTCGGAGGTAAAGAGCTACTGTCGGAATGCGGCAATCATCAAGGAAGGCGCTCTTATCAGGGTGGACACAGTAGAAAATCTGTCAAAGTCCAATGTCCGGCGAATTAAAATTCGGGAGAGAGGGCAGAGAGAAGAGTTTGTCTATACGGGAAGTATGAAAAAATTAATTGGAAAGCTGGCAGACAGGGATCTGGAGGATGTGCTGATAGAGGAACCGCCGCTGGAAGAAATGTTTATGCACTATTATGAGCAGCCGGAAGGAACAGACAGGAAAAATCGTTAAAGCCAATGAGGAGGAGCAAGATGACACTTTTAAAACATGAACTGAAAATGAATCTGAAAACTTTGATCATATGGACTTCCTGTGTGGGACTGGTCTGCCTGGGGTGTATTCTGCTTTTTGGCAGTATAGAGGAATCAATGGAAGAGATGGCAGGAATGTTTTCACAGATGGGGGCATTTTCTGAAGCTCTTGGCATGGACAAAGTAAGTATCAGTACATTGAAGGGATATTATGCCACAGAAATTGCATTAATGTATGCCATTGGCGGAGGGATGTTTGCCGCTATGACCGGAGCCTGTATGGTGGCCAAAGAGGAAGAAGGTCATACGGCAGAATTTTTAAATACCCTTCCTTTTGGCAGAAATTATATTGTCTGCTCGAAATATGGAGCCATGGCAGTGCTCACAATACTTTATAATATACTTTGTATTTTCTGGGTGCTTTTGGGGTTATTGGGCGCTGGGGAGAATGTGTTTTCAAAGGATTTTTTTCTGAAAGAGTTTGTATACTTTCACAGCGCACAGCTGCTGATGCACCTGGAAGTGGGCAGTGTGTGTTTTCTGATGTCGGCTTTTGGCAGAAAAAAACAGGTGGGAGCAGCGCTGGGCTTGGCCATGTTTTTATATGGAATGGATCTGATGTGCAGGGTAGTGCCTGATATTGAAAATTTAAAATATGTGACGCCTTATTATTTTTCCAATGGAGCGGATATTTTTGCACAGGGAAGCGTAAATAAAGGGATGATGGGAATTGGAATACTGGTAATAGCAGTATCGGCGGTTTTGGCAGTTTTTATTTACCGGAACAGGGATTTGTGGTGAATATTTTTTGTAAAAAAAACCATACTTGTCCTTAAAAATAATTTTGACATTTTTAAACACATTCCATGGGTTTGGGGAAGGTGGGAAAGAGGTATGGTATGGGGAATAGAAAACTGCCCATAAAAAACAGCGGCGGATATTATGAAATCAGACTGGAAAGCATCGGCGGACTTGGAGCCAATCTGTGCGGCAAGATGCTGGGAGAGATGGGGGTCAAATATCTGGATTTCAACAGTGTAAGCTTTTCAAGCTATGGTTCGGAAAAAACAGGGACGCCTGTAAAGGGGTATGTGAGGTACTGTGATAAGGATAAAGAAATCCGGGTGCATTCTCCAGTGATAAATCCAAATCTCCTTGTGATTTTTCACCAGGCGCTTATGAAAGAGGAAAGCGTCTGGCGGGGCTGCGATGAAAACACGGAGGTGATTGTGGGGCTGGACGGCGGACAGGAGACGGTAAATCTTCCTGTAAAGGTAAAGAGCTGTTATGTGGTAAAAGCCCAGCAGATAGCGATGGAAACTCGTTCCAGAATTAACATGGTGATGCTTGGGGCCATGGCAAAGGTGATGGGATTTGCAGAGCTTTGTCATGTAAACGGAATTTGTGAAGACACACTGGGAAAAAAATACCCAGATGCGCTTAAAGGAAATCTGGAAGGCATCAGACGGGGGTATGAGGAAGTAAAAAAACAGGAGAACATTAATCTGGCCGGTGAGACAAAAGAAAGCATTGAGACGGGAGAGAGAAGCCATGCTTCCCAGTGGGGGTATGTAACGGCGCCTGCAGGTGGTATCAATCCAAGGGCAGGGAGTACCGTGGTGGCCGATCTGACACCCTCCCGGCAGGGATATATCCCTCTTTTTATAAAAGAAAGGTGTATTAACTGCGGCATGTGTGACTCAGCCTGTCCGGATATGGTGTTCCAGTTTGTTAAAGGGGAATATAAGGGCAATGAAATGATGGTCAATAAAGGGCTGGATTATTATCACTGTAAGGGCTGCCTGCGGTGTGTGGAGGTATGCCCGGTCAATGCCCTGGTAAGGGGGTTAGAAGCGGAGCATAAGGAGAAGGAATATTTTCTTCCCAATAAGGACATGATACGTATGCCGGATTACTATGTGAAGGCAGGCGCTGATGGGTATATTACTTCGGAATCCTATCTGACGGAAAAAAGAATGGAAGGCGGGGAAGTTTAATGGAAAAGCAGGTAATGGAATATGCAGGCGGAAATGAAATGGCGGCAATCGCCATTAAGCAGATTGGCTATGACCTGATGGGATATTATCCAATTACGCCCTCCACCCAGATTGCAGAAGGGCTGGATACTATGAAGGCCAATGGGGAAACGGATCTTATCATGATTGCGGCAGAAGGCGAGCACAGCGCGGCAGGGATTTGTTATGGAGCGGCAGTGGGCGGAGGCAGGGTAATCAATGCCACCAGTGCAAACGGTTTATTGTATGCGATAGAACAATTCCCGGTACAATCAGGAACCAGATACCCAATGGTTATGAATGTGGCATGCCGGACAATCTCCGGTCCGCTTTCTATCAAAGGCGATCACAGCGATATTATGTTTATGCTAAATGCCGGGTGGCCGATTTTATTTGCCCATCAGGTACAGGAAGTATACGACTTTAATATTATTGCCCTAAAACTTGCTGAGGCAGTGCGTCTTCCGGTAATTGTGGCATACGACGGCTTTTTTACCAGCCACCAGAAACGGAAATGTCTGCGGTTCGAAGATAAGATGACTGTGCGGGATTTTCTGGGGCCGAAAAAGGAGGAATATCCTTTTCTGGACTTAAAAAACCCCATTACGGTAGGATCTTATATGAATGAACCTGATTTGATTAATAACAGATACCAGCTGCATCTCGCCATGAAGGAAGCAGGCAGGCGTCTTAAGGAGCTTTTTGCAGAATATGAAGCTTTGTCAGGGAGAGGCTATGAGAAAGTGGAAGGATACCGTTATGAAGATGCGGAAACAATTCTGCTTGTGCTTGGTTCTTCCTATGATACGGCCCTTGATGCGGTTGACCAGATGAGAAAAGAAGGAAAAAAAGTAGGAGCAGTTACGCTTCATGTACTTCGTCCTTTTCCGGCAAAAGAGGTATATACATTCTGTAAAAATGCCGCTCATATTCTGGTAGCTGACAGACAGGACAGCTATGGGGCGGGAGGCGGAAATCTGTCAATAGAAGTGCGTTCCGCTTTGCAGAAATATGGAAGCCGCACACCGGTAAAAAGTCTGATTTATGGCTTGGGAGGCAAGGATTTTTTTGTGGAAGATGCCATAAAAATGCTGGAATGGGCAGGAAATGCCAAAACACCTGACTTTGCTTACTATGGCGTAACTAAAGGAGATTGGGAAGAGACGGATGCGCCATTCTTCGCGCCTTTGACAGCAGAAAAAACAAAGCTGGGGGCCACCCAGGTAAAAGAAGAGGAGGGGAAAGTACAGGTTCTTGGAGGCAGTTTAAATGCCACTGCCGCTATTCCCAAACGGCTGGCGCCGGGACATGGGGCCTGTCCGGGCTGTGGGATACCAGTGAATATCAATCTGCTTTTGCGTGCTATAGAGGACCCGGTGGTACTGCTTTTCCAGACCGGATGCGGAATGATTGTGACAACCGCTTATCCCAGAACCAGTTTTAAGGTACCTTATCTTCACAACCTTTTCCAAAATGGCGCCGCCACCTTAAGCGGCCTTGCGGAAATCTGTTACAGGAAGCAGAAAAAGGGTGAGATTCCTCCCGGCGATATCATTTTTATTATGGTAAGCGGGGACGGCGGCATGGACATTGGCATGGGCTCGGCCCTTGGAACGGCGCTTCGGGGCCACCGTCTGATTTTGTTTGAATATGATAACGGCGGCTATATGAATACCGGATACCAATTGTCCTATTCCACCCCCAAAGGTGCAAGAAGTTCAACCTCCCATGTGGGAAGACAGCAGTACGGAAAGACCTTTTTCCACAAGGATATGCCCCAGATTATGGCGGCAACAGGGATTCCGTATGTGGCAACCATGGCGGAATCAAACCCTACGGATTTTATAAAAAAGGCGGCAAAGGCAGCCTACTATGCCAAAACAACAGGAACCGCTTATGTAAAAGCGCTGTCCGCCTGTCCTTTAAACTGGAATGATAAGCCTGCCACAGAACGGAAGGTAATAGAGACAGCTGTGAACTGCTGCTATTTTCCTCTTTATGAGGTGGAGAAAGGAAAAACCACTTTAAACTACGACCCGGAAAAAATGGGAAGAAAAGTGCCGGTGCTTGACTGGCTTTCCATGATGGGAAGAACAAAGCATCTGCAAAAAGAAACTTATGCGGAAGTGGTGGAGGATATGCAAAAGGAAGTGGACAGAAGATTTGCGAGACTAAAAGCAAGAGCGGAAAACCCAATATTATAGCTTTAGAAGGCTGCCGGTACTTGAAGGGACGGAAGCGGAACTAAAATAGAAACAGCAATGGACCGATCAGTGCCCAGAGAAAAACTGAAAACGAAAAGGGCAGTTTTTCTCTGAGGAAGCAGGCACGGGGAAGATTGGGGAACTGGAATAGGAGGTAAAAATGGAAACAATTTTTTTGAAAAACAGTGAACAAATTTTATATTTGGTTTCAGGCAAAAAGGATAACTTAAAAGGGTGCCTGAAGGAAGGTTTTAGTATGATGACCAGTAACACTTCTGAAGGTGCAGGAGAAAAGCATATTCCTGTGGTGGAAAAAAGTGGAAATAAAGTTACGGTAAAGGTAGGCAGCATTTTTCATCCAATGACACAGGAACACAGCATTACGTGGATCTTTTTGGAGACGAAAAGGGGCGGGCAGTTTGCAAGACTGGACGCAGACGGACAGCCTGTGGCAGAATTTGTGTTATCAGATGGTGAGGAAGCTGTGGCCGCTTACGCATATTGTAATCTGCACGGATTCTGGAAAACCAGTATTTCATCTTAAACAGGGAATATACAGATAAAAACAATGATTTTAAGTGTATAATTTAACTTTATATGAGAAAGATCAATCTCTTTCTGATTAAACAGATCATGCAGCATTTTCACAGTGAAAATGCTGCATTGATTATTTTCATGTGTAAACTGCTGCCAATTCGGTCTTGAAGGTTTCTCCTTCGTATAATTTCGGTTACTATGCAACCGTATAAGCGTCATTTTTTCTGGCAATCCGGGCAGATACCTTTAAACAAAATATCGTAATCCAAGAAACAAAAACCCTGCGTATCCTTTACTTTGTCTATTAAATCAGAAACAACTTCCATATCCACATCAAAGGCCCGGTCACATTTACAGCAATGTATGTGATAGTGGGGAGTACAAATGTGATCAAAACGGTCAGGACCTTCAGGAACTTCTATTTTTCTGATTTTTCCTTCTTCAGCAAGGCAATTCAGGTTGCGATAGACGGTTCCTTTGCTGATATGTGGATGCGAGGCCTGAACCAGTTTATATACTTCATCGGCTGTCGGATGATTATGAAGGCTGATCACGGCATTTAATATCAGTTCTTTCTGAATTGTTGTTCTTCGAATCATGGGAAACTCCTTATTAATAATTACTCTTATTAAAGATTTCGTATCAACTATATGTTAGCTGTCAATTATAACATTCAGGTTCAAAAATCCGAATTCGCTCGTCGGTCAGGGAATCAATAATCTGAATTAGTTTTTGAAAATCACAAATCAAATCCTTTGAGCAATTTTCCGCTTTATCATAAATCTGTTGCAATTCGTCCAGGCGCCCGGAGCGGATAGCGGCAATCATTTGTGTGCCATAGGAATGAAACGTTTTATGTTTCTCGTCAAGACCATTCCATATATCTACGACCTCTACGTTTACGGGCTTAAAGGCATAATAGAAGTGGCCAAGACCGCACTTTGTATAATCCGTCTGTAATGGCTTTAGTTTGCCGGTTTGCGCAATATTTTTTAAAGTGTTCAGCCAGTTCTGATGTGCATCGACAGCGCTTTTTAAACAATTTAATATAACTTGATTGTCTAACATATAAAAAGCATCATGTGCCATATCTCCCATAATTTTTGTGGATTCGTCCAAATGTTTTTCAATTGTCTTGGATGGCTCTACAAGCTCAGCAATAGAATGGCTGGAAACTGCCAGAGAAGCAGTAGTTTGCTTCAGACTTCTGCACTGCTCGTTTACATACTGCATCTGATTGTCCAGTTCATTCATAGAACTGCTGATTTCTTGGCTGACGGCAGCCAGAGAAGAAACGGAATCAGTAATGTGTTCCATGCCGATGCGGTTGTTTCCTGTAATTTTCCATACATTTTGAATATTGCCATTGATATGCTCCAATTCAGTAACGGTTATATCAACACTACCGGAGCTTTTTCTGGAAGCCTCCTGAATTTTTGCTATGAAAGTTCCCATAGTTCCTGTCAAAGATTTTGTCTCATCTGCAAGCTGGCGGATTTCCTCTGCAACAACCGCGAATCCTTTTCCGGCTTCTCCGGCACGAGCGGCTTCTATGGAAGCATTTAGCGCCAGCAGGTTGGTTTGTGAGGAAATAGAGTTGATTGCCGTAATGATTTCGTTCATATGCTGAATCAAATCAAGCAGATTATAAATTTCAGACTTCATTGCGTTTGCAGTGGAAATAGCAGAAGCGGACAGCCCTGAAACTGAAGTAAGCTCTTTTTCACAATTATTTATATCTTCCATTATTTTTGCGGATTCGCTGGAAACCCCAATAATCGTGGAGGTCAGGTTTTCATGTGCTTTTGATACATCGGAGGCAATATTTACTGTAGATTGTGCAGACTCGTTGATATGATTTACCGAATCCGAAATCGAAGTATTGATTTGTTCTACAATAGCCACATTCGTTTCTAATGTCAGATCCATAGCGCTCATGTGAATTACAGCATCCATTGTCTTTGTTACAGCCTGCTCAAATGCCTCTCTTCCGGTCAGCAGACGCCGATGAATGTTATTTAGTTCTCCATTTGCCGGTATGTATTGCATATCAATTAGTTTGGAAATAGATTCGACAGCAGAGTTGAAAGATTTTTTTCTTATTTTCACAATATTTCCTCCTGAATTGTCACTTTGCCAATGATGAGAAACTCCTTATTAATAATTAATACTAAAAGAGATTATATATTATTATATGGCGGATGTCAATTTGAACGTGGGAAATGGATTTTGCCGGGTATTCCGTAAAAAATGATTCAGCTGAAAAGGGAGACGGAAACGGAGGAGAAATACAGCTTGCCCTGCAATGACAGAGGGTGATATAATATTTTCAATTTCCTGGGGATACTGTGAAAAGCAAACCTTTCAAAGACACAAACGTATTATTAGTGCGGTATCGCAGGGGTATAAAAATAGAAATTCAGAGGTGAAAGAAAACGATGTGTAAATGCCTGGTCTGTGAAAGAATCAGCCTGATAAAGAATAATAAGAATCCTTACTTTGTAAGGGAACTTAAAACAGGGTATGTAGTGATAGGGGATCATCAGCGTATTAAAGGATATACTTTGTTCTTATGTAAGGAATGCCAGTCGGAACTGCATTTTTTGACACCCTCTTTCAGAGATGAATTTCTTCATGAAATGTCTGTTGTTGCTGAAGCGGTCTATAATGCTTTTGGACCGGAAAAACTTAATTATGAATTGCTGGGTGTAGGGGCGGGGGTACATATGCACTGGCACATTTTCCCAAGGAGGACAAATGACACTCCAACCAGCGGCCCTGTGTGGCAGCTGGGAAAAGAGCTTACGGATGATAAATATCTTCCCGGTGTGATAGAGCTGTCAGACTTGAAGGAAAAACTGAATATAGAATTAAAGAAATTGTTGGAGTAAGCTTTGTATGGCAGGCAGGGGAGTTCCCCTGCTTAAACTTGCCATAAGTACAAATGTCAGACTCCCTGACCAATGCCGGAAGCTATTTTTATTCCGGCTGACAGCATTCTTTCCATTTCTGTCCGGGCGTCTGTTTTTTGAGAACTGTTTTTGGGATTTTCGGGTTTGGAATGGTCATCTTTTGCATTGGGCTCATCCCCGTTTGCCTCAGCCTTTTTATGTTCTTTCATAAAAGTTTCCATACATTGGTCATTTACCATGACGTGCATTTGATAAATCCCTTTTTTAATTCTTTCTTCTTCTTTTTTTCTTTTTTCAACTTTGCCAAGCTGTTGCTGTTTAAACTCATTTAAATCACCTATCAGCATTTTTAACCTCCTGATTAAATAGGGATCTGTCCTGTCAGTGCGATTGCTGTCAGAGACTTTTCCGGTTGTAAAGGACGTGTGTTTATCTGAGTTAATTATCGGATAAAATCAAGAATGATAAAGGTTTATTGTATGAAACGCTGTCTTATTGATATGAAATTTGTGTGGGAAAGTTTGCCTGTGCTGATAATTGTAAAATAGGTCCACAGTAGTCATTGAAAATGGATTTCTTTGTATATGTGGATTCCCAATAGATTTTATACTTTATCCATGGTAATATAAGATTGAAAAATATACCGGATGGAGCACTGGAGCGTGTTTGCAGAGGTTGAAGCAGAACAAAAAGAATTAGGAGAAAAACATGGCAGGATATTTATTCGCTCATTTTACTGGTGAGGAAAAAGACGGGGAACAGATTTATTTTTCCATAAGTAAGGATGGGCTGCATTGGAAGGATTTAAATAATGGGAAACCGGCGCTTTATTCACGGACAGGCACCTGCGGGGTCAGAGATCCCTTCCTTTTGAGAAATCCGGAAACGGGAATTATTTATCTGATTGCGACAGACTTGCGCATTGAGGCAGGCAATGGATGGGAAAAAGCGCAGGAGGAAGGAAGCCAGGACTTAATTGTATGGGAGACAAGGGATATGGTCTGCTGGAGCAGGGAGCGGGCCTGCCGGGTGGGATTGCCGGAAGCCGGATGTGTGTGGGCGCCGGAAGCGGTGTATGACCCGGAAAAGAAAGCGTTTCTTGTATTTTTTGCTTCAAAAGTAAAAAATAAAGGGGATGAAAATGGAAAACACCGGATATATGCTGTATACACCAGAGACTTTACGGATTTTTCAGAAACTTTTCTTTTTATGGAGAAGGACAGTCATGTGATAGATACGACAATACTGGAAAGTAAAGGACAGTTTTACCGTATTTCCAAAGACGAAACGGAAAAGAGACTGATTTTAGAACAGGCGGATTCTTTATTGGGAAGATACAGGCAGATAAAGTCTCCGGTATTTGAAAAATTAATTGGAGTGGAAGGACCGGAAGGGTATTTGCTTCCTGATGGAAAGACTTTTTGCCTGATAGCGGACCAGTTTGCGGAAGGAAAGGGATATCTGCCCATGGTGACAGAGGATTTATCCTCTGGTGATTTCAGAATACTTGATCCTGCAGAGTATGATATGGGAGAGAATAAGAAACGTCATGGGGGAATTTTAAGGATTACTGACAAGGAATACGAGAGACTTTTGTTTTGGTATGACAGAAAAAATCCGGCAATCAAGGGACTGTATGCGGACCCTGATTTATATTATGAGGGAGGAAGGTTTTTTCTTTATCCCACAACAGACGGATATCCTTACTGGTCAGGGAATGAGTTTTATATGTTTGTCTCTGCGGACGGGAAGAACTTTGAAGGGAAAACACTGATTTTAGATGTGGCTTCCGGGCAGGTCCCCTGGGCAGTGGGCAGCGCATGGGCGCCATGTCTGGCAAAAAAAGGAGCGCATTATTATTTTTACTTTTGCGCAAAGGATAAAAGCGGAAGATCCTGTATCGGGGCAGCTGTTTCCGATTCTCCCAAGGGGCCGTTTAAAGCAATGGACACTCCCATGGTGACTATGGATATGATGAAGAAAAACGGAATACATATGTCTCAGACCATTGATCCGTCCGTGTATCAGGAGGATGGTAATTATTATCTGCTGTTTGGCAATGGGGAGGCGGCAATTGGAAAATTGTCGGAGGACATGCTCCACATCGAAGAAAATACACTGGTAAATATTGAAGGCTTAAAAGATTTCCGGGAGTCGGTTGTGGTATTTAAAAGAGAAGGCAGATATCATTTTACATGGTCCTGTGATGATACGGGCAGTGAAGATTATCATGTAAATTACGGAGTGGCGGATTCTCTGTATGGGCCGGTAGCTTTTGTAGGGAGGATTTTAGAAAAGGATGCCCATCAGGGAATTTTGGGAACGGGACACCATAGCATCCTAAAAATGCCGGAGCAGGACAGGTTTATAATTGCATATCACCGGTTTGCAACTCCCCTGCAGGAATACCCGGAGGGAAAAGGATGGCACCGGGAAATATGCCTCTCGCCCCTTGGCTTTGATGATAAGGGATTCTTAATGCCCGTGGCGGTAAGATAAAAAGGAGAATTCCTAATTTAATATTAAAGCTGGTGTCAAAAAAGGTAATTCAGTTGCCATTAAAGGATAAATATTGTATGATGGATTTACGTAACTTTAAATTTTGATACCCAATGGAGGAATAGTTATGGGAAGGGATAGGATTGCAAAATTATGTATGGCAGTCTGTCTTTTGCTGGGAATAGCCTTATTTCCGGCATCACAGCTTAAGGTACAGGCGGCAGAGGTAGTGGCCACAGTGGAAGGAACTGTTTTGTCAGGAACAACGTCGGAATTGCTTCTTTTGTCCACCAATGAAGGACGGATGGAAATTAAACTGGACAGCGGCACAGATACCAGTGCCTGTAAGGTACTGCTTCCGGGAAAAAAGATAAGTGTTTCGGTAGCCTATGGTTCTGATGAATACCTTCATGCAGTTACGATTTCCACCGGATCGAAAACACCGTCGGCCTCCCTTGATTCATCCACAACAGCTACAGTGGTTGGAACCATAAGTGAGAAGACAAAGGGGGATGTTCTGTTTGTTAAAACACCTCAGGGAGAGATGGAAATTAAGCTGGATGCCACAACGGATATGAGCGGATGTACCGTGCTTGTGGCGGACAAGACCTATAGTATTGTCTGTGTGCGCGGGTCGGATGCTTACATGCACGCGGTCAGTATTTCAGACGGGGTAACCGCGGGAGCCTCTGCATATCTGTCGTCGCTGACACCGGCGCCGGCAGCGGCGGTAACGGCGGCCACTACTTCAATTACAGGAACTGTAAATGACAGGACAAAGGAAAATCTTCTGTATCTTTCTACAGACGGAGGCATGATGGAGATTGTAATAGATGCCAACACCGATGCAAGAGGCGGCATGTTTCTTATGCCGGGCAGGAAAATTACAGTTGCTTTTTATCATGGATCAGACGCTTATCTGCATGCAGCAAGTATTGTAAGCTCTAAGGAGTATGCGCCTGCAGTGACGCTTGATATGGATTCCAAAGCAACAGTAAGCGGCACAGTGGGAAGTAAGTCAACAGAAAATCTTCTGTATCTGAATACACCCCAGGGAGAGATGGAGATTAAACTTGATACCTTAAACAGTGTCAGCAACTGTAAAGTGTTTGTCAGCGGCAAAAAGCTGAATGTGACCTGTGCCCATGGGTCAGATGCATATATGCACGTTATTGATATTACAGGAACATGAATATAAAAGCCTGCAGCGTATCGGCTGCAGGCTTTTTGCTGCTGTGAGCGGCGCCAGACCATGAACAGCAGCTTGATTTCCGTGGGAAGAGGGACATCTTCATTGCAGTTTTGGCCTAAAGCGTGTTATAATTTTTAATGGGAAGGTTATTAACGTATAGTATGAGCAGGGGGTAACTACATGAAGAGAAAAAGTATTTTTAAACAGCTGCTTATTCCGATGATGACTGTCATCTGTGTGCTGACAGCGGTATTGGTGGTGGTGATACTGATGATTTTTACATCCTCATATGAGAAGGATGTTTATTCAAAAAATCAGGATATTTCCAATCTGCTGTCAGGTGAAATGGCGGCTTTTATGGACGGGGCGTACAGTCTCAACGAGACTTTGTCGGTAAATCCGGGTATTTTGACAATGGAAACGGATGTCCAGACCCCTATTCTGGCAGAGTGTGTAAAAAACAATTCATATCTGGAACAGATTTATATACAAGGAACAGATGGTATGCAGACCGGACGATCGGCAGGAGAACTTGCGGACCGGTCTACAAGATGGTGGTTTCTTCAGACATTGTCAGACGAAAAGCCTTTTATATCCAAGTCTTATTATTCCGTTGCAACCGGAATGCCATGTGCATCTATCTTTTTTCCAATGTATCGGAACGGAAAGCTGGTTGGAGTCTATGCTGCAGACTTGAAGCTTGATTTTCTCCAGGAATTAATTGGTGAATATTCTCATGAAGAGGATGGGAGAATTTCTTTTGTTATTGACGGAGAAGGGGCGGTGGTGGCGCATCCGGACCAGCAGCAGATTGAGGAACAGTACAACTATCGGGACTTGGTGAGAAACGTATCGGTAAAAGGAACAAACGGAGAAGTCCAAAAGGATGGGGATGGAAATATCATTACCCAGCAATATCCGCTTGAGGCTTCGGAGGATTTTAAACAGGTTATTAAAGAGGTAATGGCAGGGGACAGTGGCAGCACAAGAATTATTTATGACGGGGAGCCTTATTACGTCAGCTATGCTTCAATTCCATTAGAGGGAGAGTCCGATTCCTGGTCATTAATTACTTTACATAAAAGAAGCGCTGCTATGTCAACTGTCAGCAATATGCTTAAGGTTGCGGCAGTAATTGCAGTTGTTGGTATTTTAACTGCGATTTTGGTAGTCGTTTATCTTGCCCGCAAACTGACAAGGCCCCTTGTTTCAATTACAGGGCTGATACAGGAGGCGGCAGACGGCGACTTTTCCATCCAGGCGCAGGTAAAGAGCAGGAATGAGGTTGGACTTCTGGCAAAAAGCTTTAATATTATGGCAGGGAAAATTTCCGGTATACTTGCCCGGATAATTACATCCATAAAAGAGCTGGTTATCTGTTCCGGCAAGCTGCGGGATATTGAGTCAAATATCGGGACCATCAGCAAAGCGTTGAAGGAAATATCAGAGGGCACAGTGGCCCAAACCGGGGATGTAAACAAGGTAGTGGATCAGATGGCCCAGATGGAGGATAAGTTCAGGGAACTGAAGGACAAAAGCGGAAACCTTTTAAGCGAAGCGGAGCATACCATTATATCCAGTGAAGAAGGCGGAAAAAGTGTACAGGAGCTTGAGAGACAGAACCTTCATGTGGAGCAGAATGTAAAGCTTTCTTATGAGAAGATAAAAACCTTAGAGACACACTCGGCTAACATTGCGGATATTGTAAGTACGATCAACAATATTTCGTCAGAAACAGAACTGCTATCTTTAAATGCAAGTATTGAAGCAGCCAGGGCCGGAGAGTTTGGGAGAGGATTTGCTGTTGTTGCGGAATCTATAGGCAGGCTGGCAGCCGATTCCACATCCGCCACAGAAAATATTGAGAAGATAATTGTAGAATTATGTAAAGATATTGAAGAGGCAGTTTCCAATATTGAAGAGGTAAAAGGGTCAATGGCAGTGCAGATGGAAGCGGTTCAAAAGGTAAAAGAAATTATTGACATTTTCAGAAAACTGGCAGGACAGACCAGCAGCTCCGTGAATGATATAGATGGTCTGATTGCGGAAATGTATGAGATAGATCATTCCATTGTGTATGCGGCGCAGCGGATTCTTGATGTTTCGCAAAAGACAGAAGAGTTATCTGTGGAAGTGACAGGCTCTCTGGAAGAGGAACTGAAAGACATCCAAAGCGGAGTCAGCAGTCTTACGGAAATTTCAGGCTATATGGAGCAGGAAATGAGGAAATTTAAAGTTAACAGTCAGATAAATGCCTGAAAGAATTAAAGCGGGGAAAGTATGACATCACGAATTAAAAACATGACAGAAGGCAGTCCGGGAAAGCTGATTTTTACCTTTGCGCTGCCCTTGATGATGGGAAATGTATTTCAACAGTTATATACTGTGGTGGATACCATGGTGGTTGGAAAGTATCTGGGAGTGGGCGCTTTGGCGGCGCTGGGGGCAGCAGACTGGATGAACTGGATGATGCTGGGGATTGTACAGGGATTTACCCAAGGCTTTGGGATTCTTATGGCCCAGGAATTTGGGGCGGGGAAATATGACCGGCTGCGCAGAGTCGTTGGCAATTCTGCCAGTCTTTCTGCTGTTTTTTCTCTGTTTCTTGTAGTGACAGGACAGTTAATGGCACGACCAGTACTCGTATTATTACAGACACCGGACGCCATACTGCCAGATGCCCTTCTCTATTTACGGATAATGTTTTTGGGGATTCCAATTGTGATGGCTTATAATCTGCAGGCCTGTATTTTGCGTTCATTAGGAGACGGAAGGACGCCCCTGCAGGCAATGGTTGTTGCTTCGCTTACCAATATTGCGCTGGATCTGCTTTTTGTAATGGGATTTAAATGGGGAATTGCGGGGGCGGCTGCGGCTACCTTGATTGCGCAGCTGGTGTCTGGTCTGTTTTGCTTGTATCACATTGGAAAAATAGAAATTCTGCATTTGGAAGCAACAGATTTCCAGGTGCAGATGCAGCTATTTTTGCGCCTTTTAGGGCTTGGGTTTCCCATGGCTTTCCAAAACTGTATTATTGCGGTGGGCGGCATGATTGTGCAGTTTGTGGTCAATGGATTTGGGGTTATCTTTATTGCAGGTTTTACAGCCACAAACAAATTGTATGGCCTTTTGGAGATTGCGGCCACTTCTTATGGTTATGCCATGATTACTTATGTAGGGCAGAATCTGGGCGCCGGAAAGTGCCGGCGCATTCGGAAAGGGATGCGGGCAGCGGTGGTGATTGCGGTAGTTACCTCTGTAATGATTGGTGCAATCATGCTTCTTTCCGGAAAAATTATATTAAGAGGATTTATTTCAGGTACGCCGGACCAAGAGAGACAGACTTTGCAGATTGCGTTTTTTTATCTGGCTGTTATGAGCTTATTTTTGCCGGTTCTTTACATTCTTCATGTGGTGCGTTCCGCAATTCAGGGAATGGGCAATACGCTTCTTCCAATGGTATCAGGGATTGTGGAATTTATTATGCGGACAGGAACGGCTTTGCTGCTGCCTCTTGCGATGGGGGAAACAGGTATTTTCTTTGCGGAAATTGCGGCATGGGCGGGTGCAGATGTGGTGCTGGTAATCAGCTATTTTGCAGTAGCAGGAAAGTATTTGAGAAAAGAGGAGCCTGCCGGTTAGCCGGCAGAATCCTTTGGAGCAGTTAAAATAATTTTTTGATGGCATCTATGGCGCCGGCTGCTTTATCTGCTGTAAGCTTTGCCTTTACACCCTGAACTACCTGATTGATAACATCTTCAGGCAAATCCACACCGAGTACACTTTCCAAAGCCTTTACAGGGTCTTCCTGAAATTGTTCCTGAAGATCCTTGTCCTTGGTAATTTTGTCAAATACTTTTACAACTTGCTCTTTTACATCCATTTTGTTCTCTCCTTTTGGTTTAATAAAGCTGTTTTGGATTTTGTGCAGGACAGGCACATGTCATGCAGAAAATACAATATGTTCCGGCACTTATTATACGGAAAGCGGAGAAAAAAAGCAAGTCAAGGAAAGGATAAACAAGGAAATCAATTTTAAAAATTGCTGTGGTGAGGATGGTTGTTGTTTTATAATGGTTATGCTATCATTTATTTAAAGCGGTTCTGTCAGGAAGATCTGTCTGATTTGGCAAAAGCATGTTTGAAAAACCATTTCAGCCATCTGCATGTCCTGCTTTGCGCAATATTTGCATCAAATTCAGGATACATAGTCCGCTATGCGTCCTTTATCCGGCGCAAATCTCTAATGTACATCTAATGGAAAGTATTATTTAAACAGATGCTGGGTTGTGCAGAATTTTTAATGGGAATATATATTATAATAGGTAATTGCGAAACTTAAAGTTGTGGAAATATTCTGACAATATATTCCACTCAAATCCTGTTGCACCGTGCATTCCATCAAGCCCAGCAGGACAGAAGACAGTCGGGTAGCGTCCCTCCTGCCTTCTATGGTCTTGATTCCATGGTGCATAAGGCTTTTCGCAGAATATATTGTCAGAATATTCAGCAAGTTTACGAGTTTCGCAATTACCTATATATATATTATAATTATATGAGGTGGAAAATGAAAGGAATCAAAGTAAAGAACTTATTTGGACGTTTTAATTATGAAATTTTGTTTTCCGAAGAGGGAATGACGATTCTGACCGGGCCAAATGGTTTTGGAAAGTCTACAATTCTGCATATAATCGGAGCATTGGCTAATAGTGATATGGAATATTTTTTTGACCTTGTCTTTTCTGAAATAGAGGTGATAAGGCAGAACAGGATTGATAACTTTGTGATAAAAAAAGAGGGGGAATTTCTTTTAATCTGCGGTTGTAGATTTAATAAACAGGATTTTAATAAATGGAAGAACGGATTCCGGGCAGACTTAATTAGGCAGTCTGGGGATATGCCGTCAGGTGTATCAGTGGAGGAGATTTCAAAAGTAGTTTACGCATTACAGGAAATCACAGGAGGTGTGTTCTTTATTGAGGAACAACGCTTGGTAAAGAATGAGGCAGCGCGCCGGGTGGGCAGAGACGGAAACAGATTGATTGAACGGAAAATTACGCAGACAGTAGAAGAAATCCCGGAAAAAATTCAGACAAAAATCATGAAAGCGACAAGCAAATATTCTAAAATAGCAAATGAATTGGACAGTACTTTTCCACAGAGATTATTTGCACAAAAGGTTGGCCTGACACAGTATGAATTTAATACAAAATTGTCACTTATGCGGGAAAAAGTCAGCAAACTGCAAAAGTTTGGTATATCAAATATGGTTAGAATAGATGATATCCAGTTTAAAGAAGAAGATGCAAGGGCGTTAAAGGTTTATTTTGACGATATTGAAAAGAAGTACCAGCCATATGAAGAATTAATTAGTAGTTTGGAAATGTTTACTGAAATAGTAAATGGGAGATTTCAGTTTAAGAAGATACAAATTTCCATAAATAATGGAATTATTATCTGTGATGGAAATAATAATATTCCCTTATTAAAATTGTCTTCCGGTGAAAAGGAGACTTTGGTTTTATTTTATCAACTTATTTTTGAAGTTTCCGAGGACAGCCTGATTTTAATTGACGAGCCGGAAATATCTTTACATATTGCCTGGCAAAGAAAATTTGCAGAAGATATACAAATGATTATACAACAGAAAAAAATAAAAGTTGTGATTGCAACGCATTCTGTACAAATCGTTAATGGAAATAAAAAAATACAAAGAGATTTGGGAAAACAATATAAAGATGGACTCAATAAGGGATAATCTTACAAAAGAGGATATAGTTGCATACATTGAAGCAGAACTGAATGCGGATATGGATGGAACGCTTAGTATTGTGCTTGTGGAAGGCTCCAGAGATATTATGCTGGGGAAAAAACTTTTTGACAAAAATGTTGTTTTTTATGAGTCATTTTCCGGTAAAGAAGGATTAAATGAATTATTGGAAGAGACATCTATTATGGACAGCAGGGTAATTGCGGTGAGGGATAAAGACTATGTAAGAATGGACTCCCTTTCGGATAGAATGTTTGTATATGATGAATCATGTATGGAAATGATGTTATTAAGAAATGAGGATATTCTGCAGGGATTTTGCAGTGTATATTGTCGGGAAGATAATTCTTGTACGGATATCCTATATCATGCTATGAGGGTGCTTTCACCCTATAGCATAGCACGGAAAAAGAATGAAGAGCAGGGCCTGGGTATAAAATTTAGTAAAGGCTTTGGGGATTTGGTGGGCGGAGGAGCCGTGGCTTTAATAGACGAATTGTTCCGCAGACAGGGAATATCAGATGAGCTAAGGGATTTATGCAAAAGAGAAGCGGATTTGCTGGAGGTGGATGATTTGTACCAGATTACGAATGGTCATGATATATGCAGATACTTGGGATGTATTGCTGGTGAAGGAAAAGGAAGGCTGTTAGGTGAAGAAGGGGTCCGGAATATTTTAATTTGTTCTTACCGTAAAGAAGATTTTAAAAAGACAGCATTGTATAGAGCTTTGAAGGAATATCAGTTACGGTTTGGCTTACAATATGTCTGCTGACCAGGTTGGAAGTTATATGCGGAAGGTGTGAATATGCGTTTTAATTCAAATATAATTCTGGAAGTTTTAAAGAGTAATTTTGCAGAAGAAATAACATTATATGTTCATAAGTGTATTGGGCAGCTTGATGAATATGATCTGGCAAACATATTTGAGTCAGAGGCAGATTATGCACTGGCTGATTTTATTGAAGGGATAGAAGTGGAAGACTTCTCCACAGAGGATGAAAATGATGGGAAGAAGGTAGAAGGGACACTGGAAATAATTGTTTCTATCAGTGGATATGATGATAGAACATTTATTGGGACTGGAAATATTATTCTTGGAATTGGCTTTTCATTTCATGTTGAAAATGAGAAATATACAAATGTAGAATTTGAATATTTATATTAGAGCGTATTTGAAAAATCATTTCCAACATCTGACGCGGAAAACCGCGTCCCCACATTTGCGCGATATTTGCGCCAAATTCAGGTTACATAGCCTCGCTATGCGTCCTTCCCGGCGCAAATTTCTGATGGATATCTGACGAATAGTTTTTATCAAACAGGCGCTGGAAAACATGAAGAGAGCAGAGGGGAAATGGATTTCAGGCGATATGCGGAGGTAAAAAATGGAGCGTGAAATTGACTTAAATCAAGTATCAGATGGAAAAAGGTATACAGCAAATGATATGGTAAAGGTTGGATGCGGAGACTGCGCGGGCTGCTCTTTATGTTGCCACGAAATGGGGAAATCCATAATTCTGGACCCTTATGATATTTTCAATCTGGAAAAAGGAATGGACGTTTCTTTTGAAAAACTAATGGAAACACAAGTAGAGCTAAATGTGGTGGACGGCATTATCCAGCCCAACTTAAAAATGCAGGGGAAAGCAAAAAGCTGTGGATTTTTAAACAGACAGGGGAGATGCAGCATTCATGCTTTCCGTCCGGGGTTTTGCAGGATGTTCCCCCTAGGGAGAATTTATGAGGAAAATAGCTTCCAATATTTTTTGCAGATTCACGAATGTCCTTATCCCAATAAAACAAAAGTAAAAGTGAAAAAATGGCTGGGGACTCCCGACCTTTTGAAATATGAAGCCTATATTAGTAAATGGCATTACTTTTTAAAGGACATGCAGAAGATTGTAAAAGAGACGCAAAATGATATAATAATAAAGAACCTGAACCTGTATCTGCTGAACCAGTTTTACATAAAACCTTATGATACTGTCAGTCAGGGAGGGCAGGAAGCAGATTTTTACGGGCAGTTTTATGAACGTTTTCAGGAGGCGGAAACCGTTACCCGTACTTACAAATAGAAGGTGTGGGAAATAATAAACATCCAAACTCATTATTGGTGCAGTATCACAAACGCCGCTTGTGATATGCAGGGGAGTAATTATGAAGGAACTGGAAAAATCAAAATTATTTCAGGCAATTAATGAAAAGGAGACGGAGCGAATTTTAAAGTGTTCCAAATCCAGAATGAAAAAATATCCGGCAGGAACTTATATTTTCGAGCAGGGAGGGATACCTTCAAGACTCTTTTTGCTGCTTGACGGGCAGGTTCAGATTTGTAAGGATTTTACATCCGGAAAAAGAGATGTGCTTTATCTGGTAGAGGCTGGAAATGTGTTTGGAGAAATTTTTTTGTTTGGGGACAGAAAGCATTACTGGTATGATGCAGTCGCCACAGAGGATGTGACTGTATTGGAAATGCCGTGGGACTTTTTCTATCATTTTTGTTCCAATGCCTGTGACCATCATAAACAACTGACCCAGAATATGCTGGAAATTTTATCTGAAAATAATTTTAAAATTACCAGAAAACTTCATATTGTCACTACATCATCCCTGCGGGAGAGAATTGCTATCTGGCTGATAGATTCAATGGACGAAAATGCAAATGTGTCCCTTCATATGAATCGGGAACAGTTAGCGGATTTTCTGGGCGTTGCAAGGCCTTCCCTGTCCAGAGAGCTGATGAGGATGCAGAAAGACGGTTTGATAGAGGTAGAGCGCAAAATGATTAAAGTGAAGAATAAAGAAGCGGTGGAAATGCTGTATGGATAGACGGAATCGAAATTTGCGGAATATATTTAATTTTTGAAATGCGTTCTGATTGTTAGTCGAAGATATAAAATAAAAAATTTTATATATGTAACTAAAGTTACGGATTTTTTCTTATAAAAATCATATGATAATATCACAGACAACAAATAAATAAACGATAGTGTAAAACATATAAGGGAAAGGAGCAATTGTTATGACAAACACAGCACAGGTTGATAATTTGGTAAATCTTTTAGATGGGTATGCAGGAAAGGGAGGACATCACTTGAATGTCAACGTTTTAAACAGAGATATGTTGTTAGATGCCCAGAAAAATCCTGAGAAATATCCCCAGCTTACCATTCGTGTATCTGGTTATGCAGTTAACTTTATCAAGCTGACACCGGAACAGCAGGCGGATGTTATTTCAAGAACATTCCATGAGGCTATGTAATCTGAAAAAGAGCAAAACTTGTTTGCCGCATTATGTATGGAAGAGCTTCCTGAGGGAGGCTCTTTTTTGTACAGGTAAAATAAGTATTTACTGAAGAGTATATTTGAAAGTATATTCTGCACTTCTATTGTATTATTTCTTTCTCAATCAGCCACTGTATGTTATAATTGCACTATAAAGAATGTTTAGAAGTGATTTTTGAAACTGTGGGCTGGTACAGAATGCAGGTCTGTCAGCAAAATGCAGGGTATAAGCTTGGAAGGAGACTTTCAAACTATTTATTGGTGCAATATCGCAGGCAATGCCTGCAACATGCAGGGGTATAAAAATGGACGATAATAAAATACAATGGCATCCGGGCTTTGTGGCTGCAATGAATCTGGAGTTGTCAGAAAACAGGAATGACCTGATTTTTGAAAGGGAATATAATCTGAATACGAAGCCGCTGGAAGTGGACCTGCTTGTAATTAAGAAAAATACAGAAGTTTTGGTAGACAATGAAATAGGCAGGCTTTTTAAAGGGCATAATATACTGGAATACAAATCGCCAGGGGATCATCTGAACATAGATACATTTTATAAAGTGCAGTCATATGCTGGTTTATACAAGTCATATGGGAAAAAGGTAGACCAGATTAAGGCGGAAGATGTGACAGTGTCTTTGTTAAGGAATGAAAAACCTGAAGGGTTGTTTCGTTATTTTAAAGAGCATGGGTATGTGGTAATAGTTCCCTACCATGGAATATATTATGTGAAAGGGCCGGTTTTGTTTTCCACGCAGCTTATCGTTACGGGGGAGCTGGATAAGAAAGCGCATATATGGCTGGGAGCCTTGTCAGAGGAGTTAAAAAAAGCAGATATGAAGGTTCTGCTTGAAAATATGATGAGACTTTCAAATAAGGCAGATAGAGAATTTGCGGATGCTGTATTTGAGGTGAGCACACAGGCGAACCGACAGGTGATAGAAGAACTGATAGGAGATGGTAGTATGAGTGAAGCATTGTTAGAACTGATGGAGCCGATTATAGCGCCTATACTGGTACAGCAGAAGAATAAAGGGCTGATGGAAGGACGTCAGGAGGGATTGCGGGAAGGGTTGCAGGAAGGGATTAGAAAGTATATTTCTTTATGCCGCAGAGTCCATTTTCCTGAGGCGGAAATTATTAAAGAGTTGCAGAAGGAGTATGGTCTTTCAGAGGAAGAAGCAATCAAATATGTGCAGGAACAGATTACGTCAGATAAAAAATAGCAGCAGCCGAACCGGGCCAAAGGGACAGCTGCATAAATGGAGCAGGAGGAAATTATGTATCAGGCATTATCAAAACGTTATGAATCTATGAGGTATGTCCGCTGTGGCAGCAGTGGTCTTAAGCTTCCGGCGGTTTCACTGGGGTTGTGGCATAATTTTGGAGACACTGCCATTTATGAAAATATGAAACAGCTTTTATTTACAGCCTTTGACAATGGGATTACCCATTTTGACCTGGCAAATAATTATGGGCCGGAGCCGGGAAGCGCGGAAAGAAATCTGGGACGCATTATGAGAGAAGAACTTGCCTCTTACCGGGATGAGCTGATTATCAGTACCAAAGCTGGTTATGACATGTGGGAGGGGCCTTACGGAAATTGGGGAAGCAGAAAATATTTGATAGCAAGCCTTGATCAAAGCCTTATGCGGATGGGACTTTCTTATGTAGACATCTTTTATCATCACCGTATGGACCCGGAAACGCCGCTGGAAGAAACCATGGGCGCCCTGGCACAGGTGGTTGCGGATGGAAAGGCATTATATGTTGGACTTTCCAATTATGATGGGAAAACGTTGGAAAAGGCAGCAGACATATTGAGGGAACTTCATTGTCCCTTTATTATTAACCAGAATCGGTACTCTGTTTTTGACAGAACAATTGAACACAATGGGTTAAAAGAAACAGCTTCAAGACTTCAAAAAGGAATTATTGCGTTTAGCCCTTTGGCACAGGGAATGTTGACAGACAGATACCTGCATGGGATACCGAAAGACAGCAGGATAAAGACTGACGGCAGATTTTTAAAGGAGACCTCCCTTACAAAGGAGCGTTTAATCCAGATACAAAATCTGAACCAGCTGGCAGCTGAAAGAGGGCAATCTTTAGCGGAAATGGCGTTAAGCTGGGTTTTGCGTGACGGGATAGTGACCAGTGTGCTTATCGGCGCCTCCAGACCGTCCCAGATTATTGACAATATTGGGGCACTTAGAAATACCAAATTTACAGAAGAAGAACTTGAAAAGATTGATGATTTTTCCATTGCATCAGCCTGACCCCTGTTTTTTGTCTGCTGTGGGCAAAGGCTGTAAAAAATTGTGGTAAATAGAAGGAACAATGTATAAAAATAAAGCCTTGCAAAAATAAATTGCAAGACTTTATTTTTATAATAAGCCGGTTCACGAAGCGCGGCAGAGGGGTGTTCCCCTAATTTTTATATTTTTTATTTTTCAGATTTCTTACCAATCATGGTAAAGCTGATAACTGCAGCGATTATGTAAAGTACGATAGTTACATATAAAACCATCTGGTAGCCGCTGGGATTAACAACAATTGTTTCCGCCCCGTGGGTCAGTTCTACTTCTTCTCCAAAATGTTTTACAATAAAGGAGGCCATCTGGTTTCCCGTCAGTCCGGCAAAAGCCCATGCGGAAAGAGTAATTCCGTGGATGGCGCTGATATTTTTCATGCCATAGTGGTCGGAAAGCAGGGTAGGCACGTTGCTGAAACCGCCGCCGTATCCGGCATTTACCACAAACAGCAAAATTAAAACCAGAATCATAAGGAAGGTATTTTGTCCCATGTTGGTAATTCCCTGTGTGAGAATAACCAGTCCTGTAGCAGCGATGGAAAGGATAAAAATAATTTTGTAAATGGTATTTCTATCTTTAAATGTGTCTGCCCATGCGGAAAATCCGAGACGGCCGCCGGCGTTAAACACTGCAGTGACAGAGGAAAGCACCCCAACCATTCCCACAAGTCCGATACATTTAATAATCATTTTTTCCTGGGAAATCAATGCAAGTCCGCAGGTGATGTTGAGATAAAACATAATCCAGATGCCGATAAATGTCATAGGCTTTTCTTTGATAACATCAATGGCACGGGCGCCTTTTGCGCTGGTGGCAGGTTCATGCCATCCGGCAGGTTTGGCAAGGAGCAGATGTCCTACAAACATCATAATAAAATAAACTACAGCAAGAATCAGGAACATTTTGTAAATTCCGCCTTCTCCCAGGGAATTTAAAAGTGCCTGCATGATAGGGCTGGCAATTGCTTTGGCAGCTCCGAATCCGGCAACGGCAAGTCCTGTGGCAAGGCCCTTGCGGTCTTCAAACCAGAGCATCAGGGTTTTTACAGGAGAAAGATAACCGGTGCCAAGGCCGATGCCCATTATAAAACCATAGCACACATAAATGCCAATTAAAGACAGCATACTGCCAGGATGTGCGCCGCCGTACCAGATAAAAAATCCTGTGCCTGCCATGCCGGAAGCAAAACAGATAGCGGCAAGCAGGGAGGATTTATGGATATCCTTTTCAACGATGTTGCCGAGGAATGCAGCGGACATGCCAAGGAAAAAGATGGCAAAGCTAAATGCCCATTCGGTAGCCCCTTTGGAAAAACCGATGTAATCGGCGATTTCCTGGCTGAAAATGGACCAGCAGTAAACAGTACCGATGCTGCAGTGGAGTAATAGTGCGGGTATAGCAGCCCTTACCCATTTGTTTTGGTTTTTCATTTTCACAACTCACTTTCTCATCATTATGTATTTGGAAATTATTCTTTATTATACATGAATCCTGCTGTTTTGCAAAGAGTTACCGCACATATTTTGGCGCAATCCCAAAATGTTTTTTAAAAGCCCGGCTTAGATGAAACTCGTCATAAAAGCCGAAGTTTGCCGCCGTTTCCTTCAGTGTGATATCAGGATTGTTGCGTAGAAACTGACAGGCCATTTCCAGTTTCTGTTCCATCTGCCATGAGTAAAAGGTCCTGCCATACACATTTACAAAACGATTGTTCAGTGTGCGTACACTGACATGAAATTTATCAGCTATGTCAGGGACAGAAAAAAAGGTCTGGGGACTGGCCTGCAAAAATTGTGTTACGTTTTCCACAAAAGAGGCGCATTGTAAAGTGGCAGGCGATTTTTGTTGCTGTTCATAGATTTCATACAATAAAAGGTTAAACAGACAGGCCATTTTTCCTGCTTTGTAAGCACTGTTTCCCCAGCAGACGCTGATAATGTCGGTAAAAAGACCGGAGATTTTCAGATTACCGCCGCAATGGGTAAAAGGCGATAAAGGCACACAGCTGCTTTCTGCCTCATTTTCCTGCATACCGGATATACGATCGCCAGACACAGGGATGGTATGAAGATACATATTCCTGGAGTTTGGGCTACAGGGTTTAGTGCCATAGTGATGCAGGCCGGCGGGAAGAATAAGAATATCACCCTGCCCCATGGGATAAATGTCGCATTTGCCATTACTTTCCAATGCAATTTCCCAGCTGCCCTCAAGAATATAAAGAAAGTCATGGAGCTGCATTGTGCGGTCAGGGTGTAAAAAAGGAGTGATATAAGTATTGTAGTTTGCTTCCAAAACCGTGCGGGTGGTATTTAACTGAAACATATAATCCATGGCAGCCTCCCATATTCCTTCCGGATAGTTCTTTACAGTATAGAACAAAGAAGGAGGGATTGCAAATGTCCTGCTGGGTGGCTGCCCAAATTTACTTTTATATTCTGGTAAAAACCTGCATTTCCCCTTCTCCGCGGTTGGACCATGCGTAATAGGGAACCCATACAAGAGTGGTGTTTTCGTATTCGGTGTTGGTGTGGAGATGGTACAGGCCGGGACTTTTCACCTTTTTCTGACGAAAGCCCGCAGCCTTTATTGCCAGCACGGAGTCTGAACCAATCTGCATGGGGATTGTTTCAAACGAGGCGTCTGTGTCTATTTTCAAAAGGTGCAGTTCTTTTCCATTATCGGCTTCTTCCAGACAATAGACAATAGGACCCCGCATAAGCGCGGCTTTTCCAATATCTTCACGGACCCGTTCGTCAGCTTCCAGAACCTGTACTTCCATGGGGAAAGTCAGATCGATGGTGTCAGAGCCCCAGATCTTTGTAAGGTACAGGTATCCCTGTTTTAACTCTGAAACAGCGCCTTGTGTCCCTTCTGCCTTGTATTTGCCGCACCATCCGGGAATGCGCAGGGCAATGGTAAAAGGCTCACTGACATTGCAGTCTATATGAATCTGGACTTTTCCCTGCCATGGAAATTCAGATGTAATGGTGACTTTTACTTTCCCGGATTTTAAATTTTTTTCAAGGCAGCATCCCATATATAAATGGACGAACAAAGAATTTTCCGTTTCTGTGAACACATAGGCACCTATGGAGCTGATAAGCCTTGCTAAATTGGGAGGGCAGCAGGCGCAGCCAAACCATTTCTGCCTGACGGGTTTTACATGCTGTTTTCTTTCATCCTTGTAGCAGGCTTCAGGAAGCGTTTCCAGAGGATTTACATAGAAAAAGCTGGTTCCTTCAAGACCTATGCCGGACAGAACGGTGTTGTACAACTCTCTTTCCATGATGTCTGCATACTTGGAATCAGGGGAAAGCGCCAGCATTCTTCTTGCAAAAAATACCATTCCAACAGAGGCACAGGTTTCTGCATAAGCAGTGTCGTTGGGAAGGTCATAGGCGAAGGAAAAAGCTTCACCCAAATGAGTGGCGCCGATGCCGCCTGTGATGTACATTTTCCGCAGGACAATATCATCCCACAAACGTTCACACGCTGTTTTCAGGCTTTCATCGCCTGTAAGTTTTGCGTAATCAGCCATCCCTGAATATAGATAAACAGCCCGGACCGCATGGCCGGTTGCCTCTGTCTGCTCCCGGACCGGGAGATGCGCCTGGTAATACTGATAGCGCAGACCTTCTTTTCCGGTATCTTTGGCAGACGCTTCCTGGTCAAAGAAGTAAGGCTGTCTGCCTCTTTCGTTAATAAAATACAGGCCAAGTTTTAAATACTTTTCCTCCCCGGTAACTTCATACAGGCGGGCCAGCGCCATTTCAGCGATTTCATGGCCCGGATAGCCATGGAGCTTTCCCTCATCAGAACCAATATGGGCGGCAATACAGTCCGCATAACGGCATGCAGCGGTGAGCAGCCTGTCTTTTCCGGTAGCTTCATAATAGGCAACAGCGCCTTCGGTTAAATGACCGAAGCAATACAGTTCGTGATTATCTTTAAGATTGGTGAAGCGTTTGCTGATATCATTAATAATATAAAAAGTATCCAGATATCCATCTATCTGTTGGGCACGGCATACAATATCTATGGCTTCATCCGCTGTCTTTTCAAGTTCCGGATCAGGGCACTGCTGTAGGGAATAAGCCACAGCTTCTACCCATTTGAAAAAATCGCTGTCCTGAAAAAGAAATCCGTAAAAACGCTCATCCGGATTTGCAGTATCTTCCGGCCATACGCAAAAGCCATTGGTGGTATACACCGGACGGGTATAATCCGCCTTGTGGGTCATATTGTTTACAATATTTCCCGCCACTTTAAAATTGTGCATACAATAACTTGGCTGGGCATCAGGAATCTGGTCATTTAGAGCTTTCCATTGATACGGAATTACTGCGTCCCGTACCAGCGTAATTTCCTTTTTCCAGAAATTATCTGTGATTTTTACCTGTTTTAAATTTACTGGTTTTGTAATGTGATTCATAATTTGTTCCTCTCTTCCTGTTTATTTTTATATTGCGTCTTTTTTATAAAAAAGGGAATGGATAAATGGGATGATTTCATGTACAATGTGGCAGGTTTTGAATAATTGCGGAAAAAACTGTTAAAATAAAAAACAAAGAAAAAAATTAGAAATAGAATAGAAAATAACGGAAAATTCGAATTGACAAATGTAAATATCTATTTTATTATACAATATAAAAGCGGTGGAGATGATACCGCAGGCGGGGACGAAGAGAAGTAGCGTGGATTATCGCTTCCAGAGAGCCGGGATGGTGGAAAGCCGGCAGAATGAATTCATGTGAAAAACAGCTTTATCAGCCAAAATGAAAATACATTGAGTGACTGTACAGACAGTAAATCAGGTGGCACCGCGGATTGGTTAAATTCGTCCTGAATTGATTAAAAGAAAATCAGTTCAGGACTTTTTTGTATTACGCAACTAAAAAAAGTAACCAGTGCAGGAAGGGCGGTTACGGAACTTTAAACAGTAAACGCCCGGACTGTGCCCAGAAAAAAACTGGATGAGAAGCAGACAGGATTTTTTCTGCTGTGAACAGGTGCAGGAAGGGCGGTTACGGAACTTTAAATAGGAGGAAAAAATGGAATTATCAACGTTATACCGTGAATGTACTTTAAACCAGATTTCCGAAAGTGATATTGGAAAGGAAATGAAGGTGGCAGGATGGATTGAAAATATCCGTGACCACGGCGGCGTATCTTTTATTGATTTGAGGGATATGTATGGCGTCCTGCAGATTGTTATGAGGGATACCTCTTTGCTAAAAGGCCTGAATAAGGAAGATTGCGTCAGCATCAAAGGGGAGATTGAGAAGAGGGATGAGGAAACTTATAATCCCAAAATTCCCACAGGAACCATTGAACTGGAAGCCCACAGTGTTGAAGTCCTGGGAAAAGTATACAGGCAGCTTCCCTTTGAGGTGGCAACTTCAAGGGAAATCCGGGAAGACTTGCGTTTAAAGTACCGTTTTCTTGACCTTAGAAACCGCAAGGTGATGGAAAATATGATTTTTCGTTCAAATGTAATCAGCTTTCTGCGGGAAAAAATGACACAGATGGGATTTATGGAGATACAGACGCCTATTTTATGCGCCTCTTCTCCGGAAGGGGCAAGGGATTATATTGTGCCTTCCAGACATTATAAAGGGAAGTTTTATGCGCTGCCCCAGGCGCCTCAACAATATAAGCAGCTTTTGATGGTGTCCGGTGTGGATAAATATTTTCAGATTGCGCCCTGTTTCAGGGATGAGGACGCAAGGGCGGACCGTTCTCCCGGTGAATTTTACCAGCTGGATTTTGAAATGAGCTTTGCCACGCAGGAGGATGTTTTCCGGGCAGGAGAGGAAGTTCTTACAGGGACTTTTGAAAAGTTTGCGCCGGAAGGATATGAGGTGACAAATGCGCCTTATCCGGTAATCAGCTATAAGCAGGCCATGTTGGAATTTGGAACAGATAAGCCGGATTTGCGTAACCCCTTACGGATCATTGATTTGTCTGAATTTTTCAACCGCTGTACTTTTAAGCCTTTCCAGAATAAGACAGTCAGGGCAATTAAAATAGAAGGGCACCAGTCCAAGGGCTTTCATGAAAAGATGCTGAAATTCGCAACAGGAATTGGCATGGGGGGCCTTGGATATCTGGAAGTACAGGAAGATTTATCTTACAAGGGACCAATTGATAAATTTATTCCGGATGAACTGAAAGCGGAACTGCGACAGATAGCTGGTCTTGAAAAAGAAGACACGATATTCTTTATAGCAGATAAGGAAGAACGGGCGGCCAGCTTTGCAGGACAAATCCGCATTGAACTTGGAAAACGCCTGGACATTTGCGAAAAGAAAGCCTACAGGTTTTGCTTTGTGAACGATTTTCCCATGTTTGAGAAGGATGAAGAGACAAAGAAAATCGGTTTTACCCATAATCCTTTTTCCATGCCCCAGGGAGGTCTTGAAGCCTTAAATACCAAAGATCCTCTTGAAATTTTGGCATATCAGTACGATATTGTCTGCAACGGGGTGGAATTGTCCTCTGGTGCAGTCCGTAACCATAATTTGGATATTATGGTGAAGGCTTTTGAAATTGCGGGATATGATGAGGAAGTGCTTAAGCAAAAGTTCGGCGCTCTTTACAATGCCTTCCAGTTTGGTGCGCCTCCTCACGCAGGAATGGCCCCTGGCGTAGACAGGATGATTATGCTTTTACGCAACGAGGAAAATATCAGGGAAATTATTCCCTTCCCTATGAGTGGAACTGCCCAGGACTTGATGTGCGGTGCGCCTAATGAAGTGACAGAGCAGCAATTGCGGGAGGTTCATATAAAAGTAAGACAATAAATAAACGGAAGAATACCCTCAAAATAAAGGCACTGGAGCATTGAAATCCTTTATTTTGAGGGTGTAATTATTTAGCCGTTATTTATTTTGTAAATAGGTGTTGTATTCTTAAAGAAAAAAAAGTACAATAAAGATGTTTTCATTCATCAGGAATACGTCTGAAAATCTGGGTGGGATATTAAAGTTGACCGAATGATGAAGTTAAGGGGGCGGTCATGGCCTCCTGTTTTTATGCACAGGGGCACGTAGGGAAATTAGCAGCTTTGCTGCACGTGCCCTGCAGCAAGTAGTGGAAAAGGGTATGTCAGTAAAACGGACAGACATCCGGTGCAGGAATATGGTGAAGTAAAAGGGAGTATAAAGAAACATATAAGAAAGGATGGGGCAGGTACTGCGATTGGCAGTGTAGTATTAAAATGAAGATGGAAATGAAGATGAAGCATCGCAAGGATATGAAGATTTTTATTGTAGGCGGTGGGGAAATAGGCAGGTCCCTTGCCATGCATTTATCCCGTGACGGATATGAACTTACCGTAATTGACAGGGAAGAGAGCGTGGTGGACAGTATGAGCAATACTGCGGATGTTATCAGTTTTCAGGGGAACGGTGCGTCTTATGGCATTTTAAAGGATCTGAACGCAAATGAAGCAGATATTTTTATTGCCGTGACAGATTCGGACGAGCTGAATATTTTGAGCTGCATGACAGCCCATATGCTGGGAGCAAAGCACACGATTGCCCGGATACGGGATGTGGATTATTCCAGGCAGAATCGCTTTTACAGGGATAAGCTGGGACTTTCCATGATTATTAATCCGGAGCTTGCCACAGCGATGGAAGTTTACCGTATGCTGCGTTTTCCGCTGGCAACCAGAGTGGAAGTTTTTGCAAGGGGCAGGGCGGAGCTGGTGGAAATGACAGTTGGAGATAAGTCGCCTTTAGCAGAAAAATCCCTGATAGAGATTAACCAGAATATGGGGATTAATCTGCTGGTATGTGCGGTAGTTAGGGAAGGACAAGCGTTTGTTCCTAACGGTTATACCGTTTTACAGTCAAAGGATATTTTATATATGACAGGCGCGGCAGAAGAATTTAAAAAATCTTTTAAAAAGCTGAAGATGCCTGTAAAGCCTCTTCAGTCGGTAATGATATCCGGCGGGGGACGTATTTCTTATTATCTTACAGAGGTTTTAATCAAACAGGGGGCAAGGGTGACTCTGGTGGAGAAAAACCGTGAGCTTGCAAAAGAAATTTCCGCTGCCATACCCAAAGCAGTGGTCATGTGTGATGATACGCTTACCTATTTTGATTCCATGTCCCAGACAGATATTGCCAATACGGACGCTTTTATTGCGATGACGGAAAATGACGAATATAACCTGATTGCGGCTATGTATGCGGAATCTCAGGGGATTAACAAGGTAGTTTCCCGCATTAATGCAAAATCAAGGCTTAAAGTACTGCAGCCGGAGAGCCGGATCTGCACCATTTCCAGGGAGGATGTAGCGGCGGATCGGATTATCGGCTATGGACGTTCACTTTTAAATGCGGAGGACAATGATGCGGTAGAGTCCCTTTACCGGCTGATGGATGGAAAAATAGAATTTATAGAGTTTAAAATAGATGAAAAAGACAGAAATCTAAATATTCCGCTTAAGGATTTAAAGATGCAAAGAGATATACTGCTGGGCTGTATTATCAGGGATACCCGGACGATTATTCCAAGAGGCGATGATATGCTTATGTCCGGGGACACCGCACTGGTGGCAACGATTGGCAGGCAGATTGCGCGTCTGGAAGATATTTTTGCAGAATAGGGGAAGAATTTAGATGTCATGAATAAAAGAATTATTATCAGCATTATTGGAAAAATCATTTTAACAGAGGTTTTATTAATGGTTCCGGCTTTGGTGGTATCTTTGCTCTACCGGGACGGGGATGCGGCGGGATTCCTTTTTACCATGATTCCAGCGGGAATTATGGGATTTTTGCTTAATCAGGTAAGAAATTCCGGTCAGAGGATGAGCAGCAGGGATGGCTATTTTATTGTGGCGGCGGCATGGATTATCGTATCGCTGATTGGCGCCCTGCCGTTATATTTAGACGGAGGCTTCCCCACTTACTGGAATGCGTTGTTTGAAATTGTTTCCGGTTTTACTACCACCGGGGCTTCTATTTTGGCAAGGCCGGAGGATTTGGGACATGGGGTGCTTTTCTGGCGGAGCTTTACCCACTGGATTGGAGGAATGGGGGTTCTGGTTTTTGTTTTGATGGTGATGCCCATGGAAAACGACAATTCCATGCACCTGGTCAGAGCGGAAGTTCCGGGGCCCACCGCAGGCAAACTGGTGCCGAGAATGCGGACAACTTCCATGATCCTTTATGGAATATACGGGTTTATGACGCTTATGCTTGTTATTCTATTATGCCTCTTTGGAATGGAGCCCTTTGACAGCTTTTGCATTGCCTTTGGCACGGCGGGAACCGGAGGATTTGCCGTTTCCAGCGCCGGGATTGGGGGATATGGCAGTCTGGCAATCGAAATTATTTTAAGCGTATTTATGCTTTTGTTTGGCGTAAACTTTAGCGTGTACCACCTGATTATGCTTAAAAAATTTAAAGAAGCATTTTCCATGGAGGAGGTAAAGGCTTATCTGATAATTGTGGCAATATCCACAGCAGCGATTGCCGTTAATATTATTAACTTTGCGGGAGGCATTGGAAATGCCTTAAGGCAGGCGCTTTTTCAGGTATCCAGTATTATTACCACTTCCGGATTTGCAACGGTTGATTTTGAGCACTGGCCGGAGTTTTCCAAACATATGCTGCTTATGCTGATGGTAATTGGCGCCTGCGCCGGTTCTACCGGCGGGGGCATGAAGGTATCCAGAGTTTTAATACTGGTTAAATCCTTCTGGGCGGAAATCAGACAAATAATTAATCCCAAAGCGGTAGTCACCGTACGGGTGAACGGGAAGCCCGTAGATAAAAAGGTTTTAGGCTCTACAAGAATTTACGCCGCCTCTTATATGCTTTTACTGTGTGCGTTTACGCTGATTGTGTCGCTGGACGGGTTGGATTTTACCACCAATTTTACGGCCGTTTTATCCTGCTTTAATAATATCGGGCCAGGATTAAACCTGGTAGGGCCTATGGCAAATTTCAGCGTATACTCCGACTGGGCGCAGGTGATTCTTTCTATAGCCATGCTGACTGGCAGACTGGAAATATTTCCTATGTTTTTGCTGTTTGCAAAGTCAGCCCATGATAAGTAAAAAACGGAAAACAGCAGTACCGCAAGCTAAGCTTGCGGTATGCAGGGGGTAAAAATGGGAAAACTGAAAAAATACATACAGGCATGCTGTGAAGCCCTGGAGCTGGCGGCCGCTATTTTAATGTTAATTGGCATTTTACTGTCTATTTGCAGTCTTATAAGAAATGTGGATATTTTTAAGGAGCTTTTAACAGACACATCTGTGTTTAAACATTATCTGGAGCAGATTTTTACACTGGTGATTGGAATTGAGTTTTTGGTAATGCTTTGCCGTCCCAATTCGGAGAATGTCATTGAGGTATTGCTTTTTTTGGTGGCACGGCATATGATTGTGGGGGATACCACGCCTTTTGAAGACTTTGCGTCAGTAATCAGTGTAGCGGTTTTGTGTGTGGTGAGAAGGTATCTTAGAATTTCCAAGGAAGACAGGGAAGAGAAAAAAAACGTGCATTAAAGGGGCGGTGTTTACAAACTCTGTCCGGACTGCATATGCGGTTAAAGAATATGTCATGAAAGCTCTGCAAAAGCGGAGCTTTTTGCGTATGCCCTGGGGGACGTTATAAAAAAAGTAAAATTGCTATTTTTACAAATTTTTCTGCATCATGACTACGGTACAACTTCCATTGTCAGTTTCAATTCCGGTTTTCACAAACCCATTTTTCTTCCAGAAGGCTTCGCTTTGTGGATTACCCTTTGCAAATCCCAAACGAATAAAATGATAGCCCAGATTTTTAATATAACGAAAACATTCACTTATAATTTTAGAACCAGTCCCTTTTCCCTGTTCTTCTTTAGATACCATAAAGAGTCCTAAAAATGCTGTCCGGGGATCCGGATAATTAAAAATCAGATCCATAATGGCAATGAAACGACCTTCCTTAAAGAATCCAATATAGAATTTATCATTATAAGTCGTCCGGGGTGGCAAAGCTTTCATATCTTTGCGGATGCTTTCTTTAGTGACAAAGGGAGGGCAGTACTGGTAAAACATGGGATTACCTAATGACAATTCATAAATCAGATCTACATCCTCCAGGGTCATTTCCCGCACCGTATATTGTAAAGATAATTCTGTTATATTCATTTTATTATTTCCTTTAATTCTGCTGTGAGTTTGAAAATAAATATCTAAAATGCGCAAAGGATTTTATAGGAAACATGGACACGGTGCTGTCTTGAATTTAAACAGGTCTGTGCATTATCTGCACAGACCATAAGAATATTAATATACCATTGCAGCCTCTTCCCCGTTCATGACACGGAGCGCGCCCTGGGCAAGGGCAAGAAGTTCATCTTCGCCAGGGTATATAGTCATAGGGGCAATAAATCCGGCTCTTTCCTTTAAACCGCTGACAACTGCTTTGTCATAAGCGATACCGCCGGTAACGATAATCTGGTCTACATTTCCCTTAAGGACACATGCCATGGAGCCGATATCTTTAGCAACCTGCATGATGAAGGCTTCCCGGATTTCCGCCGCCTTTTCATTGCCGTCGTTTATCATTTTTTCCACATCGCGCATATCGTTTGTATTCACATAAGCATTAAATCCGCCGTTTCCAACCACTTTCTTGTAAACTTCCTTCTCGGTAAACTGGCCGGAAAAGCACATTTTAATTAAAGCGCCGGAAGGAACAGCGCCGGCTCTTTCAGGAGAAAATGCGCCGTCGCCGTCAAGGGCGTTAAATACGTCCACAACGCGTCCCTTTTCATGGGCGCCTACGGACACACCGCCTCCCATATGGACAACGATTAAGTTTAGGGAATCATATGCCTTTCCCTGTTCCTTTGCGTAGCGCTTTGCAACCGCTTTCTGGTTCAGCGCATGGAACACGCTGGTGCGGGGCAGTTCGGGAACGCCGGAATATCTGGAAATGGGCATCAGCTCGTCTACCACTACCGGGTCAACGATATAGGAAGGAACGCCGATGGAGTCGGCAATTTCCCTTGCAAGAATGCCACCTAAATTGGAAGCGTGCTGTCCCTGCTTTCCGATTTTAAGATCTTCCAGCAGATCATCGCTTACAGCATAAGTGCCGCCGGGAATGGGCTTTAACATACCGCCCCGGCCTACAATAACCTGCAGGGATTTAATGTCAAAATCTTTTTTGGCAAGCAGGTCTAAAATAATCTGCTTGCGGAAGTCCTTCTGATCCACAATGGAAGCATATTGTGCGATTTCCTCGGTGGAGTGGCGAAGGGTTTCTTCAAATAAAAGGGTTTCATCCTCAAAAACGCCGATTTTGGTGGAGGTGGAACCGGGATTAATGATTAAACTTTTGATAGCCATCTGTTTTCCTCCGGATAATTAATTATTTTTTGACATTGCTTCCGCTACAACCGCGCCTAAAGCAATGGAATTTACTTTGGTTTCAAAATCATCGGAACGGGAGGTTAAAATTACGGGAGCTTTTGTTCCGGTAAGAATATTTCCGTTTACCACTTTGGCGGTATGTACCAGACACTTGTATACAAGGTTTCCGGCATGGATGTCCGGGAAAAGAAGAATATCCGCATCTCCCTGGATGGCTCTGTCTGTTGCGCCTTTGTGTTTGGCTGCTTCCGGGTCAATGGCAAGGTCTAAGGATAAGGGGCCGTCAACAATGCAGCCGGAGATTTTACCGTCTTTGTTCATCTGTGTCAGCTCGCCGGCTTCCACGGTGGCAGGCATTTTAGGGTTGATAACCTCTACAGCGGCAAGGGGAGCCACTTTGGGATTTTCAATGCCGCAGGCACTGGTAATTTCCAGTGTGTTGTGGATTATATTTACTTTATCTTCCAGTGTGGGATAGGGAATGAAAGCCACGTCTGTTAAGAAAAGCAGGTGGTTGATGCCTTCAATATCAAACACACATACGTGGGACAGAGGCTTGCCGGTACGCAGGCCAACTTCTTTGTCCAGTACGCTTTTGAGGAAACCTTTGGTGTCAATAAGGCCTTTCATATACATGTCAGCTTTTCCGTCATGAACCAGTTTTACTGCGGTGAGAGCAGCCTGTGTGGTGTCTTCCACATTAATAATCTCAAAACCGCTCAGATCCATATCCATGGATGAAGCAATCTCCTTAATCTTAGCCTCATCACCAACTAAAATGGCATCAGCAATTTTTCTTTCCTTTGCGGCTTTTACTGCTTCAAGAACAGCAGAGTCCTGGGCAACGGCAACGGCTACTTTTTTGGTGCCGCACTCATTTACCCTGGCAATTAAATCAGCGAATGTTTTACTCATTTGTTTCCACCTCATTTATATTTTTAAAAGGATTTTATACATCGTTAAAATAATAACACTGTTTACTGGAAAATGCAATAAAAGTGAAAAACGAATTTATCAAAAAATAAATTTTGTCATTGACATTTTTGGGGGGCTGTGATATAAAAGATAACAGAAACCGTTGAAGAAGAGTGAGTACTTTATGTAATCTTTATCACAGAGAGCTGCAGGTGGTGGAAAGCAGCATAGAGAGCATAGGGGAATGGGCTTCTGAGGGCGAGTCGAAAGAATAAGTAGACGAGACGGAGAGGAGACTCCGTTAACAAATCAGACATATGATAGTATGTTATTGAGCGGATGCAGTATATTGCGTCAAGCCGGGTGGCACCGCAGGAGATAGTTTACTCTTGTCCCAGCATTTGATTGGGATGGGAGTTTTTTTATGCACACGGGCACCCAGAGGAAATATGTCAGTATGGGCTGACGGGCGTCCGGCGCGCAAGTAGAGGAGGAGAATGGTTCCTTACTTGATTGTGCAGAGACGCATAAGAAAGCGGCTGTTCATGGGGCATGTCCCCGTGCGCATGGAAGGCGCGAAGGCGCTTCCTTTGCCTGAGGCATATGGGGACAGAAGAGAGACCATCACAGCAAAACTGCCGGATTTTCCCAATCAGACGAACCATTATTTTTGAAGGCGCGAAGGCGCGGAATGGAGGAGAATATGAGCGAAGAAAAGAAAATCCCTTACAAAATTTATCTGGATGAGCACGAGATGCCGGACAGCTGGTATAATGTGCGGGCGGATATGAAAAATAAACCGGCGCCCCTTTTAAATCCCGGAACACTTAAGCCTCTTACTTTAGAAGAAATGAGCGGCATTTTCTGTGAAGAACTGTGCAGGCAGGAGCTTGATGATACAACCCCTTATTTTGAAATTCCGGAAGAAATCAGAAAATTTTATAAAATGTACCGCCCTTCTCCTTTGGTGCGGGCATATTGTCTGGAAGAAAAGCTTAAAACACCTGCAAAGATTTATTATAAATTTGAAGGAAATAATACCAGTGGCAGCCATAAACTGAATTCAGCCATTGCCCAGGCGTATTACGCCAAGAAGCAGGGACTTAAAGGCGTGACCACGGAAACAGGAGCCGGACAATGGGGAACTGCACTGTCTATGGCCTGTGCTTATCTGGGACTTGATTGTCAGGTGTATATGGTGAAATGTTCTTATGAACAAAAGCCCTTCCGCAGGGAGGTTATGAGGACTTACGGGGCAAATGTGACCCCTTCCCCTTCCGATACCACCAATGTGGGGCGGAAAATCCTGGAGGAGTTTCCGGGCACAACAGGAAGTCTTGGGTGCGCCATTTCGGAGGCGGTGGAAGCGGCGACTGCCCAGGAGGGCTACCGTTATGTGCTGGGTTCTGTTTTGACGCAGGTGTTGCTTCACCAGTCAGTGATTGGCCTGGAAGCAAAGACGGCAATGGATAAATATGGAATTAAGCCGGATATGATCATTGGATGTGCAGGAGGCGGCTCTAACCTTGGCGGGCTGATTTCTCCTTTTATGGGACAGAAGCTGCGGGGAGAAGCGGATTACCGTTTCATAGCAGTTGAGCCTGCATCCTGTCCAAGCCTGACCAGAGGAAAATATGTGTATGATTTTTGCGATACCGGAAAGGTATGTCCTCTTGCGAAGATGTACACCCTTGGCAGCGGCTTTATTCCTGCGGCAAATCATGCAGGCGGGCTTCGCTATCATGGCATGAGTTCTGTGCTGTCCCAGCTGTATGCGGATGGCTATATGGAAGCGGTGAGCGTAGAGCAGACCTCTGTATTTAAGGCGGCAGAGGAGTTTGCAAGGGTGGAAGGCATACTGCCAGCGCCGGAAAGCTCTCATGCAATTAAAGTGGCAATTGATGAAGCTTTAAAGTGTAAGGAGACAGGTGAGGAAAAGACCATTCTCTTTGGGCTGACCGGAACGGGATATTTTGATATGGTGGCATATGAACGTTTTAATAATGGAGAAATGACTGACTATATTCCCACAGATGAAGATCTGGCAAAGGGATTTAAAGGGATACCCCGGTTCCCCGGAAATGAAATTTAATAAACCGTATAAAAAGAGTATGAAAGGTACTGCAGGACAAATGGTTCCTGTAGTACTTTTTTCTGTAAAAATTTAAAAAGGAAAAACACCGTTTTAACCGTTTATGTGATATACTATAAAATATTATCAGGCAGAAATGAGGGAAAAGTCATGGAAAATCAATTGATATGGCAGGAACGGTATAATATTGGCGTGGATTTTATTGACCAGGAGCACAAAAAACTTTTTAGTATTTTAAACCGGCTTCTTACATACAGGAAAAAAGAAGAAAAAGGCCAATGGGTCTGTCAGGAGGGAATTAAGTATTTTAAGGACCATGCAATGAGGCATTTCGCGGAGGAAGAAGCTTATATGGCGTCTATTTCCTATACAGGATATAATACCCACAGGCGTCTTCATGATAATTTCAGAAGAGAAACCCTTCCGGCTCTTGAGAAAGAATTGGAACAGACAGACTACTGTGAGGATGCGGTCAATCATTTTCTTGGTGTATGTTCCGGATGGCTGATCGGCCATACGCTGACAGAGGACAGGGCAATTACAGGAAAAGTTATAAGCAAGTGGGTGGGCCTTATGCCGGAAGAACAGCAGACGGCAATGAGAAAGACAGTTGTTTCTCTTTTAAGTGATATGTTCCAGCTGCAGCCCCAGGTGATTAGTGATTGCTATGGCGGTGAAAAATTTGGCAAAGGGATTTATTACCGTCTGATTTACAGCGATGGAAAAGAGGGAAGATGGGAAGTAGTACTGGCCTTTGAAGAGAAGATGATTCTAAGTACGCTGGGAAGCATGATGGATGCCAAATCTGATACGGTCAGCGTTTTCTTAATGAATGCGGCAAGGTATACGGCACGACAGTTTGTGGACAGGGTAAAGGGATATATGCCATCTTTTGATTCGTATGAAGTGAAAGAGGAAAATCTTTTAACTTATGAACAGTTTCAAAAAAAATTTGAAGATCACAACCCCCAGTTCAGTCTGTTGCTTGACACAGGCGCCGGGTATTTTGCCTTTTGCGTGATGGCGCCGCAGCTCCATCAGAATGGGGGCGGAATTCCTATTAACGCAGAAAATGCAATGGACGAAGTTGGAAAATATTTAAGCAGCAACAAAGGAAATGCCAGGAAAAAAATTCTGGTGGTGGATGATGCGGCGCTGGTGAGGCAGGTAATGAAAGAACTGCTTGGAAAGGATTATGAGATTGCCCTTGCAAAGTCCGGGCTATCTGCTATCAGAAGCATTATACTGGACAGGCCGGATCTGATTTTGCTGGATTATGAAATGCCTGTCTGTGATGGAAGGCAGGTATTGGAAATGATACGTTCGGAGGAAGAGTTTGCGAGTATTCCGGTTATTTTCCTGACAAGCAGCGTGGAGCGGGAGAGAGTAAAAAAGGTGATGGCTTTAAAACCGGAAGGCTATTTGCTGAAAACCCTTCCCCCTGTGGAAATTAAGAAAAACATTGATGAATATATGAAAAAAAGAATGTAGGTAATTGTGAAACCTGAAGTTGTGGAAATATTCTGACAATATATTCCACTCAAATCCTGTTGCACCGGGCATTCCATCAAGCCCAGCAGGACAGAAGACAGTCGGG
>CANCXX010000024.1 GCA_947381965.1 uncultured bacterium
CAGGCTTTATGCGGCCTGTGGCAAGTTTTCTTTTATTTAACTGTTGAACTCCCGGCAAGCTGCCTGGTCGTCCCCAAATGGTACAGGAGGCAGTAATTCTGCCTCTGAGAGCCTGCTGGGGGGAAGATGCCCTTAAATTGTGAAAACTTAAGCAAAGGGCAAAATTGCCTTGACAAACAAATACAAAAACGATATATATAAATATAGGCGTTTCAGAAGAGACATCAAAACACTCATATAAAGAGGAGGAGTTCATATGAACAAGACAGAATTAGTTGCAGCGATGGCTGATCAGGCTGGCATATCCAAAAAAGATGCAGAAAAAGCTCTGAAGGCTTTTACTGATGTTGTTTCAGAAGAATTGAAGAATGATGGAAAGGTCCAGCTGGTTGGTTTTGGTACTTTTGAAGTATCCAAGAGGTCAGCCAGAGAAGGCAGAAATCCTCAGACTGGTGAGGTAATGCCTATTGCAGCTTCCAAGGCTCCTAAATTCAAAGCTGGCAAAGCTTTAAAGGATTTAGTTAACGAAGAATAAGATGCGGAAATTTAAAGAGCCTGCCAGAGAGCAGGTTCTTTTTGTATTATAAAAAAGATTTGAGGTACAGATATATGAGATTGGACAAATATTTGAAGGTTTCCCGCCTGATTAAGAGAAGGACGGTTGCAAATGAGGCATGTGATGCGGGCAGGGTTTTAATCAATGATAAACCGGCCAAGGCTTCTTCAAATGTAAAGACGGGAGATATTATCACCATAGCGTTTGGAAATAAAGATGTGAAAGTGGAAGTTTTAAGCGTGCAGGAGACGGTAAAGAAGGAAGAGGCAAAAGAATTGTTCCGTTATCTTTAATTTTGATATTCTATCAGCGGCAGTTTTTGAATATAATCTCTTAGAAATGATTGTATCAGGAGATTTGTTATGGAAGAACTGACCAATTTAAATAAACGGGCACACAAGCTGATACTGAATAACAGGAGGTCATGTAATTTAACAGGTGTTAATGATGTGCTGTCTTTTGATGAAAATGAGATTATATTGGAAACTGAGCAGGGAATGCTTATGATTAAAGGAAATGAGCTGCATGTGAACAGGCTTACTCTGGATAAGGGAGAGGTAGACGTGGACGGGCGGATTGACAGCTTTACTTATTCGGAGCAGGCAGGCATGGGGAATAAGGGAGAGTCTCTTCTGTCCAGACTGTTCAGGTAAGTGCCTATGAGCCAGAATATTGTTGATGAGGTAACTTTCTTTTTGCATTCTTTCTTGCTGGGTGCAGTGATTTCTTTTGTATATGATGGATTTATTATTTTGCGCAGGCTGATAAAGCATAATCTTCTGCTTATTTCGCTGGAGGATATGATTTTCTGGATCGCCTGTGCGATTGGCGTTTTTTATATGCTATATGAAGAAAATAATGGGATTCTCCGGTGGTTTGCCGTATTTGGCGCAACGCTGGGGATGATAGCATATAAAAAAAGTATCAGCTCCCTGCTGGTTAGGACAGTAACGGTTATGGTAGAACGGGTAATGCGTGTTTTGCTTACGGTCTTGCGGTTCTTGTTAAGGCCGGTATGCTTTGTGGGCAGAAAGGTGCGGGGGGCTTTGGGAATTTCTTCAAGAAAGGGAAAGAAAGTAGGGAGATGTCTGAAAAATAAGTTGACGGGCAGGTTGAAATTACTTAAAATAACACTAAGCAGACATTGAAGATTCAGGTAAGGAGTAGCTATGGCGAGAAAAGCAGCATATAGGAAAAGGCGTCAGAACCGTCTGGGTATGTTTCTGGCATATATGGTTGTGGTTATGCTGCTTATTGTGGTGGCTTTCAGCAGTGTAGAACTTATGGAAAAGAAAGAAGCCTACCGTTTAAAGGAATTAGCGCTGGAAGAGCAGATTGAAGATGAGCAGGAGCGGGCCCGTGAGATAGAGGAATTTGAAAAATATACCCATACCAAGAAGTATATTGAAGAAATCGCCCGCGATAAGCTGGGACTGGTGTATGAGGGCGAGATATTATTTAAGGACGAGAATTAAAGCAGGTGAAAGAACCTGCTTTTTTTGTCATAAAATTTTTGTTTTTTGCTACATGATTTTGACAAACTATTTTTTGCTTTTTAAGTATAATTATCACTTGCAGGAGGAGGCAGTGGTGTGGGAAGTGCGTTTCACACGTATTTGTGCCTGCAGCTTGTGTGGATTATACATAAGCAAATGACAGGCTGGAAGAGCGGGGATTTATATGAAAAAGCAGATATTAAGCGGAAGAGAAGAATTTAACAGTATACTGCCTGAATATGGAAGGAGAAAGCTGCTCACCTATGCCGATTCTATCAGAGAACTGGCGGACAGCTTTAAAGAAACAGAAAATAACAGAGAACACCTGCTGGAAGAAGCAGATACGGACAGAAGGGATTATATATGGCAGAAGCGGTTAAGCGAAAATAAAGAACTGATGGTGGAGCATTTGCAGGAGATGGCGCAGATTATGACTCAACTGGCAGAGGAAGCACGGAAATGCGTACCTATGGGAGAACGGAGGTTTAAACAGATTTCGCATGCACTGCGGGAAGTGGATATCCAGTTAAAAAATCTGTATCTGATTGAAAATGAAATAGGACGCATGGAGGTTTCCCTTACCATGAGAAATGCCAGAAAAAATACGCTTTCAGCGGAGGAAATCGGAGACTTGCTGTCTGTTCTGCTGAATATGCGGCTTGTCAGTGCACAGGATAATGCTATTTTTATAGGAGCAGACTGGCAGACCTTTTATTACGTGGAAGAAGCCCGTTACCATGTGCTTACAGGCGTTGCTAAGGCAGTTAAGGAGACGGAGAGGGTTTCGGGCGATAATTATGTGTTTTTTGAGACAGGTACAGGAAATCTGACAGCTGTACTTTCGGACGGAATGGGGTCCGGTGATAAGGCGTGCAATGACAGTACCATGGTGGTTGAACTGATGCAGAAGTTTTTAGAGGCAGGATTTCAAATGGAAATGGCGATACAGATGATTAACAGCGCACTGCTTGCAGGAGGGGAAAACACCAATATTTCTACGCTGGATTTGTGCAGTCTGGATCTGTATAGTGGAGAATGCCGTTTTGTGAAAGTGGGGAGCGCCAGTTCCTTTATTAAAAGGCAGCATTTGGTAGACAGGATTTCAGCTGGAAATCTTCCTTTGGGAATCTTCCAGAAGCCGGATATGGAAGCCGTAGGGAGAGCGCTGATGGATGGGGATTATATAATTATGGTATCAGACGGCATAATGGATGCCCTGTCCCAGGGTATCGGTGAGGACATGCTTCCGGAGCTGATTGGAAATACCAATTTGGAAAATCCGGGAGAAATGGCAAATGCAATACTTAATTTCAGCATTCAGCAGAGCCGGGGGCGTATCCGTGATGATATGACGGTGTTGGTTATTGGGATATGGAAAAAAGAACAGTAATGGTGATACGGTATTTGGACCTTTGACATTTGCTTTCAATTCCGATATATTATATAGTATGATTAATAAAGTACTGAATTATGTCAAAAAGTATCAGATGATTGAACCGGAGGATACCATAGTGGCGGGAGTTTCAGGGGGCGCAGATTCTGTCTGCCTCCTTTTTGTGCTGATGGAGATACAAAGAAAGATTCCCTTTACGATTTTGGTGGTACACATCAATCATAAAATCCGGCAGGATGCGGCGGCAGATGCAGATTTTGTAAGAGGACTCTGTGAAAAGTGGGATCTTCCTTTTTTTCTTGTGGAAGAGGATGTAAAAAGGCAGGCAGAAGCATGGGGAATTTCCGAGGAAGAAGCAGGAAGACAGATACGGTATCAGGCTTTTTTTAAAGCATTGGGAAATAAAAAAGGAAAGGTGGCAGTGGCCCATAACAGCAATGACAGAGCGGAAACCATGTTGTTTCATCTGTTTAGGGGAACTGGTCTTGCAGGCGCAGGGGGCATACGTCCGGTATCAGGAAAGATTATCCGTCCGCTGCTTTGTATAGGGAGAAATGAGATTGAAGGGTGGCTGGAAAAAAGAGATATTTCTTTTTGCACAGACAGCACCAATCTGCAGGATGTTTACACCAGAAACCGTATCCGTCACCATATTCTTGCATATGCGGAAGGGCAGGTCTGCCAGGGGGCGGCAGCCAATATGAACCGGGCGGCGGATCAGCTTTTGGAGGCGGAAGAATATATCTGCAGGCAGACACAGGATGCCATGGAAAGATGTGTGCAGATAAATAGAGATGGAATATCTATAAAGTTACCGGAATTATTTCAGGAAGATGCCTATTTAAGAGGGCGTATTCTGCTTAACTGTGTTGGGCAGGCAGCGGGAAGCAGAAAAAACATTACGGCAGCCCATATTAAAAATATGGAAAACCTTTTTAAGGGGACAGGAAGCAGGGAAATTCATCTACCCTATGGTCTTTTGGTTTACAAAAAATATGATGTGGGTATGATACAGAAGAGAGAAAAGGATAACCGGGTGGATGGCATGGAGGGGAGAAAAAGTGAATATGAGGTATTCATACCATCGGTTATGGAGATTCCAACTCTTGGAAGGGTTGAATTCACAATATTTTCACAGAAAGAATCTCAAATTATTCCACAAAAAACGTATACGAAATGGTTTGATTATGATAAAATAACTTCGTCTATTGTGTTTAGGACCAGAAAACAAGGGGATTATTTTACCATCAACAAAAGCAAGGGGCACAAATCATTACAAGATTATTTTGTAAATGAAAAGGTTCCCAAAAAGGACAGGGACAAGATTTTTTTACTTGCAGAAGGTTCCCATGTAATATGGATACCGGGGTATCGGATAAGCGAGCATTATAAGATAAGCGGAGAGACAAGGAATATTCTGCAGGTAAAAATAATGGATAAGGAAGGGTAAATACCAAAGGAGGAAAGGAGTCATTATATGGCTGAAAAGATTAGGGTTCTGCTTTCAGAGGAGGAAGTGGATGCTAAAATCAAGGAGATTGGCGAGCAGATCAGCAGAGATTATGCAGGAAAGCAGGTTCATCTGGTTTGTGTGTTAAAGGGTGGAAGCTTTTTTATGTGTGAACTGGCAAAAAGGATTACGGTGCCGGTATCCTTGGATTTCATGTCGGTTTCCAGCTATGGAAGTGAAACCAAGTCCAGCGGCGTGGTCAGGATTGTAAAAGATTTGGATGAGCCGCTTACAGGAAAGAATGTAATCGTGATAGAGGACATTGTGGATTCCGGGCGTACTTTAAGCTATCTTATGGATATGCTAAAGGACAGGGGGCCGGAAAGCTTAAGGCTTTGCACTCTGCTGGACAAACCGGAGCGGAGGGTAGTGGATGTGCATGTGGATTATACCGGGTTTCAGATACCGGACGAGTTTGTAGTGGGATATGGTCTTGATTATGACCAGAAATACAGAAACCTTCCTTATATAGGGATGGTGGAGTTTGAATAGGTAAACATAACCGGAAGCATCCGGCAAGCGAGGTAAGAACATTGAATAAAAAATATAGAGGATATAACGCATATTTTATACTTGTGCTTCTGCTGCTGGCACTGCTGGTCATTCCCAGCCTTTTGGATAATGATCAGGTAGAATATACCAGAGGGGAGCTGGTCCGGGACCTGGAAGATGGAAATGTAATTTATGCCGGCATTGCTCCCAACAGACAGACGCCTACCGGCAAGGTAAATATTATGTTAAAAAGCGGGCAGGCCAGAACCCTGTACGTGACGGACGTTATGGAAATGGAGCAGCTTCTTATTTCCCACGGGGTTGACCCGGAGGTAAGAAAGGTGCAGGAGGAGAGCTGGTTTCTCACCAGTGTGTTCCCGGTCCTTCTTGCTATTATAGTGATGGTGTTCTTCTTTGTAATGATGAACAGCCAGAATGCAGGCGGCAGCAACAAAATGATGAATTTTGGAAAGAGCCGGGCAAGACTTTCCATGGGAGAAGGAAAGATAACATTAAAGGACGTAGCAGGGCTGAAAGAGGAAAAGGAAGAGCTGGAGGAGATAGTGGAATTTCTGCGGGACCCTGCCAAGTTTACAAAGGTGGGGGCCAGAATACCTAAGGGAGTGCTTTTGGAGGGTGCACCCGGTACAGGAAAAACACTGCTTGCAAAAGCCATTGCCGGAGAAGCAGGCGTTCCTTTTTTCAGTATTTCCGGTTCTGACTTTGTGGAAATGTTTGTAGGTGTGGGCGCTTCCAGAGTACGTGATTTGTTTGAAGAGGCCAAGAGACATTCTCCCTGTATTGTGTTTATAGATGAAATTGACGCGGTGGCAAGGCGCCGTGGCACAGGTATGGGCGGAGGCCACGACGAGAGGGAGCAGACCCTAAACCAGTTGCTTGTGGAAATGGATGGATTTGGCGTGAATGAGGGCATTATAGTGCTGGCAGCTACCAACCGTGTGGATATTTTGGACCCGGCAATTCTTCGTCCGGGACGTTTTGACAGAAAAATCAGTGTAAACAGACCGGATGTTGGAGGCAGGGAAGACATTTTAAGGGTTCATGCCAAAAATAAACCTTTGGCAGAAGATGTGGACTTAAAGCAGATTGCCCAGACTACGGCAGGATTTACAGGAGCAGACCTTGAAAATCTGCTGAACGAGGCTTCTATAGTAGCGGCAAAGGATAACAGAAGCTTTGTGGTACAGGAGGACATTAAAAAGTCCTTTATTAAAGTGGGAATCGGTGCAGAGAAGAAAAGCCGCATTATTACGGATAAAGAAAAGAAAATTACTGCTTACCATGAAGCAGGCCATGCGATTTTGTTTCATGTGCTGCCAGATGTGGGGCCGGTCTACACGGTATCAATTATTCCCACAGGACTTGGGGCGGCAGGTTATACCATGCCACTTCCGGAGAAGGATGATATGTTTATTACCAAGGGCAGAATGCTGCAGGATATTATGGTTTCCCTGGGAGGGAGAATTGCGGAAGAGATTATCTTCAGTGATATCACTACAGGCGCTTCTAGCGATATTAAAAAGGCCACTAAAGAGGCGAGGGATATGGTCACCAGGTATGGTATGTCGGAAAACATTGGCGTAATCAATTATGACAGCGACGACGATGAAGTATTTATCGGACGGGACCTAGCCCACACCAAGAGTCACAGTGAGCTGGTGGCGGGAGAGATAGACAAGGAAGTAAGAAATATAATTGATGACTGCTATGGTAAGGCTAAAACAATTATTGTAGAGCATTTGGATGTACTTCATAAATGTGCAGAGCTGCTTCTTGAAAAAGAAAAGATTGGGCGGGCGGAATTTGAAGCCTTGTTTATCACAAAAGATAACTCACCGGAGGCCTTTTTCACTTCATAGATAAAAACAGGCATTTTGGAAAGTGTCTGTACAGACTGGCATAAAAAATGAATTGTAAAAAGTGCACAAAAATGGATGACCAAATTTGTAATATTTGTGAATCGTTAGTATTTACGCAAAATAGGTGTTATGGTATTATACTACTTGTAACCCCCCAATACATTATATAGTTTTTTGCTATACCCCATAAGAAGAAATACCTTCTCTAAAAAGGACAGTAACTTGTTACTGTCTTTTTTACTGTCCGATATGCCTGCTTAAGCAGAAAGATATTAGGCAGAATGTATATTGATTAACAGGGACGTATAGTATAATATAAATATACGGCTTGAATTTGAGGAATGGAGAGGATGCTCAATGGATTTCGACCAGTTGATGAAGGCAGAAAAAAACAGGGAATATATTTATAGTATGCGCCCTGTCTTTAACAGAAACGCATTGTTTAGTGATACCACAGGGGATTATGTGATTCCCGCTGAACCGAACCCTTATTCAAAGATTACAATTAAATTTCGTGCAGGTCTTAATAATGTTGACAGAGTTTTTCTGGTGCACAAGGGAGTCCGTCATTTAATGCTGAAGGAAGAATGCAGCGAGTCCTTTGATTATTTTGCATGTGAAATGGAAGTGGAGGATGAAGAATTTACCTATCATTTTGAGATTCAGGTAGGAAAAATCGTATGTATTTATGATGTCAGAGGGGTGGCAAAGGAGGCGGTGCCGGAGTATGCTTTTCGCATTATTCCAGGCTTTCATACGCCCCAGTGGGCAAAAGGGGCTGTTATATACCAGATATATGTGGACCGTTTTTACAATGGAGATCCGACAAATGATGTGCTGACATCGGAATATGAATATATAGGCGATAAAACGGTACGGGTGGAGGATTGGAATAAGTATCCGGCAGTGATGGGAGTCCGGGAATTTTATGGAGGAGATTTGCAGGGGGTTCTGGATAAGATGGATTATCTGCAGGAACTTGGAGTAGATGTTATTTACTTTAATCCATTGTTTGTTTCTCCTTCCAACCACAAATATGACATTCAGGATTATGACTATATTGATCCCCATATAGGAAAGATTGTCAGTGATGAAGGAAATCTGCTTGACCACAGCCAGCATGAAAACCGGTTTGCCACCCGGTACATTGACAGGGTTACAAACAAAAAAAATCTTGACGCCAGTAATGAGCTTTTTGCCAAGGTGGTGGAGGAAGCACACAGAAGAGGGATGAAGGTCATTCTGGATGGTGTGTTTAATCATTGCGGTTCATTTAATAAATGGATGGACAGGGAAAGAATTTATGAAAATGCCCAGGGGTATGAAAAGGGCGCATTTATATGCTGGGACAGCCCTTACCGGGATTATTTTCAGTTCTACAATGAATATACATGGCCATATAACTCCAGCTATGACGGCTGGTGGGGACATGATACCCTGCCCAAGCTAAATTATGAAAAATCAAGAGAGTTGATGGATTATGTGCTGAAAATTGCTGCAAAATGGGTGTCGCCGCCTTATAATGCGGATGGATGGCGCTTGGATGTGGCTGCAGACCTGGGGCATAGTCCTGAATTTAACCATAACTTCTGGAAAGAATTCCGCAGGGCAGTCAGGGAGGCTAATCCTGACGCAATTGTACTGGCGGAACATTATGGAAGTCCCAGAGACTGGCTTAATGGCAAAGAATGGGATACGGTAATGAACTATGATGCGTTTATGGAACCTGTAACCTGGTTTTTAACAGGTATGCAGAAGCATAGTGATGACTACAGAGGAGATTTATTTGGAAATGCGGACAGCTTTATTGGCGCCATGCGTCATCATATGTCCAGTTTTACCACTCCGTCTCTTCAGGTTGCCATGAATGAGCTTTCGAATCATGACCATTCCAGATTTCTTACCAGAACAAACAAGAAAGTAGGAAGGACAAATACCCTGGGGCCTCAGGCGGCGGATGAGGGTGTGAATAAGGCGGTTATGCGGGAAGCGGTAGTTATCCAGATGACCTGGCCGGGGGCGCCTACAATCTATTATGGGGATGAGGCGGGAGTTTGCGGTTTTACCGATCCGGATAACCGCAGAACCTATCCCTGGGGACATGAAGATTTGGAATTGATTCAGTTTCACCGGGAAATGATACGGATTCATAAGGAAAATGCGGAGATTCTTACAGGCTCTCTTAAGTATGTTACCAACGACTACAATATTATAGGCTATGGAAGATTTAACAGAAGAGCTGCGGTGGTGGTGATTGTAAATAATAATGACCATGAGGTGACAAGGGAAGTGTGTATATGGCCCCTTGGGATTCCAAGGGAATGTGTGGTAAAAAGACTGATGTTTACCACATGGGAAGGATATACGGCAGAGCCGGAAGAATATCAGGTAGCGGCAGGAAAAGTGAAAGTGTATCTCCCGGCAACCTCTGCAATTGTGCTCAGATATGTAAGCCCGGTTGAAGCAGCCCGGATAAAATCGGACGCTGATAAACTTATAGACGGATGACTGCTTTGGTTAAAAAGTAAAGAGAGGAATAGGATTTAGATAATAAGGATGAAAAAAAGAAAGATTACTATGCTTATAATATTTTTTTGCAGTTTGTTTGTGTGTCTGATATCCATACGGCTTTTCTGGAATATGGGGGCTTTTGTGGATGAATATAATACAACGCCCAGCATTGTATGCGGAGGGGAATTTTGGCTTTTAACAGACTGGCTGCGGCTTGCCCTCTCTGGTATAACGGTGCTGGTGTCAGGAATTGAGCTATTTCGGAAATAAAAAACAGACAGGGAATAAAGACTATAATGAGAAGGCCGCATAAACTGTCAGTTTATGCAGCCTTTTTGACATCCAGGACATTCGTACACTGTTGTACAATCAGCTATATCTTAGCAATGACGTCCGCCGTGATGTCCCCCATGATGTCCGCCTCCGGAGTAATACTGGCGGCTGGGCGAAGCTGCCTGATGGCTTCCATTACAGGAGTTGCATGCGTAACCGCAGGTAGCTCCCGCTGCGTAAGTACAGCCGTCACCATGCACATGGGAACAGTTTAAGGCTGATGTAACGCACCCGGTTGCCTGACTGCAGATATGGGAGCAGTTGCCAAATACACCATTTCCGGAGTAGCAGCTGTCTGTGTGAACATGGAGGCAGTTGGCTGCCATTTGATAGCAGTCCTGCGTATGTTCATGAGAGCATGGCGTTCCCGCCAGACATTCGGCAGTATGCGCTGCGTGATGACCGCAAAGACCTCCAACAACAACTGGCTGGGTAGCTGGCGCTGCACAGACAGGAAGGCTGGCGGTTGCAAAAACTACTGCGGCAGACACAAAAGAAGCAAGCTGCCTTTTAAATTTGAGTTTCATTTTTTCCTCCTTTTATCGCCCTAAAGGGCTGATGAAACAAAAATAATTCCCTCTATGACTAAGGTATCATGTTTTTCTACTTTTGTCATCCCCTATTTGGCAAATATAATTAAGGAAAATAAAATATCGGAAAAGTTGAAGAGGGAGAAGCAATCTGATAAAATAAAGATTAGTAAATAATTATCTGACAAAGAAAATGAAAGGAAGGGAAACACATATGCTATTGGAAGGAAAGGTGGCAATTGTAACGGGAGGAACCAGGGGAATTGGCTTTGAAATCGTGCGTAAGTATCTTACAAACGGAGCAAAGGTGGTTTTGTTTGGTTCCAGGCAGGAAACGGTGGATAAGGCTCTTGCAAAGCTAAAAGAAGAAAATGCAGAATGGACAGTGGAAGGAATGTTTCCAAAGCTGACAGATGCGGCAGAGGTTGAGAAGGCAATTCTGGCAGTTCAAGAGAAATTCGGGAAAATTGACATACTGGTAAACAATGCGGGAATTTCCCAGAATACACCGCTTTACAATTATACGGCAGAGGAATTTGACAAGGCAATTGACTTAAATGTGCGGGCGTTGTTTTATGCTATTTTGCCGGCCGCAAAAATTATGAAGGAACAGGGCGGCGGCTGTATTATTAATACCAGTTCTATGGTAAGCATCACAGGGCAGCCGGCAGGGGTTGGATATCCTACCAGCAAGTTTGCGGTAAATGGTATGACAATCTCCCTTGCAAGAGAGTTGGGGAAAGACCATATCAGGGTAAATGCAGTAGCTCCTGGAGTGACAAAGACAGATATGGTTGCGGCGCTTCCACAGCAGACGGTTGACGCTATTTCAGCCAAAATTCCTGTGGGAAGGCCGGGAGAACCGGAGGAAGTTGCCAACGCCTTTTTGTATCTTGCCAGTGACCTGGCGAGTTATGTGACAGGCGAGATTTTATCAGTTGACGGAGCATGTAAGGCATAAAATATCATGGAAAATTACGAATTAGCAGGGAAATTGAAAGACAATATCAATCAGGTTTTTGTGGGAAAACAAGAGGTGGTGGAAAACCTGCTGATTAGTTTTTTGGCAGGGGGTCATGTTCTTTTGGAAGATGTGCCGGGTGTGGGTAAAACCACACTGGCTTTGGCCCTGGCCAAAAGTATGGCATGTAGTTTTGGGAGAATCCAGTTTACACCGGATACGCTGCCAGGAGATGTGACCGGAATAAGCGTTTATCATATGAAAACGGGGGAATTCTCTTATCAGCCTGGTGTGGTGATGAATCAGGTGCTTCTGGCAGATGAAATAAACAGGACTTCGCCCAAAACCCAGGCAAGTCTTTTGGAGGCCATGGCGGAAGGACATGTGACGGTGGACGGCGAAGTGCATATGCTGCCCCAGCCGTTTTTGGTGATTGCAACCCAGAATCCGGTGGAATTTTTGGGAACCTATCCGCTGCCAGAGGCCCAGATGGACCGCTTTATGATGCGTCTTTCCATTGGGTATCCTGACAGAGAGCAGGAAATGAAGATGGCACAGCAGTTTTTGGAGGGGAAAACGCTGGATAAGATAGAAGCTGTCTGTCAGGCGGAAGATGTTCTTGCTATAAGACAGGAAGTGGCGGGAATTACCGTGAAGGAGTCTGTTCTTGGTTATATTACGGATATGGCATGGGCAACCAGAGAGGAGCCCCGTTTCCTGCTGGGAGCAAGTCCAAGGGCGCTGCTGGCGTTGGTGCGGGCGTCACAGGCCAGAGCTTTTTTGCAGAAGCGAAATTTTGTGAAGCCGGATGACGTGAAAGCAGTGGCAATGCAGGTACTTCTTCACCGTTTGGCGTTATCTTCTGAGGCCAGAATCCAAAAGGAGAATGGGGCGGCTATTTTAAAAAGCCTGATTTTGAAAACAAAAATTCCTGTTGACTGATATTGGATTTTGGTTTATGAGAAAGGACTATGGATTTTGGGGAAAATGGGAAGGGAAGAGTGAGGAACCATGAAAATGCGCAGATGGATCTGGCTGTATTTGTGGGTACTGTCTCTGGCAGCAATCAGCAGTTATGGAGGGGCTGTCAGTTATGGAATTTTTTTCGGTATAACGCTTGTGCCGGTAATTTCACTGGTTTATCTGCTGGCGGTATATTTTCAGCTTAGGATTTACCAGCAGGCAGAGAGCAGAAACATGGTATGCGGGCAACCCATGCCATATTTTTTTGTGCTGCAGAACAATGGATATTGTGCGTTTGCCGGTATCAGTGTTGTGCTATTTTCTTCTTTCTCTTATGTGGAAGAATTACCGGGAGATGTGGAGTATGAGCTTTTACCAGGGGATAAATGCAGGTTTGATACAAGACTGGTTTGCAGATACAGAGGAGAGTATGAAGTGGGAGTAAAGGAAATTATTATGACTGATTTTTTCCGGCTGTTTCGCATCAGATACCCTATTCCGGGAACGATTAAGGCGATTGTCCTTCCCCAGATTCCTCATATTGACCGACTTCTTAGCATTGATAATCTTTCAGCGGCGGTGCAGAAGGAAGCTTTGGGAAACCCAACGGAACCGGATATGGTAGTGCGGGATTATGTAAGGGGAGACGCGTTAAAGCAGATTCACTGGAGAGCAACCGCCAGAGAGCAGAAGTTAAAAGTACGGCACAGGACAGGAGAGGAAAAACAGGGGATTTCGCTGCTGTGGGATACGAAACGATGGGGAAAGGAACAAAAGAAATATCTTCCCATTGAAAATAAAGTTCTGGAGGCGGTTCTTGCTCTTGGTATGTTTATGGCTGAAAGAGGTACTTCCTTCAATGCCTTTTATGGGCAAAAGGGGATTTGCAGGGAACAGGTGGAAGGAATAGGGGGATTTGACGCATTTTACAATAGTGTTTCCAAAGTAATTTTTGATGAGGGGGAGGAGTTTTCGGTCTTAATGTCGGAAGTTTTGAGGCAGGATATTTTCCTTAAAAGCAAAGTGGTATTCTGTGTGGTCAGCGGATTAAATGAAAATATTATGGGGCAGGCGGACCGGCTGGATAAGGCCGGTATTCTGACGATTTTTTATGTGGTTACGGATGAAAACATAGAGGATTATATAAAACAAAGTAATGAGAGAAAAAAGATTATAGTGCTGCCTGTGGAAGCCGGGCTGGAAGGGAGGCTGTAAATGAAGATAAAACTCCGCCTGGGTGAAAAGGAAATCTGGCGTACAGCAAATGCGGGACTGCTGGTTGGCATTGGAATGTTTGTTGGGGGACCATTTTTGGGATTGGAGCCTTTTTATTTTGCGTATGTGTTTACTGTGGCGGCGGAACTGGCCATATTGACAATTTTTAGCCTGGCGGCGGTAAGGGGGCGTATTTTGTGCCTTGCGGGAGGGCTGGGAAGTCTGATCTGTATAGGAACCATTGCCGGAGGGGATAAATGTATCTCCTTTTTCCGCTCTTATCTGCATTTTCTCATGGGAGATACCCTATGGCCTGGAGAACTGACAGTGTGGTATGGCGTCATACAGGCAATTATTTTGACGTTGTTTTGTTACTTGCTTGCATGGGTTATGGAAAAAGATTTTCGGCTGAAAGCGGCGGCAGCGGCTACGCTTCTTTTTATTATGCTGTACTGCCTTTTTGCACAAAAGAATATTTCACAATTGGGAATGGTATTTCTCATTGGTTATGTTGCTGTCATTTATACAGAATGGACCCAGATCCGGTGGGAAAAGTCCGGTGGAAAAAGCAGGCAGGCATATATGTTATGGGTTATGCCCTTTTTGACAGCGTATCTTCTTCTAATGGCGTTTATGCCTGCACCGGAAAAACCATATGCGTGGAGGATTGTTAAGGACACTTACCACCATATGAAAGAATTTTTTATAGAACTGACCCAAAGTATTTTTCATAGCTGGCAGGAAGAGTATGACATGTCTTTAAGCGGATTTTCGGAGGAAGGGGGGCTTGGCGGCAGCTTTATGGAAAGCAATAAGGAGATAATGACGATATATGCCCCAAACGGGCTTAAGACAAATGTATATCTTATTGGAAAGGTATACGACACTTTTGATGGAAAGCAGTGGAAGCAGCTAAATAGAGATACTTCCAAAGAACGTCTGATGGATACGGCGGAAACTTTGTATGCGGCACAAAGATATGACAGCCAGTTTCTTGCAGATTACTTGCATCCGGTAAATCTTACTATCACCTATCGTTATTTTAATACCGCTTTTTTGTTCGCTCCGTTAAAGACAGCAGCTTTAATGCGGGACATGGACTATTTGGAATTTACACAGATGGGCGGTTCTCTCTTTTTTGATAAAAAGAAAGGATATGGGACAGAATACGAAGTTACCTTTTACCAGATAAATGAAGGTCAGGAAGTCTTTTACCAGTTTTTGGAGGCACAGCAGCAGGAGGATAAGGAACTTTTACGGGAAGTGCTTGCCAATCTGGAAAGAAGGACAGGGGAATGGGTGGATGAAGAAGATATGGAACATTACAGGCAGGTGATTTATGAGTATTATCTGAGTGATGTGAATCTTTCAGAAGAGGTATTAAAATATCTGGAGAAGATAACAGAAGATGCGCGGACAGAGGTGGAAAAGCTCAGAGCAATTGAAGCGGAGCTGTCAACCTATACTTATAGCCGGGAGATAGGGGAACTGCCAGAAAGTGTTATGGATGAAGGTAGTTTTCTGGAGTACTTTCTGCTGGAGAGCCGGAAAGGATATTGTAATTATTTTGCCACTGCTTTTGTACTTTTGGCAAGGGCAGAAGGAATACCGGCGCGATATGTTCAGGGGTTTTGTGTTCCTTCACTGGGAAGAGGGGAAACTGTGGTTTATGCTTATATGGCACACGCGTGGCCGGAGGTGTATCTTGATGGTGTAGGATGGATACCTTTCGAACCAACGCCGGGCTATCATGCTGTGAGATATACGCCATGGAGTTTAAAGAACAGAAATTCCGGTCAGTCAGGAAGGGAAAATAGGAAAAAGGAGCCAGACAGGGAAAAAATAATGGAGAAGGAAGAAGCGGGTCAGATAAAAGAAGGGGCTAATGTTGTCCATAGATGGAAAGATGTGGGAAAGAGCTGGGGGATGGCAGCGGCATCTGCTCTGGGTATAGTTCTTCTTCTTTGGCTTCTTGGACAATGGATAGGCAAATGGCGCTACAGGAAAATGCCGGAGGAAGGAAAATTTAAGCTGGAAGTTGAAAGAAACCTGCAGATTTTAGCCTGGATGGGATTACAAAGGGTGCCGGGAGAAACGCTGGAAGAATTTAAGAACAGGGTGGAGGAAAGTTCCTATAAGGGATTCGTAGAGTTTATTGGCAGTTATGAAGAGTTCTTATATGGAAATAAAGGCGTTGGACAGGATACGCTGGCAGAGATTAAGAGACAGCAAGAAGAGCTTGAGAAAATGCTGAAGGAAAAGAGAAGGTGGGTGTATGTATATTATAGGATAATGGGCGTCTGGCAGTAAGTAATGAAGGAATAAAAAGGATTACCGGATTGCAAAACAAAAGCTCCGGCGTATGCCGGAGCTTTTATGTAGCTGTAAAATAACAAAATGAAATTAGTGAATCATTGCGGCTTCAATATCGCTGCCAAATCCATCCATATCGGTAGGAAGCCATGCAACCTTACTCTTGCCGCTTACCTCAACACTAAGTTTTTCACAGGTAACTGTTATTTCAACCGGTTCAGGGTCAAGCTCCATTCCTGCAAGACCAGTCATGAAATCATTGATATAATCTTGCATATATTTGTTGAATACATCCATATCGCCGTTAGCAATGGCAAGCTGATCTTCCTCAGATGCGGTAAGCTTTTCAGTCATGGTGTTGGCTGCATCAGTCATAATTGTGGTCATTGCATCAGTGGAGAAACCGGTTACTTTTAATGTAACAACTACTGAATCTTTTTCTTCAGAAGTAATCTCTGCTGTATAGGTGATTTTATTCAGCATAGTGGTCATGGAATCGGAAAGCTTCTGGATTTCCTCATCAGTCATTTCAATACCGGCAGAGGTAAGTTCGCTTTTGATTTCATCTACCATTGCGGTGTCAGCTCCTTCTTCGAAGAAAGCGCTGCGAACATCTTCTTCTGAAGCAAAACCAAGAAGGTCTTTCATCTTTGACGCATCATCTTTGGCCGCAAGTTCAAATAAAGCGCCTACTGTCTGGTCAGCCGGAACCAGCTTTTCTCCGCAACCTGTCAGGGTCATACACAATACTGCCATGGTTGCGATGACAGCAAGTACTTTGGTTTTCATTTTTTTCATGATAACTCCTATCTCCTTTTCTCCTTTAAATAAAAACTCCAATTAGCATTATAATCCTCTAAATAAAGAATGTAAATAGGACAAAAGTAATTATTTTCACAGTTTGTTCATAAGTTTGTAAACAAATTGTGAAGACTTGTTTATTTAAAGAAAATCAGCTAAAATGTATCCAAAGCGCCGGGCTATTTGCGAAACACGCCAATGCAGAAGTACCAGGCAGATTTATAAGTTTCGCAACTATTATACAGCCTGTTGGGAAAGGAGAATGGAAAGGTGACAGGTAAGAATATATTAACAGACGGTGAAAAGTGGTGGAAAGGAGCCGTCATTTACCAGATTTATCCCCGCAGCTTTGCAGACAGCAATAAAGATGGCATTGGGGACATTCAGGGGATTATTTCCAGGCTGGATTATCTGGAAAATCTGGGGATAGATGCCATATGGCTTTCTCCGGTGTGCAAGTCTCCACAGGACGATAATGGGTATGATATCTCAGACTATCAGGATATAGATCCCATGTTTGGAACGCTGGCAGATATGGAGATGCTGATAGAAGAGGCAGGAAAGCATCACATCCGAATTATTATGGATTTGGTGCTGAACCATTCCTCAGATGAACATTACTGGTTTTTGGAGGCAAAAAAGAGCAGAGACAATCCATATCATGATTATTATATCTGGAGGGATGGTACAGAAGGAATTCTGCCAAATGATATGGGGGCTGCTTTTGGAGGTCCGGCCTGGGAGTGGGTCCCTGGGCTGGAACAGTATTATTTTCACCAGTTTTCGGTAAAGCAGCCGGATCTAAACTGGGAAAATCCCAAACTTCGCCAGGAAATTTATGATATGATTAACTGGTGGATTCAAAAAGGAGTGGGAGGATTCCGGCTGGATGTAATTGACCAGATTGCAAAGGAGCCAGATAAAAAAATTACCAATAATGGCCCCAGGCTTCATGAATATTTAAGGGAGATGAGCAGGGAAACTTTCCAAAAGGCCGATCTTGTTACCGTAGGGGAGACATGGGGAGCCACAACAGAGCTTGCAAAGCTGTACAGTAAGCCGGATAACAGTGAGCTGTCCATGGTGTTTCAATTCGAACATATCTGTCTGGACCAGATAGAGGGAAAAGAAAAATGGGATTTATCTCCGCTGCCTTTTCTTAAGCTGAAGGAGGTGTTTAGCCGGTGGCAGAGAGAACTTTACGGAAAAGGATGGAATAGTCTTTTCTGGAACAATCACGACTTGCCAAGAATTGTGTCCCGCTGGGGAAATGATGGGAAGTACCGGACAGAGTCTGCCAAAATGCTTGCAATTCTTCTTCATGGTATGCAGGGAACTCCCTATATTTATCAGGGGGAAGAGCTTGGAATGACAAATATTCAATATGGAATAGAGGAATACCGTGATATTGAAACCCTTAATTTATATAAGGAGCGGATGGAAAAAGGATATACGGAAAGAGAGATTATGGAGTCTGTCCATGCCAAAAGCCGTGATAATGCAAGAACGCCAATGCAGTGGGATGATAAGGAAAATGCGGGATTTACGGAAGGAACACCATGGATAAAAGTAAATCCAAATTATCTGAAAATCAATGCAAAGGCCCAGATAAATGATGAAGATTCTGTTTTTAACTGTTATAAAAAGCTGATTTTGCTTCGCAAGGAAAATTCGGTATTTGTTGATGGAAGTTTTCAAATGCTGCTTGAGAACGATGAAAATATTTTTGCTTATACCAGAACCAATAGGGACTCCACACTTTTGGTGGTCTGTAATTTTTATGATAAGACGCTGGAGTATCCGCTAAAGCAGGAAGACGAGCCCATGGAGCTGCTTATCAGTAATTATAAAGATGCGGAAAAATCCATACGGCTTCGCCCATATGAAGCAAGGATGTATTTAAAGAAGTTAAAGCCCTGAGCGTTGATTACTTTAAGATTAATGCAGTGCTGTACTGGTGTGCAGAGTGCAAGGCAGGAAAGGGGCGCTTTTCCTGCCTTGTTAAGGTTAGGGGCAAAAGAGGGTTTATAGCGGCCTTGGTTATGGGGTAAAACGGTTTCGTTTTTTCTTTCCGGAAGTCCGCTGCTGTTTCATTTTCAAAATCTGTTCCCGCTGCCTGGCATATTTTTCTTCTCTCTGAATATTCAGGTAATTTTTCCATCGCCGTTTATCAAGGGAGCCGTTTCCTAATGCGGCAAGGATGGAACAGCCAGGTTCGCTGGTATGTGTGCAGTTTCGAAATCGGCAGGAGGCGGACAGGTTTTCAATATCCGTAAAAGAGCTTTGCACTCCTTCCTCAATTTCGCTGACAATCAGTTTCCGTATTCCTGGTGTGTCTATCAGGCATCCGCCACCAATTATGGTTTGTCCGTCCGGCAGTCTGATATGCTCCGGAAGAAACAGGCATTGTCTGTAAGTTGTGGTGTGTCTGCCCTGTGCGTCAGAAGTGCGGATGGCGCCGGTTAGCATTTCTTCTTTTCCCATAAGGCAGTTTGCCAGTGAAGATTTTCCGACACCAGATGAACCAAGCAAAACAATGGTTTTTCCTTTTTCAAAAAAGCGTGCCATTTGATAGATTCCCTCTCCGGTTACGGAACTGATGCAGAAGGCCTCTATACCGGGAGCCGTGCTGACAAGCAGGGACAAATAGGTTTCTTTATCTTCGCATAAATCTGCTTTGGTCAGAATGACAACCGGCAATGCGCCGCTTTGCCATGCAACGGTTAAATACCGCTCCAGCTTTGAGGGATGAAAGTCCTGGTTTAGAGACATGACGATAAATACATAATCAAAGTTTGCCGCTACTGCCTGATCAGGCAGTCCTTGGGTGGCATTGAGCCGCATAAGTACAGATCTTCTGGGAAGAATTTCTGTAATCAAGCTATCGCCGGAAGAATTATAGTTTATCTGCACGTAATCACCCACGGTTGGGAATTCGGCGGTTTCACTGGTATGATAGAAGTTAACTGTTTTTAGTTTTCCATAAAATGACTTCCCCTTATTCCATAGTTCGTATCTGTCACGGTGAACAGCAGTGACCATGGCAGCAGAAGGGAGGTCTGGTATTGTATATTTTTCCATTTTTATATCCATTCCTTTCTGTTTTCAAATTGTTGTGCGCTTGTGGTTTTATGAAGAGCGCAGACAAATTTCCCCAGAGCATTTTTCAAATACGCTCTAATCTTAATGTCCGCAAGCAACGGGACATGTGTGCATGCTGGCATACACATTTGGCCCTTGCCCTCCTTTAATTTGGGGACAGCGTTTTTTATTTTGTGATGGATATATGGTCTGCATATGACATGGTTTTTCTGCCCGTGTTTTTAAATATAATTTCTGGACAGCAGACTAATTTTGGACATAAAAAGACCGCGGCATAAATGTATATTGTTAATGCAAAAAGAATACGCCGCGGTTAACTTGTGAATTGTTAAAATAAAGATGCTTTTAACTTTCGCAGTCCGGGGGTAATCATTTGCAGGCCAAAGCTGGGTTTAATAAAATTTGTCTGTCTCAACATATGAATTACCTCCTTTTCAAAATTATTAAGCAACTGTATAAAGCATAGGACAGAGAAAGAGATTTGTCAATGCAAAACTGATTTCGTAATTAAAAAATTTCCCTCTTGCAAATCGGTATATTTTCCCTTATCATAATAACAGATACACGACTGACGGAAGCAGGAAACGCCTGTGTAGGAGTACCTACGGGAAGTGTATAAATAAGAAATGAGCCGACCGTCTGGGCAGCCTGGTGAAGGTATGTCCAGGCGATTTTGTATTCTGGATAGAATGGAGGAAAACGAGATGAAAATGTTGTCACTTGAACAGGAGCTTGCGGAAAATGCGTATCCGGGAAGGGGAATTGTCATTGGCAGGTCTAAGGATGGTGCAAAGGCTGTGACGGCTTATTTTATTATGGGAAGAAGCGTCAACAGCCGTAACCGTATTTTTGTATCAGAGGGAGAAGGAATCAGAACTCAGGCCCATGACCCGTCCAAATTGGAAGACCCCAGTCTGATAATTTACGCACCAGTCAGAGTGCTGCCTCATATGACGATTGTTACCAATGGAGATCAGACGGATACGGTTTATGACGGTATGGAAAAAGGAATGACTTTTGAGCAGTCTTTAAGGAGTCGTGAATTTGAGCCGGACGGTCCCAATTATACTCCCAGAATTTCAGGGATTATGAATGTAAAAGATGGTATTTTTGATTATGCAATGTCCATATTAAAAAGTAATAATGGAAACCCGGAAAGCTGTAACCGGTATACGTACTCTTATGAAAATCCGGCAGCCGGAGAGGGGCATTTTATCCATACCTATATGCACGATGGCAATCCGCTTCCAAGTTTTGAGGGAGAGCCCAAATGTGTGGAAATTTCCGGCGATATTGATGCGTTTACAGATAAGGTATGGAGCAATTTAAATGAGGAAAACAAAGTATCCTTATTTGTAAGATACATTGACATTGCCACAGGAAAATATGAAACACGCATAATAAACAAAAACAAATAATAATAGGTGCGGAACTGGAAACAGCATTTGCCGTCCATATGCCCAGAGAATTTATGTACGCCAAGCGGACAGAAATTGCTCTGAGGGAAAAGGCATATGGAGGGGGAATGCGGAACTGGAAACAGCATTTGCCTGTCCATATGCCCAGAGAATTTATGTACGCCAAGCGGACAGAAATTGCTCTGAGGGAAAAGGCATATGGAGGGGGAAATGCGGAACTGGAATAGGAGAAAAATAATGAATGAAATTCAATTAAAGTATGGATGTAATCCAAATCAAAAACCCTCCCGTATTTTTATGGAGGATGGAAGTGAACTGCCAGTTAAGGTTTTAAATGGCAGGCCCGGTTATATTAATTTCCTTGATGCGTTTAACGGGTGGCAGCTGGTAAAGGAATTGAAGGAGGCGGCAAACCTTCCGGCGGCGGCTTCTTTTAAGCATGTTTCCCCCGCAGGGGCGGCAGTGGGGCTACCTCTTTCGGAAACTCTGGCGAAAATTTACTGGGTGGATGATTTGGGAGAGCTTTCCCCGCTTGCCTGCGCTTATGCGAGAGCAAGGGGAGCAGACAGAATGTCTTCTTTTGGGGATTTTATAGCCCTTTCGGATGTGTGCGACGAGGACACGGCAAGATTAATTAAGCGGGAAGTGTCAGACGGTGTGATTGCGCCGGGGTATACAAAAGAAGCGATGGAACTTTTGATGGCCAAGAAAAAGGGGAACTATAATATTATCCAGATTGACCCTGCTTATGTGCCTGCGCCTGTGGAGAGGAAGCAGGTGTTTGGAATCACCTTTGAACAGGGAAGGAATGAACTGGATATTAACGATGAACTGCTTTCAAATATTGTAACTGAAAATAAGAAGCTTTCCAAAGAGGCGGAACTGGATATGAAAATATCCCTGATTACCTTAAAATATACCCAGTCAAATTCAGTCTGTTATGTAAAGGGCGGACAGGCAATCGGCATTGGGGCTGGGCAGCAGTCCAGGGTGCACTGTACCAGATTGGCAGGGCAGAAGGCGGACAATTGGTATTTGCGGCAGGCGCCTCAGGTTTTGAATCTGCAGTTCATAGAGTCTCTTGGCCGCGCGGACAGGGATAATACTATAGATGTTTATATAGGTGATGAATATGAAGATGTACTAAGAGACGGAGAATGGCAGAAGCGCTTCAGGGAAAAACCCCCTGTTTTTACCAGAGAGGAAAAACGTGTGTGGCTGGACGGCAATAAGGAAGTGACCCTTGGATCAGACGCTTTCTTTCCGTTTTCCGATAATATTGAACGTGCCTATAAGAGCGGCGTAAAATATATTGCGCAGCCAGGCGGTTCTGTCCGGGACGACCTGGTGATTGAATGCTGTAATAGGTATAACATGGTAATGGCATTTACCGGAATAAGGTTATTCCACCATTAAAAAAGTAAGGTTTATCAGTGCAGTATCAAAGGAGCAGCCTGCAATAGGCAGAAGGATAGGAATGGATAATATAGATGAAGTAATCCAATTGCTGGATTCTATGGCTCAGAATGGAGTCAGTCGTATAAAGGTGGAAACATCGGAAAAGGAAACGGAAGGAAGCTTCCGAAAGACATATCATCATGGAAGATGTGATGTGGGAAGCCCCTTTGCAACAGGAAGGCTTTTTGACCTGGGAGAGGAGTCCGGGCAGCAGTAGGCAAATGATGGATAAAAAACAGGCCTTTGGAATGGATAAAGCTCCAAAGGTCTGTTTAGAGTAGGAAATTATGTTAAAGTGCACGCTGGATTTCACCGCATCCGATTTTGACGCCGGCATTTCCGGAGGGCTGGGAGGTAAAATCGTCAGGACCGGAATGGATAATGACGGATTTGCCTATAATTTCTTCTATAGTAAAACGTTTGTCATAAAAAGCAGACCAGGCGTACCCCTGATTCCCAAGAAGCGGGAGCAAATCGCCTGCATGGTCAGGGTGGGGCGCTCCTTCTGGATTGTAATGTTCCCCTGTATTTTGAAAGCTGCCGGAACAATCGCCAAAATCGTGGATATGAAGGGCGTAGAAGTTACTTGCCCCTTCTTCGGAAATATTGGGCAGTCCAAAAACTTCCGCTTCTATCAATACGCCGCCGTAAGAGGTGGGATAAAACTTTATAAGGCCGCTTAGTCCTGGATGTTCTGGGTTTCCTGTAATCCATGCGGCTGCGCCGGGCCGCTCATAAGATAATTGCTGGATAAAATTGATTCTTGGAGTAATCTGGTTAGAATACATAGTAAGTCCCTATTGATTTTTTAATTATAATATGCTAAGAAAAATTTAAGATGAATAAATTCCTTATATGTAGTATAGTTATATTGGATTTTTGATAAAAATATAGTTGGAAAGAGAGATGAAATAAATGGCCTTTTGTATTATTACGGATTCTGCATCTGATGTGCCGGAGCGTGTGATTAAGGAGTATGATTTACATGTGATTCCCACACCTGTTACAATAGAGGGGAAAGACTATTTTGACGGGGAGACGATATTTCCTGACCAGTTCTATGAGGTTCAGGCATCAGGAAAAGAAATTTCAACCTATCATGTAAGTCAGAATATGTTTTATGAGCATTTTCTTCCCTTTGCAGAGAGGGGGGATGAGGTGCTATATTTATGCTTTTCCACGGGAATTGCGGGAACATTTAATGCGGCAAGGCTGGCATATGAGGAGATACAGGAGGAGTATCCTGGTTTTCAGCTTACAATTATTGATACAAAGTGTGCGTCTGTGGGATATGGACTTGTGGCGGAGAGACTGCTTTGTATGCAGAAAAACGGGGCTCCAAAGGAGCTGCTGATTGAAGCGGCGCATTTTTTCTGTGAGCATATGGAACATGCGGTTACGGTGGTGGAACTGGGGTACTTGTTTAAAGGCGGGCGTCTTAGCAGAACTTCTTTTCTTGCGGGGACTGTGCTGGATATTAAGCCGATTATTATAGTGGATGAAAATGGTTCGCTGAAAGCAGTAGAAAAGGTACGGGGATGGAAAAAGGCCCAAAAAAGAATTCTGACCATGGTTGGCGAAAAAGGAAAAAATCTTGAGAACCAGGTGGTGGGCGTCTGCTACGGCACAGACAGGGAGGCTTATGAATATATAAAAAAGGAACTTGTGGAAAGATATCATGTAAAAGGGCTTTTGGAAGGGCGTGTGGGCTGTGCCATTGGCGCACATACGGGTCCTGGAATTTTGGGGATTGTATTTTTAAATGAGACTGATGAAAAGTACGATGCGTATTTATAATAAACGACTTGCAGGCCGGAAAAGTGTGGAGGATTTATGCTGGAAGTAAAAAATCTGATGTTCCATCCCCTTGAAAACGGGTTGGAAAAAAGTATTATAGAAGATGTCAGCTTTATGGTGGCGGATGGGGAGATGCTGGTAATTACCGGACCAAACGGCGGGGGAAAATCCACTCTTGCCAAGCTGCTTATGGGCATTGAAAAACCAGATGGCGGAAAAATATTTTTAGATGGCGTGGACATCACGGACTTTCGTATTGACCAGAGAGCCAATGAGGGGATTGGGTTTGCTTTCCAGCAGCCGCCCCGGTTTAAGGGAATGACAGTAAAACGTCTTCTTTCCCTTGCGGCCGGAGAAGAAATGCCGGAGAAGAAATGCTGCGATTATTTAAGCAGCGTAGGGCTTTGTGCCAGGGAATATTTAAACCGGGAGGTGGATAATACCCTTTCCGGCGGGGAAATGAAGCGGCTGGAAATTGCAACGGTTCTTGCAAAACCCCATAAGCTGTGTATTTTTGATGAACCGGAGGCAGGAATTGATTTGTGGAGTTTTTCCATGCTGGTAAAGCAGTTTGAACAGCTTCATGCGGACAAGAAGGAAAGCCTGATTCTTATTTCCCATCAGGAACGGATTATTCAGATGGCGGATCGCATTATGGTGATCAGAGATGGAAAGATACAGGCCCTTGGAAGAAAGGAAGAGGTATATCCGGGACTTGTAAACGAGGACATGGGGTGCGCCTGTATGAACCCGGCTCACAGATTATAAGCATAGGGCCGTATTCTGCCAGGGAAACAGCAGAGACAGGAATAGGAAATTCTCTAAGGCATGATATTAGATGAGATATAAGAAGGAAAATGTGGGAAAGGAAGAAAACAGTGGCAGATATTGACAAGGTAACGGCGTCTATTCTTGAAAAAATAGACGGTGAGGGCTTCCGGCAGGAGGGGGCTTATAATTTAAGGTATAACGGTTATTCCCTTTGTCATGGAAATACAGAGCACATTACCATTAAAAGAAAAGAGGATAAGCAGGGAATTGACGTTTACATCAGCGGTGAAACCAAAGGCGAACAGGTGCACATTCCTGTGGTGGTTGCCGCATCTGGAATAACGGATGAGGTGTACAACGATTTTTATATTGAAGATGGCGCGCAGGTGACGATTGTTGCAGGCTGCGGCATTCATAACAGCGGCTGTAACGACAGCCGCCATGATGGGATTCATACGTTTCACATTGGCAAATGTGCCAATGTGCGATATGAAGAAAAACACTATGGTGAAGGGGAGGGAACCGGGGCCAGGATTTTAAATCCGGTTACTAAAATCATTATGGAGGCGGACTCTGTGTTTACCTTAGATACGGTACAGATTAAAGGTGTGGATTCTACTGTGAGGGAAACGGAAGTGGTTATGGGGGAAGGTGCAAAACTGTTTGTGATTGAAAAGCTGATGACCCATGATGACCAAAGCGCAGTTTCAAATATGGACATTTATTTAAATGGGGCGGACAGTTCCGCTCAGATTACTTCCCGCTCTGTGGCAAGGGGGCGGTCAAAGCAGACCTTTCATCCGAAAGCGATTGGAAACGCTCTGTGCCATGCCCATATCCAGTGTGATTCGATTATTATGGACAGTGCACAGGTGTGTTCCATTCCTGAGATTGACGCAAAGCATGTGGACGCTGGGATTATACATGAGGCGGCCATTGGAAGGATTAATAATGAACAGCTGATTAAGCTGAATACCTTTGGGCTAAATGGGGAAGAGGCGGAAGCTGTGATTATAGAAAACTTTTTAAATTAAATATGCTTGCGGTATGAGGAGGGAGAAAGATGAAAAAACTGCTTGTTTATTTAAAGGATTATAAAAAAGAAAGCGTATTAGGGCCTCTGTTTAAATTACTGGAGGCTTCTTTTGAACTTATAGTGCCTCTTGTTGTGGCGTCCATGATTGATGTGGGAATTGCGGGACATGACAGAGGATATATCTTAAAAATGTGTCTGATTATGGCTGCGCTGGGATTAATTGGGCTGACCTGCTCTGTGACGGCCCAGTATTTTGCTGCAAAAGCGGCGGTGGGATTTGCAACCAAATTACGGCATGGCTTATTTGCCCATATCCAGAGCCTTTCTTTTTCCCAAATGGATAAAGAAGGCACCTCCACATTAATTACAAGAATGACAAGTGATATCAATCAGGTGCAGTCCGGGGTGAATCTGGTTCTGCGCTTATTCCTTCGTTCTCCTTTTATCGTATTTGGGGCGATGATTATGGCCTTTACAGTGGACGCAGCGGCGGCGCTGGTTTTTGTGGTGGTAATTCCTGTGCTGTCAGTAATTGTTTTTGGCATTATGCTGATAAATATACCTTTGTTCAAAAAGGTCCAGGGCGGGCTGGATAAGGTAATGGGAATCACCAGAGAAAATTTAACCGGAGTGAGGGTAATCCGTGCCTTTGGAGAGGAAGAAAATGAAATACATAAATTCGATGTGGTAACAGACAGCTTGAAACGGATGCAGGAAATTGCAGGAAGAATTTCCGCATTAATGAACCCGCTTACATATATTGTGATTAACGCAGGGCTGATTGCGCTGATTTATGTAGGCGCTTTGCGGGTGGAAGCAGGCATTTTGACACAGGGGCAGGTGGTGGCGCTTGTAAATTATATGTCACAGATTCTGGTGGAACTGGTAAAGCTGGCCAACCTGATTATTACTGTTACCAAGGCAGTTGCCTGCGGAAACAGAATTGAGAGTATTTTTGAGATCCCGGCGGGTATGGAGCAGGGAAGCACCGCGTCTGATGGGGAAAGGGGAACGGTGGAATTTGATCATGTAAGCCTGCGGTACTATGAAGGAGGAGAGGAAGCTCTTACAGATATTCATTTTAAGGCAAAAAGAGGACAGACTATCGGCGTGATTGGCGGTACAGGTTCAGGAAAGTCTTCGTTAGTAAATTTAATCCCCCGCTTTTATGATGTAGCAAAAGGACAGGTGCTGGTGGACGGGACGGATGTGCGGGATTACGCTCTTGAGAAGCTTCGGGATAAGATTGGGGTAGTAATGCAAAAAGCGGTGCTGTTTAAGGGGACCATCCGGGAAAATCTTCTATGGGGAAATGAAAACGCCAGTGACGAGGAGCTGTGGGAGGCTTTGCGGACGGCACAGGCAGAAGAGTTTGTTATGAAGAAAGAGGGAAAACTGGAAGAGATGATTGAGCAGGAGGGAAGAAATCTTTCCGGCGGTCAGAAACAGCGTCTGTCTATTGCAAGGGCATTGGTGAAAAAGCCGGAAATCCTGATTTTGGATGATAGTGCGTCCGCACTTGACTATGCAACAGATGCCGCCCTTAGAAAATCCATAAAGGAGATGCCGGGAGATACAACAGTGTTTATTGTTTCCCAGAGAGCATCTTCTCTGCTTCATGCGGATACGATCATTGTGCTGGATGACGGCGCTGTGGCAGGAATGGGAACACATGAGAAGCTGCTGCAAAATTGCCAGGTATATCAGGAGATTTATTACAGCCAGTTTGAACGCAGGGAGGCAGAGGAATGAAGAAGGAAAAGAAAAAATTTAATCAGAAGGAAACCCTTATTAAAGTTTTGAGGTATATTAAACCCTATAAATTTGTACTTGCATTGACAATTTTGATGGCGGTGATTTCCGTGGCCCTTACCCTGTATCTCCCGATTCTCACCGGGGACGCAGTGGACCGGATTGCTTTTATTTTTGACCCGTCCCCGCTGAGTGTGAGTATGCCCATGATATGGGCGGGATTGTTGGGAGTCCTTCGCAAAATGGGAATTGTGATTGTGCTGACCGCTCTGACCCAGTGGATTATGAATATCTGCAACAATAAAATGGTATACAGCATTATACAGGATATCAGAAAAAAAGCCTTCCGCCGGCTGGAGGAGCTGCCTCTTAAGTATCTGGACGGGCATTCTCACGGGGATATTGTCAGCCGGGTGGTGGCAGATGTGGACCAGTTTGCGGACGGTCTGCTGATTGGATTTACCCAGTTGTTTACCGGGGTGATTACAATTTTGGGAACCCTTGGGTTTATGCTTTCTGTGAATGTGGGAATTACCATAGTGGTAGTGGTAATTACGCCTGTGTCGCTGTTTGTGGCAAGCTTTATTGCAAAGCAGACCTTTAGTATGTTTAAGCTGCAGTCAGAAACCAGAGGGGAGCAAACTGCGCTGATCAATGAAATGATAGGAAACCAGAAGGTGGTTCAGGCTTTTGGACGGGAAGATAAGACCCTGGAGCGGTTTGACGAAATTAACAGCAGATTGGAAAAGTGCTCTCTTCGCGCCATTTTCTTTTCATCCCTTACAAACCCATGTACCCGTTTTGTAAACAGTCTGGTATATACTGGCGTGGGATTAACCGGCGCGCTGGCGGCTTTGCGCGGCGGGCTTTCCGTGGGGCAGCTTACCTGTTTCCTTTCCTATGCAAACCAGTATACCAAGCCTTTTAACGAAATTTCCGGCGTTATCACGGAGCTTCAAAATGCCCTTGCCTGCGCCGCAAGAATTTTTGAGCTGATTGAGGAAGAACCACAAAAGCCGGATAAGGACAGCACTGTAGTTCTAAAGAATGCCGGAGGAAGAGTGGATATTGAGGATGTGTCTTTTTCTTATGTGCCGGATAAAAGGCTGATAGAAAACTTAAACCTTCATGTGAAACCAGGACAGAGAATTGCAATTGTAGGGCCTACCGGATGCGGCAAGACGACGATTATCAATTTGCTGATGCGGTTTTATGATGTGGATAAAGGGAAGATTTCTGTGGACGGAAGCAATATACAGAATATTACCAGAAAGTCCCTGCGCACTTCTTATGGAATGGTTTTGCAGGATACCTGGCTAAAGCGTGGGACTATCCGGGAAAACATTATTGTGGGAAAACCAGGGGCGACAGAGGAGGAAATCATTGCAGCGGCAAAAGCTTCCCATGCCCACAGCTTTATCAAGCGGCTTCCCAATGTATATGATACGGTAATCGGTGAGGATGGAGGGAGCCTTTCCGGTGGACAGAAACAGCTTTTATGTATTACAAGGGTAATGTTAAGTCTGCCTCCTATGCTGATTTTGGATGAAGCGACTTCTTCTATTGATACCAGAACAGAGATTAGGATTCAAAAGGCCTTTGCCGCCATGATGGAAGGGCGCACCAGCTTTATTGTGGCCCACAGGCTGTCAACGATTCAAAATGCGGACGTGATTCTGGTGATGAAGGACGGACATATTATTGAACAGGGAAGCCACAGGGAGCTATTGGAAAAGAAAGGGTTCTATGCGGAGCTATATAACAGCCAGTTTGCCATTGCGTAAGGAATTACAGGCAATGTCAGGACAGTTCCTATGGGAGAACAACAAAATATGGCACAGAAAGTAAAGGCGGTGTTTAACCGTATTTTTGGAATACGGCTGCGTTATCGGATGCTTTTGGTATATATAATTGGAGGGGCGCTGCCTATTATCATAATTGGACTGTATCTGGTGCATGGAATTTATAATATTCTTACAGAGCAGGCCAAAAGTGCTGAAGTGACGGAACTGGATATGACCAGAAGGCAGGTGGAGGAGATGGCTAATACCCTGGTCACCGTTACCAAGTATTTTTATTTTGACCCCCAGCTGGAAGAAATTGCAGCCAAGCAGTATACAGATTATCAGGAGATGGTTCATGATTACCGGAAGTATGATTCCTTTTTAAACTATGGAAGCTACTATAACAATACCATTGCCTGGATGAATATTTATCTGACAAATGATACCATTGTGTCCAATTCCCGTTTTACAAAGGTAACAGAGGAAATAGAAGAAGAAGAGTGGTATGCGTTAGCTAAGAAGAAAAATGGAGGCGCTTTATGGCGGTTTTGTCAGGTCCCGTCCAAGGATAACCGTGCGCTGACGCTGCTTCGGATGCTGAAGACCAGACGAGGCGGGGATGTGGGGGTACTGGCAGTGTATGTACGCCCGGATCGTTTTCAGACATTTTTACAGGAGCGGGATTGTGATACTTTTGTAGTTTTAAATGGGCAGACGGTGGTGGCAGGGCAGGAACAGGGCCTTTATTTTGAACAGGTGGCAGGACTTCTGCCGGAAATGGAGAAAGGGCAGGTACAGAAGAATGTTATGCTTGACAAGCAGGAGTATGTGATGACCTGCGAGAACCTGCCCCTTGTGGAATCGGAGGACTATCTGCAGATTATAAGCTTCCGGGCGTACAGGGATATTTTGCAGGAAGTAAGGGGGCAGATTGCCAAAAGTGCGGCATTTTTTATTTTAAGTGCCGTGTTGTCCATAACGGTTATTCTGCTGTTCTCCCATTCATTCAGCAGCCGGGTAGAGCGCTTCCGGGCTGAAATGCAGAAGGCAGCGGAAGGGAATTTTGCCCTGGAAAAGAATCTGGGCGGAAGTGATGAAATCAGTGATCTTTACGATTACCTTGGAACCATGATTTATCAGATACAAAAGCTTCTGGCAGAGGTCTACCGGGAGCGGCTTCATGCGGAACGGCTGACAATCCAGCAAAAAGATGCGGAATTTAAGATGCTGGCAAGTCAGATAAATCCTCATTTTTTGTACAATACACTTGAAACGATCCGTATGAAGGCGCGCAGGAGCAGGCAGAGGGATATTGAAGAGATCGTACAGATGCTTGCAAAAATTATGCGAAGCACTTTGCAGGCAGGGGTAAGTGAGGTTACTATCCGCAATGAGATGGAATTAGTGGAAAATTATCTGAAAATCCAGCAATACCGCTTTGAGGAAAGAATTCAATATCACATTTATGTGGAGGAAGGGCTGTCACAGCTTTTGATTCTGCCCTTGATTATGCAGCCGATTGTAGAAAATTCTATTATTCACGGACTGGAAAGTAAGGAAGGGATTGGAAATATTGACATTAAAGTTTGCCGGAGAGAAAGAAATGTTGTTATTTCCATTGAAGATGACGGTCTGGGGATGGATAACGGCACACTGGAAAAGCTGCGGCAAAATTTGAACATCTATAATGAAAAAGGAAAGCATATTGGAGTCAGCAATGTACACCAGAGAGTGAAACTGAAATATGGGGAAAGCTATGGAGTGGAAATCTACAGTGTGGAAGGAGCAGGCACAAAGGTTGAGATTTTACTTCCGGCGGAAGCGGAACTTGGGGGGAGCGCATATGTACAAAGTGATGATAATTGACGACGAGACAATGATACGGTGGGGAATCCATGATTTGCTGGACTGGGAAGAAGAGGGATTTACTTTCTGTGAGGATGGAAAGGACGGAAAAGACGGGCTGAAAAAACTACTTGCAAACTGTCCTGACCTTGCGCTGGTAGATATTAAAATGCCGGGGATGAGTGGAATTGATTTGATACATGCCGCACGGGAGGCAGGATATGAGGGAAGCTTTGTAATACTTACAGGCTATTCGGAGTTTGAGTTTGCCAAATCAGCCATTAAACTTGGGGTAAAAGAATATCTGCTAAAACCCATTGATGAGGAAGAGCTGAAAGACTGCGTACGGAGAATAAGAGAAGAGCTTACACAAAGAGAAGGGGAGCGTATTTATCATTCTGCCAATGAAAATATTGCCAGGGAAGAACTGCTTCGAAGGATTATCCTGCAAATGGAAAACCGGGAAGAGCTGGAGGAAAAGATAAAACGTTATCAGATTCCTTTTGGGGAAGAGATTTTATGTGCGGCGATTCTTACGGACCGGGAGATGTTAAGCCGGAAAGAATCAGGGGAGTTTCAGGAGAAAGTGCAGTATTTTCTGCAGGAAGAAGGATTGTACAACGAAAAGATGGTGATGGATAACCAGATTGTGCTCGTAAGCTCTGGGATGGATTATAAGATCTGGGTAGAGCTTCTCTCATGTCGTAATGCGCGGCTTCGGAAAAGGTTTGGGGAAGGGCTTTTGATTGCTGTGGGACATAATGTAAATCAATGGTATGATTTGTGTTATTCTTATGAGTTTGCTCAGTTTATGTTAGAGCAGGATTTTTTGTTTGGCCATTATGATGTGCTTTCCATCAATACCATTGAGGAACAACAGAAGAATGCGGAATGTCCTTCCACGGAGCAGTTTATCATGCTGATTGAAGTGGGGGATTTGGATGGAATAAGGGAATGTGTGGAGAAGTTCGGAACTTACTGCAAGAAAAACCTGATGAAAGAAATGGATATAAAAATCCAGATGATGTATAACATAATGATGATCCGCAATAGCATTGAGAAGAAGTATAATCAGCTTACCGGGCAGATTACAGAACAGATGGAGGAAATGAACCGGTCGGAAAAACTGGATCTGCTGATGGATTTGTACTGTTGTACGCTTCAGGACATGTGTCGTCAGATTGGCAGTGACGATTCAGCAACGGTTATCAAGCGGATGTATTATTACATGGAAAAAAATTATATGCAGGACCTTAAGGTGGAAGGCTTTGCAAAGATGTTCAATTATAACAGCAACTATCTGGGAAAGATTTTCAGAAAAGAGATGGGGGATAGTTTTAACAATATTCTTGATACCATACGGATTGTAAACGCCAAGAGGCTTCTTTTGGAAAGCGATATGAAGGTATATCAGATTTCAGAACAGGTGGGATATAGCAATATTGATTATTTTTATCTGAAATTTAAGAAATATGTGGGAATCAGCCCCAAAGAATATAAAAAAGAAATGATTGATAAGTAGGACAGAAGAGCTGCCAGATGACTGGCAGTTTTTTGTTTAATGGAGAAGGAGTGGCAGATATCATATAAAAAATGAACAATTTTCAGGGGTAAAGTGAGAAAATTAGGGCAAAATGCCTCCCAAAAACAGGGTATCTGTAAAATGGATTCTTTTTTATAATATTTTACAGAAAGGGAGGTTGCAAAAGATCATGAAAAAAAAGCAAGAAAAAGTAAAAAAACAAAAATTTTCCATGAGCCTTATGTGGAAACAACGTTACCTTCTGTTAATGTCGGTGCCATTTGTGATATGGCTGATTATCTTTAAATACGTACCCTTGTGGGGATGGACAATGGCATTTCAGGAAGTAAAACCTAATTCTTTTTCGCTGCCGATCTGGGAGCGGAAGTTTGTGGGATTTGACAATTTCATTCAGGCATTTACGGACAGATTATTCCCCCAGACGATGATTAATACCATTGGTATTAGTATTCTGGGTATTGCGCTGGGAACCCTGTCATCTATTATATTTGCCCTGATATTGAATGAAATCTGCTTTACCCGTTTTAAGAAGATAACGCAGACTGTGTCATATCTTCCTCACTTTGTATCCTGGGTTATTATTGCCAGTATTGCAAAGATGCTGTTAAATGACGGCGGTGCGGTGGATACCATGCTGAACACAAAGCTGCATCTGATGTCCACCAATTCTCCTTTATTCTGGGTGGTGGTCTGCATGATTAATGTGTGGAAGGAAATGGGCTGGGATGCCATTATTTATCTTTCCGCAATGGCAGGGATTGATCAGGGACTTTATGAGGCGGCAAAGGTGGACGGTGCAAACCGCTTTAAGAGAATATGGCACATTACTCTTCCAAGTATTAAGCCAACCATTATTGTGCTGCTGATTATGAGTGTGGGAAGCGCACTGAATGTAGGAATGGAGCGGCAGATGCTTTTAAGCAATGGTATTGTACAGGATCATGCAATGGTACTTTCCTGGTTTGCTTATGTCCGTGGTATCGGAAGCAACAATTATGGGCTTGGTACTGCCATAGGTGTGTTCCAGTCAGTAGTTGGCATTATTCTTTTGTTTATTGCAAATAAAGTTGCCGGGCTGCTCGGTGAAAGCAAGCTTGTATAGGGGGTGCAAAAATGGCAAATGATAGTTATCAGATTAAGAATTCGTCAATGGGAGAAAAGGTAGTAGACTATGTGTTGGCAGTATTTTGTGTGCTCCTTATTATCATGACGGTATATCCATTTTTAAATGTGCTGGCAATTTCCTTAAACGACCCCATGGATACCATGAGAAATGTAAATTTTATTTTCCCCAGAAAATTTACATTTGCAAATTATATTTACATATTTAAGGAAAACAGTCTTGGCGGTCCGTTTGTGATGTCAGTGGTAAGGACGCTTGTGGGAACCGGAATTGGTGTGATTTGTACGGCAATGCTTGCCTATGTGCTTAGCAGGAAAGACTTTTATTTTAATAAACCGTTCACTATTTTGTTTATCATTACCATGTATGTAAGCGGCGGTATGATTCCGGAGTATCTGCTTTTAATGAGAACTCTGAACCTGGGAAACAACTTTATGGTATATATTATTCCCGGTTTAATCTGGGTTTACAATGTGATACTGATGCGTTCCTTTATTGAAGGGCTTCCTATGGCTTTGCAGGAAGCGGGGAAGATAGACGGAGCAAACGATTTTGTAATATGGGCAAGAATTATTCTTCCTCTTTGTACGCCTACCATGGCGACGGTGGCTCTGTTTATAGCGGTAGGGCAGTGGAATTCTTTTATGGACACTTATCTTTATGCAAGAAACCTTCCTACCTTACAGTATGTGCTATATGAGATTATGGAAAAGGCAACCATAAAGATTGACCCTCATGCACCGGCAGATCAGCTTCAGAATGCGGTTTCTCCTCTGTCTGTGCGTATGGCAATCACAATTGTTGCAACCGTGCCGATTTTAATTGTATATCCGTTTTTGCAGAAATACTTTGTGGGCGGTATGACATTGGGAGCGGTGAAGGACTGATAAGTAAGAAAAATAAGTGAAATTTAATTAATAAAAAGGAGAGGAAATTATGAAGGTAAAGAAGTTATGTGCATTATTGCTGACGGCATCTATGGCAGTTGGAATGTTAAGCGGATGCGGAGGCAAAGGCGATGGAGGAAATGGCAGTACCGGAGGTGATGGCGCAAGCGCAGGTGAAAGCAGCAGCGGCGAGGGTGCAGGCACAGAGGGCGGTGTGGTTGAGCTGACCTTTTACAATGCGGATGCAACAGAGGATTCCTGGAATGACCCTGTAGCGGAAGTGTTGACAGAAAAAACAGGAGTAAAGCTGAAAACCGAGTATCCGGTATCCTCCGATGACCAGAAGATTGCCCTGATGATTGCAGAACAGAATTACCCGGATATGATTTATGCAAAAGGCGATGCAGGAAGCTTAATTGACGCAGGCGCACTGATTGATATGACAGATTTGATTGAGCAGTATGGCCCCAATATTAAAAAGATGTATGGGGATGAGTTTGACAAGTTAAAGTACTCTGTGGAGGATCCTTCTATTTATCAGTTATCTTCTTATGCAATGGGAGGAACAACATATAAAAGCTCTGGTAATGCACAGATTCAGTGGGCAGTTTTGAAGGAAAATGACTATAACATTCCGAAAACCACAGAAGAGTTTGAAAAGATGATTAAAGATTATATGGCGGCACATCCCACAACAGAAGATGGGATGGATACCATTGGCATTACCCTTTCAGCTTCCGACTGGCACTGGATGATTACCCTTGGAAATCCGGCAGGCTATATTGCAGAGGGAGCGCCGGATAACGGACAGTGGCTTGTAGATGAAAACTATAACGCTATTTATAAGTTCCGTTCAGAAAAGGTGCGCGAGTACTTTAAGTGGTTGAACAGACTGTATAATGAAGGCGTTTTGGATTCTGAATTTGCAACTCAGACTCATGAGGACTATATTGCAAAAATTTCTTCCGGACGTGTGCTTGCTTTGTTTGATACGGACTGGGATTATGCAGATGGTGAGAAAATCTTAAAGGCGGATGGAAAACTGGATAAGACTTACGCAGGACTTCCTCTTACTATGGACGCGGACACAAAGGCAGGATGTCTGTTCAGTCAGGGACTTACCACCGGACAGGGCGTCGGAATCACAACTGCATGTAAAGACCCGGTTGCGGCAATTAAGTATCTGGACTTTCTCTGTTCTGACGAAGGTCAGGTGCTGGTAAACTGGGGAATTGAAGGAACCAATTATTTTATTGATGACGAAGGGCATCGTTACCGCACGGAAGAGGAAGTGAATGAAAAGAATACCAACAAAGACTATGGAAAGACAACTGGTGTAGGATATCATTCTTATCCTTTCCCTAACTACGGAACAGGTGTTTTGGATGCTACAGGCAGCACTTTTACAACTGACAGTAAGGAATCCATTATTGCAGAGTACGATGAAGAGCAGAAAGCAGCATGTGAGGCATGGGGCGTGGAGCTTTTAGTAGACATTTTCCCTCAGGCATCTGAATTTGAAGTACCCAAGTATTCCGCAATCTGGGCTTACACAAAGCCGGTGGAATTTGATGAAATTGGCAACAAGCTGGATGAAATTGCATGGTCTGCACTGATAAGCTGTGTGATTGGAAGCGAAGCAGACTTTGACGCCTCCTATGATAAGATGATTGCGGATCTTGAAAGCTCAGGTATGGGAGAGGCAGAAGAAATGCTTACGGAAATTATTAAGGAGAGAGTATCTTTGGTTGAGTAACCGGAGATATGATTATACTACGGGCCTGTCAGTGACAGGTGAGTGTAAAAGGAATTTCATAAAAGCAGGTCATGATTCAGAAGTTTTGAATGTGGCCTGCTTTTTGTTTTTTGTATGATCTGGAAGGACCTGATAGACAGTTTGAAGGAGCTATGCTAGAATTTCTCTAAGTAATATATTAGAGCGTGTTTGAGAGGAGAAATAAATATATGCTTGATAATAAAGGATTTGATTTATGGGCGGATGGTTATGATAAGAGCGTGGGAGTGTCTGATAAGGATGAAACATATCCCTTTGCAGGGTACAAACATATTTTGAACGAAATTTATAACCGTATTTTGTCCCATTCCGGGCGCGCAGTGCTGGACATTGGCTTTGGAACTGGCACGCTTACCACAAAGCTTTATGAACAGGGGTGTGATATCTATGGTCAGGATTTCTCAGAGAGGATGATTGAACTGGCGCAAAGTAAAATGCCGGATGCGAAGCTCTATCATGGGGACTTCTCAATGGGGCTGGCAGACGATTTGAAGAAAACCCGGTATGATGCAATTGTTGCCACATATTCTATTCACCATCTGACAGATTCACAAAAAGTTACATTTATAAATAGCCTGCTTCCGCTTTTGAAGGAAGACGGCTGCATTTATATTGGCGATGTAGCGTTCAATACCCGTGAAGATCTGGAAAAGTGTAAGGCACGGACTGATTGGTGGGATACAGACGAAATATATATTGTTGCAGATGAAATGAAGAAAGCTTTCCCGGCAATGAATTTTGAGCAGTTTTCCCATTGCGCAGGACTATTGTCCCTGAAAAGACAGGGAGAATAGCGGTTTATAGTTTAGGGTCAACTTGATATTTCTCATAAATGAGAAGATAGTTGACCCCAAAAAATTTACAGCAGCTTATAGGTCCCTTTTCCAAGTTTTTTGACTAATCCGGCAGATTCACTTTGATTCAAAATTCTCTGAAGCTGTCTTGCACTGCAATGAAGATGAAAAGCGGACTGCTCTATCCCCTTTAAAGTTTTATTAATGCACTTATATTTCATATAGGACATAACCCGTTCTTCAAGGGAAGCGGGAGCAGCATCAATGGCAGCCATTGCTCCAATTTTTGCCGAAAGGCTGTTGCATATCAGCTGCAGGAATTGATTATTGGAGAGCAATGCTTCCTTATACTTTTCAATAGAAAAAGATATACAGGTCAGGGGTTCGGATGCCTGGGCATAAATGCTGTTGCTTTTGGGATAAAAAATATCCATGTCTCCGAGAAAGTAATCTGTAGTTCCGCTTGACAGTGAATAACGTGTACCATCATCACGAATGAAGTAAATATTTATAGAACCCTGTTCCACAATTTGAAATAAAAGTTCGTCCTGAAAGGGCGAACGGACCAATTCACCCTTCTCATATTTTATCAGGTAAAAATCAATATCCAGTGAGCTAAGTACAGCATAGTATTTACTTTTAGCAATGCAGGCTGCAATTTTCTTCTTATCATATAATTTTTCCATGGATTTTTCTCTAAACAGGACATATGTCCCGGTTTTTGAACTGATTCTATCTTATAATGAAAAAAAGTTCAAGGAGGAGAAGAAAAATGGCATCAGTTTTTGAAGAAAAAAATATTTCCAAAGCAATTATGAGAGTTGGATTACCTGCTATGCTGGGACAGCTTACAACACTGATTTATAATATTGCCGACACGTTTTTTGTTTCTTTGACAAAAGAACCTGCAACAATTGCAGCAGTAACACTGTGCGCACCGATATTACTTATAATTATGTCCATTGCGTGTATTTTTGGAATGGGAGGCAGCAGCGTAATTGCCAGATTATTGGGGGAAGAAAAGAAAGAAGAGTCCGGCGCAATAATGAATTTTTGTGTATATGCCATGGCAATTGCAGGTATTATTACACTTGCCATGGGACTTGTATTTTTGCAGCCTCTGGCCCAAATATCCGGTGCGGACGCAGATAATATTATTTATACCTGTGATTATCTGAAATGGATTTTTATAGGAGCCCTCTTTATTATGCTGGCAAATGGATTTGTTCATTTGTTCCGCTCCGTTGGTCTGATAAAAGAGAGTACGATTGGACTGGTACTTGGAAATGTAATTAATATGGCATTGGATTATGTTTTTATTGCAATTCTGGGATGGGGGACAGCGGGGGCCGCACTTGCAACCTCTTTAGGGTTTGTATGCGCATCCATATATTATATTGGCTGTATGATTCGTGAAGAACATAAGGGAAATCCATTACTTCCGTTGACACCTAAACATTTTTCTCCAAACCCAGCAATGATTCGTAATGTAGTAAGCATCGGAATTCCGGGTGCGCTCATTACAGTGCTTATGAGCGTTTCTAATATTGTACTTAACAACTATATCAGTATTTACGGATCAGACGCAGTCGCTTCTTATGGGATTGCATATAAACTTGATATGATTCCCATTCTGCTGTCAGTAGGATTATCCCAGGGGGTTGCTCCTTTGGTGGGCTATTATTATGGAGGAAACAAGAAAAAGAAAATGACTGATATAGTGAAGTATACGGTGTTATATGGCATTCTTATGGGGGCGGTATTTACTGCTGCCTTTGTATTTTTTGGGAAAACCCTTGCCAGTATATTCCTGCAGGATGATGCTTTGATTGAACAAACAGGTTACTTTTTGAAGATCCTATGCCTGTCGGCTCCCATGCTTGGCGTCATCAATATGATGACAAGTTATTTTCAGGCATTAGGTAAGGCTGTAAAATCGTTGACTATCACAGCCTTAAGAAATGCAGTGTTGTTTATTCCGGGAGTTATGATTTTAAACCATTTTTGGAAACTTAATGGGGTGATTGCTGCTCAGCCTGTGGTTGAAACGATTTTAACAATAATTTGTATTTTTATGTATATAAGAGATATAAAATCCTCCGTAATATTTGATAAATGATGCAAAAATGATGCACCAATGATGCACCAATGATGATACTTTGATACATTTATGTTTTAAAATATTATAAGTCCGGTATTTCAGGTGCAGATTGCGTTATGCGGGGGATGGATATGAAAAAACAAAGGCAAAAGACAGCGGAAATGTACAGTCAGATATGTAAGGTTTTGCAGTATATATTATTACTGGCTTTAACCATAGTGCAGGCAGGGTGCAGCAGCTTCACCCCTCCGGTTACAGAAAATAATGCTGACATTTACAGGCAGTTTTACAAAAAAGCGCCGGATGTGAAAGAAGAATCCCAGAAACAGGAAGGAAGATGGGATGGAGAAGAGAAACAGGAAGAAAACCAGGAGGATTTTCTTAAGACCGATTGGCAGGAGCCGGATACAGGAAATCTGGAAATAGCACCAGCAAATGTAGAGGTTACTGAACAGAAATCAGAAGGATATCTGGATATCAAAATTGGCAGTTTGGAGTTGTCTTCTATTCCGCCAGGATGGAAATTGGAAAAGAGAGTGTCCGGGGAAGGCACAGCCTGGTATGCCTTGGTTGATGTTCATTCTGAGTGTACAGATGAGGAAATCAAGGGGCATATGGACGGCTATGAGCATGAAATTGTGATAACGCCTTATGCCATCAGCCGGATGCCTGAAATGCCCTTACAATTAGCAGCAGAGATGAGGGAGCATTTTACCGTCCCGCTTTTGTATGGGATAAAAGGGGCTGAAAATACAAAAGAAGTAAAGGGATGCTGGTTGTATGGTGAAAATCGTGAAATGGAAGAAAAAGAATATTTTCTTTTTTCTGAAAATGAGTCAGGGGGGAAGGAATTATTTCATATCAGAGAGGGCGGTGCTGGAATTACTGCCTATAATAATGAAATGGAGGCATTCTGGAAATTTATGGATAAGGGGCTTGTGTGGATTGACGGGGGAACTTGTCAGGCAGACAGGTATACGCCTAACCGCAGGCCTATGGAATCTTATTTCCTGCTAAATAAAAATAAAGACAATGCCTTGTTAATGGTATTACAGGAAAATCAGATATCTATATACAGAAAGGATTCTTATGATACGGCAGTATCCACACAGAAAGTGGAAGGATTGGATATGGCATGGATTGGGATTGCGGATATTGACAAGGACGGGTACGAGGACTTTCTGTGCAGGTACTGGCTGCTGGATCCGATATATGACATAACAGATACGGAAAAGGACGATTTTGAGGGGTATCTGTGGAATGAAGAAGGCCATGTCTTTACTTATGTCTCCGGAGAGCAGATGCTGAAACAGTATGGCGGTATTTGGGAGGAAAGGCTGGATAAATCAGATGATCATAGAGGCGAGATGATGGTGCCAGAGGAACTGTCCAACTATTGGTCAGGATATTTGTTAAAAAGCAGGGAAGAAATGATGGAGGCGATGGCGCTGCTGGTATCGGACAGGGAACTTAGCATGAGCGAGATAAAAAGAATTGCAGCGGAAAATCCTGCAATTAAAAAAGAAATGTTGCGAATTGCGTCTACTTATGACGGCAGAGGCACATGGCTTAAGGTTGACGCCGACAATGATGGGACAGAAGATATTTTTCTGTGTGAATATTTGGGAGGAACTCTTGGCATTGTTTATTATTTCCTTTTTTCAGGAACAGAAAAGGGAGACTATATATTAACGGATCAGGCGACAGAGATGAAAACAGAATTTGCTTTTATTAACTGGCAGGGAAAAAATTATCTGATAAAAACTACCTGGGAGTTTACCAAAAAGGAAATGAATGGAATTTCCCTGGAATGTTATGAAGATGGTGCATATCAGGGAGGGGTATGGCTGGCTGTCACAGAAAAAGAGGGGAGGGATACCAGAAACATTAATATTTTGTATGATGGAGATGGGGGATATTCCGCCTTAGCATCAAAAGCGGCAAAATTAGCGGAAGAATATATTTCAGGTGAAGGGATGCAGGCAGGGACAGCGGAGAAGGAAAATGAAGATGGTGAATTTGGCAGGATTTGTGACATAAATAATGATGGCATAACAGAGGCATACCATGTTTCGCTTTGGCAGACCACGAATCATTATACAGTTGACCGCCTTTCATTTAGGGCAGAGGAATCTGAGCTGGAGGAATTATTTTTTAATACCATATACACCGATGAAAGCGGAGGAATTTTCCGGAATATGTGGGTAGATGAGACAGAGTATGGAAATGTGACATATGTTGTGTTTGAAGAGGGTCTATATGATTTCCGAATTTTGGGGTATTTGTTTTCGGAAACAGACAGCAGGAAATTGTTTCAGGTAGACTGCCATGTGCAGACAGAGGTGGCGCAAAAAAGTCTTTTAAAGTCGGGCAGACATGGCTTCCAATGAATTTTATGAAAAAAGCAGACAAAGCCGGAGGGATTGTTTCGGTATTTTAAAGAACATCAATTTTCAATTTTAAATCCTTACCATGGAATATATTATATAGAAGGAGCAGGTTTGTTTTTAACACAGGTTATTGTTACCGGAGAACTGAACAGTATGGAACATGTTTGGTTGGGGGCCTTGTCTGATAAGTTAAAAAAGCAGAATATGTTCAGGTTGCTGGAAAGTGTTAATAAATTGAAAGGAAAATCAGAGAGGGAATTTGGTCATGAAGATTTGGAGATAAAGAAGGCAATTATGCAAAGATATGACCTGTCTCAGGAGGAGGCAGAAGAGTATTTATAAGATATTTTGAGCCTGTGCAGGTAATGCACAGGCTTTTTAGTACATGGCCCTCTTCTCACCATTAAGGGAAGGAGACAGGACTGTGATATTCATAGTATTTTATAGCAGAAAAATATAGTATCTATCCGGCCTTATTTTTTGTATAATGAAACCAATTGAACCGGAGGGAAGAGGAAAGCAGGTTTGCGGCTGCAGATGCAAAATAAAAATAAGGAGGCAGAATATGAAATATCATAATGGTTGTTGGCTGTTTAAAGAAGGAATTGGCTGTTTTTCTCCACAGCATGTATATGAAACAAAGGTTGGGGATCGGGAAGTAGTACTTTGTGCACCTACTGCACGGATTGAAAAGAAGGGAGATACTTTAGGGGGGATTAATCTGACTTTGCGTATTACGGCGCCGATGCCGGAGGTAATACGTGTCCAGACATATCACTACAAAGGAGTCTTCAAAAAGGCACCGGAATTTGAACTGAATCTTCCGGGAGATCAAAAGCTTGATGTCATAGAGGAAGCCGGAAAGATAATCATTAAAAATGGGCACTTGAGTCTTGTGATTAATAAGGAACACTGGTCTATGAGCTATGAAAGAGATGGAAAGCTGTTGACAAAAAGCGGGGCGAAGGATCTTTCCTATCTGAAAAAGGAATGGAAGGGCTCCGCTTATGATAAGCCGGGCAACGCTTATATGTGTCAGCAGCTGGGACTTTCAGTAGATGAGCTGATTTATGGATTGGGGGAGCGGTTTACTCCTTTTGTTAAAAATGGGCAGTCGGTATCTGTCTGGAATGAAGATGGGGGCACCAGCACGGAACAGTCTTACAAGAACATTCCATTTTATCTTTCAAACCGTGGGTATGGAGTTTTTGTAAATCACCCGGAACGTGTAGAGTTTGAGGTGGCCACAGAACAGGTCAGTAAGGTGGGATTTTCTGTGGAAGGAGAAAGCCTGGATTACTTTCTGATTGATGGTCCTTCTATGAAGGAAGTGTTAGAGCGGTATACGGACTTAACCGGAAAGCCGTCTCTTCCTGCGCAGTGGACTTTTGGGCTTTGGCTTTCCACTTCCTTCACAACCAGTTATGATGAGAAAACCGTAATGAGCTTTATTGACGGTATGCTGGATCGGGGAATACCCCTTTCCGTATTTCATTTTGACTGCTGCTGGATGAGAGAGTTCCACTGGACAGACTTTGTGTGGGACGAGCGGGTGTTCCCTGACCCGGCGGGTATGTTAAAAAGAATCAAGGATAAGGGAATTAAAATTTGTGTCTGGATTAATTCTTACATTGGCCAGGAGTCAGTATTATTTGACGAGGGTATGGAAAAGGGGTATTTCTTAAAACGTGCTAACGGAGATGTATGGCAGTGGGATATGTGGCAGCCGGGACTTGCCATTGTGGACTTTACCAACCCGGAGGCCTGCCGCTGGTATCAGGAGAAGCTGGAAACGCTGTTGGATATGGGAGTGGACTGCTTTAAAACGGATTTTGGTGAGCGCATTCCTACGGATGTAGTATATTATGATGGTTCTGATCCTGTGAAAATGCACAATTTTTATACTTATCTGTATAATAAAACAGTTTATGAAGTATTGGAGAAGAAGCGGGGAAAGGAAGAAGCTGTTTTGTTTGCCCGTTCTGCAACCGCAGGCAGTCAGAAGTTCCCGGTACACTGGGGGGGAGACTGCTGGTCTGACTATGAGTCCATGGAGGAAAGTCTCCGGGGCGGATTATCCCTGACCAGCAGTGGCTTTGGGTTCTGGAGCCATGATATTGGAGGCTTTGAACAGACTTCCACACCGGATGTATACAAGAGGTGGGCAGCTTTTGGGCTTTTGTCGACCCATAGCCGTCTTCATGGCAGCACTTCTTACCGGGTACCCTGGGTTTATGACGAGGAAGCGGTGGATGTGATGCGCTATTTTACAAAATTAAAACTGGAACTTATGCCTTATCTTTATAGCTCGGCAGTTCAGACTGCGCGAACAGGAGTTCCCATGATGCGGAGTATGGCACTGGAATTTGAGGAGGATGATAATTGCCGCTATCTGGATAAGCAGTATATGCAGGGAGACAGTCTGCTGGTAGCGCCTATTTTCAATGAGAACGGTATGGCACGTTATTATCTGCCAGAGGGAACCTGGGTAAATTATCTGACAGGGGAAACGGCTTTGGGCGGCGTATGGAGAAGGGAGCATCATGACTATCAGTCCATACCTTTATGGGTGAGGGGGAACCATATTGTTGCCACAGGTATTTCCTGTAAAGAGGCGGGATATCGCTTTAAAGAAAATCTGGAACTTAAAGTTTTTGCCCTTGAGAATAAGACTGAGACAATTGTGTATCAGGATGGAAAAGAACTGGTAACTGCCATGTTTGAAAAAGAGGGTAATGAGATAAAGGGTCATGTTTCAGGGGGCGCCGGATGCCGGGTGCGGCTGGTCAACTGTATACTGACTGATGTTAAAGGCGCGTCAATGGAAGTACAGGGAAAAGATACGGTTCTTGTACTTGAGGATGACGATGTACAGCTTTGGGGCAGAATATAAGAGTATTATGGTATTTGGAAAGACGATGGTATGCGGGGTATAGATATGAATAATAGTGAAATCAGAGAAAAGGCGGCGGCACTTACAGCGCAGCTGACGCTGGAAGAAAAAATAGGCATGATTCACGGCGCCCATCTATTTGCAACAAAAGGTGTGGAGCGTTTGAAAATTCCACCGCTTGTTATGTCAGATGGTCCTATGGGAGTGCGTCAGGAGTTTGAGCCGGATCATTGGAAACCGCTTGGGCAGTCAGATGATTATGTGACCTATCTGCCATGTAACAGCGCTTTGGCCGCTACGTGGAACCGAAAGCTGGCACGTACCATGGGCGGCGTTCTGGGAGCAGAGGCAAGGGGAAGGGGCAAGGATGTAATTCTTGCCCCTGGCATTAATATAAAAAGAAGTCCTTTATGCGGTAGGAACTTTGAGTATTTCAGCGAGGATCCTTATCTTACAGGACAGATGGCAGCTCCTTTTGTGGAGGGGATACAGCAGTGGGATGTGGCAGCCTGTGTAAAGCATTTTGCCGTTAACAATCAGGAAACCCAGCGGCTTTGGGTAGATGTGGAGATCGAAGAAGAGGTTCTCAGGGAAATTTATCTTCCTGCATTTTATGACTGTCTGATAAAGGGCGGGAGCCTGACGGTTATGGGGGCCTATAATAAAATCTATGGAGAACACTGTTGTCAGAGCGGATATCTTCTTCGTGATATTTTGCGGGAAGAATGGGAATATGATGGGGTGGTGATTTCCGACTGGGGCGGCGTACATGATACAAAGCTGGCAGCAGAGTCAGAACTGGATATTGAAATGTCCGTAACAGACAATTTTGATGCGTATTTTATGGCAGATCCTTTAAAGAAAGCAGTGGAACAGGGAAACATCCCAAAAGAGCGGGTGGATGAAAAAGTGACCCGTATATTGATGCTGATGATGCGTCTGCATATGATTGGAGATGACAGACAAACACGGAAAAGAGGCGTATACAATACACCGGAACACAGGCAGGCAGCTTTGGAAACAGCCAGGGAATCCGTAATTCTTTTAAAAAACGAGGGAAACATTCTGCCGTTGCAGAAAACAGCGGAAAGGATACTTCTGATAGGCGAAAACGCAAAGCGGATTCATTCAAATGGAGGCGGAAGCGCAGAGATTAAAGCCCTTTATGAAATTTCTCCTTTGATGGGTGTAAAAATGCTTTTAGGGGGCAGCGTGCAGGTGGATTTTGTCCGGGGATATGACAGTGGCTATGAAAACGCCGGAAAAAATGGGGAAGATGAAGCAAACTGGCAGGAGAAGAGCCTGGAGGACGGCGGCGGCCGTGAACAGGCTGAAGCTAAGACTTGGAAACAGACCGCATTGCAGGATAACTTACACAGGGAGGCTGTGGAGCTTGCAGGGGGGTATGATACGGTGATTTATGTAGGGGGATTAAATCACGACTATGACAGTGAAGGATTAGATCGGGCGGACATGAAGCTTCCTTATGGGCAGGATGCGTTAATTTTAGAATTGCTTAAAGTAAAACCGGATATGGTGGTAGTTCTGACAGGCGGCAGTCCGGTGGAAATGGGAGAATGGATTCACAGGGCAAAATCGGTGCTCTGGAGTTATTATGCAGGCATGGAAGGCGGTTATGCTTTAGCGGAGGTGTTGTTTGGAAGTGTAAACCCTTCAGGGAAGCTGCCAGAAACTTTTTATAAGAAGGTTACGGATTGTTCTGCCCATTGCCTTGGAGAATTTGCCGGAGTGGAAAAGGTTTCATATAAAGAGGGCATTTTTGTAGGGTACCGTTATAATGAGACTTTTGGCGTTATACCGCAGTTTTGCTTTGGACATGGGTTGTCCTACACAAAATTTGCTTATGAGGATGCAAGGTACGAAGCAGGAGCGGATGGCGGAGCTGTTGTGGGGCGAATCAGAAATGAAGGGACCTGCGCCGGAGCGGAAATTGTTCAGGTATACCGTATGAGTGAAACAGGCGAGGCTGTGAAAGGTCATTGGAGGATGGCGGAAAATATTGCAAAATTGCGTCCGGCCAGGGAACTTATTGGCTTTGAAAAGGTTTTTCTTAAGCCGGGAGAGGGGAAAGAGCTGCGGATTCCAGTAAAAGAAGCAAAAGGCAGGTGTAAACTGGGTGTGGGAAGCAGCGTGAAGGATATCAGAATTGTGATAGAAACAACATTGGCAGGAATGAATTGAAAACTGTCCAGGCTATGCAGAGCCAGATTATTTCGTGACAGTTCCTTACAGGCAGTTGATGAGTAGGTATTATAACTGACCATTTAAGAAGCCAGATGAACAGTTTATGAAAGAAACATATATAAGACAGAAAGGTCTGTTATAATAAACTTATCATCAGGTAAAGGAGCGTGGCTGTTGAAAGTTATTTTATAGTTAGGTTGTATCTGGTTATGACATTAGTGAAATAGGAGAGTTTGAAATGAAATGGAATGAAACAGAAAAGAAACAGTTAATCATTTTTGCATTGACGGCTTTTGGCCTGCCAATATTTATGGGCATTGCGTTGGGGATCAGTTATTACAGAGGCAATGATGTATCAATTTTTGCCGTTGTGCAGATGTATTATCCGGCGGCAGGAGTAATGCTTGCGCTGCTGCTTACAAGAGGAAAAGAAGAAAAGCTGCCAAGAAAATATTTTACCGGCTTTCTTGCATCAACTGTAATATTAATGGCAGCAGCACTGGCAAGTGTCTTTACGCCCCGGATCAACTGGATGATAGCGCAGGAACTTCTTATGATTGGCCTTACGATAGTTTGTCTGGTATTACTGCTGTTGGAAAAGAAAGAAGTGCGTGCAAAGTATGGCTTAAAATTTACTGGTAAAAAAAATGCCAGGTCATGGATGTATGTGCTGTTGTTTTTAGTATTATATTTTTGCAGAATTGTTATAAATGGGTTTATGGCAGGGCAGACAAAAGAAACGCTGGCAATTTTCGCCACTCCGGAAATTTATGGCGCCATGCTGTATCTGGCAATTATATTCTTTATTACTTTTACTCCGTTTTTTGGCGAGGAATATGGATGGCGTTACTTTTTTCAGCCGCTTTTGCAAAAGCGTTTTGGGTTAAAGGGCGGCGTACTGGTGCTGGGGGTGCTTTGGGGGCTGTGGCACCTGCCCCTTAATATCTTTTATTACAGCCCTCAGACCTGGCAGGTTAGCATGGCAATACAGATTGTTACCTGTATAAGTCTTGGAATATTTTTTGGGTACGCGTATATGAAAACAGAAAATATCTGGATGGTTTCCATGCTCCATTCTTGGAATAATAACTTGGCAGCAGTACTGTCAGGAGGCGCCGTAGGGGGCGTCACCGTTAAATGGGGAGATGTTTTGTCTTTGATTATTTTAAATTTGGTTTTTAGCGTTTTTATTTTTTCAAAAGTGTATGGAAAGAAGGAAGCCGCTGTGCCTTTGGATGAAACTTTAGCTTAGAGTGTGTTTGAAACTGTGACGCACATCTGACAGAAAGTAATTATCAAGCACGCTCCAGAAGCGTTTCCAAATATTCGGCAAGAACCTTTGCACAGCGTTTATGGGACTTAATGCCAGGGTGGTTCCTTGCGCCCACGGTTTTGCTGGTGGTGGCAGGAAGCTGCAGGAAGGATACTTTATGATCGCCTGTCTGCTTCCTGTATTTGTTTATGGAATCAACAATTGGAAGGGTCAGTTCATAACCCAGCATTCCATAAACCCATATAATATGGGACCCTGGATTGTTTTGGCGAATAAGGATTAAAAAGTTAAAAACTGCATTTTGAAAACGTTCCAAATCTTCTTTTTCGTAGGAGCCATCGGGAGCAGTGCGCTGTTTAAAGCTTTCGCCTGTCAGAGGATTTTGCCACATGGGTTGGTTAAAAGCGGAAGCATCATTGGTTCCCAGATTTACAATGACAGCATCCGGCTGCCAGGAGGCAAAATTATAAGGTTTCATAGCGCCCAGCTTTTCATTGCTCTCCCCTTGTAAAAGTCCGCATATTTTCTCGTAGCAGGAGGGGAGGTTGTGCCGGGGGTTATTATCCCAGCCGCACAGAACGCCCCAGCCCCCCTGGGATAAGAGGCGGTAGTCTGCATTTAATATATCTGAAACCATAACTGCATAATTTCTGCTGGAGCTCATAAACATGGGAATCCAGTCTTCTTCCGCCTGGTTTCCATAGGTGCCTTCCCCGGATGTAATGCTGTCGCCTATGAACTCAAATTTATATTTTCTGTCGGAAACAGGAAGAAAGCTTCCATCTGAGGAAAAGCCATGAATCAGCAGGCAGTTGGCATTATCTTCGCTCATTGCCTGTAGCTCCCGGAAAAAACGGATATTTTTGACTGAAAGGGAATCCATATTACGGAAGAGGCATAACTGATAACGGCCGGCCATAAGCATTTGACGGCTTAAGATATCTCCATTAACGGCGCAGCCTGCCCAGGGTTCATGTATATCAAAGTCCACCTCTATATCAATCCATAGTTCTGTTCCGGTAACATTCACTTCAACGGAGCTTCCATTCCAGAATAATGGTATGGGGTTCTGACTTTCGTCTGTTCTTCCGTGTATTTTGCAGGCGATTTCTTTTATACTGTAATATATAAGATTTTCATTCTTTTTCATGTTATCTGATTCCCTTTTTTAAAAGTATTATCTTATTTGGGGCTGATGTCACTGGCCTGGGTCTGCAAAGGCGGCTCTGGCTGCTGGATAAAGCTGACAGTCAGAACGCCTTCTTGGGTAGTTGCGTTTATAACAATTGGATAGTCAAATTTATTGGTAAAGGTTAAGTCTTTGTAGCCTTCCACAATAGCAGAGTCCAGTCCCTTAGGTACATAATCCACCGGAAGGGAATGGGCATAACGCTGGGTGGGGGCAATGCCCGCTAACAGCATGGATACATAAATGGTGGAAGAAACCTGGCAAATACCGCCGCCTACGCTTGAAACCACCCGTCCGCTGGCAAAGGAGGGCGCAACCACATAACCATTTGACCGGGTTCTGGTCCCAATGGAATTGCTGAAAGAAAATTTTTGCCCCGGTTCAATGATGATCCCATTGATTCTCCCGGCGGCCAGCTCCACGTTGACTGCTCTTGCTTCAGTGGTGTCGTAAGTGGTGGAATAGGTAGAAAGAACCCCGGCCGGCAGTTCGGTACCTTTGGCATAGACGCTGATACGCCCTTCCGCTTTACCGCTGGTTATGTAATGAATATAATATTTGCTCAAATCCCTGACGCCATAAAGGGGCAGAAGGTCAAGGTTGTTTGTCATGTATGCCTTTACATTAAATGCGGCATTTCCCCGGCGTCCTTCCTTCATGCCAATAGTTATAAAGTGCTTCAGCAGTGCGGAAGGGTCTTTTCCAACGTTTTTCTGAAGGTCGGGGTACGCTTTATAATAGTAATCCGCATCAAAGACGGAAGAATAGTCAATTGGATTTTTGACGGCTGCCTGAATGGGTTTTAGGCAGACTAAACTAAGTGACAGTGCAAGAAACAGGGCGAGCAATGCTTTAAATTTGTTTTTCACGGTATTTTCTCCTTTGGTATTGTTGTTCATTCTACCAATAAATCCTAACATAGAAAAATGCTTGTTTCAAGCGTTAAGAGTGGAAAATCATTTTACATAGCAGTGGTACATTAAGGAAAAACAAACATGGAATGTACGTTCTTTTCGGCTGTTTAGTTGACAAATGGACTACATCGTGTTATCTTTAAAAGGATAACAAAGTGTAGGCAAAGGAGGATTGCTTTATGGTTCAGCAAATATCTGATTCCGAGCTGGAATTAATGAAGATTGTATGGGCAAATAACGGTTCGGCGCTTTATGCCCAGATTATGGATGAATTGTCAAAGATGGGGCGTACATGGCAGAAGAATACAGTTATTACGCTTTTGTCCCGACTGGTGGAAAAAGGACTTTTGAAGACAAACAAGATAGGACGACGCAATGAATATACAGCGGTTGTGTCAGAAAAGGACTATCAGGCGGCGCAGACACAGACGCTTCTCAATAAACTTTATGAAGGGAACGCCAAAGGGCTGGTATCTACGTTGATACAAAGGGAAATGCTTTCTGCAAAAGATTATGAGGATTTGAGACAATTTTGGGAGAGGGAAAAGAGCAAATGAGAGATGTGCTGAAAATGATTGCTTCCCTGTCCATTTCCGGTTCTCTGCTGATTCTTGCTTTGTTTCTTTTAAAGCCATTATATAAATATAAACTCAGCAAAAGATGGCAGTACTATATCTGGCTGGTGGTGATTGCCCGTCTGCTTTTGCCGTTTACGCCAAAGGCAAGCTTTTCCGGAACCCTTTTTAAGAAGGCGGACCAGATGGTTTCCCAAATGTTGTATGAACGAAAAATGGCCAAAGAAACGGAAGTGGTATTCAGGCTGCATAATTATTCCATGCAGCAGGAGGAAAGCATTTCTTTTACAGATGAGGGAGGCATTGGAAACCTTATTGCAGGCAAGGCCGGTAACGGGCAGGGAAATGAAAGTGAAAGCAAATATAATCTTGTGCCTGCACCAGAGGATAGTGCAGGCACAGGGATGACCATTGGCTTAATCTGGCTGGGGATGGGGTTAATCTTATTGGTGCGGAAAATCACAATTTACCAGAGTTTTGTAAGGTATGTCAGGGCAGGAGGCCGGGAAGTTTCAGATGTCAGATTATTGGAGCAGCTAACACAGGCAGGGGAAAGGATTGGAATAAAAAGACCTGTGGATTTGTGCATCAACGAACTGGTTTCTTCTCCAATGCTTCTTGGATTAAACCATCCCTGTATTGTGCTTTTAAATGACGATTTGCAGGAAAAAGATTTTGAGTATATCGTGTGTCATGAACTGGTCCATTTAAAACGGGGGGATATGCTTTACAAATGGCTGGTGCAGTTCGCCTTGTGTCTGCATTGGTTTAATCCGCTGGTTTATCTGATGGGACGGGAAATTAACCGGGCCTGCGAGCTTTCCTGTGACGAAGCGGTTGTCTGCAGGCTGGATGTACAGGAACGCAGAGCTTATGGGGATATGTTGTTTCGGGCAATGGGGACAAGGGGAGGTTGTAGAAATTCTGCTATGTCTGTTACGTTGAATGAAAGTGTGGAGCTATTGAAAGAGAGGTTAAGCGCTATTATGAATTTTAAGAAAAGTTCCAAAGGTGTTATTATACTGACAGCATTATTAACTTTTTTAATTACAACTGGAGCTGTGGCAATGGGGGCCTATGCCAGCCCCGGCCCGAAAGAGGACGATGCGCTTCCGTTGTCGGCGGCGAAGGATGATGAGGCGTCTGCATTCCGTTATACGCAGGAGGGCTATTATCAAGAGCCTTATCTTTTTGAAATAGGCTGGAATGTCAGGCAGGATGCTGACAAGGAATATGCAGGCAGGGAAATATTAATGCCGGATGGCAGTCCAATGACTGTTTTATGTACGGATGGATGTAAAAACATTTTGGAGGATATGGATATGCTTGCGTCCCTGACGATTCTGCTTACCCGGATGTATGAAGAAACGGCAGGAACAGAATTTCCGTTTCTGCGTCCGCTGGTGGTAAGCGTCCAAAAGGTGGATGATGTAAGCACAGAAGAACTGGCAGAGATTTATTATCAGGAGAATAGTCTTGCGCAGTTTGCGGCGGTATTTGCAGAGCTGGATGAAAAAACGCAGGCCCAGTTTTTGGAAAAATGCTATTTGGATGAGAATATCCCGAACTTTTCTGTAGGTGTAGGGCAGCTGAAGGCAGGCAGTCCTTTGATCGACTATTTTGCAAAGAAAGCTTATGATGATGATAAGATTGCATTTTTTTCTGTACTGACAGGTGGTATGGACACAAAAACGAAGGAAGAATGGGCTGATAGGGCAGCCGGGGAAGGCCGTGTCGGTTTCCGGTCAATGCTTTTGGGAGAGATGGGCAAAACAGAGGAACTGGATAAGATGGAGGAAAATCTGGAAAAAAAGATTCTGGAAGAGTATAAAAAATTTGGTATTACAAGGGAAGGCGCAGCTTATTACTATCAGGGAAGCATGGTTGGTATTTTGTTGGACTCCCGGCCGAACAGTTCCTTTGTAAGGCTGGAAATGAACCCGGAAGGCACTGCGAATATCCGTATCACACGGGATGATAGGGAACAGATTGTAGATGTGGGTTATATGACAGAAGATGAGATAAAAGAGCTTTTTGGAGACATGAACGTACCAGATGATGAAGGAGAGGGAGAGCAGGAGGACTGCGCAGAGAGCGGTATCAGGCGGATGACAAAGGAGCAGCTGCCAGAGCGTGTGATGGAGGCAATAAATAATTGCGCTGTCAGAACCTGGTATGTAATTCGCTTAGATGGATGCCAGTACCTTTATTATAAGGGCGGATGGGAATATGCCTATAAGCCTGAACGGACAACGGATGGATGGGAGATAAAGGTTGTGCGAGCCCGCAGGAGGGAATCTGCATATTTCCTGTTGCTGCTTCCGGACGAGGCTCCGGTAACGGTAAAATATAATGGGGAAGAGGCGGCTTTAATGGAGATAGAAGGATAGAAAATTGTCATCAGGTAAGAAAATGGGAAGCCGTATATTTACAGACTTCCCATATAAAAAAGCGGGTGATGGGAATCGAACCCACGTGTCCAGCTTGGAAGGCTGGTGTTCTACCATTGAACTACACCCGCATAAATCATATATGTTTTTGTTAGGCAATGCCCAGAACCGGAATCGAACCAGTGACACGAGGATTTTCAGTCCTCTGCTCTACCAACTGAGCTATCTGGGCAACTCCTGTTTTGCCTTGGCACATGGTATATTTTACAAGCTGGCCTGGGGTTTGTCAAGAAAAAATTTTTAGAACTGTGTGATTAGTAATGGAGTTCTTGCTTTTTCTTCTTTTTTTCCCTATACTGATGATTATAGTATAGATTGTAATTAGGTAATTGCGAAACTTGAAGTTATGGAAATATTCTGACAATATATTCCACTCAAATCCTGTTGCACCGGGCATTCCATCAAGCCCAGCAGGACAGAAGACAGTCGGGTAGCGTCCCTCCTGCCTTCTATGGTCTTGATTCCATGGTGCATAAGGCTTTTCGCAGAATATATTGTCAGAATATTCAGCAAGTATACGAGTTTCGCAATTACCTAATAGATTGTAATTTAATTGAGGTTTGGAATGAACAGAAAAATTTTCTTTTTCATAATAGTATGCTTTATTGGGTTGATGTTTACTGCATGCGGCCCGTCAAAGGAGAAAGTGGAACAGGCCCAGGAGAAATATGTACAGTTAATAGCTAAACATAATCAGGTAGTGGAATTACACAAAGATATTGACGACGCCTCTCTGGATGAAGCTCTTTTGAAGCTGAAGGAAAAGGTAGCGGAAGTAGAGGCTTATAATCTGGCGGATATGCAGGATGAGGAAATTGATTTGCTGATTCAGATTATGGATGCCCTGATAGAGTCTTACGACGGGTATCTGGATACGCTTTCTGATATTTGGGGAGCAGAGGAGGCCGCTGTGCGGGTTCCTGTTTTTATTACGCTGAAAAACAGTACAGAGCTTTCTTTTTCCAGCCTTAAGCTGTATGAAGAAGGAGATGGCGGCGTTCATGTGAATATACTTGAAAATCTGGAGCCATTAACACCGGGAAAATCTCTTACAGGACTTGTGATACAAAGAGATGTAAACAATACCCCATGGATTCTCTCTCTTGCCGATTTGGAGGGCAGGGAGTTTGAGATTGTAATACACGGGGAGGAATATGGGGAAAGCGTCTCATTGGATATGGTATATGACGAGGGACAACAGGGATTGACGCTTTTACAGGCAGCTTCCTGATGTTACACAAGATATGACTGTCAGTCTGCAGAATGCAGAACGATAGGCTTAAAGGACAGGGGTAAAGATAAGCCTTAAATGTGCTATAGGCACTGTATCGCAGGCAGGTCTGCGATATGCGGGGGATAAGGATGGAGAAAGCATATCAGCTGGAGTTTTTTGGAGAGAAAAATGGAAGTTTGTTTGTAAATTGCTGTGGGATGTCAAAAACGGAACCGTTACATAGCTTTGGTCCTGCGATTAAGCCTCATTATGTCATTCATTTTATTTTGGGAGGCCGGGGAAGGTTTTCTATTGGGGGCAGGGAGTATTCGCTGGAGAGGGGATATGGATTTTTAATACCGCCGGATGGACTTGCTTTTTACCAGGCAGATGAAAAGAATCCCTGGACCTATATATGGGTAGGGTTTTATGGGAGTATGGCGGAGGAGTTGATAAAATCCATGGGGCTTTCTGTGGCAAACCCTGTTTTTCAGTCGGACAAGGAGACGGAGCTTTATCAGGCGGTTATGGATATGATGGAACATAATACGGTGGGAATTGCCAATGACCTTAGGCGGAACGGGCAGCTTCACCTGTTCTTATCACTGATAGCGGAAAGTGCAAGGATCGAGGAAAGGGGGGAGACTGATAAGGCGGATCAGTATGTGAGACGTGCGGTGGAGTTTATATTAAAGAATTACTGTAACCCTATTAAGGTGACAGATGTGGCAAATTATGTGTGCATCAACAGGAGCTATCTTTACACTTTGTTCAGGAATGCCATGGGAATGTCGCCCCAACAGTTTTTGACAACTTTCCGTATTACAAGGGCGGCAGAGCTTTTGCAGCTTACCTCTCTTCCTATAGAGAGCATTGCCCTTTCCTGCGGCTATTCAGATCCATTGGTATTTACAAAATCATTTAAGCAGATGAAAAAGATGGCTCCTTCCTCTTACAGGAAAGAGATGCAGATGGGGGAAACCAGAAAAAGCAAGGAATATTTAAAGCAGATAGAGGATTTTATTAATCAGGTAAACAAATTAAATGGTTAACATTTTGACAGGTATTTTTAACAAACCGGTATAGGTTTGGAAAAGGGTATAGCCTATAATGGAAATTGAAAACAGATAAGAAATAAAACCGCTGGGGCGGTAAGTTTGGAGGCAGCAAATGAAGGATACAATTTTAAAAAAGTTTAAAGAAGTATATGGGGATATGGAAGGGGTAAAGGCGTTTTTTGCACCGGGACGGGTGAACCTGATAGGGGAACACACGGATTATAACGGCGGTCATGTATTTCCCTGTGCGCTTACCATTGGAACTTATGGGGCGGCAAGGGTGAGAAAAGATAGAAAGCTCCGGTTTTTCTCCATGAATTTTGAGCGTTTAGGTGTGATTGAGTCTGATTTGGATGACCTGAAACCTTCAAAGGAAGCAGGCTGGACCAATTACCCAAAGGGCGTTATGTGGGCATTTGGTGAAAAGGGATTTAAAATTCCCTGGGGGCTTGATATTCTCCTGAATGGAAATATTCCTAATGGTTCCGGTTTGTCTTCCTCCGCTTCTGTCGAAGTGCTTACAGGATATATTTTAAAAGAGTTTTTCGGATTTAATGTGAACAATCAGGATTTGGCGTTAATTGGGCAGTTTGCGGAAAATAATTTTAACGGTGTGAATTGCGGAATTATGGATCAGTTTGCCATTGCGATGGGCAAAAGGGATCATGCTATTTTTCTGGATACGGCGGATCTTTCCTATACATATGCTCCGGTCAGACTTGAGGGCGCCAAGATTGTAATTGCCTGCAGCAATAAGAAAAGAGGTCTGGGTGACTCCAAATATAATGAAAGAAGAAGCGAGTGTGAGACTGCCCTTGCAGAGCTTCAGAAAGTGGTGAAGATAGAAGGGCTTGGGGATTTAAGTGAAGAACAGTTTGAAGAATATAAGTCTGCAATTCATGACCCTGTGCGGGTAAGAAGAGCAAAACATGCGGTCTATGAAAACCAGCGCACGGTGAAAGCGGTGGAGGCCTTAAAAGCAAATGATATTGTACAGTTCGGGCAGATGATGAACGCTTCCCATGTTTCTTTGCGGGATGATTATGAGGTGACAGGCATTGAGCTGGACACCCTGGTTGAGGAAGCATGGAAAGTGGAGGGCGTAATTGGTTCCCGTATGACAGGAGCAGGGTTTGGCGGCTGTACGGTCAGCCTTGTGAAGGATGAGGCAATTGACACTTTTATTAAGCAGGTAGGAGAAGCATATCAGTCAAAAATCGGATATGCAGCAGATTTTTATGTAGTAGAAATCGGAGACGGCCCCTGCGTGCTGTAAGAAGTAGGGGGAAGAGCCTTGAAGGGCGGAGCGGAACTGGAAATCAGCGAAAGCCCGGAAAGGCACCCAGAGGAAAGCCTGGATGAGAAGCAGACAGGATTTTCTCTGAGGGAAAAGGGCCTTGAAGGGCGGAGCGGAACTGGAATAGTAATTTAGGAGGCATATTTATGATACAGGAGGACATCAGAAGGCTTGTTGTTTATGGACTGAAAACAGGACTTTTTACAGAAGCGGATAAAATTTACATTACGAACAGGCTTTTGGAATTATTTGAGCTGGATGAGCTTACAGATTTAGAGGAAGGAAAAGAGGCTGAAATTGCACAGACAGGGGTGGAGGATCTTGAGGATATTCTTGGCAGGATGATGGATTATGCTTATGAAAAGGGTATACTGAAAGAAAATGGCGTTGTATACCGTGATTTGTTTGATACAAAGATTATGAGTGTGCTGATGCCCCGTCCCGGTGAGGTGATTAATACCTTTGAGGAATATTACAGGCAGGATCCGGTAAAGGCTACCGAGTATTATTATAAGCTTAGCTGTGATTCTGATTATATCAGGCGTTACCGGATAAAGAAGGATATGAAGTGGGTTACGGCAACGGAATATGGGGACTTGGATATTACCATTAATCTTTCCAAACCGGAAAAAGACCCCAAGGCCATTGCCGCTGCAAGGACTGCAAAGCAGTCCGGCTATCCCAAGTGTCTGCTTTGCATGGAAAATGAGGGCTATGCAGGGCGGGTGAATCATCCGGCAAGGCAGAACCACAGGATTATTCCGGTGACGATTCAGGGGGATAAATGGGGATTTCAATATTCTCCTTATGTGTACTATAATGAGCACTGCATTGTATTTAATGGGAAGCATATTCCCATGAAAATAGACAGAGGTGCGTTTTGCAAGTTGTTTGATTTTGTGGAACAGTTCCCTCATTATTTTGTAGGTTCCAATGCAGATCTGCCCATTGTAGGCGGATCGATTTTAAGTCATGATCATTTTCAGGGAGGAAACTATGAGTTTGCCATGGCAAAGGCGCCTGTGGAAAGAAGCTTTGAGGTAAAAGGATTTGAAGATGTGGAGGCAGGAATTGTAAAATGGCCCATGTCGGTTATCCGTTTGAAAGCAGAAGACCGGGAGCGGGTAATTGAACTGGCAGATATGATCTTAAAACATTGGAGAGAATATACGGATGAGGACGCATTTATTTATGCAGAAACAGATGGAGAGCCGCACAATACGATTACGCCGATTGCCCGTAAAAGGGGAGAGTGCTTTGAGATTGATTTGGTACTGAGGAATAATATTACCACACAGGAGCATCCTCTGGGGGTTTATCATCCCCATGCAAACCTTCACCATATTAAGAAAGAAAATATCGGCTTAATTGAGGTAATGGGGCTTGCAGTGCTTCCGGCACGGTTAAAAGGCGAGATGGAGAGCTTAAAGCAGGCGATACTGGAAGGAAAGAATCTCAGGGAGGACGAGGTTCTTGCAAAACATGCGGACTGGGTGGAAGAATTTTTGCCGGGGTATGACAAAGTAGATGCTTCCAATATAGACGAAATTATAAGAAAAGAAATTGGGATTGTATTTATGCAGGTGCTTACGGATGCAGGGGTTTATAAGCGTACTTTCGAAGGAGCGCAAGCTTTTGATAAGTTTATAGAAAGTTTGAATGTGTAAGTGATTTAAGGAAAAGCAGGAAGAAAACAGAGAAAGGAAATTTATGCAGTTTCTACTTACAGCAGTAAATGCCAGGTACATTCATTCCAACCCGGCGCTTTACAGCCTTAGAGCTTATGCGGGGGAAGCGCTAAAGCCCTATATTGCTCTGGCAGAGTATACAATCAATAACAGGATGGAAGAAATTTTAGGGGATTTGTATAAACGGAAACCGGATGCGATAGGTTTTTCATGTTATATCTGGAACATAGGAATTGTGCGGGAGCTGGTAAGGGAATTGCCTAAGGTCCTGCCAAAGGCCGATATATGGCTGGGCGGGCCGGAGGTTTCCTTTGAATCTGAAAAACTTCTTGGAGAGCTTCCTATGGTAAAAGGGATTATGGCGGGGGAAGGAGAGGAAACCTTCAGGGAACTTCTCTCCTTTTATGCCTGCAGGTCAGGAGAAGGTATTTCCTGCAGGTATCAGAGGATGGAAGATATTCCAGGGCTGGTATTAAGGCAGGGAAAAACCGCTCCAAGAGAGCTGTTGGAGATGGACAGGCTGCCTTTTCCCTATGAGGAGTTAAAGGACTTAAAAAATAAAATTATTTATTATGAGGCAAGCAGGGGCTGTCCTTTTAGGTGTAGCTACTGCTTGTCGGCGTGTGAACGTAAGGTACGGCTTCGCAGTACGGATATGGTCAAAAAAGAGTTACAGTTTTTTCTGGAAAAAAGGGTGCCTCAGGTAAAGTTTACTGACAGGACCTTTAATTGCAGCCCTGTCCATGCAATGGAAATCTGGCAGTATATCAAAGAACATGACAATGGAGTCACTAATTTTCATTTTGAAATTGCAGCTGATATTATGGACGAAGAAGAACTTGCGCTTCTTAAAAGCCTCAGGCCGGGGCTTGTACAGCTTGAGATTGGTGTTCAAAGCACGAATGGGCGGACCCTTAAGGAGATTAACCGAAGTACGGACATCCGTAAAATTACAAGCGTAACAGAAGCTCTCCGGCAGGGGAAGAATATACATATTCATCTGGATTTAATTGCCGGGCTTCCGTTTGAAGGGTATGAAAGCTTTGCCCGATCCTTTAATGAGGTGTATGCTATGAAGCCCCAGCAGCTTCAGCTGGGATTCCTAAAAGTATTAAAGGGAACTCCCATATGGGAAAAGGCGGACAGATATGGAATTGTATATCTGGATAAACCGCCCTATGAGGTGCTTTATACGAAGTGGATTTCCTATGGAGAAGTATTAAAGCTGAAGCAGGTTGAGGAAATGGTGGAACTTTATTATAATTCCAATCAGTTTGTCTCTACGCTTCCAGTAATGGAAAAGATGTTTTCCGGGCCCTTTGCAATGTATGAAAAACTGGCAGATTTTTATGAGGAAAAAGGGTATTTTATAAATGCACCGGCAAGAAGCTATCGCTATCAGTTGCTTTTAGAGTTTGCCATGAGTCTGGCGCCGGAGATGGAGGCGTTGTACAGGGAATTGCTTACTTTTGACTATTACTTGAGAGAAAATGCCAAAAGCCGTCCAACGTTTAGCAGGGAGTTGTCCGTCTGGCGTGAGGACATATGGCATTTTTACCAAAAGGAGGAAAAGGAGCCGTCGCTTTTGAAAGCCTATGGGAATTACCATGCAAGGCAGACCATGAAAATGACCCATATGGACGTGTTCTTTTATCCTGTATGGGAGGAAGAAAAAGGCGGGGAATGGACACCAAGGGAAAAGCCGGGATATGTCCTTTTTGACTATGAAAATCGGGACCCTTTAACGGGACAGGCCAACGCGCAGGTGGTGATGGAGGAAGACAGGTGATTACAGGCAGAGTATGCCTGGGGACAGGAAAATGAATATGCGGGGCAGGAAGGCCATATATTGTATAAGACGTTAAAAAAAGCGGGATACAATATATGGCTTCTGTTTTATCTAATATTTCTAACATTATTATACCGGTTCTTATTTTTTATATTATTGCTTATGGCGTGGTGAGCAGGACAAATGTATATGAGGACTTTGTAAAAGGGGCAAAGGAAGGGCTGAAAACAGTAGTAGGGATTATGCCTACTCTTGTGGCCCTTATGACGGCGGTGGGAATTTTGCGGGCATCAGGATTTTTGGATTTTCTGGGAAAGCTGGTGCGGCCGGTCAGTGAAAAGGCAGGATTTCCAGCAGAGCTTGTTCCTCTGGCCTTTATTAAAATGTTTTCCTCCTCGGCGGCTACAGGTCTGGTGCTGGATATCTTTAAAAATTTTGGAACGGATTCAACAGTGGGACTTATCACTTCTATTATGATGAGCTGTACAGAGACGATTTTTTATACCATGAGCATATATTTTCTGGCGGCAAAGGTTACAAAGACCAGATATACCCTTACAGGAGCGTTGTTATCTACGGCGGCAGGGATTGTGGCCAGCGTGGTTCTGGCTGGGATGATGTAACATTGTATGAGTGAACATACTTTACGCCTTTGGAATAAGTCCCTATAAATCAAAGAAAATAATTTTTGTAAGGTGGATAATTTAGGATGTGTGTAACAATAAGGCAGAACTTCAAGGCACGGATTGTATTATTCTGGAACTTAAAGTGGATCATACACCAGAGGAGGCAATTGCGCAGATAAAGGAAAAGAAATATGAACTGTGCTTTTCGCAAAAAGTTGGAGAGCGGAAACGATATACGGGAAGAGTTTTGCTGGTTGGAATTGGTTATGATAAGAAAAGTCAAAAACATCATTACAGAATAGAGGTCCTGGGACCCTGAAGCTGGGAAACAGATAGTTTTAAAAAGTGTTGCTTATTGCATAAGACTGTGGTAGTATATGAATATACTACTGCGGTCTTATTTTGATAAAAAATGCGGAACTTGATTAAGGAAGGAATGGTGCTCATGGAGATTAAACTTTTTGATTCGGAATTGAAGGTGATGGATGTGCTATGGCGTGAAGGGGATTCTACAGCAAAGCATATAGCGGCAGTTTTAAGCGAAGAGGTAGGATGGAATGTAAACACTACATATACACTGATTAAGCGATGTATAAAAAAAGGCGCAATCAGGCGGTCAGAGCCCAATTTTATGTGTCATGCGCTGATACCTAAAGAAGAGGTGCAGGAGGCTGAAACCAATGAGCTGATTAATAAGGTGTATGATGGTTCTGTGGATAAGCTGTTTTCAGCTCTCCTTGGCAGAAAAAAACTTTCCGCCGGACAAATTGAGAAATTAAAGCAGATTGTAGGAAGTCTGGAGGAGGACGGTTATTAGAGCGGTATAGGCTTTAAGGAAGAAATTTAAAGCGGAAGGGAGAAGTTTTATGCTATTACAGAAAAGTATTCAGGGGGCAGTTATTATTTTGGTAATTATTGTGATACGTGCGCTGTTTATTAATAAACTGCCAAAGAGGACATTTGTAATCTTATGGGTAGTGGCGGTTTTTTGCCTGCTGTTCCCCTTTCCCCTGAAATCAAGAATAAGTGTGTACACCCTTGCGGAGAAAAAAGGAATTTCATCTTCCAAATGGGGAATGGAAAAAAAGACAGAGTATGTATCTGTTAAAAGTGGAGATGGACAAAAAGAAAGGGCAGGCACAGAGGGAGAATGGCAGGGGGAAGCTGCCCTGTCCGTGCAAGGGGGTCAGGATGGAAGCAGACGGGAAGGTTTGGGGAAAACGCAGAAAGAGATGCAGCAGAAATTTCCGCAGACGGCTGTGTGGACGCTGCTTTATCTGTCAGGCGCAATTTTATGCGCCGGGTACTTTGGCATCGTTTATTTTAGATGCTGCAGGGAGTTTTCCACCTCGCTGCCTGTTGACAATGAGGCTGTCAGTCAATGGCTGAAGGCTCATGCTTTAAAGAGAAAAATTGCGATACGGCAGCTGGACAGTATTAAGGCGCCTCTGACCTATGGGATTTTTTCGCCGGTTATTTTGCTGCCTAAGAATATAAAGTGGGAATCCGGCAGGAAGGTGACAGAAGAATCAGAGGAAGAAAAAGGGATTTCCGGCAGGCATCCGGATTTCATTCCACAAGAGCTGCGATTGTGCCTTGAGCATGAATTTGTACACATAAAGTGTCTGGATGGGGTTACAAAACTAATACTGACTGCTGCTTTATGCCTGCACTGGTTTAACCCGCTGGTCTGGGTGATGTATATATTTGCCAATAGGGATTTGGAGCTGTCCTGTGACGAAATGGTAGTTAGGACCTTGGGGGAGCATGTGAAGTCTGACTATGCAAGAACATTAATCCGCATGGAAGAAACTAAAAGCGGTCTTATTCCCCTTGGCAGCAATTTCAGCAAAAATGCAATAGAAGAAAGGATTACGGCGGTAATGAAGGTAAAGAAGTTTACCTTGCTTACCGCAGGGGCAGCAGTGATTCTGGTGGTTTTGGTGACTTTGACTTTTGCTACCTCGGCGGCAGAAAAAAAGGATACGGACATAGAATGCGTGAAGGAATTGCTGGGGGAGGATTACACACAGGAAGAGGCCGGGATGCTGGCAAAGTTATGGTTTGAAGATTATGAAGATATGACAGTTAATGAATTCCACGAAAAGGCATGGGCTTTTACTGATTCGCCGGAATATCATGAGCTGGTGGAGCGGTTTTCAAACACAGCGATGGAGTACGGACAGCAGGTGGAAAAGGGAGAAGACGGTAATGCGTTCTGGCAGTATTTTTATTATGTGTATGAACCTCTGAACGCAGACAGGTGGAAGATAAGAGAGTTTGGGGACTATGCCAGGAAGGACTTTTCAATGAAAGAGAACCCTGATTTACCTAAAACGGATTTAGAATATTTTTTAACCCTTTCCATTTTAAAGCCGGATGCGCTTACGGTGAAGGAATACAACGATACCCGTCTTAGAATAAAAGAAGACCTACAGGAATTCTGGCAGGGAAGGACGGCCAAAGATCTCTGGAACGATGGGGACAGGGAGAAAAAAATTGATGATGAAATTAACAGGATAGTAAGCGGAAGAAATTCGGAAAAGCTTGCAGTTTCCATTGAGTATTTTTATATGCCGCTGGATGGATATAGCTTTTATGTATTTGAAAATAAGTTAGAAGCAGAAGACAAGGGGACGGTAAACTCTTATGATGCAGAAAATGAACAGGAAACCAGACAGGAACCTTATGGAACCAGACAGGACTATGAGTCGCTCCTAGCCCTGAAAACAGAGGGCTATGAAAAGATGTCCCTGGAGGATTTCAACGGAAGGCTTTTGGACTGGTGCAATGAGAATCCGGACGCTATGGAGCGCACAGGGACAGACGCCTTTAGGGATGATTATCAGGTGACGCTTACAAAAGAGGAAAAGCGGTTTGTGTCATTGACGGTACAGCTTTCCCGCTTTGAAAATGCAGCGTGGGTAATGGGGCAGCACAGGGGAAAGCCGGAGGAGGACCCCTGGTGGGGCGGCTTTAACTATATGGAACAGGGCGATGATATATGGTGCCGTCTGTACTTTCAATTTTCTTACCACATTTCAGACAAAAGCAGGGGAACAGTGGGGGAACGCGACCAGTGCATTGAAAGCATGATGAACTGTATTTTAAAGTTCTGGCAGGAAACAGAGCTTGAGGAGCGTATCAAATTAAGTGAAGAAGAGGTGATAAATAAATTTAAAGAGTGGGCAAAAACATGCAGCAATGAGGTGATTACAATTGGGATAGATGAATCGCGTATCAGGTATGAGCATGGGAATGAAAGAGAATATGCAGATGAAAGGGTTTATCTGGGAACGGTAAGCGCAGAGGGAAATCTCCGGACTTACATCAGCGCAGACGCAGAGGGAAAGCAATCCAAATATTTTCATTTGACAGTAGTCAATCATACGGAAAAAGAAATATCTGGCGTCGAATATTCTATGCTTGCATATGACATAAAAGGCAGGCCGTTAGAGCTATACTGGACCTTTTTGGATTCTGAGAAAGATGCCAGCTATGGGTGTACAGTGAAAGAGCAATGCGCAATCCCGCCCGGAGATGTTTATGACCAGGAGGGAGGCTGGTCGGTCTATGATATGGAAAGTCCCTGGGAGCTGATTGATTTAAGCCCCTATGGAAAAGATTATAAGGTTGAATACGTGTTAAGCTGTATTGTTGGGATCACCTTTGAAGATGGGACCCTGTGGAGTAATCCCGATTATGAAACATGGAAGGAAGAATGTTACGGAAAGAAGGTTCCCTATTCTGTTTTGGGGGAATATGGACGGCAGGAATATGAAGTTTATGGAATCAGGTAGAGAAATTAATATATGGGAACAGCGGCAGATTTACATTTTTATTGGATTTATATAATTATTGTATCAAATTAGAGATTGTGTTATAGTTTGCTTATATCAGGTAGTGTGGAGCAGGGGAGTCTAAAAATCATGGATTTTTAAATTTCTCATTGATGCGGTAGGCAGATCTGTGATATGCGGAGGTATTAAAATGAAAAAGAAGAGAATATTGTGTACATTTATGGCACTTGCAGCTTTGCTTGTTTTTGGCGGCTGCGGAAATAAGAGGGAAGAGGCTCCAACCGAAATAGAAAGCGGGGAGGAGGAGTTTGTTTATGTGCCGGAGTATCATGCGCTGGGAGGGGCCGGGAGTCAGATTGGAAAGGCGGTAATTGGAAACGACCAGGATGTATTTTATCTGGAAAGTGATAATGCAAAGGTTAAGCTTGTCTCCATGGATATGGGAAGCGGGGAGACAGAAGAGCTGCCCATAGAACTTGGAGAATACCAGTATATCACCAGCCTTAACGAAGCTGGTGATGGAAATCTGCTAATTGGTGTGATGTGCTATGGGAGTGCAGACAGCATGGAAGTGGAAGAAATATTGATAAAGAAGCTTTCTTCTGATGGTAAGGAACTGCAGTCGATGGATGTGAGCGAGGTCTTTTCCCAGCAGCCGTATTTTTATATTTCAGATATTCTGATGGACGGGGAAGGAAATTACTATGTAAGTACCGGGCAGGAGATTTATGTCCTGAAGCCGGATGGCGCCTTGTATGGACAGGTTAATGTGGGGCAGTATATCAGCAGCTTTTTCCGTATGAAGGATGGAAAGGTAGGGGCGGCATATTATGATTCCCGTGGCTTTGTGGTAAATGAGGTGGTTCCGGGACAGCCGGAGCTAAAGCCGGTAAACAGTTCCATTTCGTTTGATTATGGAACCTATCAGGGAGGAAAGGACACAGATTTGTTATACACACAAGAAGGTGTGCTTTTGTCCTGCAATTTGTCTGACGAAAAACCGGAGGAGATTTTGCGGTGGACAGATTATGACGTAAATTCCACAAACCTGACTTCGGTTGCGCTTCTTTCTGACGGAAGGATTGCAGCGCTGACAAATGATTTTATGAGCAATGACGGAGGGACAGAGCTGGTAGTTCTTACCCAGAAGAAAAAATCAGAAGTGCCGGAAAAGATAATACTTACTTATGGAACCTATTATCCTTCCTTTTTCGTGGAAAGAGATATTACGGCATTTAACAGGCAAAGCCAGAAATATCGTATTATGATTAAGGAGTATGGGGACGCTTCTATGGAAACCTCTGAAAAGGCGGAAATCTATTCCAAGGAACTGGAGAGCGGGCAGTTCCCGGATATTATCGATTTGACATATTGTCCTATGTCTTTGGAAACGCTGATATCCGTGGGAGCAATTGAAGATCTGACCCCTTATTTGGACGCAGATGAAATTATAAAAAGAGAAGATTATGTGGAAAGCGCCCTGAAAGCCTATGAGAGGGATGGAAAGCTGTATGCGATGATGCCTTATTATGGGGTGGAAATGATTGTAGGGAAAACTTCGGAAATTGGGGAGGAAAGGACCTGGACAGTGGAGGATGTTATAGAACTGCTTGCATCCAAAGAAAACGGTGTGGAACTTATGCCTGGTGCGAATAAATCCAGCATTATGGCGATTATGTGCACGATGAATCAGGATTTATTTATAAATAAGGAAAGCGGGGCGTGCAGCTTTACAGGAGAGGAATTTAAGAAAATCCTGGAATTTGCCAATCGTTTTCCAAATGAGGCAAGTGACAATTCGACGCTGGATGATTTAAGAAGCGGGAGAACGCTTCTGGACCGTGGAGTTATCACTTCTGTTTCCCAGTATCAGATGTATGAATATATGTTTGGAGGCCCGGTAAATCTGATTGGCTATCCTACTTTTGGGGAGAGCGGAATGTCTTTCCGTTCCAATGGAACAACTGTTGCAATGGGGGCCGGTTCTGAAAACAAGGAAGGGGTATGGGAATTTATCCGTTTCAATGTGACAAAGGAAAGGCAGGAAAATGTGGGATCTCCAAACGGTGGTTTTCCACTTTTAAAATCAGCGCTTGAAAAGCAGTTTGAGAAGGATATGGAATCGGAGTATATGAATGACGAAAACGGCAATCAGACGGAGGTTCCCAAAAGCACCTGGTCCAGTTCCATGGGAGGCGAAGAGTTCCAGGTAGAGGTTTATGCGGCCACAAAGGAACAGGTGGACCGGGTAAGAGAAATGATAGAGACAGCGCAAAATGCAGAGCGCATGGATCAGGAAGTATTGAATATTATTTTGGAAGAGGCATCAGGATACTTTGAAGGGCATAAGAGCGTGGAGGATGTGGCTTCGGTTATCCAGAATCGGGTACAGCTTTATCTGAATGAAACGCAATAGCATATAGCATAAAGTGTGTGAGAGTGGTTTTTTATCAAGCTTTGCTCTTACACACTTTTTATTTGGTTTTTGGGAGAGCTTTGAATGATATTAAGTGCAAGCAGAAGAACAGATATCCCTAATTATTATTCGGAATGGTTTATAAACCGAATCAGGGAAGGTTATTTATATGTCAGAAATCCGATGAATGTGCATCAAATAAGCAGGATTCATATATCCCCTGATATAGTGGACTGTATTGTTTTTTGGACTAAGAATCCTATGCCAATGATGGACCAGTTAGATGATTTAAAAGGCTATAATTATTATTTTCAATTTACTTTAACCGGTTATGGAAAAGATATAGAGCCTCATTTGCCAGATAAACGTAAAGTTTTAATGGATGTTTTTCGCAGATTATCCAGTCGGGCAGGAAATGGAAGAGTAATCTGGAGATATGACCCTATTTTTTTTACAGACAGATATACACCGGAATATCATGTAAAAGCTTTCCGGGAAATTGCGGAAGCATTACAGGGTTATACGGACAAAGTGGTGATAAGCTTTATGGACTTGTATGCAAAAACCCAAAAGCACATGAAGGATATCCGCATGATACAATTGAAAAATGAAATTTTTTATGAGTTTGTATCAGAGCTTTCGGCCATTGCCCGGAAAAATAAAATAAAAATTACATCATGCGCGGAAAAACTGGATTTAAGCTCATTTGGAGTTTGTCATAATTGCTGTATAGACAGGGAAGTGATAGAAAAAATAACAGGGTATAAGATAGGTGGGAAAAAAGATAAAAACCAAAGGGAGGAATGCGGATGTATTGAAAGCATAGAAACAGGCACCTATGACACTTGTCCCAATGCCTGCAAATATTGTTATGCAAATGATTCTCTGGAAAAGGTGATTCGTAATCGCCAGTTATATGACCCGTATTCTCCCTTGCTATGTGGGGCAGTTACCGAAAAGGATAAAATAACAGAGCGTAGGGTGAAAGTTTTAAAAGAAGGGCAAATCAGTTTATTCTCATAAGCAACAAGTCACATGGCTGCCTGCAGACATGTGGTGACTGTCGCAAGGCCTTGGATTTGACAGCAAGGGAGTATTTTATAAAATATCTGCCCGGCAGTTTAAACAAAAAAGAATTGCAGGGCAGATATTCTGCTTTAAAGAATTTTCGGTATTTGATTGCTGTATTATCAAAAAATATGTATTTCGGCCTGTTCATCTTCTACAGCAACCAAAATCCTGTAAATTTCATGCTCCCATGCTTTTTTTAGTCGGGCGTCATCAATAGGAATTGTCTCTGTTTTCAGGTAATTTACACCGGTCATATACATACATCCCAAGGAGCCGACAGCAAATTTAAGTTCATGTTCTGCATCCTGCAGAATTGGTTTCTCATAGGTCATAAAGCTTAAGACCACAGAATTTGTGGCAGCCTTCTTCCCACTGCAAAAAGCAAAGCGGTCACGAATAATGATTTCCTTATGCTTTATCAGCAAAGCGTTTCTTTTATAGTAAAGCAGTCCTGCCTCCGTGGGGTAAGCGGGGGCAATATCCATAGCAATTTCACAAATATCATCGGAAAACTGCCAGCTCACATCCTGGGCCCTGTAGTGTTCTCCGTCTGACTGCATACAGCCATTTACCGTTGGAAGATTATGGTAGGCGGACTGCATGGTCCATATTTCATATCGCTGGGGGGAAAAGGTCTTTTTGGTATAGCTTTCCACTCCTACATCAATCAGCATAGGCTGTCCCTTTTTGTAAACGGTAAAACTTCCGGTGTCATTGTGATTATGGCTGTCTGCATTATCGCCTGCTTTGGCGGCAAGGTACAGGGTATCGTCTCTTGCAATAAAAATACCTGTGCTGGGATAGTAAATGTCAGGATGGCTGATGGTTTTGCTGCAGGAGTGGAAAAAGTCCCTGATTGTAGCGGCGGTGCATCCGTTTTGCAGCCGGTAGTATAGGTTATTTTCTTCAGGAAGCAAAAGGGTGGCCGGAAGCCCTGCCACAAAATCAGCGGCGGCAAAAGCGGCCATAGCTTCATTGCCCGTTCTTCTGGCAAAAAGAAATTCCCTTACGCCTGCTCTTCCCGCGATAGGGGAGCAATCGGCGTAATTTACATAATATTTATCCTCCACATGGACGTTTAAAATATAGGAAGCCATGTTTTGTATTTTGGGTTCTCCGTAAAGAGAAGAAAAGCGGTTGGAGGTCACAGCGTTTAAAATTTCCAGTGCATTAAACAGGCACAGGCCGGCATGCCGGTAATACTGTGCTCCTTCATCACAGCATCCGTCTTCTTCATAGCTGTCAAGAAAATAATCAACGCTTTTACACGCTTTTTGGAGTACAGCGCTTCTTGCAGCGGTATCGGTATCCGTTAAAAAAACGGAGAGAAGCACATTCTGGGTACACCAGATGGTCCAGTTAATCATAGGTGTGGTTCCATCTCCCATCCACCAGAAGTGGCGGTTTAAGTAAGGCGTAAAAATCCGCACGGTCAGTTCGTGGGAGATTCGTTTGCAGATAAAGGGACTTATAGCGTCCAGCCGTTCTTTCAGCAGATAATATATTGTGCCGAGAATGGATCCGGTTTCGCAGGCAAACAGGTCAAGAACAGGTTCGGCGCTGTCAGGGAGAGGCAGCTGGGGCGTATCTCTGATATAGGTATTATGGGCGGGAAGCTGCCAGGCGCTTTCTTCACAGATGGAGAAAATTCCGTTGATAATATCGTCCAGAAACCGCCCTTTATCTTCTAAACATTCCGCAAGAACCAGCGCATCTAAGGCGTGCCGCTTGGAAAACAGCTTATCTTCATAGCGGGTGCGGTTTCCTGTCCTTGAAAAGTCCATAAAATCTGTCGCTAAAAGGCATGGATATTCAAAATGAAGATACTGCTCTCCAAGGCGCAGGGTTTCCTGTTTCCATGCTTCATCCAGGTTCTGCCAGGCATTTCTGTCATTGATGGAAGGATAGAGAGAAAAAGGGGTAAAAGGTGGTTTACAGTTTTTAGCAATTTCATAAAACATAAGATAAATTCCTCCTGATATGGTTATATTTTAACATACAGGATGGCAGGGTAAAAGAAGATTAAAATATTTTATGGAAGGTGTTGCATCTATAGGTTTTAAGGGGTAAAGTAGTATTGAATACTGTTATTTACAGCAATGGTCCGTACACGGAGGCATTGGAAGCGGCAGGGAAGCCTGTGCTGGAAGATGGAGATGCAGTTATGCTTTATTATGGAAATGACATCATATAGGATGGCAGAAATGGAGAAGGTTATGAGGATTTTGTTTGAAGAAAAAGAGGTTATTAGTGGGGAAGAAGTGGAAAAAGCACTGGCTTTTTCGGCAGAACAAGTATTGCGGAACCTTCCGGAATTTACAGATAAGTTCCAGAAGGCTTACAGTGAGGATGGCTTTTACCAGCCTATAGAGAACAACTACTGGACAACTGGTTTCTGGACAGGGGAAATATGGCTTTCATATGAATATATGAAAGAAAAGAATGCAAAAGACGCTGAAGGCTTAAGGAAGGCAGGGGATATTCAGGTAGAAAGTTTTTTAAACCGGATAGACAATAAAATAGAAGTGGACCATCATGATATGGGGTTTCTCTATTCTCCTTCCTGTGTGGCAGCCTATAAGCTTACCGGAAACGAAAAGGGAAAGGAGGCCGCCATTAAAGCGGCGGACCAGCTGATTACCAGATATCATCCGGTAGGGGAATTTATTCAGGCTTGGGGTCCGATGGATGCGCCGGAAAATTACCGGCTGATTATTGATTGTCTTTTAAATCTGCCTCTTTTATATTGGGCGTCAGAAGAAACCGGAGATAATAAATACAGAGACATTGCGGAAAAGCATATACATACAGCTATAAAAAATGTGATACGTGAAGACTATTCTACATGGCATACGTTCTTCTTTGATATGCAAACAGGAGAACCGGACCATGGCGCAACCTGTCAGGGCTATCGTGACGGATCTGCATGGGCCAGAGGACAGGCCTGGGGGGTATATGGCTGTGCGCTTGCGTATAAATATACAGGAAGAAAGGAATATATTACCATCTTCAAAAATGTGGCACAGTACTTTTTGGAGCATCTTCCCAAGGATATGGTTCCTTTTTGGGATTTGGAATTTACGGATGGGGATGATCAGCCAAGGGATTCTTCCTCGGCATCCATTGCGGCCTGCGGTATGCTGGAAATGATTAAGTATATGGATGAGGAAGAGGGGACGATCTATAAAAAATATGCCCGGCAGATGTTAAAATCTCTGTATGATAATTATGCGGTGAAGGATTCCGGAAAATCTAACGGACTTGTGCTTCACAGCACTTATTCCAATCATTCACCATATAACACCTGCAATCATTATGGAGTGGATGAATGTAATTCCTGGGGAGATTATTTTTACATGGAGGCATTAACAAGATTACATAAAGACTGGAATTTGTACTGGTAATAAAGCGGGAGTAAAGTTTTTATGACAGAAAGTCGAACAAATATTTGCTATGGTGGCTGACTTCAGGCAGAGCAAAAGCGGAACGGAGTAAGTTAAAAACAGGACAGGAGCGGAAATGAAAAGTAATTGGGAAGGAAAACTAAATAGTAAAGAGGATTTCAGGGAGCTGTTATTGGAGATTGTAAGACCGCTGATTCCATATTACAGTGAGGAGAAAGCGGAACTGGCGCTGGGGGTAACAGCCACCACCTATAATCAGAAGACAATACGGCTGGAGGCCTTTTCAAGGCCCTTGTGGGGTTTGGTGCCCTTTTTTGCAGGAGGCGGAAGAGATGATGATTTTGAAGAGATTTACCGCAAGGGACTGGCAGCCGGAACAGATCCGGAAAACAGAGAATACTGGGGGCACTGTCACACCTTTGACCAACGGTTTGTGGAAATGGCGGCAATATCTTATGGCCTCATTCTGACGCCGGATAAACTTTGGGAGCCTCTTAGCGAGAGGGAAAAGGATAATCTGGCCTCATGGCTTTATGAGATTAACGAGTATGAACTGCCTGTGTGCAACTGGGTGCTGTTTGCCGTGTTGGTGAATATTGCCTTAAAGAAGCTTGGGAAAAAATACGATAAGGAAAAACTGGAGAAATATTTACAGGGGGCGGATTCCTTTTACCTTGGAGATGGATGGTATCAGGACGGAGATTCGGGTCAGAAGGACTATTATATATCCTTTGCCATTCATTTTTACAGTCTTTTTTATGCAAAGGTGATGGAGGAAGAGGACCCTGACAGATGCAGCATTTATAAGGAGAGAGCAGAGATTTTTGCAAAGCAGTTTATTTACTGGTTTGACGAAGGGGGCGCGTCGCTTCCTTATGGACGGTCTTTGACTTACCGCTTTTCACAGGTAAGCTTTTTTAGCGCCTGTCTGATGGCGGGAGTGGAGCCTTTTTCTGTTCAAGTGATGAAAGGGCTGATTGTAAGGCATCTGTGCGATTGGATGAAGAAACCAATTTTTGACAGAGACGACATTCTGACCATTGGGTATGGTTATCCGAACCTTGTTATGGGGGAGCGGTACAATGGGCCTGGTTCGCCTTATTGGGCATTAAAAACCTTTGCCTTTTTGATGCTTCCGGATGAACACCCATTCTGGAAAGCACAGGCGGAGCCGCTTCCGGCGCTGGATACGCAGAAGGCTCTTTTCCATGCGGATATGCTGATACACCGGTATCCGGGCCATGTGACAGCGTTTGTGCCGGGAAAGTACAGTCCGGGCGGCCACGGGCAGACACCTGCCAAGTATGGAAAGTTTGCCTATGACACCTGCTTTGCTTTTAGTGTGGCAAAGTCCTCCTGTGAAGTTCATGAGGCGGCGCCGGATTCCATGCTGGCATTTTATATTAACGGGTATGTATATGTGCGGAGAATCTGCGAAGATTTTCAGGTGACGGAACAAAATGTAACTTCCCGGTGGGTTCCCTATGAGGGGATTAAAGTGGAAACTGTAATCACACCTACAAAAAAGGGACATATCAGAAGGCATCTGATAGACAGCGACAGGGAATGTGAGGCTTATGACTGCGGTTTTGCGGTAGAAATAGATGTGGATGGGGAAAAACTGGAGACAGAAGAGGGCTGCGCAAAGGCGGAAAACTGTTACAGCAGATGCAGCGTGAACCTGGTAAAGGGAGAGGGGCGCGGGGAAATTATTATTGCAGATCCGAATACTAATCTTCTGCATCCCATGACCCGGATACCGGCAATCCGCTATCAGATACATAAAGGGAAAAATGAAATCATCACAGAGATTATTATATAAAGAACAGCTTCGCCGGATAAAGGAGCTTGAAGCTTGAAGCGGAACTTAAAACAGCGAAGGCAGAAGGATGCCCAGAGCATTTACAAACG